>NZ_JBXARL010000031.1:0-567 GCF_058808215.1 Aminobacter sp. GW821-FHT11F06 | reverse complement strand
GTGTCGCCGTGTCTTCGGTGGTGAAGTGGTCGCAGCGCTATCGCGCGACGGGGTCGGTGGCACCCGGCAAGATGGGCGGCCATCGCAAGCGTATTCTGGAGCCGCATCGGGCCTTCATCGCCGAGCGGCTCAACCAGACGCCGCATTTGTCGCTGCATGGGCTGAAGGCGGAACTGGCGGCGCGCGGGGTGAAGGTGTCGCACGATACGGTGTGGCAGTTCCTGCGGCGCGAGGGGCTGCGGTTCAAAAAAAACACTGTTCGCGCTTGAGCAGGCCCGAGCCGACATCGCGCGGCGGCGACACCGCTGGCGATCCTGGCAGACGGGCCTCGACCCCAGACGGCTGGTCTTCATCGACGAGACCTGGATCAAGACCAACATGGCGCCGCTGCGGGGCTGGGGCCGAGAGGCAAGCGCCTGCGCGGCTTTGCCCCGTATGGCCACTGGCGCACACTGACCTTTGTTGGAGCTCTGCGGTTCGACCGGCTCGCCGCTCCTTGCGTGTTTGACGGACCGATCAACGGCCTGTGCTTCAAAGCCTATGTCGCACAGCAACTCGTCCCGGTGC
>NZ_JBXARL010000030.1:0-830 GCF_058808215.1 Aminobacter sp. GW821-FHT11F06 | reverse complement strand
GTACGGCCACCTTCACGGATAGCGAAGCGCAGCTTCTCTTCCATGGCGATCGGCACGATCAGCTCGACATCGACGGTGATGTTGTCGCCGGGCATGACCATCTCGGTGCCTTCCGGCAGCGTCACGATACCGGTCACGTCAGTCGTGCGGAAGTAGAACTGCGGACGGTAGTTGGTGAAGAACGGCGTATGACGGCCACCTTCTTCCTTGGTCAGGATGTAGGCTTCAGCCACGAACTTCTTGTGCGGCTTGACCGAACCTGGCTTGCACAGGACCTGACCGCGCTCGACGTCTTCACGGCCAACGCCACGGATCAGCGCGCCGATGTTGTCGCCAGCCTGGCCCTGATCGAGCAGCTTGCGGAACATTTCAACGCCGGTCACCGTCGTGGACGTGGTCGGGCGGATGCCGACGATCTCGACGGTCTCGCCAACCTTGACGATGCCGCGCTCGACGCGACCGGTCACCACAGTGCCGCGGCCCGAGATCGAGAACACGTCTTCGATCGGCAGCAGGAACGGACGGTCGATCGGACGCTCAGGCGTCGGGATGTAGGCGTCGACCGCTTCCATCAGCGCGCGGATCGCGTCTTCGCCGATCTTCTTGTCGCCGTCGTTGAGGGCGGCAACAGCCGAACCCTTGATCATCGGAATGTCGTCGCCGGGATATTCGTACTTCGACAGAAGTTCGCGCACTTCGAGCTCGACCAGTTCGAGCAACTCGGCGTCGTCGACAAGGTCGACCTTGTTGAGGAACACGACAAGGGCGGGAACGCCAACCTGACGGGCAAGCAGGATGTGCTCGCGGGTCTGCGGCATCGGGCCGTCGGC
>NZ_JBXARL010000029.1:0-1035 GCF_058808215.1 Aminobacter sp. GW821-FHT11F06 | reverse complement strand
TGTGAGCTTTCAGGAGGTTGTCCATTCGGTCCCGGCCGGGAAAGCTGAGGTTGTCAAAGCTTCAGTGAGTCTCGGAGGACCGAATGAACATCCATAAGAATGCCCGTTTGACGCCACGCCGTCGAGAGGAGATGGCCCGCGACGTTGTTGAAGGCCGTCTCTCCAAAGCCGTTGCGGCGCGGACATATGGTGTGACGGTGAAGGTCGTGGCGCGCTGGGTCGCGCGTTTCCAGGCCGAAGGCTGGGACGGCATGGCCGACCGATCGTCGCGGCCGAAGCGGAGCCCGAGACAGACCGTGGCGCAGATTGCCGCCGAGATCGCGACGCTGCGCCGCCAGCGGCTGACGGGCAAGCACATCGCCAAGCAGGTTGGGGTGTCGGCGGCGACGGTAAGCCGGGTGCTCAGGCGAGCGGGTCTTTCGCGGCTGAAGGACATCGATCCGGCCGAGCCGGTGCGCCGCTACGAGCGCGACAAACCTGGCGAGATGATCCACATTGACATCAAGAAACTCGGGCGCTTCGACCGTGTCGGCCATCGCATTACCGGCGACCGCACCGGCCAGTCCAACAGCCGTGGCGTCGGCTGGGAGTTCGTCCATGTCTGCATCGACGACGCCTCGCGTGTCGCCTTCTCGCAGATCCTCGCCGACGAAAAGAAAGAAAGCGCCGTCGCCTTCCTCGAGGCGGCGCTCGCCTATTATGCCAGTCTTGGCATCACCATCGAGCGGGTCATGACCGACAATGGTTCCTGCTACCGGTCGCAAGCCTTCGCCAAGGCCTGCCGCAAGCTTGGCCTCAAACACCTCCGCACAAAACCCTATACGCCCAGGACCAATGGCAAGGCCGAGCGCTTCATCCAGACTGCGCTCAGGGAATGGGCCTACGCCGTCGCATACCCGACCTCAGACCATCGCGCCGCCGAGTTGCCGGCCTGGCTCCACCGCTACAATTGGCACAGGCCTCACGGCAGCCTAAAATCTAAAACACCAATAAGCAGACTCGGCCTGTCTGGGGACAACCTGTTGAGGCTCCACA
>NZ_JBXARL010000028.1:0-1044 GCF_058808215.1 Aminobacter sp. GW821-FHT11F06 | reverse complement strand
TGTTTGATCCCAGGCTTTGATGGGGCATCCTTATCGTTCGAATCAAGGGATGCGCTATGGGCCAGGTTCTTCATGGGAGCGCCACGACGACAGAGGCGGTCCGTCGAGCGATACAGCATAGTCAAGAGAGCCTGAGGGCGCTGGCGAAACGCTACGGGATCAACCAGAAGACGGTGGCGAAATGGAAGAAGCGGACCTCGGTGGCCGATCTGCCGACCGGTCCGAGGGAGCCGAGATCGACAGTGCTCTCAATCGAGGAAGAGGCGGTCATCGTCGCCTTCCGGCGCTACACTGTGTTGCCACTCGATGACTGCCTCTATGCCTTGCAACCCACGATCCCGCACCTGACGCGTTCGTCATTGCATCGTTGTCTGCAGCGCCACGGCATCGGTCGCTTGCCGGACACAGAAGGCGACAAACCGGCGAAGAAGAAATTCAAGAGCTATCCGATCGGCTACTTCCACATCGACGTCGCCGAGGTGCGCACCGAACAGGGCAAGCTGCACATGTTCGTCGCCATCGACCGCACCTCGAAGTTCGCCTTCGTCGAATTGCATGAGAAGGCCACCACCGCCGTCTCCAGAGAGTTCTTGCTGCGCCTGATCGCGGCGGTTCCCTACAAGATCCACACCGTGCTCACCGACAACGGCATTCAGTTCACCACCCCCGGCGCCGGCGGTTCGGCCGTGCCGCTCATCAAGGAGGCCATCGCCAACGGCGAACGCTTCCGCGCCCATGCCTTCGAATACGCCTGCGCCACGAACGACATCGAACACCGCACCACCAAGGCAAGGCACCCGTGGACCAACGGCCAGGTCGAGAGGATGAACCGGACCATCAAGGATGCCACCGTCAGGCGCTTCTACTATGAGAGCCACGACCAACTCCGCCAGCACCTGGCCGACTTCGTCTCGGCCTACAACTTCGGCCGCAGGCTCAAGACCCTCAAAGGCCTCACGCCCTACGAATTCATCTGCAAGGCATGGCTTTCCCAGCCGGAACGGTTCTCTCTCGACCCGCTCCAGCAAATGCCGGGACTAAACA
>NZ_JBXARL010000027.1:0-1572 GCF_058808215.1 Aminobacter sp. GW821-FHT11F06 | reverse complement strand
GAAGGCGGCGTCGTCGGCCGAACCCTGCTTGACGGTGCGCTCGATGCCGTCGTCGGCAACAGCCGCGGTCTCGCCGCCGAAGCCACCCAAAATGACCGAGATGAAGGAGCGGTTCATGCCCTTGCACATGATGTAGCTGAGGATCGCACCCGACGAGCCAACCAGCGCGCCGGTGATGATCAAAGCGAGGTTGCCAAGCGTGAAGCCGAGTGCGGCCGCCGCCCAACCCGAATAGGAGTTGAGCATCGACACCACCACCGGCATGTCGGCGCCACCGATCGGCACGATCAAAAGCACGCCGAGCACCAAAGACACGGCGACGATCAGCCAGAACACCGTCGTCGACTGGGTCGTCACCAGCATGACGATGAGCACGACAAGGGCGATGGCCAATGCCGCGTTGATGAAGTGGCGGCCGGGCAGCATGATCGGCTTGCCCGACATGCGGCCATCGAGCTTCAAAAAGGCGATGACCGAGCCGGTAAACGTGATGGCGCCGATGGCGACACCCAGGCTCATCTCGACAAGTGCCTGGCCGTGGATGGCGCCGACGCTGCCGATGCCAAAACTTTCCGGCGCATAGACAGCCGCTGCAGCGACCATCACGGCGGCCATGCCAACGAGGCTGTGGAAGGCTGCGACAAGCTGCGGCATCGAGGTCATGGCGATGCGCCGTGCGGTGACAGCACCGATGCCGCCGCCAATGGCAAGGCCAAGCACGATCAGGCCGAGGCCGGTGGCCGAGGGCTTGGCCAGCGCCAGCGTGGTCAAGATGGCAATGCCCATGCCGATCATGCCGTAGGTGTTGCCCTGCCGCGAGGTGGTCGGATGCGACAGGCCACGCAGCGCCAAGATGAACAGGATGCCGGAGACGAGGTAGAGGAAGGAAGCGAGGTTCAAGGTCACGTCACTTGTCCTTCTTCTTGTACATCGCCAGCATGCGCTGGGTGACGAGGAAGCCGCCGAAGATGTTGACCGAGGCCAGCACCAGGGCAATGAAGCCAAAGCCGGTGGCAAGGCCCGAAGCGGCAATGCCGACGGCCAAAAGTGCGCCGACCACGATCACCGAGGAGATCGCGTTGGTCACCGCCATCAACGGCGTGTGCAGCGCCGGCGTCACTTGCCAGACGACGTAATAGCCAACGAAGATCGCCAAAACGAAGATGGCGAAGCGGAAGACGAACGGGTCGATCGCTCCACCCGACAGTGCGTGCGCTGCACCACCGGCGGCCTCGGCCGCATTCTGGGCGGTGGCGAGATCCTGGACGCCGAGCCGGACGGCGGCAACCGCCTGGTCGAGCTGGTCGAGGGCTTTTTGAAGACCTTCCATCACGCGTCTCCCTTGGACTTCTTGGCAGCAGACTTCTTGGCCGCTGCGGGTTTGTCAGCCTTGGCGGCGGGCTTCTTCGCCACCGCCTTGGCGGGTGCGCTGCCGTCGCTTGCCGGATCGTCGCCGCGGTTTTGGCCCGCAACGATCGGCTTGGGTTTTGCCGCCGCTGAAGCTGCTGCCGCGCCGGCGAAATTCGGGTGAACCACGCGGCCGGCATCGGTCAGCATCGTTGCCTTGACCAG
>NZ_JBXARL010000026.1:0-1780 GCF_058808215.1 Aminobacter sp. GW821-FHT11F06 | reverse complement strand
GTGTAGCGGCATTTTAGAGATGCGACACATGAGCCGGTTAGAGATGCGACAGTCGTCGCCTCTTGGGATGCTGGTCGAAGGTCAGCGTTGGGGAGCAAGATCAGCGACTTGCATCGTGGCCAAGGCCATCTGTGTTCGGAGTCGTCATGTCTTGTTTGATCGTCATGTCGCAGAAGGAATTGCATCGTCTTGAACGTATTCAGCAGGTTCGCCAAGGACGCCTGACGGTGGTCCGGGCGGCTGAGCTGTTGGGGCTCAGTCGCAGCCAGGTCCATCGGCTTTTGCAGGCCTATGATGTGGACGGCGCCGACGGCCTGGCCTCGAAGAAGCGTGGTCGTCCGAGCAACCGGCGCCACAGCGAGGATTTCCGCAATCTGGCTCTCGACCTGGTGCGTGAGCATTACGCGGATTTCGGTCCGACCTTGGCGGCCGAGAAGCTTGCCGAGCGCCATCAGGTTTCCGTCAGCAAGGAGACGCTGCGTCAGTGGATGATGGAAGCCGGTATTTGGCTATCACGCCGGGCGCGTAAGAAGCGGGTTTTCCAGCCACGCGGCCGGCGCGATTGTTTTGGTGAGCTTATCCAGATCGATGGTTCGCATCATTGGTGGTTCGAGGAACGTGGCCGCAAATGCGCCCTGCTCGTCTATATCGACGATGCGACGGGCAAGCTTCTGCACTTACGCTTTGCGGCTTCAGAAAACACCTTTGACTATCTGCACGCGACGAAGGCCTATTTGCAGCAATGGGGCAAGCCGATTGCGTTCTACAGTGACAAGCACGGCGTTTTTCGCAGCACGCATGCCTCGCTGAAGGACCGCACGAGCGGTCTGACGCAATTCGGTCGGGCGCTTTATGAGCTGAACATCGACATCATCTGCGCCAACACCCCGCAGGCCAAGGGGCGCGTCGAGCGCGCCAATCAGACGCTGCAGGATCGGCTGGTGAAGGAATTGCGGCTGCGCGGCATCGATACGATCGAGGCGGCGAACGCCTATGCGCCAGAGTTCATGGCCGACTTCAATCGTCGCTTTGGCAAGGCAGCGCGTAATCCGAAGGACATGCATCGGCCGTTTGCCGCGCATGAGAACCTCGATGGTGCGATGTGCCGCAAGGAGGTTCGCAAGCTGTCGAACTCGTTGACGCTGCGCTATGACAAGGTGATGTTCATTCTCGATCCGACAGATCGCGCAGCGGCGCTGGCCGGCAAGAAGGTTGTGGTTTGCGACTATCCTGACGGACGCCTGGAGATCACAGATGGGCAAGCCACCCTGCCCTACAGGACGTTCGACACGTTACGTTCCGTGCATCGCCCTGATGTGGTGGAGAACAAACGGCTGGATGACATGCTTTCGATCGTGGTTGAACTGCAGGCGGGGCGCCAACAGCAGCGCAGCAAAGGCGGACCGCGCCGCACCGGTCAGACGGATCATATGTTCGGCATTCGCGATGGCAGCCAAGGGAATGGCTACCAGAAGCGTGGCACCAAGCCTGGCAGAAAGACCGATTTTACCCAGGATCCGGTGGTTATCGCAAAGCGCCAGCAAGCCCTTGCGCAGCTGAAGGCGGCAAAGTGACCGGGCGGTCAAAGCTAAAGTTCATTTTGCTGGGAAAGCCATCCGCCGCCGACCGGGCTGCGCAACCCTGACCAGCTTCACCCGGCCGGCGGCTTGCGCCTTTGCCCCTTCACAAATACAGCAACTTGCAAACGAAGTAATAATGATTAGGATCATATCGCATTTCTAAGTTGCTTGCTTTGTCTCATCTTTAAATAGCTGCGACA
>NZ_JBXARL010000025.1:0-1982 GCF_058808215.1 Aminobacter sp. GW821-FHT11F06 | reverse complement strand
GGGTGGAGCAGCCCGGTAGCTCGTCAGGCTCATAACCTGAAGGTCACAGGTTCAAATCCTGTCCCCGCAACCAAACCTCTTCAAATCCACGAGCTCTATCGCTGGCGGGAAGCTCAGCTTCCCTGGCGATGGTAGCTCCTCGTCCTCCGGACCATAACCCGAACCTCACAGGTTCAAATCCTGTCCCCGCAACCAAACAAAAGCCCGCCTCGTGCGGGCTTTTTGCTTGACCTGAGACCCTGAACTTCCTCCAGATTTGGGTAGAGTCCGTCGATCACGGAGACGGACGATGCGACCATCACGGTTCACGGAAGAGCAGATCATCGGGATGCTGAAGGAGCAGGAGGCCGGTGCGAAGACGGCGGATGTCTGCCGCAAGCACGGCATCTCGGCCGCCACCTTCTATAAGTTCAAGGCCAAGTTCGGCGGCATGGACGTGTCCGATGCCCGTCGCCTGAAGGCACTGGAAGACGAGAACGCCCGGCTGAAGAAGCTCCTTGCCGAGCAGATGCTCGACAACGCGATCTTGAAGGATGTCGCCGCAAAAAAATGGTGACGCCCGATGCGAAGCGGAAGGCGGTGGCTCATGCCTGCGAGGTGCATGGGGTGAGCCAGCGTCGGGCGTGCCAGGCTCTGAGGATTGACCGTTCGACGGTGCGCTACATTAGCACCCGTCCCGATGATGAACCGTTGCGCGAAGCGATGAAGGCCGTGGCAGCAGAGCGCCGGCGGTTCGGCTATCGCAGAATCCACGTCATGCAGGACCGGCAGGGCATCGTGATGAACCAGAAGAAGCTCCGGCGCCTCTATCGGGAGGAGAAACTGCAGGTGCGCCGGCGCGGCGGCCGCAAGCGGGCGCTGGGCACGCGCAGGCCCATGCTTGTTCCGGATTGCGCCAATGCCCGCTGGAGCCTGGACTTCGTCTCCGACACTTTTACTGACGGCCGTCGCTTCCGGGTGCTGGTCGTCGTAGACGACTATACGCGGGAGTGCCTGGCGCTTATCGCCGACACCTCGCTCTCGGGCCTGCGCGTCGTGCGCGAGCTCGACGCCATCATCCGCTGGCGCGGCCGGCCCGACACGATCGTCTCCGACAACGGCACCGAGCTGACCTCGATGGCGGTCCTGCGATGGTGCCAGCAGACCGGCGCCGAATGGCACTACATCGCGCCGGGCAAGCCGATGCAAAACGCCTTCGTCGAGAGCTTCAACGGGCGCTTCCGGGACGAGTGTCTCAACGACACGCTGGCCTTGACGCTGTCCGAGGCCCGCAGCGCCATCACCTCATGGAAGGAGGATTATAACCACCACAGACCACATTCGGCCCTCGGCAACATGTCGCCGGTCGAGTTCGCAATGAAATCCACGCTGGAAAAACAGGCCGCATAAGGCCAGAAATGAAACCAAGGACTCTCCCTCAAACCGGCGGAGATTGGGGTCTCAGGTCAATGCCAAAGCCGCATCCGGAAAACCCAGAAATGACGAAGGCCCGCACGGTCAAAACCGGCGGGCCGTTTGCATTTGGGCATCGGAGAAGACAGGCAAGCAGCAACATTCCGCCAGGTTCATTGGATCATTTGTCCAGCCAGAACCAACTGCGCCTCCGCACGGCTTTGCCGAGCTCGCTCAACATCTGACCGAAATGGCCAGGCGACGACAGCCGGCGAGGCCGAGTCGAACTTGCCGTGAATCGGTCCTGAATCATTTTTGTCGGTCGATTTCGGCCGTGGCCGCGTGTCGTTTGTTCGTCCGATTCCTGTTGTTTTGGTGTGGTTTCGCGTTTGGCGCGCGGTTGCCGCCTTGGTTTTCGCGTTGAGATTGAATGGGTTGGGTTGGATTGGCTGTGGCGGCAGCTGGTTTTGTGTGGGTTTTGTTTTGCTTAACTTTTGCTTCCGCAGGGTCTTTAAGGGGTGTGGGATTGGGTTGGTTGTTTGTCGCAAAAAATTCGCAAAAGTTGGAAAAGGTCGTTGACAGTTGGAAGG
>NZ_JBXARL010000024.1:0-2767 GCF_058808215.1 Aminobacter sp. GW821-FHT11F06 | reverse complement strand
TATTTCTACGACAATTCGGTCGTCGACATCGCCGCGTCGATCAAGCCATCCGTTCGTGGCGAGCTCGAGATCACCGACGTCAACCGCAGCTATCTCGACCAGGGCAAGCTGCATGTGGTCCGGCTCGGCCGCGGTTATGCCTGGCTCGACACCGGAACCCATGACAGCCTGCACGACGCCTCGTCCTTCGTGCGCACGATCGAACATCGCCAGGGCATCAAGATCATGTGCCCCGAAGAGATCGGTTTTGAGCTGGGCTGGCTGACCGATGAAGAGGTGCTCGCCCGCGCCGCCTCGCTCGGCAAGACCGATTATGCGCGTTATCTCGAACGCCGCGTCAGGGAAATCAGCCATGGTTGAAGTGCGCAATCTTGGCCTGGACGGTGTCTTCGAGATCCGGCCGGCCAAATTCGAAGACGAACGCGGCTTTTTTTCCGAGACCTGGAACGCCGAGAAGCTGGCGTTGGCCGGCATCAGCGTCGACTTCGTCCAGGACAACCAGTCGTTTTCGCGGGCGCGCGGCGTCATGCGCGGCCTGCATTTCCAGCTGCCGCCCTTTGCCCAGGACAAGCTGGTGCGGGTGCTCAGCGGCTCGATCTTCGATGTCGCCATCGACATCCGCAAGGGCTCGCCGAGCTATGGCAAATGGGTCGGGCTGACGTTGTCTGGCAAGGACTGGAACCAGATCCTGGTGCCCAAGGGCTTCGCGCATGGGTTTGTCACGCTCGAACCCGACACCGAGGTCGTCTACAAGGTGTCGGCACCTTATTCGCAGCCGCATGACCGCGCGATCCGCTTTGACGATCCCGACATTGCGGTTGACTGGCCGGTGCCAACAGCCGAAATGATCCTGTCGGCGAAGGATGCTGCAGCACCCTTGCTGGCTCAAGTCGAAACCGGATTTGTCTATTCGTGAAGCACGCTCTCCAAACTGTTCTGGTCACCGGCGGTGCCGGTTTCATCGGCTCGGCCGTCTGCCGCCATCTGGTTGGCACCGGCAACTACCGTGTCGTCAATCTGGACAAGCTGACCTATGCCGGCAACCTGACGTCGCTGCGCGATCTCGAGGGCAATCCCAATTATGCCTTTTACCACGCCGACATCTGCGACACTGACACGGTGCGCCAGATTCTGGCCGACGAGAAGGTCGATCTGGTGATGCATCTGGCGGCCGAAAGCCATGTCGACCGCTCGATCGACGGGCCGATGGCGTTTGTCACCACCAATGTCGTCGGCACCGCAAGCCTTTTGTCGGCCGTTCTCGACCATTGGCGCGGTCTCGACGAGGAGGCGCGCCAGCGTTTCCGCTTCCACCATGTTTCGACCGACGAGGTTTTTGGCGACCTGCCTTTCGATTCCGGCGTCTTCACCGAGGAATCGCCCTACAAGCCGTCATCGCCCTATTCGGCGTCGAAGGCGGCCTCCGATCATTTCGTGCGCGCCTGGCACGAGACCTATGGGCTGCCGGTGGTGCTGTCCAACTGCTCCAACAATTACGGGCCGTATCACTTCCCCGAAAAGCTGATCCCGCTGGTCATTGCCAATGCGCTCGATGAGCAGCCGCTGCCGGTCTACGGCAAGGGCGCCAATGTGCGCGACTGGCTGTTTGTCGAAGATCACGCCAGGGCGCTGGAAGCGGTGATGACCAAAGGTCGGGTCGGCGAGAGCTACAATATCGGCGGCCGCGCCGAGCGCACCAATCTCGAAGTCGTTCAAACCATCTGCACCTTGCTCGATGCACGCCGGCCAAGGGCCGGCGGTCAGTCCCATCTTGACCTCATCGCCTATGTCACCGACCGCCCGGGCCACGACCGGCGCTACGCCATCGACCCGACCAAGAGCGAGCACGAGCTCGGCTGGACGCCTGAGGAAACCTTCGAGACCGGCCTTGCCCGGACCATCGACTGGTATCTCGCCAATGGCTGGTGGTGGCGGCCGATCCGCGAGCAACGCTTCGACGGCTCCCGCCAGGGGCTGGTCGGCGCCAAGTGAAGATCCTGGTCACGGGCATTTCGGGCCAGCTGGCCCGTTCGCTTGCCGTGCGGGCGCAGGGCCAGGTCGAGATCGTGCTGGTCGGCCGGCCCGATCTCGACCTTGAGAACCCGGCGACCTTCGCCCCGGTGCTGAATTCGGTCGCACCCGACATGGTGATCAATGCGGCAGCACATACCGGTGTCGATCAGCAGGAGGACGAGCCCGAGCGGGCCTTTCGCCTCAACGCCGAGGCACCGGCGGAACTGGCGCGGCTGACCAGGCTGGTCGGCATTCCGATCGTCCATATTTCCACCGACTACGTCTTTGACGGCACCTCGACGCGTCCTTATGTCGAGACCGACACGCCCAATCCGCAGACGGTCTATGGCCGCAGCAAACTCGCCGGCGAAGACGCGGTGCGCGCCAACAATCCCGATCACCTGGTCGTCCGCACCGCCTGGGTGGTCAGCCGCTATGGCCGCAATTTCGTCAAGACGATGTTGTCATTGGCAGCCACGCGCGACCACCTCAAGGTCGTGGCTGACCAGTTCGGCAACCCGACCGAGGCGCATGATCTTGCCGATGGCCTGCTGGCCGCGGCAACGGTCTGGCGTCGCGACGGCGGCTTCCCCAGGGGCCTCTACCATCTTGCTGGCCAAGGCCGGGCAAGCTGGTATGAACTGGCAAGCCATGTCCTTGCGGTCAGTGCTTCGCTTGGCGGGCCAACGGCTGTGGTCGAACCGGTCGGCAGCGAGCAATGGCCGGCCAAGGCGGCGCGTCCGGCGAATTCGGA
>NZ_JBXARL010000023.1:0-3586 GCF_058808215.1 Aminobacter sp. GW821-FHT11F06 | reverse complement strand
GGCGGGCCAACGGCTGTGGTCGAACCGGTCGGCAGCGAGCAATGGCCGGCCAAGGCGGCGCGTCCGGCGAATTCGGAACTGAATTCCGACGCCTTCGCCAGCGATTTCGGCTACCGCGCCGGCGAATGGAAGGACAGGGTCCGGGCTTTGGTCGTGGAAGTATTTGGCGCGAGCAAAGAGAAGTGTGTTAATCACGACCCTCAAGCTGCGGCATCCCGAAGCCGATGCGTGCCAATAAATATGCAATGTAGTACGGCCAATATCGGAAAATAATATGACGGTTTTTAAGAATAAAAATCTTAATAGATACAATTTTACCTTCCCAAGCCCCAGTGAACAATTGGAGGCTACTGGTGAGCGATATGTCTCTAGCATAACTGGCGTTATACAGAATGAGCATTATCATCGCTATCTGTTTGCCTTAGATTTTTGCAGGGGCTTGAGTGTTCTCGATGTTGCTTGCGGCGAAGGCTACGGATGCAATCTTATCTCTCAGGTTGCTGCAGAAGTCGTCGGAGTCGACATTGATGCCGACACTATAGCCTACGCTGACCGAACATATGGAACTCCCGCCGTGCGCTTTGTCGCAGCCGACGCGACAAAGCTTCCTTTCGACGACGCAAGTTTCGATGTCGTCACGAGCTTTGAAACGATCGAGCACTTTGACGGACACGAGGCTTTTTTAGCGGAGATTACCCGTGTTCTGCGGCCTGGTGGTATTCTGGTTATCTCTTCTCCTAATCGGACCGTCTATACCGAGCAGAACGATCATCACAATCCATTCCATGTGCGCGAACTGGATCGTGAGCAGTTTTTGTCCGCCCTTGGCGAAAGGTTTTCTAACGTCATCATTCTTAACCAACGGGCGATCCACGGTTCTGTGTTGGCGGTTGACGAAGCTCCCGCGGCAATGGTTGGCTATGAAAGTCAGGACGGGCGCGCGTTCCAATTGTCGGAAGGGGTTCCATCCACGCACTATTTCGTGGCAGTGGCGGCAAACGCAAAGCTTCCCATAGTCAAAAGCAGCCTGCTGTTCAATGAGAACTACTTAGGAAAGCTGTGCGAGGACATTCAGCGAGAAGCGGCGCGAACTAATGAGCGACAGATGGCCGATGCGGAAAAGGGCCTCGCTAAGGCGGCGCATGAGGTCGCCAAATTAAAGGACGTGGTTGCCGAACGTGATCGGGAGCTTTCGTCTTGCGCCATGCGCATTGGCGAGATGGAACGCAACTGGGCGTGGCGCATTACTTCGCCTTTTCGCAAAATTGGCCGCGCGCTACGTCGCATCAGATACTCGTCACTTGCCCTTAATATAGCTGCCATTTGGCGCTATCCGTCATCCTCTCAAAGGCGTAAGGATTACCGGCAAGCAAAGCTGTCAGGGTCGCCGAGCCATCCGTCGCAGGTAAGGCGGAAATCAAGGGCGATTGGGAACATCAAAGCAATCATTCGCCACCCACTTTCGGGCCAGGCTCGACGTGCCCTCCGCGAGCGCAGGCTAAACCCCTATTCGCCGACCGCTTCGCACGAAAAATCGAACGCCCTAGCTCGGTATGGGGACGTGGATGGACTCTTGTTCCGGGACTATGTTCGTAATGCCGTAGCTCCTGTGGCGTTCGAAGAATACGTTGCTGCAACACGGCAACAGGTCGTCCCTGACCCAAACGGTGTCAAGCTTGTCGCCTATTACTTGCCTCAGTTTCACCCTATCCCTGAGAACGATGAGTGGTGGGGTAAAGGGTTCACGGAGTGGCGCAATGTCGCGCGTGCATTCCCGGTTTTCCAAGGGCACTACCAGCCGCGCCTTCCAGGCGAGCTTGGATACTATGACCTGCGCGTGCCAGGCGTTATGCAGCGCCAAGTCGAACTGGCAAGACAATACGGGATTTCGGCTTTTTGCTTCCACTTCTATTGGTTCGGCGGCAAGCGCCTTCTTGAAATGCCGGTCGACCATTTTCTTGGAAACGAAGAGCTCGATCTTGAGTTCTCGCTATGCTGGGCCAACGAAAATTGGTCGCGACGTTGGGATGGTGGCAATAACGAATTGCTAATCGCGCAAAAGCATTCACCAGAAGACGATATTGCCTTCATTCGTTATCTTGATCGCTACTTCCAAGATCGGCGGTACATGAAAGTGGGTGGCAGGCCTGTCCTAACTGTCTATCGTCCGGGAGTGCTTCCTGACGTGAAAGCCACAATTGCACGGTGGCGCAACGAAGCTGTAAAAATGGGCTATCCAGGGCTGTACCTAGTTGCTACGAACTCATTTGCGGCAGACAATTATTCCGAGTTGGGTTTCGATGCGCTCTCGGAATTTCCGCCACATCAAACGCAACCTGACGAAATACACGAACTTACGGTCGCAACAACTCGATCCGGTGGCCGCATTTATTCCTACCCGTCCTTGGTGGAAAGCGAGTTGGCGAAGACCGTTTTTTCAGGTGTGGTGCACCCCGGTGTTATGCCTGGATGGGACAACAGCGCTCGTCGCCCCAACGACGGTCATATTTTCTGCGGCTCAACGCCGGCGCTCTTTGGCCGCTGGCTTTGCAGTGCCATATCGCGTGCGTCCGCAAGGAACGTTGACGAGCGTCTTGTTTTTATCAATGCTTGGAATGAGTGGGCTGAGGGGGCTTACCTCGAACCGGACTTGCGCTACGGATACGCATGGCTTGAAGCAATTCGAATTGCGAAAGCGGTGAGTTCGGCAAGGGTTGCGATAGTAATTCATGCTTTCCATCTGGATGTTTTTTCTGATATATTGAAGGTGGTGAAAGAGCTTCCTGAGAGATATAAGCTTTTTGTTACGACATCCACTCAAAATGAAAATGCCGTACGTGAGTCCCTTAGAAACTCTGGGCGTAATTTCTTATTGTCGGCTCAGGAAAACAGAGGGCGTGACGTTCGCCCTTTCCTAAGAATATACCCGGAACTTCGCGCCGAACAGTTTGACTTCGTGGTTAAAGTCCACACGAAGAAATCATTGCATCGAGGGGATGGTGACCGGTGGCGCAGCGACATGACCAACAAATTGCTTGACGGCGCTGCTCTGGAGAAGACTCTCGCCGCATTTGTCACCGACCCAAAGCTTGGCATGGTCGGTCCTGACGGGCATTGCGTGCCTATGTCGACCTACATAGGTTCCAATGAGGCACGGGTTTTCTCGCTGGGTAAACGTCTGGCGCTAAGCGAATCCGAGATTCGTGGGCAACCCTTTGTCGCTGGAACAATGTTTGTAGCACGAGTGCAGGCATTGGATCCGCTTCTGAGCCTCAATTTCGATGATGAGGAATTCGAGGCTGAAGCCGGTCAAGTTGACGGCACATTTGCTCATGCTCTCGAGCGAGCTATGGCGTTGAGCGTGAAGGCGGCTGGAATGCGCCTCGCGTCGACCGCGAACCTCGAAACCGCGATAGTCACAGACGACTACGAATTCGCTGCTCGTTCAGGAAATTAAGATTGCTGCCGGGAGCGAACGTTGGCGGTCTGCACTTGAGCAGGTCGACGAGCTAGGGTCAGGACCTGTTAATTTGGATTGATCTGTGATTCAGGTTCTCCACGGAGGGTCTGATGGGTGATTTGTTTT
>NZ_JBXARL010000022.1:0-2500 GCF_058808215.1 Aminobacter sp. GW821-FHT11F06 | reverse complement strand
TGAGAGACAAGCGGAACCTTCTGGAAAGTAGGGCCATAGTGGGTGACAGCCCCGTACGCGTAATGCGATCAATCGTCCTTGAGTAAGGCGGGACACGTGAAATCCTGTCTGAACATGGGTAGACCACTATCCAAGCCTAAGTACTCGTGCATGACCGATAGCGAACTAGTACCGTGAGGGAAAGGTGAAAAGCACCCCGACAAGGGGAGTGAAATAGTACCTGAAACCGGTTGCCTACAAACAGATGGAGCCTGAAATGGTGACATCGTACCTTTTGTATAATGGGTCAGCGACTTAGTGTGACGAGCAAGCTTAAGCCGGTAGGTGTAGGCGCAGCGAAAGCGAGTCTGAACAGGGCGTTCAGTTCGTCGCATTAGACCCGAAACCGAGTGATCTAGCCATGAGCAGGTTGAAGGTTGGGTAACACCAACTGGAGGACCGAACCCGTAACTGTTGCAATAGTTTGGGATGACTTGTGGCTAGGGGTGAAAGGCCAATCAAACTCGGAAATAGCTGGTTCTCCGCGAAATCTATTTAGGTAGAGCGTCGACCGAATACCCCAGGGGGTAGAGCACTGGATGGGCTAGGGGATCTCACCGATTTACCAAACCTAACCAAACTCCGAATACCTGGGAGTACTAGTCGGCAGACACACAGTGGGTGCTAACGTCCATTGTGGAAAGGGAAACAACCCTGACCTACAGCTAAGGTCCCCAAGTTATGGCTAAGTGGGAAAGGATGTGAGGATCCCAAAACAACCAGGATGTTGGCTTAGAAGCAGCCATCATTTAAAGAAAGCGTAACAGCTCACTGGTCTAAATAAGGGTCTTTGCGCCGAAAATGTACCGGGGCTAAAGCCATACACCGAAGCTTAGGATTGTATATTCCTTCGGGAATATGCAGTGGTAGCGGAGCGTTCTGTAAGCTGACGAAGCGGCACCTGTGAGGGGCCGTGGAGGTATCAGAAGTGCGAATGCTGACATGAGTAACGTAAGGGGAGTGAGAGACTCCCCCGCCGAAAGTCCAAGGGTTCCTGCTTAAAGCTAATCTGAGCAGGGTTAGCCGGCCCCTAAGTCGAGGCAGAAATGCGTAGACGATGGGAACCACGTTAATATTCGTGGGCCTGGAGGAAGTGACGGATCGCGTATGTTGTGGGGTCTTATTGGATTGATCCCTGCAGCGAAGTGGTTCCAGGAAATAGCTCCTCCGCTATAGACCGTACCCGAAACCGACACAGGTGGACTGGTAGAGTATACCAAGGCGCTTGAGAGAACTATGCTGAAGGAACTCGGCAAATTGCACGCGTAACTTCGGAAGAAGCGTGACCCTTTCATGCGCAAGCATGTGGAGGGTGGCACAGACCAGGGGGTAGCGACTGTTTATCAAAAACACAGGGCTCTGCGAAGTCGCAAGACGACGTATAGGGTCTGACGCCTGCCCGGTGCTGGAAGGTTAAAGGGAGAGGTGCAAGCTTTGAACTGAAGCCCCAGTAAACGGCGGCCGTAACTATAACGGTCCTAAGGTAGCGAAATTCCTTGTCGGGTAAGTTCCGACCTGCACGAATGGCGTAACGACTTCCCCGCTGTCTCCAGCATAGACTCAGTGAAATTGAATTCCCCGTGAAGATGCGGGGTTCCTGCGGTTAGACGGAAAGACCCCGTGCACCTTTACTATAGCTTTACATTGGCATTCGTAGTGGCATGTGTAGGATAGGTGGTAGGCTTTGAAGCCAGGGCGCCAGCCTTGGTGGAGCCAACCTTGAAATACCACCCTTATCTCTATGGATGTCTAACCGCGGCCCGTTATCCGGGTCCGGGACAATGTATGGTGGGTAGTTTGACTGGGGCGGTCGCCTCCTAAAGAGTAACGGAGGCGCGCGATGGTGGGCTCAGACCGGTCGGAAATCGGTCGTCGAGTGCAATGGCATAAGCCCGCCTGACTGCGAGACTGACAAGTCGAGCAGAGACGAAAGTCGGTCATAGTGATCCGGTGGTCCCGCGTGGAAGGGCCATCGCTCAACGGATAAAAGGTACGCCGGGGATAACAGGCTGATGACCCCCAAGAGTCCATATCGACGGGGTTGTTTGGCACCTCGATGTCGACTCATCGCATCCTGGGGCTGGAGCAGGTCCCAAGGGTATGGCTGTTCGCCATTTAAAGCGGTACGTGAGTTGGGTTCAGAACGTCGTGAGACAGTTCGGTCCCTATCTGCCGTGGGTGTAGGAATATTGAAAGGATCTGTCCCTAGTACGAGAGGACCGGGATGGACGGATCTCTGGTGGACCTGTTGTGGCGCCAGCCGCATAGCAGGGTAGCTATATCCGGACGGGATAACCGCTGAAGGCATCTAAGCGGGAAACCCACCTTAAAACGAGTATTCCCTTGAGAACCGTGGAAGACGACCACGTTGATAGGCCGGGTGTGGAAGTGCGGCAACGCATGAAGCTTACCGGTACTAATAGTTCGATTGGCTTGATCGTTCTCATTCCTAATGTCCATC
>NZ_JBXARL010000021.1:0-17419 GCF_058808215.1 Aminobacter sp. GW821-FHT11F06 | reverse complement strand
GAAAACACCCCGGCCGAGTTCTTCGACCATCCGCGCCACGAGCGCACCAAGCTGTTCCTCAGCCAGATCCTGCATTAACTAGCTTTTAGGCTAGGACGACAGCGGCGCAAGCCGGCTTCCTCGAAACGATCAGGACGGCGGCTGGCGCTAGGTAGCCGGTTCCGCAGATCTCCAACACCGACCGGCCCTCCCTGGTTTCACGCGTTCCGCGATGCCATGTAAGTATCGAGCTTCCGTCGCGAAGGTCCGTACCTCTTAATGATTGTTGCGGCCTCGCTGGTTGGCAGACCATACTTCTTAGCAAAAGCGGCGACCTCGTATGTCTCATCGTTGGCGTTCATCTTTCGATCACCTTTGGTATTTGATTTGTCGTTGGCCATGTCAGAGAACTCGGTTGGAATTGCTATAACTCCCGTCATCTCGTTTCGATCCCGGCCGCGCTAACGGGCAGGTGGGATGCGGGGCACTTGGCAGCATCTGGGTAGACGGTGACGAGCTTTGCCCGCCACCGCCACTCGGAGTTACAGCTCGGCACCTGCCAGCTTGGTCACGAGCATTTGACGATCATCAACGGACTTGAGGCGGATCGTCATACTCTCACTTTTGACCGGAACCTGAGGAGGAAGGCTCACCTCGATTTCCGGTGCATGCTCCGCCGCCCAGTTCTTGAAGCGAGGCAACTTGTTCCCGCCGCTGATGGGGAACGTGAAACTGTATTTGAAGGTCATTCGGATCAATCCAAAGGCAATGGCGTCCGGCAGATAGCGGCGCGCAAAATCAAGCGCAGCAAATCGCACAGCCGGCGCACATACATTTCTGATGTGGTGGGGATCGCTTCCCTGGTGCCGCTCTTGCTCTCGCAGGTAGCAGCACCAGGCCGTCAGCCTGTTTGAAGGCCGCCTTTGCGGATGCTGAAGATGGCAAAGGAAACTATTTGCATAGCCGATATCTCGGCCAAATGACTACAATTGTCAAATTAGCGCCCGCGATCAGTTCGCGGCACGTGTCCAGGAGCCGTATGGTGCCAACTGACAACCAGCAGCGCCGGCACGCCCGCAGACCTCGAAGTGCTGCTGCGCGATTTGTCGATCCCAATCTCGCCGTTCGCCGTCGCACTCGACCACCATGAAATCTGGCATTTCGTTCACCCTTCAGAGATCGATCTCGCGACAACTACATATGACGCTGCGGCTGCCGGGTATACGTCGACAACCTTGATGAAGGTGATCCGGAGATCGTTTTCTACCACGCCGCCGCTTAGGCGGGAGTAGCACGGACCTCCGTTTTCTACCCCCCCCCTTGAGAACATTCCGTTTGGGGCCGATACTGGCCTGTCCGAAGCCGCCGTTCGAGGAACGTCAGGTAGCATCAATGTTCAAGCTACCTGTCGGCTCCGTAGCTATCTTCACAAATGCCTTGGTCGCTGGGTTTGGCTTGCGGACCGCCAGAGACAGCTCGAAAGCTGCTTCCGGCTCGGCTATTGCGCGATATGCAATGCGATCCGGCCGAAAGCTCGCCATGCTCTCCGGGACTATGGACACGCCTGCGCCCACCGCGACGAGCGACAGAACGGCATGCATACCATGCGCCTCCTGCGTGATCTGAGGCACGAAGCCGGCGTCGGCACACAATCGGATCACCTGAAGGTGGAAGCCCCGCCCTTCGATCATCGGCCATAGAACAAATGCTCCATCCGCAAGGTCCGCAGGAGTCAGCCTGTCTTGGCGCGACAAAGGATGATCAATCGGCAGGGCCATGCAAAGCCGGTCGTGATCGAAGCCGTGCAACTCGATCCCCTCCGTATCTGCCAGTGGGGGAATGACGATCGCGGCATCAAGCGTGCCGTTCAGAAGACTGGCGATCTGGGTTGCCGTGGTCGCCTCGCGCAATTCCAGGCGCACATCAGGCCGCGCATGCCGAAACCTCCTTACCGTATCGGGCAATCGCCCGTAGAGCGCGCTGCCGACATATCCCAGCCGAACAAGGCCGGTGAGGCCGGCTGCTGTCTCCTGCGCCACGCGGATTGAGTAATGCGCCTGGCGGAGCGTCTCACGCGCTTCACGGAGAAACGCATGACCTGCGGCGGTCAGGCCCATAATCCGGTTGCCACCCCGGTCGATCAAGACGACGCCCAGGTCCTCTTCCAGCCGTCTAATCGCAACCGTCAATGGTGGTTGGGACATACCGAGGCGGTGAGCCGCGCGGTGGAAATGGCCCTCCTCCGCAACGGCGACGAACTGCTCCATTTTGCGCAGGTCGATCATGCCGCGCCCGGATGAGAGCGGCTCCTCTGATACATCATGCATATCACGATCCCATTTCCTTGGTATTGGACGTATCGTAGCGTTGTGGCCATCTTCCGCGCAATGGAGAATGCCATGATGAACCAATTAGATTTTTGCGGACGCACTGTCCTCATAACCGGAGCGGGCCGAGGCTTGGGCCTCGCCTATGCGAGAGCGGTCGGCCAGCTCGGCGCGACTGTCCTGCTGCACGATGTCGGTGCGGATACTGATGGAACCGGGACCGAGCCAGCGATTGCGGAAAACGTCGCCGCGAGCCTTTCCCTTGAAGGGATCGCCGCGCATCCCTTCCACACCCCGATAAACACGCGCGATGACTGCCATACCCTGGTGCGCAATTGCCTGGCCGTAAACGGACGCCTCGATGCGGTGATCCACAATGCTGGCTGGGTGGGCTACGAACGGATCGAGGATTTTCAGGATGCCTCCTTCGACCACATGATGACGGTCACGGCAAAGGCACCGCTCTGGATCGCTCAAGCCACATGGCCCCGCATGCGTGAGGCCGGCTATGGCCGGATCGTGCTGACGACCTCCTGCCGCGCTCTTTATCCGCAATATGTCCAGAAGGGTCTTGCCTCTTACGCCGCAGCCAAGATGGCCGCCGTGGGCATCATGAACGTTCTTGCGGCCGAGGGGGCTGCGCACGGCATTATCGTCAATGCGGTTTCTCCGGTTGCGAAGACCCGGATGTGGGGCGTGGAGGGCGAACCGGACGAGCTGAAGCCCGAAACTGTCGCGCCGGGTGTAGCCTTCCTTGCCTCGGCCGCATGTTTAGAAGGGGGCTGGATACTGCGGGCCGCGAACGGGCAGTTCCATGCGACTCGCGCAGTTGAGGCCGAGGGGGTGGATTATCCGCGCGACCTGCGCGCGGTCCACGCTGGCACTCCAGCCGCCGTGGCTACGGCATGGGACCAGATTGCGGTCCTTGCGCAGGAGCCGCGGTCATGACCGCCGCCCCCGACTTCAAGATTGCAGTCAGAACTAACGCGATCATCGGCGAAAGTCCCATCTGGAGCGCGCGGCGCAACCGACTGCTGTGGATCGACATCATGGGCGGGCAGGTCCACAGCTACGACCCGGCAACCGGACATGATGACGTAATCGACGTTCCCGCCGCTGTCGGCCTGCTGGCAGAGGGTCCGGCGGGTCAGATCGTTCTGGGCCTCGACTGCGAGCTGGCACGCCTTGGAGCGGATGGCCGCATCGAACGCTTCGCACGCTCTCCACATGCCGATCAGGCATTCCGGTTCAACGACGGGAAGTATGACCGCCAGGGTCGACTGTGGACCGGGCTAATGAACAAGGAAGGACAGAAGGGCGTCGGCATCCTTTACCGGTTCGATCCGGATGGAACGTGGCATATGGCCGATACCGGTTTCGATCTGCCCAATGGCCTGGAATGGAGCCAGGATGGCCAAACGCTCTATTACACGGACTCGCACAAGGGAGAGATCTACGCCTACGACTTCGATCCGGCCACAGGCGAGATCAGCAACCGCCGCCTGTTCTTCGGCATGAACCCCAAGGAGGGAAAGCCCGATGGCCTGACGATGGACAGTGCGGGCCATCTTCTCAGTGTTCTTTTCGACGGATCGGCCATCGCCCGCATTGCTCCTGACGGCTCTCTTGAGCGTCTGATCCCTCTCCCTGTGCCGCGCCCGACGAGTTGCGCCTTTGGCGGCGATGGCCGGACCTTGTTCGTCACCACGGCCCGGATCGGCCTGACAGACGAACGCATTGCCTGCGCTCCGGCCTCAGGGGCGCTTCTGGAAGTCGATTATGAGGACGCGGTGCGATGAAGGACCACCACTGTCTTGCCACGATGAAAGTGGCGAAAGCCGATGCGAATGTCAGCTTGGTCACGATAGCTGCCGAAAAGCCTTCAACATCAGAATGGCTGGTTCCCACCACCAAGGCGACGTCCTGGCATTGAGCTGGTCGCAGTTGAACCGGAAATTGGTTCCGACTTGTTTGGGGCCGTCTCCGGACAGTCTGGTTTTCGACAAATCGTATGGTAATCCGCCGTTCGGCAACCGACACCATTCCCTTCATTCAAGGTGGTCCGATGACCGGTCCGAAGCCGGCCATCTACTCCGGCCAGGGGCCGCGTGCCATTAGAGCGAAAGTCCCGTCGGCAGTGTGCGGTCCCCAAATGCTGAGAGCGGATATCTGTCGCCGACGTCTATCCCCGGCCGATTTTCGCCTCCACAACCTCCACGGACCTCGTAGCGGCTTCCCCTCCATAGATCCGGGACAGGCCCTTGATGCGTGTCGCGATTACGTCGACGAGGCGACAAACGATCTCATGGGTGATTCCCTCCTGGCGAAGCCCTTGGGCGCACTCCGATGCCATATCGGGCATCACCGCGAGTTGGTGGCGGATCGTCTGGATCGTGTACTCGCCGCCGCCCTTGGCCGAAGACGCACAGCGCGCTCCCAGTGACGCGGCATGATCTCGCCGATCAGGTAGGCCCTGTCGATCTTCATCGCCAGCTTGAGGTCGAGCATCTTAGCTTGGGTCTCTCCCTCGCCGAGGTGCGGCAGAATGGAGGAGATGTCGTAGAGTGGAGCTAAGCGGGCCTCGCCCTGAGCACCGAGCAGCATCGAGTAGTTCTTTGCATGTGCGTCCGTGCCGGCGATGATCCAGCTGAAGACGTTCGCGGCCATGAAGGTCTTACGATCGCGGACAGGGTCTAGGGAGGCCGACAGCACCTTGTTGGAGATAGTCGTGATACCCGGGCCCACCCTGGTTCTCATGCTTGAGCGTCGGCATCACCGACAGGGCCTGGCACCTGCTTCCAGCAAAATGGAATTGAAAGCAGCCGTTGTATCCGCCTAGTCTGGGGTGTTTAAACGCGCCACGATTCTAGCGTCTCATAGGTCAACTGGCTGCGAACACAGGCAACATATGGACACCGAAGTCACCGACAGCCCCTCCATCGAGGACCTCAACACGGTGGGCGACCACTTGACCGCCTTCAATGCAGCCGATGTCGGTCCTGCGGACAAGCGCTCGTTGGCAGTGTTCGTCCGCGGCAAGGATGGTTCCGTGGTCGCCGGCATGTCCGGCTACACGGCCTGGGGTTGGCTCTATGTCCAATGGCTCTGGGTGGACGAAAGCCTGCGAGGGCAGAACGCGGCTTCGCGCATGCTGCAGGCAGCTGAAGACGAGGCCGCGATCCGCGGCTGCCATGGCGCTTACATCGACACCTTCAGCCCAACGGCGCTGAAGGTCTATCAGCGCCAGGGCTACAAGCCGTTCGGGACATTGCCGGATTTCCCCAAAGGCCGAACTCGCACCTTCCTGGCGAAGTCGCTGGAACAAGCCTGACGGGATACGGCAAAAGATCGGCGGCCGTCACGGTCGCCGATCCTGCGCCATGGCCTCCGTGTCATGGGCGGATATCACTCGGCGGTGCGGCCGCCCATCATCGGCTGCGGCGCACCCGTCGTGCTCGGGAAGCTGATCGGCATGCCGCGCAGGACGCGCACGGCGAGGAACGCGAAGCACTCGGCCTCCACCGCATCGCCGCGCCAGCCGATGGTGTCGGCAGAGACGGCATCGACGCCCGCACGCGCACGCAGCATCGCCATGAAGGTCGGGTTGTGGCGGCCGCCGCCTGACACAAACAGCTTCTTCGGCCGCTGCGGCAGAAGGTCGAGCGCCTTGCCGACACAGGATGCGCTGAAGGCGGTCAGGATGGCGGCGCCATCCTCGTTGCTCAGCCCGTCGGCCATCGCGGCGGTGAAGTCGAAGCGATCGAGCGACTTGGGATAGGCTGCGGCGAGATAGGGATGCTCGAGCAGGCGCGCGAGCCTGTCCTCGTCGACGGTGCCGGCGGCGGCAAGCGCCCCGCCCCGGTCCATCTCGCCCAGCCCCCTCGACTTGACGAAGTCGTTGATCGGCGCGTTGGCCGGGCCGGTGTCGAAGGCGACGAGGTCGGACTTGCCGTCCCACCAGGTGACGTTGCCGACGCCGCCGAGATTGAGGATGGCGCTGTCACCGCTGGCACCGGCGGTACCCAGCAAGGCGGCGTGATAGGCGGCAGCCAGCGGCGCCCCCTGGCCGCCGGCGCGTATGTCGGCGGTACGGAAATCATAGACGACCTTGGTGCCTAGGAGCGAATGCATCAGCGCGCCATCGCCGAGCTGGCAGGTCTCGCCTGGCAGGCCGCCCTTTTGCGGGCCACGATGCAGCACGGTCTGGCCATGAAAGCCAACCACGCCGATGTCGGCCATGGTCATGCCGGCACCCTCGACGACCTGGCGCACGGCGGCAGACTGGGCGCGAGTGAGGGCCTGCTCGGCCTTGGCGAAGATTGCCGGCTCCGGCCCCACGAAGTTCCAGACCCTGGCTTCGGCCTGCGCCTGCTCCAGCATCGGCCGGACCGAAGCCTCGTAAGGCACGAGCGCGTAGGGACCGAAGGCCTCGATGCGCTCGCCGTCGGTCTTGAGCAGCGCGACGTCGATGTTACCGTCGAGCACGGTTCCGGTCATCAGCCCGACCGACCAGATGGGTTGCATGTTCAAGCTCCGTTGATGACGTCGCCGACCTGGCGGCGCAGATCTGTTATGCCGCTGTCGAAATGACGCGTCGGGTGGATACGGTTGGTGAGCAGCGTCCAGGCGCGGCCGGCGTCGAAGTCTATCCAGAGGCCCGTGCCGGTAAATCCGGTATGGCCAATGGTGCCTGCGCTGCAGCGCTCGCCACCGGACCAGCCGGCATAAGGATGCTCCCAGCCATGCGTGCGCTTGGCCGAAAGCGGCGTGCGCATCAGGGCGATTGCGTCGGCCGAGGCGCCACTGCCATCGAGCAGGCCTTGCGCGAAATCAAGCACGGAGGCTGCCGTGCCGAACAGTCCGGCATGGCCGGCACCCTGAAGGGCCGAGCAATTGTCGTCATGGACCTCGCCCGATAACACCCTGTGCCGCCAGGTGCAGTCCTCGGTCGCCGCTGACTGGTCAGGATCGGCCGAAAAGGCAAAGCCCTTGCTGGCACCCATGTTGCGAATCCACTTGCCCGACAGGCGCTCCATGGCAAAGCCGAGCAGGATGAAGTTGATGTCGGAATAGACTGGCGCTTCCAGCTTTCGCCATTCGCGCTGCAGAATGAACGTCCGCAGCAGGTCCGGGTCACGGCCATAGGTATAGATCGGTTCGACCGCCGGAAACGGCGTCTGGTGGCCGAGACACTGGCGGAAGGTGACCTGCCGTTCCCAGGCGTTGGAGTCATACTGGCGCAGATCCGGCAAAACAGTCGTCAAAGGCGCGTCGAGATCGACGGTGCCCGCCTCGGCCAGCGCCAGGATACGCGGCGTGGTGAAGACGACCTTGGTTAGCGATGCCAGGTCGAACCAGGTGTCTTCGCACATAGGGCGCTTTGACGGCACGCGCTGCGCATGCCCGATGGCCCGGCTGATCCTGTTGCCGCCCCTGTCGACGATAGCAAGGACGCCCCCCGGGACGCGACCGGCCTGCACGGCCTGTTTCAGCGCTTCGAAGGCACGTTGGTGAAGCCGGGCGAGATCGTCGGTGGTCATCTTCTTACTCTCTCAGGCTTGGGCCCGTACCTTGTGGTCCTTGCCGAACTGGAGCCAGTTCGCGGCCGGCGGCTCATAGCCGACCGGGCGCACCAGCGACGGCACCTGGCGGGTATCGAGCTCGAAGTTCTGCTTGCGGCGGTCGATTGTCGGCACGGCGGCGATCAGCTTCTTGGTATAGGGATGCTGCGGATCCGAGAGCACTGCTTTCGCATCGCCGATCTCGACGATCTGGCCGGCATACATCACCGCGACACGATGCGCGATGCGCTCGACGACCGCCATGTCGTGGGAGATGAAGAGATAGGCGAGACCGTATTCGTGCTGCAAGTCGACCAGCAGTTCCAGCACGCGCGCCTGCACCGAGACGTCAAGGGCGGAGACCGCCTCGTCGAGCACCACGACCGACGGGTTGAGCATCAGCGCCCGGGCAATGCAAAGGCGCTGGCGCTGGCCGCCGGAGAACTGGTGCGGATAGCGGGCAAGGCTGTCCTCGGGCAGGCCGACGCGCTTGAGCAGTGCTGCCATCCGTTCGCGAACCGCTGTATCGACGGGCGCGCCGGTGGCGATCACAGGCTCGGCCAGGATCTGCTCGACGTTGAGACGTGGGTTGAGCGAGGCATAAGGGTTCTGGAACACCATCTGCACCGGCAGCCGGCTCTGACCGGGTCGCGCGGCCTGGGCTTCCACCGAAAACGCCCCGCGCGTCGGCGAGACGAGGCCGAGCACGGCGCGCGCGGTGGTCGACTTGCCCGAACCGCTTTCGCCGACGATCGCCAGCGTTTCACCCGGCATCAGATCGAAGGCGACGCCGTCGACGGCATGCACCGCCCCCACCGGCTTGCTGAACCAGCCGCCCTTCAGCGGATAGCGCACAACAAGGTCGTCGACCTCGAGCGTCGGCTTGGGCAGCGGCGCTACCGCGCGTGCTCCGTCCGTTCTTGCCGCTACACCGTTGGAGAAGTGCGGCACCGCATGCAGCAGATGCTGGGTGTAGGGGTGCTGCGGCTTATCGAGTATCTGGCCCAGTTCACCCTGCTCGACGACCCTGCCATCCTGCATCACCATCACGCGGTCGGCGATGCCGGCGACGAGGCCGATGTCGTGGCTGATGAAGATCATCGACATGCCGGTTTCGCGGCGAAGCTCGGCGAGCAGCGCCATGATCTGCGCCTGTACGGTGACGTCGAGCGCCGTCGTCGGCTCGTCGGCGATCAGCAGGCGCGGATTGCAGGCGAGCGCCATGGCGATCATCACACGCTGCAGCATGCCGCCCGACAACTCGTTCGGCGTCGCCTTGAGCCGGCGCTCGGCATCGGGGATACGCACGCGTTCGAGAGCGTCGCGCGCTGCGGCACGTGCCTGCACTCCAGTCAGGCCGCGATGCAGGCGGAACGATTCCTCGATCTGGGCGCCGATGGTCAGCACCGGATTGAGCGACGTCATCGGCTCTTGGAAGATCACGCCGATCTCGGCGCCGCGGATGCCGGTCAATTCCTGCTTGCTGGCGCTGGTGACATCGAGCACGCTGCCGTCGGCGCGCAGCAGTTCGATCTTGCCGCTGGTGATGCGGCCGCCGGCATAGTCGATCAGCCGGTTGCTCGACAGAGCGGTCACCGACTTGCCTGAGCCGCTCTCGCCGACGATCGCCAGCACTTCGCCGACGCCGAGGTCGAAACTCACGCCATGCACGACTTCCTTGGCGCTGGCCGCCGGGCCGAAACTGACATGCAAATCGCGGATCGAAAGGATCGGTTTCATCTCTGATGCCATCGTCACGCCCTCCTCGTCTTGGGGTCGAGGATGTCGCGCAGCGCATCGCCGAGAAGGTTGAAGCCGAGGATCGAGAGCATGATGGCGACAGCCGGGAAAGCCAGCAGCCACGGCGCCTGCTCCATCAGGTTGCGCGCGTCACTCAGCATCAGGCCGAGCGACGAGGCCGGCGGCTGGGTGCCGAGGCCGAGGAAGCTCAAGCCGGCCTCGGTCAGCAGCGCCCAGGCGAGCGCCAGCGTGACCTGCACGGTGAGCGGCGCCACCAGGTTGAGCAGCAGGTGCCGGGTCAGGATATAGGTGCGGCTCGAGCCAAAGGTGCGGGCGGCATCGACGAAATCGCGGGCCTTGAGCGACAGAGCCGGGCCGCGCACGACGCGGGTGAAGATCGGCGTATAGACGATGCTGATGGCAGCGACGCTGGTCCAGGTGCCTGGGCCAATGATGGTGACGATCAGAAGCGCCAAAAGGATCGCCGGGAAGGCCAGCAGCACGTCCATCAACCGCATCATCACCGTGTCCCAGCGCTTGCCATACCAAGCGGCAGTGAGGCCAAGCACTGTCCCGGCAAGCGTCGCGAACGCCACGGAGAAGAAGGCGACCGTGAACGACTGGCCGACGCCTTTCATCAGACGGCTCATGACGTCGCGGCCAAACAGGTCCGTGCCCATCAGATAAGACGACGACGGCGCATGCAGACGGTCGATACGGTACTGCATCAGCGGGTCGTGCGGGGTCAGGCCGACAGCGCCGAGCAAGGCGACGACCAGATAGACCAGCACGATGGCGCCGCCGATGCGCCCGCTCGGATGCGAAAAGATGGCCTTCACGACGCGCATCAACGGCCCTCCAGGCGAATACGGGGGTCGAGCGCGGCATAAGCGAGGTCGACGAGCAGATTGACGATCATGAAGTTGAGGGCGATGAACAGCACCGCACCCTGAACAAGCGCATAGTCGCGCTGCAGGATGGCTTCCAGCACCATGCGGCCGAGGCCCGGCAGAGCATAGATCTGTTCAACGATGACGGCGCCGCCGAGCAGGTAGCCGAACTCGATGCCGCTCAGCGTGACGACGGGCACCAGCGCATTGGGCAGCGCGTGACGCCAGATGACGCTGCGCTCGGAGGCGCCTTTGCTGCGCGCGGTGCGCACATAGTCGTCGCTCAAGACGTCGAGCATGGCCGAGCGGGTGACGCGGGTGACCGAGGATGCAAAGGCGCAGCCAAGCGTGATCGCCGGCAGGATCATCTGGCCGAGATTCTGTAACGGATCCTGCCAGAACGGGGTGAACGCACCCATGGTGGGCAGCACGCCGAAGCCAGCCGACAGGATGTAAATGATGACGAGGCCGACAACGAAGCTCGGCGTCGACTGGCCGATCATGGCCGCGATGCGGACACCGAGATCGGCCGGACGTTCGTTGCGGGTGGCAGCGAACACACCTGCAGGCACGCCGATCGACAGCGCGATCAGCATGGCCAGAAGTGCCAGCTCAAGCGTCAGCGGAAAGCGTTCGATAATGACCGACAGCACCGGTTTGCCGTAGGTCACCGATATGCCGAGGTCGCCGCTGAACAGGCCGGTGAACCAGCGCCAGTACTGGACTGGCCAAGGTTGGTCGATGCCGAAATAGATCGCCAGCGAATCCCGCTGCTGCGGGGTCAGAAGTCCCGCCTCGGTTCCCAGCATGGCCGTGATAGAATCGCCCGGTACCAGCCGAATGGCGATGAAGACGATGATAGAGACGCCGATCAGGACCAGGGGAAAGGCCCGCAGGCGACGTATCACGTAACTCATGGCGAAAGACCATCTGGGGTTGGGGAGCCGTTGCGGCTCCCGGGCTAGACCGAACATGGCCGGTCGCGAATTCAAGGGCGGTCGCCATCGGCTCAACGGCGACCGCCTTTGGGCGGCGACAGGGAGATGCCCGCCGCCCAAAAACACCTGTTGCTACTGGACGGTGACCTTGCCGAGGCTGACCAGCGAGCCGGTCGGCATCGGGACGAAACCCTGCACGTTCTTCTGCTGCGCGGTGTAGCCATAGCCGGTGTAGAGCCAGATCCACGGCGCCTTTTCGGCAAGCTGCTTGTCGAACTCGGCGAATATCACCTTGCGCTTTTCCGGATCGGTCTCGGCGCGGCCGTCCTGCAGCAGCTTGTCGAGCGTGTCGTCGGCGAAGTTGGAAACCTTCTGCAGGTTGCCGTTCTTGGTCCAGTAGCGGTTGTACATGGTGTAGGGGTCGGGACGGCCGCCATTCAGCGCCACCGCCATGTCGAAGTCGCCCTTCAGCCAGGTGTCGACATAGACGTTGAGCTCCATCATCTTGATGTCGAGCTTGACGCCGATCTCAGCCAGCTGCGACTGCAACACCTGGGCTTCGGCGGCAGCCGTCGGCGGCTCGCCGGTCGCAGCGATCACCGTGGCGCTGAAGCCGTCGGCAAAGCCGGCATCGGCCATCAGCTTCTTGGCCTTCTCGACGTCCTGCTTGTAGCAGAACAGCGAATTCGGGTCGGAAGCGAAGAACGCAGCGGTAATTGGCCCGGTCACCTTGCCTTCGCCTAGCGATGCCGTGTCGAGCACGGCCTGGCGGTCGACGGCGCAGGAAATGGCCTGGCGCACGGCAAGCTCGCTCATCGGCTTGCGCGCGGGATTGAGCTGCAGCACGTGGTAGGCGAGCAGCGGCGCACGGTTGAGCTGAAGCTTCGGCTCCTTGGGCACCAGCGTCGCGATCAGCGGATCGTTGAGCAGCGCGAAGTCGATCTGGCCAGTGCGCATGGCAGCGAGGATCGCGGTTTCGTCGGGCAGCACGCTGATTTCGATGCCGTCGACACCGGTCGCACCGCCAGCCCAGTCCTTGTTGGCAACAAGTGCGGCCTTGGAATTGGGATCCCACTTCTCGAGCTTGAACGGACCTGAGCCGACAGCCTTTGTGCCGATGGTGCCGGCCGCGATCTCGCTTGCCGGGACGATCGACGAATTGGTGTCGGTCATGGCGGTCAGGATCGGCGCGTCGGGCTGCTTCAGCTTGAACACCACGGTGCCGGCGTCGGGCGTCTCGACGGCTTCGATGGACAGGTAGTTGGCGCGGTTGGCCGCACCCGTCTTCTCGTCGAGGATGCGTTCGAACGATGCCTTGACGTCGGCCGAGGTCACGGCCGCGCCGTTCTGAAACTTGGCCTTGGGGTCGAGCTTGAAGGTCAGCTGCTTGCCGTCGGCTCCGAATTCCCACGACGTCGCGATTCCGGGGATAATTTTGAGATCGGCGTCGAGGCGCACGAGCGGCTCATAGATCAACTCAAGCAGTCGCAGCGACGAGAAGGCCGTCTGCTTGTGCGGGTCGAGGCCGGTGGCGTCCTGCGCCCAGGCCATCCGCAGGGTCGCTGCATCGGCATGCCCTGCAACAGCCGACAGGCCGATCATCACGGCCGTGGTTGCCCCAAGGAAATACTTGAACTTGCTGGTCATTTCATCCTCCCTGTTACTCTTTCGCTGGCGCGACCAGAATGGCCGCCCGGATCACATGGATGCCTGCTTCGCATCCTGGATTGCTTGCCGCAAGAAGCCTTTGGAACCGTCCAGCGCTGATCGCGCTGCGCCAAGATCCATCCCCGTCATGACGATGAGGATTGCCAGCTTTACGTCGTTGTCGGTCTGGGCGAGCGCTGCCTGCGCCTCTTCCAGCGTGCATTCGCTCGCCTGCATGACGATGCGGGCGGCGCGCGCCACGAGCTTCTTGTTCGAGGCCTTCAGGTCGACCATCAGGTTTTCGTAGGTCTTGCCGATGCCGATCATGCTGGCGGTGGTCAGCATGTTGAGCACCAGCTTTTCGGCCGTGCCCGATTTCATGCGCGTCGAGCCCGTCAGCGCTTCGGGGCCGACAACCGGCGAAATGGCGATATCGGCAATGGCGGCAATGGCCGACTGGGGGTTGCATGACAATGCGACCGCAGTTGCACCGATCTTCTTCGCATAGTTCAGGCCGCCAATGACGTAGGGCGTACGGCCGCTGGCGGCGATACCGACGACGACGTCGCTGGCCGTCAACTCGATGTCGGCCAGCGCCTCGGCGCCCTTGGTCTGGCTGTCCTCGGCCCCTTCCGTCGCTTTCAGCAAAGCGCTGTAGCCGCCGGCAATGAGCCCGACCACCATGGTCGACGGCACGCTGAATGTCGGCGGGCACTCCGAGGCGTCGAGCACGCCAATGCGGCCGCTGGTGCCGGCGCCCATATAGATCAGCCGTCCGCCCTGCCTGAAGGCAGCGATTGTGCGGTCTGCTGCAGCCGCGATTTCGGGGATCACCTTTTCGACCGCATGCGCGACAAGTTTGTCTTCGTCGTTGATTTTCCTGAGGACATCGATCGTCGGCAGCAGATCGATATCCATGGTGCGTGGGTTCCGCTCCTCGGAAACCAATCGCCCCAGCTCCGAAATCAAGGCTTGTTCTGACACTTGTCGCCACCTGCCCGGTTCTCAAAATGTAAGAGCACGCGGAGCCGGTTCTCCGAGGCTTTCATTAAATTTCTAGAATGCAATATTCCTAGTGTCAACAAGATTTGGAATGGATTATTCCTTGAGACTGGACGACCGGTCGAGCCGCCTGGCCAGGATGATCGCGCCGGAAACGGCGTCGCCATCGGTCGGCTTGAGGCGGCGGCGAACATCGGGCGCAAGCCAGGGTTCGAGCGGGCTGGCCAGGCCACCAAGAAGCGTGACCCGAGGCGCACCCTTGTCGAAGAGGGTGCGCACGATAGTATCGATCTGCTCCGCCGCGGACTGCACGATGCGACGGCCAGCGGCGTCGCCCTGGTCGGCATGGCGCATGACGGTCGGTGCCAGGGCCGCGTAGTCGGTGGCTGTTGCCCGATCCATCCAGGCCACCGCCTCCATAGGATCATCGTGGAAGCGCTGTATGATTTCCGTCAGAAGGGCGGAACGGTCGTGCCGACCGTCATGGGCACGGAGCGCGAGTTGCACCGCCTTCAAGCCCAGATCGGCACCACTGCCCTCGTCCGAGATCGGGAACCCGTAGCCGCCGACCCTGAGGTCTCGTCCCTCGACGAAACCCAGTCCGATCGAACCGGTACCGGCGATGACGATCGCCCCATCCTTGCCCGAATGGGCGCCGAGGCAGGCGCCCATTCCGTCGCTGGTAAAGTCTATTCCGGCGAAGGGATGCGCGGTGGCCCTGAGTGCCTCCAGCGCACCCTTGCGCCCTATGCCGGCAAGGCCGATGCCGGCGAAGGTGCGCGCCAGTTCGGCAGAGCCGAATCGCGCTTCTTCGGCCGCCTCGCCGAAGGCACGCGCGATCGACGCCCACGCGACGTCGATGCCGAGCCGCGTCGTCGCCGGACCGGAAAGCCCCTGCCCGAGCACATTGCCGGCCTCATCGACGATCCGGGCGCGGCAGCCGGTGCCGCCGCCATCGACGCCGAGATAGAAGCGAGGCGTGGGGGCGCTGGTCATCCGGGCAGCCGCTCGATGGTGGCGCCACACATGCGCAGCTTGCGGTCGAGGCTCTCATAGCCCCGGTCGAGATGGTAGACGCGATTGACGATGCTTTCGCCCTCGGCGACGAGTGCGGCAAGCACCAGAGACACAGAGGCGCGCAGGTCGGTTGCCATCACCTGCGCACCGCGCAGAGGCGTGCCGCCCCGTACGAGCGCCGTCGTCCCCTGCAGAGTGATGTTCGCGCCAAGCCGCATCAGCTCCGGCACGTGCATGAAGCGGTTCTCGAACACCGTCTCACGCAAGAGCGACGCGCCCGGCGCGCAGCACATCAGCGCCATAAACTGCGCCTGCAGGTCTGTCGGAAAGCCGGGATAAGGTTCCGTGGTGATGTCGACCGGCGTCAATGGACCGTCCCGTGAGACGATCAGGCCACGGTCTCCGGGCCACACGCTGACACCTGCCGCTTCCAGCACCTGCACCACCGACGCTAGATGCTCAAGCCGCGCGTTCGTCAGCTCCAGCTGGCCGCCAGTGATGGCTGCTGCGATGGCATAGGTTCCAGCCTCAATCCGGTCGGGAATCGTGTGATGCGAAGCCTTGCGCCACGAGGTGCCGCCCTGGATCAGTATCCGGTGCGTTCCCGCCCCCTCGATATTGGCCCCCATGGCGTTGAGGCAGGCGGCGAGATCCGTCACCTCGGGCTCGCGGGCGGCATTGACGATCTCGGTCTCGCCCTTTGCAGCGGTGGCCGCCATCATCGCCGTCTCGGTAGCGCCCACCGAGGGCGAGCCGAGCACGATGCGCGTGCCCGTCAGTCCTTGGGGCGCGTAAGCGACGATCGAGCCGCCCTGAATGCCGATTTCGGCGCCCAATTGGCCGAGCGCCTTGATGTGCATGTCGACCGGACGTGCGCCGATGGCGCAGCCGCCCGGAAGCGACACCTGTGCCTGTCCGAACCTGGCGAGCAGCGGCCCCAGCACAAGCACGGTGGCGCGCATCTTGCGTACCGTGTCGTAGCTGGTCTCGCGGGAGGACGCAGTGCTTGCATCGACCACGACCGAGCTGCCATGGCGAGCAACCTGCGCGCCATGCTGGGCAATGACGTCGAGCATGTTCTCGACGTCGCTCACCGCAGGCAGATTGGTCAGTTCGAGCGGTTCGGGGCTCAGCAGGGATGCCGCGATCTGCGGCAGGGCCGCGTTCTTGGCCCCGGAGATGGCGACGGCTCCCTGCAGCCTCTGCCCACCAAAGATGCGCAACTTGTCCATGATCGAAAACCCGTTCATCAGCCGGTCGAGACCAGCCGAGCCGACAAGAGAGTTGACCGCAATATTCTTCCCTGTCAACCTCGGATGGAATATTCTATTCCTAGATATTCGCTTGATGAAAGGCTCCTGGCGCTCCATGTCGGTTCTCACGAAAATCCTCGCGACGCTCGACACCATGGCGCCGGCCGACCGGCAGATCGGCCGGTTCATCGTCGACAACCCCGACGAGATGCTGCTGCTGTCCTCCGTCGCCCTGGCCGAGCAGACCGGGCGCAGCCAGTCCAGCGTGGTGAAGTTCGCGCAGAAGCTGGGCTATCCAAGCTACCAACAACTGAAGCTTGCAGTGAGCGAAGCCAAGGCCCAGCAATGGCAGGCCCCGCCCGGCATGGTGCACGGCAGCATCGACCGCGCCGACGGCTACGTCGCCGTGCAGCAAAAGCTCGTGGCGGGCAAGCTGACTGCGATGCAGCAGACCATGTCGGTGAACAGCGAGCAGACCGTAACCAGGGTCCTCGAATTGCTCGACCAGGCCGACCGGATCCATCTCGCCGGCGTCAGCGCCTCATCGCTTGTGGCGCGCGACTTCGCAATCAAGCTGATGAAGCTCGGCCGCAACGTCCTGCATGACAGCGACAGCCACGTGCAACTGGCGAGCGCGGCCTCGCTGGGGCCGAGGGACGTGATGGTCGCGCTTTCCCATTCCGGCACCAGCATCGAGACGCTGCGCATCGCCGAGCTTGCCAGTGAAGGCGGCGCGACGGTCGTGGCCGTTGCGTCGCTGAGGGACAATCCGCTGAGCGCGATCGCCGACATCGTGCTGCACACGGCAAGCGACGAGGACGACGTCCGTTCGTCCTCGATCACCGTCCGTGACGCCCAACTCGCGCTGACAGATCTGTTGTTCATCCTCCTGGTACAACGCCAGGCCGACGCAGGCGATCACATCCGCAAGAGCGAAGCCGCCGTCGCTGCCCTGAAACTGGATGGAAGACTGCGTTGAGACCCGGCCTAGATGTTTGATCCCAGGCTTTGATGGGGCATCCTTATCGTTCGAATCAAGGGATGCGCTATGGGCCAGGTTCTTCA
>NZ_JBXARL010000020.1:0-19280 GCF_058808215.1 Aminobacter sp. GW821-FHT11F06 | reverse complement strand
ACCGTCGATGTCGAGCTGATCGTGCCGATCGCCATGGAAGAGAAGCTGCGCTTCGCTATCCGTGAAGGTGGCCGTACCGTCGGCGCCGGCATCGTCGCTTCGATCAAAGAGTAATCCGAATTAACGATCTGTCGCGGGCGGGAATACGCCCGCGCCGCGCCAGAACAAGGAAGTGACCATGAACGGACAGAATATCCGCATCCGCCTCAAGGCGTTTGACCACCGGGTTCTCGACGCTTCGACGCGTGAGATCGTGTCGACCGCGAAGCGCACCGGCGCCAATGTTCGCGGCCCGATTCCGCTGCCGACTCGGATCGAGAAGTTCACGGTGAACCGCTCGCCGCACGTCGATAAGAAGAGCCGCGAGCAGTTCGAGATGCGCACGCACAAGCGTCTGCTGGACATCGTCGATCCGACCCCGCAGACCGTCGATGCTCTGATGAAGCTCGACCTCGCAGCAGGTGTCGACGTCGAAATCAAGCTCTAAGAGCTAACATGAGCCGCGCGAGCAGATCCAAACGGCTCCTCTGAAGGAAAACGAACCGATGCGTTCAGGTGTAATTGCACAGAAGGTGGGAATGACCCGCGTCTATAACGACGCTGGCGAGCACGTTCCCGTCACCGTTCTCCGCATGGAGAACTGCCAGGTCGTGGCACAGCTCACGAAAGAGAAGAATGGCTATACCGCCGTTCAGCTCGGCGTTGGTCTGGCCAAGGTGAAGAATACGACGAAGGCGATGCGCGGTCACTTCGCTGCCGCCTCCGTTGAGCCGAAGTCGAAGGTCGCTGAATTCCGCGTTTCCGCCGACAACATGCTCGAAGTTGGCTCTGAGATCACTGTCGAGCATTACGTCCCCGGCCAGAAGGTCGATGTGACGGGCACGACGATCGGCAAGGGTTTCCAGGGTGTTATCAAGCGTCACCACTTCGGTGGTGGTCGTGCTACCCACGGTAACTCGGTTTCGCACCGTACCCACGGTTCGACTGGCCAGCGCCAGGATCCGGGCAAGGTGTTCAAGGGCAAGAAGATGGCCGGACACATGGGCGACGTTCGCGTCACCACCCAGAATGTCGAGGTTGTCTCGACCGACACCGATCGCGGTCTCATCCTGATCCGCGGTGCGGTTCCGGGTTCGAAGGGCGCATGGATCCTGGTCCGCGACGCAGCCAAGATTGCGCTTCCGGCTAACGCTCCGAAGCCTGCTGGTATCCGCGCCGCCACGAAGAACGAGGCTCCGGCCACAGAGGGAGCGGAATAATGGATCTCAAGATCACCACGCTTGCGGGCATCGACGCCGGCAAGGTTGAGCTCTCGGAAGGGATCTTCGGTCTCGACCCGCGCGAAGACATCCTCCAGCGCGTCGTGCGCTGGCAGCTCGCCAAGAAGCAGCAGGGCACGCACAAGGCCAAGGGTCGCGCGGAAGTCGCACGCACCGGCGCCAAGATGTACAAGCAGAAGGGTACGGGCCGCGCTCGTCACCATTCGGCACGCGCTCCGCAGTTCCGCGGCGGCGGCAAGGCCCACGGCCCGGTCGTTCGCAGCCACGAGCATGATCTTCCCAAGAAGGTCCGCGCTCTCGGCCTGAAGCACGCCCTGTCGGCGAAGCTCAAGACATCGAACCTGATCATCGTCGACGAGCTGACCCTCGCCGAAGGCAAGACGAAGGCACTGCTCGCGAATTTCGCGACGCTGGGCCTGACCAACGCCCTGGTGATCGGCGGTGCTGAGCTTGACGTCAACTTCAAGCGCGCAGCGACCAACATCCCGAACATCGATGTCCTGCCAATCCAGGGCATCAATGTTTACGACATTCTGCGCCGCGGCACGCTGGTCCTTTCGAAGGCCGCCGTCGAGGCTCTCGAGGAGCGCTTCAAATGATGGATCTCCGCCACTATGACGTGATCGTCTCTCCGGCGATCACCGAAAAGTCGACCATGGCTTCTGAAAACAACCAGGTCGTCTTCAACGTCGCCAAGAAGGCGAGCAAGCCCGAGATCAAGGCTGCCGTCGAAGCGCTGTTTGGCGTGAAGGTGACTGCTGTGAACACCCTGGTCCGCAAGGGCAAGGTGAAGCGCTTCCGCGGCACGATCGGCCGCCAGAGCGACGTCAAGAAGGCGATCGTGACGCTGGCCGAAGGCCAGTCGATCGACGTCGCGACGGGTCTCTGAGCAAGGCCGCGAGGACAGGACAATGGCACTTAAGAAATTCAAGCCGATAACGCCGAGCACCCGTCAGCTGGTCATCGTCGACCGCTCGGGCCTCCACAAGGGCAAGCCCGTCAAGGGGCTGACCGAAGGCCTGACGAAGTCGGGCGGCCGCAACAACTACGGTCGCATCACGGCGCGCTTCATCGGCGGCGGTCACAAGCGTTCGTACCGCATCATCGACTTCAAGCGTCGCAAGTTTGACGTTGTCGGCACGGTCGAGCGTCTCGAATACGATCCGAACCGCACCGCTTTCATCGCGCTGATCAAGTACGACGATGGCGAGCTGAGCTACATCATTGCTCCGCAGCGTCTTCAGGCCGGCGACAAGATCATCGCTGGTGAGCAGGTCGACGTGAAGCCGGGCAACGCAATGCCGCTCGCTTCGATGCCGGTCGGCACGATCGTGCATAACATCGAGCTGAAGCCCGGCAAGGGCGGCCAGGTTGCCCGTTCGGCTGGTGCTTACGCCCAGCTCGTCGGTCGTGACCAGGGCATGGCGATCCTTCGCCTCAACTCGGGAGAACAGCGCGTCGTTCATGGCTCGTGCATTGCCACCGTTGGTGCTGTGTCCAACCCGGACCACGGCAATATCAACGACGGCAAGGCTGGCCGCACGGTCTGGCGTGGCAAGCGCCCGCACAACCGCGGCGTGACCATGAACCCGGTCGACCATCCGCACGGCGGTGGTGAAGGCCGCACCTCGGGCGGACGCCATCCGGTGTCCCCGTGGGGCAAGCCCACCAAGGGCAAGAAGACGCGGTCCAACAAGGCGACCGACAAGTTCATCCTGCGCTCGCGCCATCAGCGCAAGAGCTAAGAAGAGGTAACGCCAGTGACTCGTTCAGTCTGGAAAGGCCCGTTCATTGACGGCTATCTGCTCAAGAAAGCAGAAAAGGTTCGTGAAGGCGGTCGCAATGAGGTGATCAAGATGTGGAGCCGCCGCTCCACTGTCCTGCCGCAGTTCGTCGGCCTCACCTTCGGTGTCTATAACGGCCAGAAGCACGTCCCGGTCTCGGTGAACGAGGACATGGTCGGCCACAAGTTCGGTGAGTTCGCTCCCACCAGGACCTATTACGGTCACGGCGCGGACAAGAAGGCAAAGAGGAAGTAACATGGGCAAGGCCAAAGCTCCGCGCAGGCTTGCTGACAACGAGGCACGTGCGGTTCTCCGTACGATCCGGGTCAGCCCGCAGAAGCTCAACCTCGTTGCCGCGCTTATCCGCGGCAAGAAGGTGGCGACCGCGCTTTCGGATCTGGAATTTTCGCGCAAGCGCATCGCCGGAACGGTTAAAAAGACCCTCGAATCGGCTATCGCCAACGCGGAAAACAATCACGACCTCGATGTCGATGCGTTGGTGGTGGCGGAAGCCTATGTCGGCAAGTCGATTGTCATGAAGCGTTTCCACGCTCGTGGCCGTGGTCGCGCCAGCCGCATCGAGAAGCCGTTTTCGCACCTCACGATCGTTGTTCGTGAAGTCGAAGAGAAAGGGGAGGCCGCATAATGGGCCAGAAAATCAATCCTATTGGTCTCCGCCTCGGCATCAACCGCACCTGGGACTCGCGTTGGTACGCCAACACCGGCGAATACGGCCAGCTGCTTCACGAAGACATCAAGATCCGTAAGTATCTTGAGAACGAACTGAAGCAGGCCGCGATCTCCAAGGTCGTGATCGAGCGTCCGCACAAGAAGTGCCGCGTGACCATTCATGCAGCACGTCCGGGCCTGATCATCGGCAAGAAGGGCGCCGACATCGAAAAGCTTCGCAAGAAGCTGATGGAGATGACGAAGTCCGAGACGCACCTCAACATCGTCGAGGTTCGCAAGCCCGAGACGGACGCTACGCTGGTCGCTCAGTCGATCGCGCAGCAGCTCGAGCGCCGCATTGCCTTCCGTCGCGCCATGAAGCGCGCGGTGCAGTCGGCCATGCGCCTCGGCGCCGAGGGCATCCGCATCAACTGCTCGGGCCGCCTCGGCGGCGCGGAAATCGCTCGTATGGAGTGGTATCGCGAAGGTCGCGTTCCGCTGCACACCCTGCGCGCCGATGTCGACTACGGCACGGCCGAAGCCAAGACTGCCTACGGTATCTGTGGCGTCAAGGTTTGGGTGTTCAAGGGCGAGATCCTCGAGCACGATCCGATGGCTTCAGAGCGTCGCGCAACCGAAGGCGATCATTCGCATGCTAGCGACCGCCCAGGCGGCCGCCGTCGCGAAAACGCCTGACACGCATAGGAATTTGGAGTTAGAACGATGCTGCAGCCAAAGCGCACAAAGTTCCGTAAGCAGTTCAAGGGCCGCATCCACGGCACCGCGAAGGGTGGCACCAACCTGGATTTCGGCGGCTTCGGACTGAAGGCGCTTGAGCCGAACCGCGTCACCGCGCGTGAGATCGAGGCGGCCCGCCGCGCGATCACCCGCGAAATGAAACGTCAGGGCCGCGTCTGGATCCGTATTTTCCCAGATGTGCCGGTCACGTCGAAGCCGACCGAAGTCCGCATGGGTAAGGGCAAGGGCGCCGTCGACTACTGGGCATGCCGCATCAAGCCAGGCCGCGTGATGTTCGAGATCGATGGTGTCTCCGAGGAAGTGGCGCGTGAAGCGCTGCGTCTCGGCGCTGCCAAGCTCTCGGTCAGGACGCGCTTCGTTCAGCGCATCGCAGAATAAGGAAGGGCTGATCATGAAAGCCTCAGACGTCAGGACGAAGACCCAGGACCAGCTCACTGACGAGCTCGCCAGCCTCAAGAAGGAGCAGTTCAACCTGCGCTTCCAGAAGGCGACCGGTCAGCTGGAAAAGACGGCGCGCGTGAAACAAGTTCGTAAGGACATCGCGCGTATCAAGACCATCGCCGCCGAAAAATCGGCCGGCAAGAAGGCTTAAGGACGAAAACCATGCCAAAGCGCATCCTGCAGGGTACGGTCGTCAGCGACAAGAACGAGAAGACGGTCGTCGTCAAGGTCGAGCGTCGCTTCACGCACCCGGTGATGAAGAAGACCGTGCGTATGTCGAAGAACTACAAGGCGCACGACGAAAACAACGCCCACAAGGTGGGCGACCAGGTGTCTATCCAGGAATCGAAGCCGATTTCCAAGGATAAGCGCTGGGTCGTCATTTCCGTGGACCAGGCGTAACAACGAATTTTGGACAAGCCGGGGAGGGCGGTAGCCCATCCCGTTAGAGAAGAAGAAGGCGGCCAGTCATGATTCAGATGCAAACAAACCTCGACGTCGCGGACAATTCCGGCGCACGTCGTGTCATGTGCATCAAGGTGCTGGGCGGCTCGAAGCGGAAGTATGCTTCTGTTGGCGACATCATTGTGGTGTCGATCAAGGAAGCCATTCCGCGCGGCCGCGTAAAGAAGGGTGATGTGATGAAGGCGGTCGTGGTTCGCACGGCCAAGGACATTCGTCGCCCGGACGGCAGCGTGATCCGTTTCGACAAGAACGCGGCCGTTCTTGTCGATAACAAGAAAGAACCTATCGGCACGCGTATCTTTGGGCCGGTTCCGCGCGAACTCCGCGCCAAGAACCACATGAAGATCATCTCGCTCGCGCCCGAAGTGCTGTAAGGAGCCGGAACAATGCAAAAGATCCGTAAAGGCGACAAGGTTGTCGTTCTGACCGGCAAGGACAAGGGCCGCACCGGCGAGGTGCTGTCTGTCCAGCCGAAGGAAGACAAGGCACTTGTCCGCGGCGTGAACATGATCCGCCGCCACCAGAAGCAGTCCCAGACCCAAGAGGGCGGGATCATCACGAAGGAAGCGGCGATCCACTTGTCGAACCTCGCGCTCGCCGACCCCAAGGATGGCAAGCCGACCCGCGTCGGTTTCCAGATCCAGAAGGACGGCACGAAGGTGCGTGTCGCCAAGCGCTCGGGAGAAGTCATCAATGGCTAATGCAACCATCGAGCCACGTCTGAAGAAGGTCTACAAAGAGACCATCCGTCAGGCGATGCAGGAGCAGTTCAAGTACGACAACGTCATGCAGATCCCGCGCATCGACAAGATCGTGCTCAACATGGGTATCGGCGAAGCCACCGCGGATTCGAAGAAGCCGGCGGCTGCCGCTGAAGACCTGGCGATGATCGCTGGCCAGAAGCCGGTTGTCACCCGCGCCCGCAAGTCGATCGCCGGTTTCAAGGTGCGCGAGCACATGCCGATCGGCGCCAAGGTGACGCTCCGCCAGGAGCGCATGTATGAGTTCCTTGACCGTTTGGTGAACATCGCACTGCCGCGCGTTCGCGACTTTCGTGGTCTGAACCCAAAAAGCTTTGACGGCCGTGGCAATTACGCTATGGGCATCAAGGAACACATCGTGTTCCCCGAGATCAATTACGACAAGGTTGATCAGATCTGGGGCATGGACATCATCGTTTGCACGACCGCCAAGACGGACGAAGAGGCCCGGGCTCTGCTCAAGGCTTTCAACTTCCCCTTCCGGCAGTAACGGCAGCGAGCAAAGGAAAAATCTGAAATGGCAAAAACCAGCTCAGTCGAAAAGAACAACCGGCGCCGCAAGCTTGTGGACCAGTTCGCTGCAAAGCGTAAGGCCCTCAAGGATGTGATCATGGATCAGTCCAAGCCGATCGAGGAACGCTTCCGCGCGCAGCTCAAGCTCGCCGCGCTGCCGCGCAACTCGGCCAAGACTCGTATCCGTAACCGCTGCGAAATTACCGGCCGTCCGCGTGCCTACTATCGCAAGCTTAAGATGTCGCGTATCGCGCTTCGTGAACTGGGTTCGACGGGAGCAATCCCCGGCCTGGTCAAGTCGAGCTGGTAAGGAGCATTTGATATGTCTTTGAGTGATCCTCTCGGCGATATGCTGACCCGCATCCGCAACGCCTATGGCCGCAAGAAGTCGACTGTGTCGACGCCTGCATCCAGGCTGCGCGCCCGTGTTCTCGACGTGCTGAAGTCGGAAGGCTATATCCGCGACTACAGCCAGACCGACTTCGAAAACGGCAAGTCCGAGATCGAAATCGAGCTGAAGTACTTCGACGGCCAGCCGGTGATTCGCGAAATCGCGCGTGTCTCCAAGCCCGGCCGCCGCGTCTACGTCTCGTCCAAGTCGATTCCGCCGGTCGCCAATGGCCTCGGCATCTCGATCCTTTCGACTCCGAAGGGCGTGATGGCCGACCACGAAGCGCGCGAACAGAACGTCGGCGGGGAAATCCTCTGCCAGATATTCTGATCTGCGTAGGCTGAAACAAGAAAGGCACGAGGACTATGTCTCGTATTGGCAAGAAACCCGTTCAGCTTCCGCAGGGCGTCACCGCCGCCGTCGACGGCCAGACCGTCACGGCGAAGGGCCCCAAGGGCGAGCTGAAGTTCGTGGTCAACAATGAAGTTCTGGTCTCGCTTGAGAATGGCGAAATTGCCGTTCAGCCGCGCGATCAGTCCAAGGACGCCCGCTCCAAGTGGGGCATGTCGCGGACGCAGATCGTTAACATCCTGACGGGTGTTAAGGACGGCTTCGAAAAGAAGCTCGAGATCACCGGCGTCGGTTACCGTGCAACGCTCCAGGGCAAGAACCTGCAGCTCGCACTCGGCTTCAGCCATGACGTCGTCTACCAGACGCCGGAAGGCATCACCATTACGGTGCCGAAGCCGACCGAAATCGTGATCAACGGCATCAACAAGCAGCAGGTTGGCCAGGTCGCCGCCGAGATCCGCGAATATCGCGGTCCGGAGCCCTACAAGGGCAAGGGCGTCCGCTATGCAGGCGAGAAGATCGTCCGCAAAGAAGGCAAGAAGAAGTAATATCAACGCCGCGGTGCGCGGTCGCGGGAAGCATTTCAGCTTACCGCAGATGGCCGCGCCCGTTTCAGAAGGCAAGGAACCACTATTATGGCTTCGAAAGAAACCACTCAGCGCCGTTCGGCGCGCATCCGCCGCCAGATCAAGAAGGTCGCCAACGGCCGTCCGCGTCTGTCGGTTCATCGCACGTCGAAGAACATCTATGTTCAGGTCATCGACGACGCCAACGGCAAGACGCTCGCAGCCGCTTCGACCCTCGAGAAGGATCTCAAGGGCACGTTGAAGACCGGTGCCGACACTGCTGCTGCGACCGCGGTTGGCAAGCTGATCGCCGATCGCGCTTCGAAGGCCGGCATCAAGGATGTCGTTTTCGACCGTGGCGCTTACATCTATCACGGCCGTATCAAGGCGCTTGCCGAAGCAGCCCGTGAAGGTGGTCTCAACTTCTGATGCAGTTTACGGCGTAGCGCGTGGCGCTGCGCCGCATCACTGACCAGTTGCAATCGATCCGGCGACGCTATAGACGCCGGATTTAGTTTTTAACCCCCGTGCTTCCGGAAAAAAATAAGGATAGGAATATGGCACAAGAACGTAGGGAAGGTGGTCGCGACCGTAGCCGTGACCGCGAAGAGCGCGACAGCGAATTCGTCGATAAGCTCGTCCACATCAACCGCGTTGCCAAGGTCGTCAAGGGCGGCCGGCGTTTCGGTTTTGCAGCACTCGTCGTTGTCGGCGACCAGAAAGGCCGCGTTGGCTTTGGTCATGGCAAAGCGCGCGAAGTGCCGGAAGCGATCCGCAAGGCAACCGAATCGGCCAAGCGCGACATGATTTTCGTGCCGCTCCGCTCGGGCCGTACGCTGCACCACGATGTTGAAGGCCGTTGGGGCGCTGGTCGCGTTCTGCTGCGCTCTGCCAAGCAGGGTACCGGCATCATCGCCGGCGGTCCTATGCGCGCTGTCTTTGAGACGCTCGGCATGCACGACGTCGTTGCCAAGTCGATGGGTTCGTCGAACCCCTACAACATGGTTCGTGCGACCTTCGATGCGTTGAAAAGCCAGATGCATCCCAAGGATGTGGCTGCACAGCGCGGCATCAAGTATTCGACGCTTCAGGCCCGCCGCGGCACCGCCGTTGCGGCTGAAGAATAGTCGCTCGAGCTGACCAGGGACAATGACCATGGCCAAGAAAGCAACCAAGACCGTCACCGTCGAGCAGATCGGTAGCCCGATCCGCCGGCCGAAAGAACAGCGTGCCACGCTGGTCGGCCTCGGCCTCAACAAGATGCATCGCAAGCGCACCTTGGAGGATACTCCTTCCGTGCGCGGCATGATCGCAGCTGTCCAGCATCTCGTCCGCGTTGTGGACGAGGCGTAGGCCGATCGCAGGAGATAGAAGATGAAACTCAACGATCTGCGTGACAACGCCGGCGCGACCCACTCCAAGAAGCGTCTTGGCCGTGGCATCGGCTCCGGATCCGGCAAGACCGGCGGTCGTGGCGTCAAGGGCCAGAAGGCTCGTTCGGGCGTCGCGATCAACGGCTTCGAGGGTGGCCAGATGCCGCTCTATCGTCGCCTGCCGAAGCGCGGCTTCACCAACATCTTTGCGAAGAGCTACACCACCGTTTCGCTGGCCCGTATTCAGGTCGCGATCGATGCCAAGAAGCTCGACGTGAAAGAGACAGTGACGGCGGAAGTCCTCGTCAAGGCCGGCGTGATTCGCCGCGTCAAGGACGGCGTCCGCATCCTCGGCGACGGCGAGCTCAAGGCGAAGGTCGCCTTTGACGTTGCCGGCGCTTCCAAGCCGGCGATCGAAAAGATCGAAAAGGCTGGAGGATCGGTGAAGCTGCCGGAAGTGGCAGCCGCCGAGTAAAGGCTTTACAAAGTAAGCGGCGGTAGAGATACCGCCGCTTGCATGTTTGCCGTCCGGGGCCTATCTCGTGGCTTCGGTGACACGCGCCGCGCCCATCGCGGCATTTCGGCGTGACCAAGCGGAGTACCCTGAATGGCATCGGCTGCTGAACAACTAGCATCCAATCTGAATTTCGCAGCCTTCGCCAAGGCCGAAGATCTTAAAAAACGCATCTGGTTCACGCTCGGCGCGCTTTTGGTCTATCGCCTCGGTACCTACATTCCGCTTCCTGGAATCAATCCCGAAGCGTTCGCGCAGGCTTTCACCCAGCAGAGCCGCGGCGTTCTTGGCATTTTCAACATGTTCGCCGGCGGTGCCGTGCAGCGCATGGCGATCTTTGCCCTGGGCATCATGCCCTACATCTCCGCCTCCATCATCATGCAGCTCATGACGTCGGTCGTTCCGTCGCTTGAAGCGCTGAAGAAGGAAGGCGAGCAGGGCCGCAAGGTCATCAACCAGTACACCCGTTACGGCACAGTGCTTCTGGCGCTCGTCCAGGCCTATGGCATTTCAGCCGGCCTTGAGGGCGGCAACGGCATCGTCACCGATCCGGGCATGTTCTTCCGCGCCTCGACGGTCATCACGCTTGTCGGCGGCACCATGTTCCTGATGTGGCTTGGCGAGCAGATCACGGCGCGCGGCATCGGCAACGGCATTTCGCTGATCATCTTCGCCGGCATCGTCGCAGGTCTTCCGAGCGCCATCAGCGGTACGCTGGAACTCGGCCGCACCGGTGCTCTGTCGACCGGCCTGATTCTCGCGATCATCGTGCTTGCGATCGTGGTCATCGCAGTGATCGTCTTCTTCGAGCGTGCGCAGCGCCGCCTTCTGATCCAGTATCCGAAGCGCCAGGTTGGCAACCGCATGTTCCAGGGCGACACCTCGCACCTGCCGCTCAAGCTCAACACCGCCGGCGTCATTCCTCCGATCTTCGCTTCGTCGCTGCTTTTGTTGCCGGCAACCGTCGCGGGCTTCTCGAACACCGCCACGCTGCCCGGCTGGGTGAGCACGATGATGGCCGCGCTCGGTCATGGCCAGCCGCTCTATATGCTGCTCTACGCGGCGATGATCGTCTTCTTTGCCTTCTTCTACACGGCGATCGTGTTCAATCCCAAGGACACCGCCGACCAGCTGAAGAAGCATTCGGGCTTCATTCCCGGCTATCGTCCAGGCGAGCGCACCGCGGAATATATCGACTACGTGCTGACCCGCGTCACCGTCATCGGCGCTGCCTATCTCGTCGTCATCTGCTTGATGCCCGAGTTCCTGATTTCGGCAACCGGCGTTCCTTTCTACCTTGGTGGTACTTCGCTTCTGATCGTGGTCAATGTAACTCTTGATACCGTGGCGCAGATTCAGGGTCACCTGATCGCCCATCAGTATGAGGGGCTGATCAAGAAGTCGAAGCTCCGTGGAGGTAAGAGGGGAAGATGAAGCTGATATTGCTTGGGCCGCCGGGAGCGGGCAAGGGGACGCAAGCGCAACGACTGGTCGAGAAGCATGGCATTCCGCAATTGTCGACTGGCGACATGCTGCGGGCCGCGGTCAAGGCGGGAACTGATGTCGGCAGGCGCGCCAAGGCGGTGATGGATGCCGGCGAGCTCGTCTCGGACGAGATCGTCAACGCGATCGTCGCCGAACGCATCGACCAGGAGGATTGTGCCAAGGGGTTCATCCTCGACGGCTATCCGCGCACGCTGGCGCAGGCCGACGCCGTCGCCGACATGCTGGCCGAACGCGGCATGCAGCTCGACGTGGTCATTGAGCTCGCTGTCGACGACAAGGCACTTGTTGGCCGGATCCTGAAGCGTGCCGACGAGGCGAAGGCCGCAGGCCAGCCGGTTCGCAAGGACGACAATGCCGAGGTGTTCGAAGAACGGCTGCGCGAGTACTACAAAAAGACCGCTCCGCTGATCGGCTACTACTACGCCAACGACCTGTTGAAGCAGGTCGACGGCATGGCCGATATGGACGAGGTGACCGCGCAGATCGAAGCTATCCTCGCGGATACCACACACTAAAACAGCACTTGTGCTTGACTGGCGGGCCGTACTGGAGTATGGCGGCCCGTCTTCCATTCAGGCATGATGGTGTTTGCCCGCCAGGGCGCATAGTCGCATTGATACGGAAAACCCGCATGGGCCGGCCTCCACCGGACGCGGGGCAACTTAGAGCGCCGGCATTGTCCGGCCCACATGGAGTGATAAATATGGCTCGTATAGCCGGCGTAAATATTCCGACCAACAAGCGCGTTGTGATCTCGCTTCAGTACATTCACGGCATTGGCAAAAAGTTCGCCCAGGAGATCGTCGAGAAGGTCGGTATCCCGGCTGAACGTCGTGTCAACCAGCTGACCGATGCTGAAGTTCTGGCGATCCGCGAGACAATCGACCGCGACTATCAGGTCGAAGGCGATCTGCGCCGCGAAGTTTCGATCAACATCAAGCGTCTGATGGACCTCGGCTGCTACCGCGGCCTGCGTCACCGTCGTTCGCTTCCGGTCCGCGGCCAGCGTACGCATACCAATGCGCGCACCCGCAAGGGCCCGGCCAAGGCGATTGCCGGCAAGAAGAAGTAATTTCGTTTTCCCGGCGGGTTTCGGCCCGCCGGTTTCGCCTTTTATGGGCGGGTGTTCGGCCTGACACCTTAAACGCAGGCTGGTGTAGCCGCTGGCATTACGGCGGTGAAGAGATCAACTGAAAGGACTACTATGGCTAAGGAAGCCGGCCGCGTTCGCCGTCGCGAACGCAAGAACATCTCGTCGGGCGTTGCCCACGTCAATTCGACCTTCAACAACACCATGATCACCATCTCCGATGCACAGGGCAACACGATTGCCTGGTCGTCGGCTGGTGCGCAGGGCTTCAAGGGTTCGCGCAAGTCGACCCCGTTCGCAGCCCAGATGGCTGCTGAAGACGTTGCCAAGAAGGCACAGGAACACGGCATGCGGATGCTCGAGGTCGAGGTTTGCGGTCCGGGTTCGGGTCGTGAGTCGGCACTGCGCGCGCTCCAGGCTGCGGGTTTCACGATCACGTCGATCCGCGACGTGACGCCGATCCCGCACAATGGCTGCCGCCCGCGCAAGAAGCGTCGCGTCTAATATTTCACTCCGCGCGAGCGCCTTGTGCGCTCGTTTGCGGTTTCCAGGTCGCCCGTCACGATTGGATGGTGTCGGGCTAACGGAAGGAAGCGAATATGATCCAGAAAAACTGGCAGGAACTGATCAAGCCAAACAAGATCGAGTTCTCGGCCAAGAAGAAGACGCTGACCACGCTGGTCGCCGAGCCGCTGGAGCGTGGTTTCGGCCTGACGCTCGGCAATGCCCTGCGCCGCGTGCTGTTGTCGTCGCTTCGTGGCGCGGCCGTCACCGCCGTGCAGATCGACGGCGTGCTGCATGAGTTCTCGTCCATCGGCGGCGTTCGCGAGGACGTCACCGATATCGTGCTCAACATCAAGGAAATCGCCATCCGCATGGAAGGCGACGGCCCAAAGCGCATGGTCGTTCGCAAGCAGGGCCCTGGTGCCGTGCTCGCTGGCGACATCCAGACTGTCGGCGACGTCGAGATCCTGAACCCCGACCACGTCATCTGCACGCTCGACGAGGGCGCGGAGATCCGTATGGAGTTCACCGTCGACACCGGCAAGGGCTACGTGCCGGCTGACCGCAACCGCGCTGAAGATGCTCCGATCGGTCTCATTCCGGTCGACAGCCTCTACTCGCCGGTCAAGAGGGTTTCCTACAAGGTCGAGAACACCCGCGAGGGCCAGGTTCTGGACTACGACAAGCTGACCATGACCATCGAGACCGATGGTTCGATCACCGGTGAGGACGCAGTGGCTTTCGCTGCTCGCATCCTGCAGGACCAGCTTGCACTGTTCGTCAACTTCGACGAGCCGCAGAAGGAAGTTGCAGCCGAGGCCGTCACCGAGCTCGCCTTCAACCCGGCGCTGCTCAAGAAGGTCGACGAGCTGGAGCTTTCGGTCCGCTCGGCCAACTGCCTCAAGAACGACAACATCGTTTACATCGGCGACCTGATCCAGAAGACGGAAGCCGAGATGCTGCGTACGCCGAACTTCGGCCGCAAGTCGCTCAACGAGATCAAGGAAGTCCTGGCCGCAATGGGTCTGCACCTCGGTATGGAAGTGCAGGACTGGCCGCCGGAAAACATCGAAGACCTCGCCAAGCGATACGAAGACCAGTACTAAGAAGTCCTAGTCGAGCATGGTTCCGAGGACCGGATATTCCGGTCCGACGGCCTTGCGGAAAACCATCAGAGGCCGTGGCCTCTTGAACAACTGAAAATAAGGAAAAGAGCCATGCGCCACGGTTTCAAAGGCCGCCGCTTCTCCCGCAGCGTAAGCCACCGCAAGTCCATGTTCGCCAACCTCTCGGTCTCGCTGATCGAGCACGAGCAGATCGTGACCACGCTCGAAAAGGCGAAGGACCTGCGTCCGATCGTCGAGAAGCTGATCACGCTCGGCAAGCGCGGCGACCTGCATGCCCGCCGCCAGGTGATCGCCCAGATCGGCAACGAGGACGTCGTGAAGCGTCTGTTCGACGTCGTCGCGCCGCGTTACGCCACCCGCAATGGCGGTTACCTTCGTATCATGAAGGCTGGCTTCCGCCGCGGTGACAACGCCGCCATGGCGGTCATCGAGTTCGTCGATCGCGACACCTCGGCCAAGGGCGCCGGCGACCGCGTTCGCCTCGAAGCCGAAGCTGCAAACGACGCCGAAGCCGCATAAGCTTTCCGCACGTTTGATTTGAACCGAAGGGGCCCTCGTGGCCCCTTTTGTTTTGGGCAATCGCGCCGTGTTGCAGCGGTTCTTCCGCGTCTCGCGCCAACTATGCGGAAATAACCGCTTTCGCGCGCATGCAGCCTTTCAATTTGCACAATCGTCACGACAATGGCGGCGACTTATACGTTGGAGGATTCGCCATGCGTGCGAAACGATATTTGCTGCTCGCCTTGTGCGCCTGTATGGCGATTTCAGGCGGTGCCGTGGCTCAGGAAGCGGCGAAAAAGCCGGTCGAAGATCCCGGTCTGTCGGACGTGCTGACTGATCTGCTGAACGGCGGCAAGGCTGATGTGGGGGCGCTGGCTCCCGACCGGCGCGTGCCATTCGGCCGTGACGAGATGCAGCTTTCCTTTGCACCCCTGGTCAAAAGCACGGCAGCGGCCGTGGTCAACGTCTATGCCTCCAAGCAGGTCAAGGTGCGCTCGCCCTTCGAAGGCGATCCTTTCTTCGAGCAGTTTTTCGGCGGTGGCGCTCCGCGCAACCGCTCGTCGCTGGGCTCGGGCGTTCTTGTCGATCCAAGTGGTATCATCGTCACCAACAACCACGTCGTCCAGGACGCCGACGAGGTGAAGGTGGCGCTGTCTGATGGCCGCGAGTTCACCAGCAAGGTTCTGCTCAAGGACGACACGCTCGATCTCGCTGTGTTGAAGATCGATTCCGACAAGCCGTTCCAGACGATCGCCATCGGCGATTCCGACGCGCTGCAGGTTGGCGACCTGGTGCTCGCCATCGGCAACCCCTTCGGCGTCGGCCAGACAACGACAAGCGGCATCGTCTCGGCACTTGCCCGCACGCATATCGGCGTGTCCGATTCGGGCTTCTTCATCCAGACCGATGCGGCGATCAATCCGGGCAATTCCGGTGGCGCGCTGATCAACATGGGCGGCCAGCTCGTCGGCATCAACACGGCTATCTTCAGCCGTAGTGGTGGATCGATCGGTATCGGCTTTGCCATCCCTTCCAACATGGTGCGCGCCTTCACCGAGGCAGCCAAGGGCGGTGCCGAGTTCTTCGAGCGGCCTTTCATCGGCGCGTCGTTCGAGCCGGTAACGCCGCAGATCGCCGAGTCGCTCGGCATGGATCATCCCTCCGGGGCGCTGATTTCGTCGGTTGACGAGAACGGTCCTGCCGCACGCGCCGGCCTCAAGCCGGGTGATGTCGTGCTGCAGTTCAACGGTGCCGCGATCGAGCATATGGAAGCGCTCGACTATCGCCTGGCGACCCAGCCGATCGGCGGCAAGGCGACGCTGTCGGTGCTGAGCAAGGGCGAGAACAAATCCATCGAGGTTGCCCTTGAGCGGGCGCCCGAAGGTGCGAGCCCAAATGAGGTCCTGCTGCGCGGTCGCAGCCCATTTTCCGGCGCCAAGGTCGCCCAGCTGTCGCCGCGTCTGGCGCAGCGTCTGCGTGTCGCGACCGACACCAAGGGCGTTGCGATCGTCGGCATCGACGGCGGCTCGCCGGCTGCCGGTTTCGGCTTCCAGCCGGGTGACATCGTGCGCGAGGTCAATGGCGAAATCATCGACACGGCCGAGAAGCTGAAGCAGCTTGCCGAGGTGGACACGCGCTGGTGGCGGTTTACCGTCGAGCGCGATGGCCGCATCATGCGGCAGATGCTGCGCTACTAAGGAGTGGCATGTTCCGACACCATGTCTGGCGCGAAAGCGATTTGTCGGCGCGATAGGCAGAGCGTCAGGAGGATAGCGTCTTGAGTTCGCTTTTCGACGGAACCGTTCCGCGTCCGCTGGCCGAGATACTTCGCCCGCAGCGCATCAGCGAGGTTATCGGACAGGATCATCTGCTTGGCCCAGAGGGGCCCGTCGGGCGCATGATCAAAACCGGCAAGGTGTCCTCGTTCATTCTTTGGGGACCGCCGGGCGTCGGCAAGACGACGATTGCCAGGCTGGTTGCCAAGGAGGTCGGGCTCGACTTCGTGCAGCTTTCGGCGGTTCTTTCAGGTGTTGCGGATCTGCGCAAGGTCATCGATGCCGCCAAGCAGCTGCGCGGCGGGGCAGGGCGGCAGACAGTGGTCTTCGTCGACGAACTGCACCGTTTCAACAGGACCACCCAGGACGCACTGCTGCCGCATGTCGAGGACGGCACGATCGTATTGATCGGTGCGACAACGGAAAATCCGAGCTTCAGCCTGGTGGCGGCGCTGTTGTCGCGCGCCAAGGTCTACACGCTCAAGCGCTTCGAAAGAGAAGACCTTGCCATCCTGGCCGAGCGCGCGGAAGCGCATGCCGGCAAGAAGCTCCCGCTCGACGCTGCCGCGCGCGAGACGCTGCTCACCATGGCGGACGGCGACGGGCGCTATCTGATCGGGTTGTGCGAGGAGTTGCTCGCGCTCCCGTCCGACGCGACGCTGGACGTTGCCGCGCTGGCCGAAACCGTTCAGAAGCGGGCTCCAGTCTACGACAAGGGGCAGGAGGAACACTACAACCTGCTCAGTTGCTTCCATAAGAGCCTTCGTGGCAGTGACGTGCAGGCGGCACTGTACTGGGCCGCGCGCATGGTGATCGGCGGCGAAGACCCCGGCACGATCTTTCGCCGTCTTGCCTGTGCTGCATCGGAAGACGTCGGCATGGCGGACCCGCAGGCCATGCCGCAGGTCGTTGCCGCCTGGAGCGCGTTCGAGCGGGTAGGCTGGCCGGAGGGGCGTTTGTTCATGGCCCAGGCCATCACCTATGTGGCAACCGCCCCCAAGTCGAACGCCTCTTATATGGGGTTCAACCACGCGATAGCGCTGGCCCAGCAGACGGGATCGCTCGCGCCGCCGAAACACATACTGAATGCGCCGACCAAGCTGATGAAGGAACTCGGCTACCACGAGGGTTACAAATACGACCACGACTATCCCGACGCATTTTCGGGACAGGAGTTTCTTCCCGAGGAGCTGGCCGGCCCCAATCGTCCTGAATTCTACGCGCCGAACGAACGCGGTTTTGAGCGGGACATCAAGAAGCGGCTTGAATTCTGGGCGCGCAACAAGGTCAACCGTCGCCAATCCGACGAATAGCCGGGCAGGGCAGGCGCTTCGCCGGAGCTCCGATCGATGCGAAGTTTATATTGCAAAAAAATGCAATCGAATATATGTAATCGTTATGGCGATGCCGTTGCGGTGACGCCTGCTGAATGAAGCGCCCGATAGATTCGATTGACCTAGCGAAAATCGGGGAAGGGCGCAGTGAACCAAGGCTGACCAAGGCTAAAATTGTGAATCCCGAACCCGATATGGCGATGTCTGAGCTGCTTGAACGGGCAGGGGATGCTTCGGAGTTCTTGAAGAAGCTCGCCAATCCCAACCGGCTGATGATCGTGTGTGCGCTTGTCGATGGCGAGCGTTCGGTGCGCGATCTCGAAGACAGCCTCGGCATACGTCAGCCGGGACTGTCGCAGCAGATTGCCGAGTTGCGCGATGCCGGGCTGATCGCCGGCCGCAAGGAATCGAAATCCGTCTTTTATCGCCTGGCAGACGAGCGTGTGAGCGCGATCGTGTCGCTGCTCTACCGCATGTTCTGCGTGCCGGGCGCTAAAGCCGTTTCAATGGAAGGCAGCGAGAATGACTGAATTCACACCCGTCGCGTCCACCATCGGCGGCATCCTGATCGGGCTGTCGGCCGTGCTGCTGATGGCCTGGGAAGGGCGCATTGCCGGCATCAGCGGCATCGCAAGCCGGCTGTTGCCGCCATATGCTGATGGAGCCTTCCTGTCGCGCCTGGGTTTCGTTGTCGGCCTTGTTGCCGCACCGCTGATCTATCTGCTCGCCACCGGCAACGAGGTGGTTCAGAGCGTGTCATCCAATCTGCCGCTGATGGCCATAGCCGGCCTGCTTGTCGGTTTCGGCTCGGTCTATGGCAATGGCTGCACCAGTGGGCATGGCGTCTGCGGGCTGTCGCGGCTTTCGGTCCGCTCGCTCGTGGCGACGGTCACTTTCATGACCATGGCCTTTGCCACTGTCTTTGTCGTACGCCACATCGTGGGAGCCTGATCATGTCCTTTGTCGTCAATCTGGCGCTCGGCCTGCTGTTCGGCATCGGCCTTGTCATTTCGGGCATGTCCGATCCGGCCAAGGTGCTGAACTTTCTCGACCTGTTCGGTTCCTGGGATCCGTCGCTTGCCTTCGTCATGGGCGGCGCCGTCATCACCGCGTTCTTCGGCTACCGCCTTGTGCTCAAGCGTGAAAAACCGGTCGCGGCTGCGTCGTTCCATCTTCCTGCCAGCAATGTTATCGACAGTCGGATACTGATAGGCCCGGCCATTTTCGGCGTCGGCTGGGGACTGGGCGGTTTTTGCCCGGGGCCGGCACTTACGGCCGCAACGTTGGGCGCCGCCGGCACTTATGCTTTTTTGCCGACGATGTTTGTCGGCATGTGGCTGGCCAGGATGGCAACGGTCAGGCGTGTAGCCGCGACCGCAAAATCGGCATGATGGCTAACTCAACTGCGCAAAAGACCGGCCCATTCCATCCTCCTGAAACCATAGCCAATACTGTCTCTGTTGCATTTGAAAATGGAATCTGCCCCGCGCTACACGGGGTGTCGCAGCTATTTAAAGATGAGACAAAGCAAGCAACTTAGAAATGCGATATGATCCTAATCATTATTACTTCGTTT
>NZ_JBXARL010000019.1:0-21954 GCF_058808215.1 Aminobacter sp. GW821-FHT11F06 | reverse complement strand
GTCTTGCCGTGGTCAACGTGACCAATCGTGCCAATGTTCACATGAGGCTTATTACGCTCGAATTTACCTTTTGCCATGTGAGGTCTCCATTCTTGCTAGCCCGATAAGGGCGTTGAATTAATAAAACGCTGCAATTCGTTGGAACTACGCGTATTTCTTCTGAACTTCCTGTGCGACCGCGGTCGGAACCGCCTCGTAGTGGTCGAACTGCATCGTGTACTGGGCGCGGCCCTGCGACATCGAGCGCAAGCTGTCCACATACTTGAACATGTTGGCCAGCGGCACCATCGCGTTGACGACGACGGCGATACCACGGCTTTCCTGGCCCTGGATCTGACCACGACGGCTGTTCAAGTCGCCAATAACGTTGCCGACATAATCTTCCGGCGTCACGACTTCGACCTTCATGATTGGCTCGAGCAGCTGGACACCCAGCTTCGGAGCAGCTTCGCGAAGGCAGGCGCGACCGGCGATTTCGAAGGCCAGCACCGAGGAGTCGACATCGTGGTAGGCACCGTCGATCAGCGTCGCCTTGACGCCGATCATCGGGAAGCCCGCGAACGGGCCCGAAGACAGAACGCTGCGGAGACCCTTGTCGACACCGGGGATGTATTCCTTCGGAACCGCACCACCGACGATCTTCGATTCGAAGACGAAATCTTCGCCCTCGGGGTTCGGCTCGAACACGATCTTGACGCGAGCGAACTGGCCCGTACCACCCGACTGCTTCTTGTGGGTGTAATCCTGCTCGTGGGTGCGGGTGATCGTCTCGCGATACGCAACCTGCGGCGCGCCGACGTTCGCCTCGACCTTGAACTCGCGACGCATGCGGTCGACGATGATGTCGAGATGCAGCTCGCCCATGCCGGAGATGATGGTCTGACCCGACTCTTCATCCGACTTGACGCGGAACGAAGGATCTTCAGCAGCCAGACGATTGAGCGCGAGGCCCATCTTTTCCTGGTCGCCCTTGGTCTTCGGCTCGATGGCGATCTGAATGACCGGCTCGGGGAATTCCATGCGCTCGAGGATGACCGGGTGCAGCGGATCGCAGAGCGTGTCGCCGGTGGTCGTTTCCTTGAGGCCAGCCAGAGCGACGATGTCGCCGGCGAAAGCCTCTTCAATGTCGGAGCGCGAATTCGAGTGCATCTGCAGCATACGGCCGAGACGCTCTTTCTTGCCCTTGACGGTGTTTTCGAGCGACGCGCCCTTGACCACCTTGCCCGAGTAGATGCGGCAGAAGGTCAGCGAACCGACGAACGGATCGTTCATGATCTTGAACGCCAGCATCGAAAGCGGCTCGCTGTCGTCAGCGTGACGCTCGATCTCGGCTTCGGTCTTGGCATCGATGCCCTTGATGGCCGGAACGTCGAGCGGCGACGGCAGGAACTCAACGACGCCGTCGAGCAGGGGCTGCACGCCCTTGTTCTTGAAGGCCGAGCCACAGAACATCGGGAAGAACTTGACGGCGATGGTGCCCTTGCGGATCAGCGCACGCAGTTCGTCGTTCGACGGCATCTTGCCTTCGAGGTAGTTCTCAAGAGCCGTCTCGTCCATTTCGACGGCGGCCTCGATCATCTTGTCGCGGAATTCCGCGGCCTTTTCCTTGAGGTCGTCCGGGATCTCGACGATGTCCCAGGCAGCACCCAGGCTCTCATCGCGCCAGACCAGAGCGTTCATCTCGATAAGATCGACAACGCCTTTGAATTCCGATTCAGCACCGATCGGCAGCTGGACGGCGACCGCAGTGGCACCGAGGCGCGACTTGATCATGTCATAGGAGCGATAGAAATCGGCGCCGATCTTGTCCATCTTGTTGCAGAAGATCATGCGCGGGACGTTGTACTTGTCCGCCTGGCGCCACACGGTCTCGGTCTGCGGCTCAACACCGGCGTTGGCATCGAGCAGCGCAATGGCGCCGTCGAGAACGCGCAGCGAACGCTCGACTTCGATGGTGAAGTCGACGTGGCCGGGGGTGTCGATGATGTTGAAGCGACGCAGATTGCCGTCACGGCCCTTCCAGAAGGTCGTGGTCGCGGCAGACGTGATCGTGATGCCGCGTTCCTGCTCCTGCTCCATCCAGTCCATGGTGGCAGCGCCGTCATGGACTTCGCCGATCTTGTGCGACTTGCCCGTGTAATAAAGGATGCGCTCGGTGGTCGTGGTCTTGCCGGCGTCGATATGCGCCATGATACCGAAATTGCGGTAGTCTTCGATCTTGTATTCGCGGGCCATGGGAGGTGCCTCTCAGTCGTTCGTTCGCGCCGTTACCAGCGGTAGTGCGCGAAGGCGCGGTTGGCTTCCGCCATCTTGTGGGTGTCTTCACGCTTCTTCACGGCGGTGCCGCGGTTGTTAGCCGCATCCATCAGCTCGCCGGAGAGGCGGTCGACCATGGTGGTCTCGTTGCGGTTGCGGGCGGCAGTGATCAGCCAGCGAATGGCGAGTGCCTGACGGCGCTCGGGGCGCACATCGACCGGAACCTGGTAGGTAGCGCCGCCAACACGACGCGAACGCACTTCCACATGCGGCGCGACATTGTCGAGCGCCTGATGGAAGACGGTGACCGGCTCCTGCTTGGTCTTAGCCTGGACCTGGTCAAGCGCACCGTAGACGATCGTTTCGGCGATCGACTTCTTGCCGTCATACATGACGGCATTCATGAACTTGGTAACAACCAGATCGCCAAACTTAGGATCCGGGTTGATTTCGCGCTTTTCTGCACTGTGACGACGGGACATACTTTTGTCTCTCAACTTTGACCGGCGCTCTAATACGCGGAGAACCTCGCGCAGCGCCTAATTGCAGAACCCGAATTACTTCGGACGCTTGGCACCGTACTTCGAACGGCGCTGCTTGCGGTTCTTCACACCCTGCGTGTCGAGCACGCCACGGATGATGTGATAGCGCACGCCCGGAAGATCCTTCACACGACCGCCGCGGATCATAACCACGGAGTGCTCCTGAAGGTTATGGCCTTCGCCGGGGATGTAGCCGATCACTTCAAAACCATTGGTCAGGCGGATCTTCGCGACCTTACGCAGAGCCGAGTTCGGCTTCTTCGGCGTCGTCGTATAAACGCGTGTGCAAACGCCCCGCTTCTGCGGGTTGGCCTGCATGGCCGGAACCTTGTTGCGCTTCACCGGCGCAATGCGCGGCTTGCGGATCAGCTGGTTGACGGTAGGCATTAAACCCTCTTGTCTCTCAATTCCGTGTCTCAAGCCCGTTCGGGGCGGCTTCAAGCGCAAAATCCATACGCAAATTCGGGCCCCAAACCGCGACTGGCGGTCTTGCCCGAACAAAGGCAGAGGAAGCGGAACCGCTTCATGCACGCCGGAAATGTCTTCTCGCTCGTAAAAAACGAACCCTGTTTGAGGTGAACTCTAAAGCTTGTCGCTTCGGAAAGACCAACCTCACATCGGCTCAGACGAGGCGGTATCTACTCGCATGACCGGGAACCGTCAACCCCGTCCCTCTAAAAACCTTAACGAAACTGGCACTTCGGGCCGTGCAAGGGGCCTAGAGCAACTTTATTGCGCTGCAACATAGAGACCAAGCCGGTTTGTGACGCTGTTTGCCCTGTTTTGCCCCCACTCTTCATGCGAAAATCGCTGAAACCGGGGCGAATCCCCGCTCTTGCGAATCTAAAACAGGGAATCACGGATGAACGACAACGAAGAGCGGCCGGTGACAATCATAACCGGCCGAGTCTGGCGCAAGAAGGGCGGCAAGCCCGAAGGCGTCCATATCATGCTCGTCGCACCGGACGACGATACCGCCGTGCGCCTGGCACTCGACGCCCTGGCCAAGGAAGGTTACGCCGAAGCCGAGCTTGATCAGATCGGCGACATGCAGGGCGAACCCGACGACGAGCCGCAGATATCAGCCTATCAAGGCGCGCTCGAAGGCGAAGTCTCGATCGTCACCTTTAACGAGCCGCGCTGACTTCAGGTCAGTTGACCGGCCCTGCCCCGCCGATGTCGGCCATCTCCGGTTCGGCGGGCTTTTGGCCCGTGGCGCGATTGACCAGGACGGTCACGAACCACAGCACGACGCCGATGCCGATCAGGACGCCGGCGATCTTGTATTGAACCGGATCCCGTCCGGTCCAGGGTCCGGCAAAGAAGGCGCAAGCCAAGGCGCCCAGAACCGGCAGCAGCGTCGGTGTCCTGAAATGGTCGTGACCGACCCTGTCCTTGCGCAGCACCAGAACCGCGATGTTGACCACCGTGAAGACGCCGAGCAGCAGCAAGGCCGTGGTGCCACCCAGCGCCGGCACCTCGCCGACGAAGGTGATCAGCGCAAAGGCCAGCAAGGTGGTGAAGCCGATCGCTATATAAGGTGTACGTCGTGACGCATGGACCTTGCCGAGCGCCTGCGGCAGGACGTGCTCGCGGCTCATGCCATAGACCAGGCGGCTGGCCATCAGCATGTTGATGAGCGCGCTGTTGGCGACGGCGAACATGGTGATGAAGCCGAAGATCCAGATCGGGAAATTCGGCGCGCCGGCCTGAACGACCTTGAGCAGAGGCGTCTCACCCTCGCCCAGTTCCTCAGGCGGCACCAGCGTGATCGCCGAGATCGACACCAGCACGTAAATGACGCCCGTAATCAGCAGGCCGGTCAGCAATACCTTCGGGAAGATGCGCGTCGGGTCCTTGCATTCCTCGGCCATGTTGACCGAGTCCTCGAAGCCGACCATGGCGAAGAAGGCAAGCGTGGTCGCAGCGATCACCGACCAGAATGCACTGCGGTCGGGCGCCGCGTGAAACTGGGTGATGCGGGAAACATCGCCCTCGCCCGCGCCGATCGCCCAAAGGCCGATGACGATGATGATCATCAGGCCGGTGAACTCGACGCAGGTCAAAACGACGTTGGCCTTGACGCTTTCGCCGACGCCGCGAAAATTCACGGCAGCAACGATCGCCATGAATGCCAGGCCGATCAGCGTAATACCGTAGGTTCCGGTGAGCCCCAGGTCGAAGGCGCCGGACAAATTGGCAGCGAACGCCCGCGAGGCGGTCGATGCCGAGGTAATGCCCGAGCACATCACGGTAAAGGCAACGATGAAGGTGATGAAATGGATGCCGAAGGCCTTGTGGGCATAAAGGGCGGCACCTGCGGCCTTCGGATATTTGGTGACCAGTTCAAGATAGCTGAAGGCGGTGATGACGGCCACGATAAAGGCGACCAGGAACGGCAGCCAGACCACGCCGCCGACCTGCTTGGCCACCTGTCCCGTCAGCGCGTAGATGCCGGTGCCCAAGATGTCGCCGACGATGAACAGCAAAAGCAGCCACGGACCCATGACACGATGGAGGCTGGGCTCCACCGGCACCGCCTGTCCTTTCGCATTGGAGGGGACGTCGGTCATCGGGCACTCCTCTCAGGGCTGATGGCTTGCAAGGAGGAGGCTATTTTCGCAAGTCCAGGATGTCAAATGGCGCCGCATCCAAGTGGACACCATGCAAACATGCTGAAATAGCGCAACTTCAAAAGAAAAGCCGCTGCAGTGATCCAGCGGCTTTCATCGTCAGCATTGGCAGACGATCTTGTCAGTTGGTGGCGGCGTCCAGTTTCAACACCACGAACTGGGTGAACTGCTCGAGGCTGAAATTGTTGTCGGAGGCGATCACCAGCGTGCGTTTGCCTTCTACTTCCGGCCCCCAGGTCACAGATTCGATATTGTCGATGTCGAGACCGAAATCACCTTCGCCGATCGTCAGCACCTTGCGCTTGGACATCGGCTTTGCGGTGACATCCTTGATCGATGCGACGCCCTTCACGTCGGTGGCGCCCGCAAAGCTCGCCAGATAGAAATTGATCTCGTTGCCTGTGCCAAGGGCGAAGGAACGCTCGACGGTCAGCAGCTCGTCAGGTCCGAAGAACAGGAATTCGGAGAGGCCGTTATCGTTGTAGAACGGGTCCTGCGTTGCCTTGGTGAAGATCGGGCCGTTCTCGTAGACATATTCGGCGGTCACCGCGCCACTGGCGATGTCGAAGCCGATGATGCGCGACGGGCTGCCGGCTTCCAGCGTGGCCTTTTCGCAGTCCTGGGTCAGCGCATTTTCGGTTCCTGCCCAAAGGGTCTTGCCGTCGAGCGAAATGGCAAGGCTTTCGAAGGCAAGATTGCCGCGGACGCCGCGGGTCTTGTCAGCATCGGGCAGGTAAGCCTCGGGAATGGCGAAGCTCTTGATGTGGCTACCATCGGGCTTGGCTTCATAGATCGCCGGTTGGCCGGCAGCATCGCCCTCGCTCGACCAGAATATCCGGCTTGCCGAGGCGTCGAAGCGGATCGCCTCCGGGTCGACGTCCTTCTTGGCAAAGACAGCGCCGTCAGCGTTACGTAGATCAGAGCTCGACACGATGTCGATGCCGTGGACACCCTTGTCGTCGATCGCAAGATTCAGCCTGTAAAGCCGCGCCGGCGCCCGTTCTGAGCGGTCATCGGAGATGGCATAAAACAGCCCGCTCGCCGCGTCGTAGTCGAGGCCGGAAATGCCGCCGAACTCGGTTCCCGCGATCTTCAAGCCGGTCGGCAAAACGACCTGGCCGAGCAGCGTCGCCTTGAGCGGACTGGCGTCTTGGGCGTGGGCGGAAATCACTGATGAAGCCAGCACGGCAGCGATGGCGGAAAGAACAAACTTCATGATGCGGTCACCTGTAATGCGCGTCTGACCGGCAGCGATAGCGACGGCATTTGACAGGCACATGAAGCTCAGGTGTCACCCAAATGAAAAAAGGGGGCCGAAGCCCCCTTTCCCATTCTTGTTGGACGACGCCCTTACTGAGCGGCGTTGACCATGTCGGTCAGGATCGGCTCGGCGACCTCGACACCCGAGAGCTTGCGGCGCTCGTCGAGGATCAGTTCGTCGCGCGAGGTGGCGATGCGCCTGATCTGGCTCATCATGCCGCCCGTGCCGGCCGGGATAAGGCGGCCGACGATGACGTTTTCCTTGAGACCCTGCAGCATGTCGGTCTTGCCGGCGACCGCAGCTTCCGTCAGCACCCTGGTCGTTTCCTGGAAGGAAGCGGCCGAGATGAAGGACGGCGTCTGCAGCGATGCCTTGGTGATACCGAGCAGAACCGGCTGACCTTCGGCGGGCTTCTTGCCTTCCTCGATCAGGCGATCGTTGATCTCGTCGAACTCGATGACATCGACATGATCGCCCGGGATGTAGACCGAGTCGCCCTGAGCGGTGATCTCGACCTTCTGCAGCATCTGACGAACGATGACCTCGATGTGCTTGTCGTTGATCGACACGCCCTGCAACCGGTAGACTTCCTGGATCTCGTTGACGAGGTAGGACGCAAGCGCCTCCACGCCCTTGATGGCCAGAATGTCGTGCGGCGCCGGATTGCCGTCGAGGATGTAGTCGCCCTTTTCGATGGCGTCGCCGTCCTGAAGATGGAACGGCTTGCCCTTCGGGATCAGGTATTCGACCGGCTCAAGCGTCGAGTCATGCGGCTCGATGATGATGCGGCGCTTGTTCTTGTAGTCGCGGCCGAAGCGAACCGTACCGTCGATCTCGGCGATGATGGCGTGATCCTTCGGACGGCGGGCTTCGAAGAGCTCGGCAACACGCGGCAGACCGCCGGTGATGTCCTTGGTCTTCGCGCTTTCCATCGGGATACGCGCCAAAACGTCGCCAGGATGCACAAGCGCACCAGGCTCGACCGAAAGAATGGCCTCGACCGAGAGCAGGAAGCGAGCATCGCCGCCCTTCGACAGCTTGCCGACCTTGCCCTTGGCATCCTGAACGACCATCGCGGGCTTCAGATCGTTGCCGCGCGGGGTCGAACGCCAGTCGATGACCTCACGCTTGGTGATGCCGGTCGATTCGTCGGCCGTTTCCTGCACGGAAATGCCGTCGACCAGATCCTCGAACGCCACACGGCCTTCGATTTCGGTGAGGATCGGACGGGTGTAGGGATCCCACTCGGCAACACGCTGGCCGCGCTTCACCTTGTCGCCATCGTCCACGAAGATGCGCGAACCATAGGTGACACGGTGCGTGGCACGCTCCTTGCCGGCTTCGTCGAGGATCAGGATCGCCATGTTGCGGCCCATCACGACAAGGTTGCCGTCGGAGTTGCGAACCACGTTGCGGTTGCGGATCTCGACCTTGCCCTCATAGGAGGCTTCAAGGAACGAGCTGTCCACCACCTGCGCGGTACCGCCCATGTGGAAGGTACGCATGGTGAGCTGCGTGCCCGGCTCGCCGATCGACTGAGCGGCGATGACGCCGACAGCTTCGCCCTGGTTGACCGGGGTACCGCGTGCCAGATCGCGACCGTAGCAGACCGCGCAGACGCCGACCTTGACTTCGCAGGTCAGTGCCGAGCGGATGCGAACCGACTGCACGCCAGCCTTCTCGATCACCTCGATGTCGCGCTCGTCCATCAGCGTACCGGCCTTGACCAGCAGATCGCCAGTAACCGGGTGGTTGATGTCGTCGAGCGACGTACGGCCGAGGATACGCAGGCCGAGCGAAGCGACCACCTGGCCGGCATCGACGATCGGCTGCATGGTGAGGCCCTTGTCGGTGCCGCAATCAACCGAGTTGACGATGCAATCCTGTGCCACGTCGACGAGACGACGGGTCAGGTAGCCGGAGTTGGCCGTCTTCAGAGCGGTATCGGCGAGACCCTTACGGGCACCGTGGGTCGAGTTGAAGTACTCGAGAACCGTCAGACCCTCCTTGAAGTTGGAAATGATCGGCGTCTCGATGATTTCACCCGACGGCTTGGCCATCAGGCCACGCATACCGGCAAGCTGACGCATCTGGGTGGGCGAACCACGCGCACCGGAGTGCGACATCATGTAGATCGAGTTCATCGGCTTCTGACGGCCGTTGTCTTCGAACTCCACCGCCTTGATGCGGGCCATCATTTCGTCGGCGACCTTTTCCGAGCACTTGGCCCAGGCGTCGACGACCTTGTTGTACTTCTCGCCCTGCGTGATCAGGCCGTCATTGTACTGCTGCTCGTATTCCTTGGCGAGCGCCTCGGTGTCGGCGACCAGCTTCTCCTTGGTATCCGGGATCAGCATGTCGTCCTTGCCGAACGAAATGCCGGCGCGGCAGGCATGAGCGAAGCCCAGGGCCATGATGCGATCGCAGAAGATGACCGTCTCTTTCTGACCGCAGTGGCGGTAGACGGTGTCGATCATCTTGGAGATGTTCTTCTTGGTCATCTCCTGGTTAGCCGTGTCGTAAGGCACGTTGACGTTCTTCGGCAGCAGTTCGCCGATGATCATGCGCCCAGGCGTCGTCTCATGGATGTTGGACACGACATTGCCAGCGGCGTCGACAGTACGGAAACGACCCTTGATCTTGGAATGCAGCGTGACTGCCTTGGTCTCAAGCGCGTGCTGGAGTTCGCCCATGTCGGCAAACACCATGCCCTCGCCCGGCTCGTTCTGGTTGACGATCGAGAGATAGTAGAGACCGAGAACCATGTCCTGCGACGGCACGATGATCGGCGCGCCGGAAGCCGGGTGCAGGATGTTGTTGGTCGACATCATCAGCACGCGTGCTTCGAGCTGAGCCTCGAGCGACAGCGGAACGTGGACAGCCATCTGGTCGCCGTCGAAGTCGGCGTTGAAGGCCGTGCAGACGAGCGGGTGCAGCTGGATCGCCTTGCCTTCGATCAGAATGGGCTCGAAGGCCTGGATGCCCAGGCGGTGCAGCGTCGGCGCGCGGTTGAGCAGCACCGGATGCTCGCGGATGACCTCGTCGAGGATATCCCAGACTTCCGGCTTTTCCTTTTCGACCAGCTTCTTGGCCTGCTTGACGGTCGAGGAGTAACCCTTGGCGTCGAGACGGGCGTAGATGAACGGCTTGAACAGCTCGAGCGCCATCTTCTTCGGCAGGCCGCACTGGTGCAGCTTGAGCTCCGGACCGGTCACGATGACCGAACGGCCGGAATAGTCGACGCGCTTGCCGAGCAGGTTCTGACGGAAGCGGCCCTGCTTGCCCTTGAGCATGTCGGACAGCGACTTCAGCGGACGCTTGTTGGCACCGGTGATGACGCGGCCGCGGCGGCCGTTGTCGAACAGTGCGTCGACGGCCTCCTGCAGCATGCGCTTTTCGTTGCGGATGATGATGCCAGGCGCACGCAGCTCGATCAGACGCTTCAAGCGGTTGTTGCGGTTGATGACGCGGCGATAGAGATCGTTCAGGTCGGACGTCGCAAAGCGGCCGCCATCCAGCGGGACCAGCGGACGCAGGTCCGGCGGGATCACCGGCACGACCTTCATGATCATCCACTCGGGACGATTGCCCGATTCCATGAAGTTCTCAACGACCTTGAGGCGCTTGAGATACTTCTTCTGCTTGAGCTCGGACGTGGTCGTGGCGAGTTCCGAGCGCAGGTCGCCGGCGATCTTTTCGAGATCCATGCTGGCAAGCAGGTCATGGATGGCTTCCGCGCCGATCATGGCGGTGAACGAATCCTCGCCATACTCGTCGACGGCGATCTGGTACTCTTCCTCGCCAAGGAGCTGGTGCTCCTTGAGCGCGGTCAGGCCCGGCTCTGTGACAATGTAGTTCTCGAAGTACAGGACGCGCTCGATATCCTTGAGCGTCATGTCGAGCAGCGTGCCGATACGGCTCGGCAGCGACTTCAGGAACCAGATATGGGCGACGGGCGCGGCCAGTTCGATGTGGCCCATGCGCTCGCGGCGAACGCGCGACAGCGTCACTTCCACGCCGCACTTTTCGCAGATGACGCCCTTGTACTTCATGCGCTTGTACTTGCCGCACAGGCACTCGTAGTCCTTGATCGGGCCAAAGATGCGGGCGCAGAACAGCCCGTCACGCTCCGGCTTGAAGGTGCGGTAGTTGATCGTCTCCGGCTTTTTGATTTCGCCGAACGACCAGGACAGAATCTTCTCAGGGCTGGCGAGCGAAATCCGGATGGAATCGAACACCTGCGCAGGCGCCTGAGGGTTGAAGAGATTCATGACCTCTTGGTTCATGCCGTTCTCCTTTTCGGGGCCCTCGAAAGCCCCTTGTCATCGTGTGCGGACCAGAGCGCCCGCCAGCTGTGTCGGCCGTCGCCGAAAAATTCTCATCATTCGAGCACGATCTTGACCGAAAACGGCACCCGTTTACCGGGATCGTGCTCTGCGGCGACGCCGCGGGAAAATCCCGCGGCGCGCCTTTTAGTGCTTACTCGGCTGCGTCGGGCAGCCGGTGCGTTTCGTCGATCTTGGTGTTCTCAAGCTCGACATTGAGGCCCAGCGAACGCATTTCCTTGACGAGAACGTTGAAGCTCTCGGGAATGCCCGCTTCGAACGTGTCGTCGCCGCGCACGATCGCCTCGTAGACCTTGGTACGGCCGGCCACGTCGTCCGACTTCACGGTCAGCATTTCCTGCAGCGTGTAGGCGGCGCCGTAGGCTTCGAGCGCCCAGACCTCCATTTCGCCGAAGCGCTGGCCACCGAACTGCGCCTTGCCGCCCAGCGGCTGCTGGGTAACGAGCGAGTAAGGTCCGATCGAACGGGCGTGGATCTTGTCGTCGACCAGGTGGTGAAGCTTGAGCATATAGATGTAGCCCATGGTCACCATGCGGTCGAACGGCTCGCCCGTACGTCCGTCGTACAACTGCGACTGGCCGGAAGTGTGAAGCCCCGCCTGCTCCAACATAATATTGATGTCGGCTTCATGCGCGCCGTCGAACACCGGGGTCGCGATCGAGACGCCACGCTTCATCTGCTCGCTGAGGCGAACGATGCTTTCGTCGTCATAATCACGGACCGGCTCGTTGCGGTCGTTGGCCGGAATGAAGCTCTCGAGCGTCTCGCGCAGCGGCTTGATATCGCCACCCGCCTTGTACGCCTCGATCAGCTCACCGATCTTCTTGCCCATGCCTGCGCATGCCCAGCCCAGATGCGTTTCCAGAATCTGGCCGACATTCATGCGCGATGGCACGCCGAGCGGGTTGAGCACGATGTCCGCATGCGTTCCGTCTTCGAGGAACGGCATGTCCTCGACCGGAACGATACGCGACACGACACCCTTGTTGCCGTGACGGCCGGCCATCTTGTCGCCGGGCTGCATCTTGCGCTTCACCGCAACGAAGACCTTGACCATCTTCATCACGCCGGGTGGCATCTCGTCGCCGCGCTGCACCTTTTCGACCTTGTCCATGAAGCGCTGCTCGAGCTGCTTCTTGGAGTCGTCGTACTGGCCGCGCAGAGCTTCGAGCTCACCCTGCATCTTCTCGTCTTCGACGGCGAACTGCCACCACTGCGAACGCGGATAGTCGTCCAGCGTCTCCTTGGCGACGGTCGAGCCCTTCTTGAAGCCCTTCGGTCCGGCAATCGCGTCCTTGCCGATGAGCATGTCGCTCAGGCGGCTGTAGACGTTACGATCGAGGATCGCCTGCTCGTCGTCACGGTCCTTGGCGAGACGCTCGATTTCCTCGCGCTCGATAGCCATGGCGCGTTCGTCCTTCTCCACGCCGTGGCGGTTGAAGACGCGAACTTCGACGATGGTGCCGTAGGTTCCGGGCGGCATCCGCATGGAGGTGTCACGGACATCCGAGGCCTTTTCGCCGAAGATGGCACGCAGAAGCTTCTCTTCCGGCGTCATCGGGCTTTCGCCCTTCGGCGTGATCTTGCCGACCAGAATGTCGCCAGGAGCCACTTCCGCACCGATGTAGACAATACCCGCTTCGTCGAGGTTCTTCAGCGCTTCTTCCGAAACGTTCGGAATGTCGCGGGTGATTTCCTCAGGCCCAAGCTTCGTATCGCGGGCCATGACCTCGAACTCCTCGATGTGGATCGAGGTGAAGACGTCGTCGGCCACGATGCGCTCGGAGAGCAAGATCGAGTCCTCGTAGTTGTAGCCGTTCCAAGGCATGAACGCGACGAGCACGTTACGGCCGAGAGCCAGATCGCCGAGCTCGGTCGACGGACCGTCCGCGATGATGTCGCCCTTGTTGACCCGGTCACCCATGCGAACCAGCGGACGCTGGTTGATGCAGGTGTTCTGGTTTGAACGCTGGAACTTCATCAGACGGTAGATGTCGACGCCGGACTTGCCCGGATGGAGGTCTTCCGTCGCACGGACAACGATACGCGTCGCGTCGACCTGGTCGACGATACCGCCACGGCGAGCACCGATGGCGGCGCCCGAGTCACGCGCAACGATCGGTTCCATGCCGGTTCCGACGAACGGAGCCTCGGCGCGCACCAGCGGCACGGCCTGACGCTGCATGTTCGAGCCCATCAGAGCGCGGTTGGCGTCGTCGTTTTCCAGGAACGGGATCAGCGCTGCTGCGACCGACACCATCTGCTTGGGCGAAACGTCCATAAGATCGACGTTTTCGCGCGGCGCCATCATCACATCGCCGGCATTACGGCAGATGACGAACTCATCGACGAAGTGGCCGTCCTTGTCGAGCTCGGCGTTGGCCTGGGCAACGAAGTGCTTGGCCTCTTCCATAGCCGACAGATAGACAACCTCGTTGGTCAGCTTGCCGTCGACGATCTTGCGGTACGGGCTTTCGATGAAGCCGTACTTGTTGACGCGTGCGAAGGTAGCCAGCGAGTTGATCAGACCGATATTCGGGCCTTCCGGCGTCTCAATCGGGCAGATACGGCCGTAGTGGGTCGGATGCACGTCGCGGACTTCGAAGCCAGCGCGCTCGCGGGTCAGACCACCGGGTCCAAGCGCCGAAAGACGACGCTTGTGGGTGATCTCCGACAGCGGGTTGGTCTGATCCATGAACTGCGACAGCTGCGAGGAACCGAAGAACTCGCGCACGGCGGCAGCCGCCGGCTTGGCGTTGATCAGGTCCTGCGGCATGACCGTGTCGATTTCGATCGAGGACATACGTTCCTTGATCGCACGCTCCATGCGCAGCAGACCGACGCGGTACTGATTTTCCATCAGCTCGCCGACCGAACGGACACGGCGGTTGCCGAGGTTGTCGATGTCGTCGATCTCGCCCTTGCCGTCACGCAGTTCGACCAGCGTCTTGACCACGGCAAGGATGTCGTCCTTGCGCAGGACACGCACTGTGTCTTCCGCGTTGAGCTCGAGACGCATGTTCATCTTGACGCGGCCGACGGCCGAAAGGTCGTAGCGCTCGCTGTCAAAGAACAGCGAGTTGAACATCGCTTCGGCGGTATCGAGCGTAGGCGGCTCGCCCGGGCGCATGACGCGGTAGATGTCAAACAGCGCGTCCTGGCGGCTTTCGTTCTTGTCGACCGTGAGCGTGTTGCGGATGTAGCCGCCGACATTGATATGATCGATGTCGAGGATCTTGATCTCTTCCTCGCCGGCCGAAAGCAGAACCTTGAGGGTCTTTTCGTCGATCTCGTCGCCGGCTTCGAGGAAGATCTCGCCGGTGGCGTAGTTGACGATGTCCTCGGCGAGGTAGCTGCCGAAGAGATCGTCTTCGGTCGCCTTGATCGCCTTGAGGCCCTTTTCGGCAAGCTGCTTGGCCTGACGCGCGGTGATCTTCTTGCCAGCCTCGACGACGATTTCGCCTGTGTCGGCATCAACAAGATCGCCGACGGCCTTGAGGCCGCGGAAACGCTCGACCGAGAACGGAATGCGCCAGTGATCGCCCGACTTCTTGTAGGTGATCTTGTTGTAGAAGGTCGACAGGATCTCCTCGCCGTCCATGCCGAGCGCCATCAGCAGCGACGTCACCGGGATCTTGCGGCGACGGTCGATACGGGCGTGGACGATGTCCTTGGAGTCGAACTCGATGTCGAGCCACGAACCACGGTAAGGAATGACGCGCGCGGCAAACAGAAGCTTGCCCGACGAGTGCGACTTGCCCTTGTCGTGATCGAAGAAGACGCCCGGCGAACGGTGCATCTGCGAAACGATGACGCGCTCGGTGCCGTTGACGATGAAGGTGCCGTTGGACGTCATGAGCGGCATGTCGCCCATGTAGACGTCCTGCTCCTTGATGTCCTTGATCGACTTCGCGCCGGTATCCTCGTCAATATCGAACACGATGAGGCGCAGCGTCACCTTGAGCGGCGCAGCAAAGGTCAGATCGCGCTGACGGCACTCGTCGACGTCGAACTTCGGTGCTTCGAACTCATACTTGACGAACTCCAGCATCGACGCGCCGGAGAAGTCAGAGATCGGGAAGACCGACTTGAAAACGGCCTGCAGTCCTTCATCGGGACGTCCGCCCTTGGGCTCGTCCACCATCAGGAACTGATCGTAGGATGCCTTTTGAACCTCGATGAGGTTCGGCATCTCCGCAACTTCGGGAATCTTTCCGAAGAACTTGCGTACGCGTCTGCGGCCATTGAAAGTCTGGATCTGGGCCATCGTCGCTCCTTGCTGCCTTTACTTGGGGTGAGCGTCGCTAATGCTCACCTTGCATTTTCGCGCCGCCTCGGCGGCGGCCTATCCAAAACGGGCGAAAACCCGTTTCCTGAAAGCCGCTTGCGGCCATCAGGAAATAGGTTCCCCACAATCCCCCCGGGTCACGGGAGCCGGTGGGCGGCGATTGGGCCGCCCACCGAAACCGTGAGCTTACTTAAGCTCGATCTTGGCGCCAGCTGCTTCCAGCTGAGCCTTGAGCTTCTCTGCGTCGGCCTTGGAAACGCCTTCCTTGACCGGCTTCGGAGCGCCTTCGACGAGATCCTTGGCTTCCTTGAGGCCCAGGCCGGTGATGGCGCGGACTTCCTTGATGACTTCGATCTTCTTGTCGCCGGCAGCTGCCAGGATGACATCGAACTCGGTCTTCTCTTCGACCGGAGCAGCAGCAGCGCCGCCAGCGGCAGCAACAGCAACCGGAGCAGCGGCGGAAACGCCCCACTTTTCTTCGAGAAGCTTCGACAGCTCAGCCGCCTCGAGGACGGTCAGGGCCGACAGGTCGTCAACGATCTTTGCGAGATCAGCCATTTATCTATTCCTTCAATCAGTTCGAACGAGTGTTGATGATAGCGAGGAACGGCCTCATGCCGCCTCGTCCTTCCGGGCGTAAGCGCCAATGACGCGCGCGACCGAAGCCGCTGGCGCATTGACGATCTGGGCGATCCGGGTAGCCGGGGTGGCGATCATGCCAACCAGCTTTGCACGCAGCTCGTTGAGCGACGGGAGCGCGGCAAGTGCCTTGACTCCATCGGCGTTCAGCAAGGTCGTGCCCATCGAACCACCAAGGATGACAAGCTTGTCATTGGCCTTGGCGAAGTCGGACGCGACCTTCGGCGCTGCAATCGGATCATCCGAATAGGCAACCAGCGTCTGTCCCTTGAACAGATCGATGATGCTTTCGGATTCCGTGCCCTGAAGAGCGATTTTGGCGAGACGGTTCTTCGCGACTTTGACGGTGCCGCCGGCCTGACGCATCTTCACACGAAGATCGTTCATTTGCGCGACGGTGATACCGGCATAGTGGGCCACGACGACTGAACCTGCGTTCGAGAACGCGTCATTCAGGCCCGTGACGAGTTCGCGTTTTTCCGCTCTGTCCACTGCCTATCTCCAGTTGACCGCCTCCCATTTGCGGGGCGAGCGGTCGGGTTGCCTTTTGCCGGGCGGCTAATCCAGAAATTCCAGATCACCCGAACGGCGCTCGAGGATCCTGCCCCCTTTCGCCACACCTGACGGGCTTGTGGCCCGGCGCGATGCGCAGACAAAAGGCAAACACGGTTCGAACCTTTCATTGGAGCAAAGGCTCCTTTGTCTGGTCTTCACCCCGTCTCATGCAGGCCCATTCGAATTAAGGACCAAGGGTCGCTTGGACCGCCTGCAATCTCGGACAGGATTTCGAAAGTTGTTGCCAACTTTCGAAAATCCGGGCCCGGAGGCCCGGAATTCTTTTCAGGATCATGCCGTTGCTGGCAGATCCCAATTCAAACGATCACGACGCGACGAGCGTGCCGAGGTCGATCTTGAGGCCTGGGCCCATCGTCGAGGTGACAGACACCTTCTTGACGTACACGCCCTTGGCGCCAGCCGGCTTGGCCTTGTTGACCGCGTCAGCAAAAGCACGGATGTTTTCTTCCAGCGCCTTGACTTCGAACGAGACCTTGCCAACGCCGCCGTGGATGATGCCGGCCTTCTCGACGCGGAACTCAACGGCGCCGCCCTTCGAAGCCTTGACGGCCGCGGCGACGTCGGTGGTCACCGTGCCGACCTTCGGGTTCGGCATCATGCCGCGTGGGCCAAGCACCTTACCGAGACGGCCGACGAGCGGCATCATGTCGGGGGTGGCGATGCAGCGATCGAAGTCGATCTGGCCCTTCTGGACGATATCGACGAGATCTTCCGCACCAACGATGTCGGCGCCGGCAGCGCGGGCTTCATCAGCCTTTGCGTCGCGAGCGAACACCGCGACGCGGACCGTGCGGCCCGTGCCGTTCGGCAGGTTGACCACGCCGCGGACCATCTGGTCAGCGTGGCGCGGGTCGACGCCGAGGTTCATGGCGACTTCGATGGTCTCGTCGAACTTGACCGACGAGCGAGCCTTCAAAAGCTCGATGGCTTCGCCAAGGCCATAAGCCTTGTCCGCATCGATGCCTTCGCGGGACTTGGAAACGCGCTTTGCAATCTTAGCCATGATCTCAGCCCACCACTTCCAGGCCCATCGAACGAGCCGAGCCTTCGATCATCTTGATCGCGGCTTCGATATCGTTCGCGTTCAGGTCCTTCATCTTGATTTCGGCGATCTCGCGCACCTTGGCGCCGCTGATCTCGCCAGCCTTGATCTTGCCCGGCTCCTTGGAGCCCGACTTGAGGTTGGCTGCCTTCTTCAGGAAGTAGGCCACCGGCGGCGTCTTCATGACGAAGGTGAACGACTTGTCCTGGTAATAGGTGATCACGACCGGGATCGGAGATCCCTTCTCGAGCTCCTGGGTCTGGGCGTTGAACGCCTTGCAGAACTCCATGATGTTGATGCCACGCTGACCAAGCGCCGGACCGATCGGGGGCGACGGTGTCGCCGAACCCGCGGAAACCTGGAGCTTGAGCTGGCCCGCAACTTTCTTAGCCATCTCTTTCCTGCCTTCGTTTTATGCCGGAGGACCCGGCGGTTGCAGTTCGGTGGTGCGAAAAAGACAACCGGCTAAGCCGCCTCTTCTCCCACCATGCTTGCGCCAGGCATGCGCCTGACACTGCCCACCACCGAAACCGGCGACGGGCGCTTCGATCAGCCCTTTTCGACCTGACCGAATTCGAGATCGACAGGCACGGCGCGCCCGAAGATCGAAACTTCCACCTTGAGGCGCGCACGCTCCTCGTCCACTTCCTGGACGAAACCGTTAAACGACGCGAACGGACCGTCGGAAACGCGAACCGCTTCACCGATCTCGAACGTGACAGACGGCTTGGGACGCTCGACGCCTTCCTGAACCTGATTCAGGATGCGCTGGGCTTCGGCTTCCGTGATCGGCACAGGCTTTGAATCGCCAAGGAAACCAGTGACCTTCGGCGTGTTCTTCACGAGCGAGAAAACAGCGTCGGTCAAATGGGCCTTCAGCAGCACGTAGCCCGGGAAGAACTTGCGCTCGGCGTCGACCTTGCGGCCGCGGCGAACCTCAACAACCTTCTCAGTGGGAACGACGATCTGCTCGATCTGGTCGCTCAGGCCCTTCTGCTTGGCCTTGTGCACAATGTCCTCAGCGACCTTCTTTTCGAAGTTCGAATAGGCGTGGACGATATACCAGCGCGCAGTCATCTCAGGAATTCTCCGTATTCGCAGCCTTAGCGGCCCATGCCCAGGATCTGCTCGACAGCGAATGCCATCAGCTGGTCTGCGGCAAAAAAGAAAATCATCGCAATAATCGCAAAGCCTAAAACCATGACCGTGGAGATCATCGTCTCGCGCCGTGATGGCCACGTAACCTTCGCCGTTTCCGACCTTACCTGCTGCAGAAAGGTGAAGGGGTTCGTGGTTTTCGCCATGTGCCGCTCTGCTTTCAACGTCCGTTGACCGGACTTCTGGATGATCCCGTGACCGGGAGGTGCCGCTGCATGAGAGGTTATCCGCGCCGAATCAGCGCAAACATTCCGCCCATGCAATTCGGACGCGTAAAGCCGGATCCCCAGCTCCACGCGCCGCGTGTCTGTTTCGCTTACATAAAACCGATTCTCTTTCCACGCAAGTGGCAGGGTACAGCTTTACGTTTAAACGCCGCTTCGGAACCATCCAGTCGTTCCGTTCCGGCTATCGAAAGTCTCTTATGCCTGAATTAGCGAATTCTGGCAAGACTGGCACGGGCAGCAGGGCTCGAACCTACGACCTGCGGTTTTGGAGACCGCCGCTCTACCAACTGAGCTATGCCCGTGCATTGCGCCGCGCATCATCTGCGCAGCACGGGTTTCCTAAGGATTTCCGAGCCGTCTGTAAAGAGCGCAATGAAGCATGTTGTGAACATTCACAGGCGGAACTTCACCGGGCGCAACAGAGGCGCCCTGGCCAGCCCGACGACGCGAGCAGCCCAGCGAGACACAGGGATCACCAGCGCCCAGGTCCCGTTTCAGGTCAGGATTTGGAGGGCGGCACGTAGGGTCCACCTGGCACACCCCAGCCCCAACTGGGCATCGGCTCGTGGAGTGTGGGCGCAGCACCATCCTGAGAGTTCAGCTTGGCCAGCCGCGTGCCCCATTCGATGTAAGCAACGAATGCCGAGCGAAACTCCGGATCGTCGGGCAGCTTCACTTCATCGGCGGCATCGAGCAACAGCGCGATCCACTGCCGACGCTGTTCCTCGGTCAGGTGCCTGTTGAGGTGATGGCTGATCATCGCAGGATGGCCGCCATGCGCCTCGCTGTAGTCCTTCGGCCCGCCAAAGACCTCCCCGATGAACGCGGCGACATGCGCTGGATGATCGACGGACATATGGCGAAACACCGGTTCGAGCAGCGTATCGCTACGCACCTTGTCATAGAATACGCTCGTCAGCCGGTTGAGCGCTGCGGCGCCGCCAGCCCACTCGAACAATGTCGGCACGTCCTTTTGCATTGCCTTCCTCCTATTGCGTTGGAGGCATATGGGGAGCGGGATCGTGGGACGGAAGTCCACGAAGAAACGCACCTCAGTACAACAGCCTAGGATCGTTTCAGCCACAGCCCAGTCATGGCAGGTTCGTCGATCTGCTTGAGCAGGCGCCACTACGCCACCTACCGACTAGTGCAGTGCCCGGCAGTTCACCGGCCGAGGTGAAGTCCGGCAAAGGCCACTGTCGATCAGAAGTTGGACTGAACCCGACCTGGTCGTCAGGTAGCCCTCCCGGAGGAGAGCCAGCGCAACTTCATCCAACTTGCCATAACCGGTTGCCGCATCGCCTGCTTTCGGTCCAACCCCCATCTGCACGAGGTAATGATTGCGTATTGGAGCGTCCAGTGCCGGACTGGAACCCCAGCCGGCAGGAACTCCCTCGCCAATCAGTCGGGTCTTTCCTGCGGACAGCACCAAAAGGCAACTCTCGCCACATTCCGCCCCACCTGATCCCGCTATGCCCAGATATGGCCGCCCGTCACCTTGCCAACCGGTGCAGCCCTTACCGTTCGGCTGGCAGCCGGCAAAGAACGTGCGCCCAACGGCCACATCAAGGCCGTTTGCGCGGACAACGCGCCCCATCAGCATCGCGGCAATCGGATCTCCCTCGCTTGAGGAAACTACCAATGGCAGCTTTATGTCACCTAGTTCCTTGAGCAGAGTTTCCAGCCGCTGCGGTGTAGCTTCGTCGACCTGCCCTTCGGCGGAGATCCATTCCGGGCAATCAGGTTCACAGGCCCCGACCGAACGCACGACTGCCAGCCACATCCCGGGTTCTTTGGCCACGAGTGGCTTGGGGTAGGAATCGGACGCAAGCTTTTGTCCTGGCGCCAGAATGCAGTTCGCGGCTGGGGTCGCGATCCTGCAATTCTCGATGCTCGCCAGCACGTCGGTCGCATCGAGGCTGGTTATCAGGTTCATGTTGAGCATTTCGACGGGCGCCAGCTGGCGCATCTCGGCGGCGGGCGTGCTTTGCCCGACCTCGTACATGGCCTGCTTGACCCCCATCTCCTTGAGATAGGCCAACATCTTGGCGTTGAATGTCTTTCCCATCTTGGTGGTGGTGTAGCTGCCCACCGTCTTGCGCCGGACGACCTTGCGGCTGACGGTCTTTCTCTTGCCTTTCACGACCCTGTAGGTCTCGCGATAGGTGATCTTCTGCTGCGTTACGTAGGACGTCACCTGATGCACGCCCATGTAAGCCCACTGGCCGACATGCCGGCGCACTCCGCCCGCAAACATCATCGAGCAGGCGGAGGCACAGTAGGCACCAGCCGAGTACAGAGCGCCCTGGTAGATACCTTTCCTGGACGGATCGAGCTTGCAGCCCTTCTGCTCGGGAGCGCATTCGACAAAGCGCGTCAGGCCTACGCCGATGTCGAGCTTGCGGTCACGCAGGATGCGGCCCAACTCCAAGGCTGCCTCGACCCGGCCGCCTGGCGAAGTCACGATGACCGGCAACCGCTTGTCACCGAGTTTCTTGAGAAATTTCCTGAAGGCAGCTGGCGTCGCTAGCGTGATCGCGCCTTCGGCTGAAATCCATTCCGGACAGAATGGCTCACACCCCGGCGAAGAGCTGCGCACGACGACAAAGCGCATGGGCGGCCCGTCATCCTCCGGAGTCTTGCTCTTGGCGGCCTCCGCCGAGGCCGGGAGCAACAGCGCCATTGCGACAACGAGAGCAAACGACAGGACAAGTTCCTGCCAGACTAAGCGCGAGCCCTTCCCCATTGGCGGATCCCCCAAACCAGCCGTTACCCAGAGCGATAGTACTGTCGGAACCGAGACTTGCAACGTATCGGCCAAACAAAAAGGGCGGCCCGAAGGCCGCCCTTGATGCACGAATTGAAGCGTCGATCACTCTTTGATCGAAGCGACGATGCCGGCGCCGACAGTACGGCCACCTTCACGGATAGCGAAGCGCAGCTTCTCTTCCATGGCGATCGGCACGATCAGCTCGACATCGACGGT
>NZ_JBXARL010000018.1:0-26410 GCF_058808215.1 Aminobacter sp. GW821-FHT11F06 | reverse complement strand
AAACAAATCACCCATCAGACCCTCCGTGGAGAACCTGAATCACAGATCAATCCAAATTAACAGGTCCTGACCCTAGGCCAATCCCCTCAGACCTCGTGCAGATAAAGGTGATAATCCAGCTCGCTCACCGTGCGGGCGACGCGGAAATATTCGGCTTCCTTGATTGCCGTGAACGTCCGGTGCAGGTCGTGACCCAGCGCCTCGCGCAGGAATTCCGACGCTTTTGCCGCTTCGATCGCGGTGCGCCAGTCGGCTGGCATCCCGCCATTGGCGCCAGCCGCCTGCTCGTAGCCATTGCCCGTCGTCTCGGGCCCCGGATCGAGCTGTTCGTCCAGTCCCTTCGAAATACCCGCAAGGATGGTCGCTGCCACCAGATAGGGATTGGCGTCGACGCCCGAGGGGCGGTGCTCGATGCGGCGGTTCCTGGTGTCGCCCGCCGGCACGCGCAGCGCCACTGAACGGTTATTGACGCCCCAGGTGGGGGCCACCGGCGCATAGGATTGCGACACGAAACGGCGCCAGGAATTGGCGTGCGGCGCGAATACCAGCATCGATTCCGCCATGGTCGCCGCAAGGCCGCCGAGCGCATGCAGAAGCTTCGGCTGCCACTCGCCTTCCTTGGCCTCGGTGAAGATGTTGTTGCCGTCCTTGTCAAGCAGCGAGGCATGAAAATGCATGCCCGAGCCGGCATATTTCTCGATCGGCTTGGCCATGAAACAGGCGATCACGCCATGGCGGCGCGCCTGGGCGCGGACGATGCGCTTGAGCATGATCAGGTCGTCAGCCGCCTGCATCACGTCCTTGCGGTAGCGCAGCGTCAGCTCGTATTGCCCCGGTGCGTATTCGGAAATCACGGTTTCGGCCGGAATGCCTTGCAGCTTGGCGGCGGCATAGATGTCGGAGAACAAAGGCTCCATGCCGTGCAGATGATCGACCGAATAGACCTCGGTCTTGCCTGAGGCGCGGCCGTCGAGCACAGCACGTGCCGGCTGCACCTTGCCGTCGCTGTCGCGCTCGTTGGACAGCAGGAAGAATTCGAGCTCGAAGGCGCCTGCCGGATGCAGGCCTTTGTTGGCCAGCCTGTCGACCTGGCGCTGCAAGGCGAGCCTTGGGTCCGAGGTCATCGGCGCGCCGTCGAGATGATACATCGACATCAGCAGCTGGCCGCGCGCCGGGCTCGTGCCATAAAGCGGCTTGAGCGTGCCGGGGATTGGCCAGGCGCGCAGGTCGCCGTCGCCGGAATCCCAGATCAGCCCGGTCTCGTGTACATCCTCGCCGGTGATGTCGAGGCCGAGGATGGAGATCGGCAAATGCCGGCCGCCTTCATACAGGCCCGTCAGCTCATGGCGGCGGATGATCTTGCCGCGGCCCACGCCATTGGCGTCGGTCAAGACGATGTCGAAGGCTTCGATATCAGGATTGGCGTCAAGGAAGGCTCTGGCCTCGTCGATGGTCGAGCCGGAAGGAGATGTCATGATCTTACTCAATTGTCCAAAAACCTTGTCTCACGCCGAAAGCGTGGCGGCAATATCGCCGAAAGCCGCAATAAGCCTGTCGACCTGGCGGACGGTCGTCACCGGCGAAACCAGCATCATGTTGTGGAACGGCGCGATCAGCACGCCGCGATTGACCAGCGCCACATGGACGGCTGCTTCAAGCCGCGAGGCGTGCGCCGTCTCGGCTTCGCCACCGTTGCGCAGCGGCCCGGGCGCGCAGATGAATTCCACCCGCGCGCCAACGCGCATGACATGCCAAGGCAGCTTGTTCTTGCGGATGGCCTTGTCGAGGCCGGTTGCCAGCCTGTCGGCCAGCTTCTCCATATGGGCGTAATTTTCCTCGGTCATCACCTCTTCGAGGGTGGCCCGCATCGCCGCGAATTGGAGAGGGTTGGCAGAAAGCGTGGTGCCCATGCCGGAATAGCCGGGCTCCTTGGTCCTGTTGTAGTCGGCGTAGCGCGCGGCGACCTCTTCGCTCATGCCCCACACACTCGCGGGCACGCCACCGGCGACGGGCTTGCCCAGCACGAACAGATCAGGCTCGAGGCCATGCTTTTTGGTGTAACCGCCGGGGCCGGTCGAGATGGTGTGTGTCTCGTCGATCAAAAGCAGCGTGCCGGCCTTGCGCGTCAGCTTGCGCACGCCTTCGAGAAAGCCGGGCTCTGGGAGCACCATGCAGCTGTTGGTCAGCACCGGTTCGGTGATGACGCAAGCGACGTCGCCATGGGCGAGTGCGGCTTCAAGTGCCGGCAGGTCGTTGAACTCGACGATGCGGGTGCGGGCGGTGAGGTCGCGGAACTCGCCTGATAGCCCCGGCCGGTTGACCGGCTTGCCGTCCTTCAGCCGCACCATCGTTTCGTCGACGGCACCGTGGTAGCAGCCGTTGAAGACCAGGATCTTGTCGCGGCCGGTCACTGCGCGCGCCACGCGCAGGGCAAAGCGATTGGCGTCGGTGGCGGTGGTGGCGATCTGCCAATGCGGCAGGCCAAAGCGCTTTGCCAACAAAAGCCCCAGCGTCAGCGAATCCTCCGAGGGCAGCATGTAGGTCAGGCCACGTCCCGCCTGGCGGCGGATGGCGCGGGCGACCGGGGCGGGGGAGTGGCCGAACATCGAGCCGGTGTCGCCGAGGCAGAAATCGGCGAGCCTGTTGCCGTCGACATCGGTGATGGTGGCACCGCTCGCCTTGTCGACGAGGATCGGGAACGGCGTCGGCCAGTCGTTCATCCAGTGCATCGGCACGCCGCCGAAGAAGCCCGCGACACCATTGCCAAGTGCTGCCTCGGATTTCGGCCGCGCCCGGCGAAAGATCTCGGCCTCGGTCGCTGCAAGCTCCGCTATGCGCGACAGCGGCACGCCGCCTTCGCTGGCTTGTGGTCGTTCGATGCGGTTCATCATGGCTCCCATTGGACAGACGGGCGCCACTCTAGCCAGTCGGCTGCCGAAACTTCAATTGGCCGTGCGTGGGGCGTCGATTGGCGCAGGAAACAGCAAATGGGCCGATCGTGCAGGCGCTGGAGCTTGCGGCTGGCGCGGTCGCCGCGCTGCAAGCCATCCAGAACAGTGCGCGCAGGCTAGGCTCAGCCGGCGATATCGATGACGCCGCAGTCGCCGGCGGCACTGCCGAAGGCGAGGCGGCGCTCTTCCTTGTCCCAGGCCATCGAGGTGATCGCACCCTTGCCGGGGCGGCGCAGCAGCACCTCCTTGGCATCGGCAAAACGCACCGCCATCACCATGCCGTCTTCATAGCCGATGGCAACGATGTCTTCGCTCGGGTGGCAGGCGACCGAGGTCACCATCGAGTTGCCGCGCGTGCCGAGTTCGAGCGGGGCCTTGCCCATCGGGCCGTCCTTGCCGACGAAGGGCCAGACGATCGCGGCAGGCGCGCCGGAGCTTGCCAGCCACTTGCCCTTGGCGCTCCACGACAGGCTCTTCACCTTGGCGGGATAGCCGGTCATGCGCATGTGCTTGGCGTCGACAAGCTTCCAGCCATGCAGGGCGTTTTCCTGCATCGTGGTGACGAGGAAGGCGCCGTCCGGCGAAAACGTGACGCCTGTATGCGCCCCAGCCCATTCAAGCTCCACCGGCGTGCCTTCGGCGGCGGGGAAATGCAGCGTCGCGCCATTGTAGCGGGCAACGCCGATGCGCATGCCTTTGGGCGAAAAGGCTAAGCCTTCGACCGAACGCGGATGCGAAAATTCCTTGGTCTTGCCATCGGCGAAGCGCACCCAGGCGCTGCGACCGCTGGCATAGGCGACTGCGCCTTGCGGGCCGGTGGCGATGGAGGTGACCCACTTCTTGCCGATGCTGGCGAGTTCTTCCGTCGTGCCCGACGATGCCAGCGACATCACCTTGCCATCCTCGCCGCCTGAGATCATCAGGTCGTTCTTGGTCGTTGCTGAAAGCAGCCCGTCATGCAGCTTGACCGACTTCTGGCCGTGGTCGAGCCAATGCACCATGCCGTCGGCGAGCGCGAAGAACGGGATATCGTTGAGAAAAGCGGCGGTGACGCAATGTCCGTCGAGATCTAGCGGGGCGACTGTCGGCATAAGAGACTATTCCATTCGAGATTTATGCTGCCCCTCACCCTTACCCTCTCCCCGTAAACGGGGCGAGGGGGCCGTCGACGTTACAGCTTGTCCCTTCTCCCTGCATAAGGGGAGAAGGTGCCGGCCCTTCGATGAACTCAGGGTCGGATGGGGCAGGGTCTTCGGTGTTGGCTTACGCCGCCTGACAGGCTTCGAAACTACGCTTCAGCCGCTCGGCGTCGAGTTCACGGCCGATGAACACCAGCCGGCTCTCGTGCTTCTCGTCGTCCTTCCAGGCGCGCTGGTGATCGCCCTCGATGATCATGTGCACGCCCTGGATGACGTAGCGGTCCGGATCGTCCTTGATGGCGATGATGCCCTTGAGGCGCAGGATGTTGGGGCCTTCCATCTGGGTGATCTTTTCGATCCAGGGGAAGAACTTCTTGGGGTCCATTTCGCCACCGCGCAGCGACACCGACTGCACCGTAACGTCATGGATCGGCGAGACCGCGCCATGGTCGTGGTGATCATGACCGTGATGATGGTGGTCATGATCATGGTGGTCGTGGCCGCAATCTGGGCCGCACGCGTGATCGTGGTCGTGATCATGCGCGTCGAGGAAATGCGGATCGTCGGCCAGAACGCGCTTCAGGTCGAAGGCGCCGCGGTCGAGCACCTGGTCGAGTGCCACGCCCGCACGGGTGGTGCGGTGGATCTTTGCAGACGGGTTGATGGCGCGGATGGCGGCTTCGACGTCGCGCAGCTCGTCAGCGTTGACCAGGTCGGTCTTGTTGAGCACGACGACGTCGGCGAAGGCGATCTGGTCCTCGGCCTCGCGCGAATCCTTGAGGCGCAGCGGCAGGTGCTTGGCGTCGACAAGGGCCACGACCGCGTCGAGCTTGGTCTTGGAGCGCACGTCGTCGTCCATGAAGAAGGTCTGTGCCACCGGCACCGGGTCGGCGAGGCCGGTGGTCTCGACGATGATGGCGTCGAAACGGCCGGGGCGGCGCATCAGGCCCTCGACCACGCGGATCAGGTCGCCGCGCACGGTGCAGCAGACGCAACCATTGTTCATCTCGTAGATTTCTTCGTCGGATTCCACGATCAGGTCGTTGTCGATGCCGATCTCGCCGAATTCATTGACGATGACCGCATAACGCTTGCCATGGTTCTCCGACAGGATGCGGTTGAGCAGCGTCGTTTTGCCGGAACCGAGATAGCCGGTCAGCACGGTAACTGGAATTTGGGTCTGAGCTTCGGTCATGGTCGTCCTCGGGATCGAATAGAGGCTCCATATAGGATGCCGAAGGCGGATTTGCACGTCTCAAACGACATCACGAATGCGCCTGCCCGACATTACCGAAATTTCACTAGGAAGGCGGCAAGCCGTTGCCTAGATTGACGCTTGGGCCGGGGGGCTACCGACCCACAGGAGCCAGGCGCCGATGCAGGATGATCCGTTCCGCGCCAATCTCACCCGCCGCCGGGCGCTTGGCCTGATCGCTGTGACAGCGGGCGGCGGTGCTCTGATGCCTGTGCATGTTTTCGCTCAGCAAGCTTCCTCGCCAGCCGGAGCTGCCTTGCTGATGCCGCAAGCCGGCGTCTGCTCGATCACGCCTGAAGTGACCGAAGGTCCCTACTATTTCGACCCGGCACTTGAGCGCAGCGACATCACCGAAAAGCGCGAAGGCGTTGGGCTCACCGTGCGCCTGCAGGTCGTCGACGAGGCTTGCAGCCCAATCGCGGGCGCCCGTGTCGACCTGTGGCACTGCGATGCCCAAGGGCACTATTCGGGTTATCCCGGCCAGGGCGACAATCGCGACGTCGACACCACGGGCGAAAAATTCCTGCGCGGCTGGCAGCGCACCGACAAGAACGGCATTGCAGCCTTCCAAACCATCTATCCCGGCTGGTATCGCGGCCGCACCACGCACATCCATTTCAAGGCCTTCCCGAGCGAAGGCTCTGTCATGACCGGCCAGATGTTTTTCCCCGACGATCTCAGCGAGCGCATCTTCTCGACGGCCGCGCCCTATAACCAGCGCAGCGGGAAGCGCGACACGATGAATGCCGACGACGGCATCCTGCGTCGCGCCGGCGAGGGCGTGCAGAGCACTGTGCACGAAAATGCGTCCGCCTATGAAGCGCTCATGATTGTTGCCGTAAAAAGAGCAGGATGAGGCTATTGTGCCGGAAGATTTGCCGGCGAATGGTTTTTGTCATCGAACTGTAACATCGCTCTGGCAAGAGCGCTCATGCGGATGGTTGGTTGCCGGCAAAGCGACAAGGCACAATCAAACGCGAAGTTGATTGCCAATGGCCGCGCGACAATTATTCTCGGCCATCACGGCGCAAGAGAGCGTGGCTCAGGAGATGCGGATGTCCAAGTCCAATAAAGGCGCGGCGATGAGCCGGCTTCATTCCGTGGCCCGGCTGGCGCGCACCTCGCTTGCCGCGCGGCTGCTTGCGCATGGCTTCTACGCCGGCCAGGACCAGATCATGCTGGCGCTGCACGAGGACGACGGCCAGACCCCTGGCCAGCTCGCCTCGCGCCTCGGCGTCCGCCCGCCGACGATCACCAAGACCATCAACCGGCTGCAGGCGCAGGGCTTTTTGGAAAAGCGTGCCTCGGATACCGACGCTCGCCAGGCTCATATCTTCCTGACCGAATCCGGTACAGACGCCATTCGTGCCGTGGAGAAGTCGGTCAAGAAGACCGAAAAGCAGGCGCTCAAGGGCTTCGACAAGAAGGATCTGAAGCAGCTTTCCAAGCTGCTTTCCCGCATTGAGGCCAATTTGTCGGACCTCACCCTCATCGACGACGAGGTTGCCGAAGTCGAAGGTGCTGCCGAAGCCGAGCCCGACGTGGAAGCCGAAGCGGCGGAGTGATCACTTCTTCGGCTGGACCACGACTTTCGCCTTGCCGGACGGCGGTACTTCCCGCATGAGCTGGAAGTAACTTCCGTCCTCGATTTTTCGGCCTGCCAGCGTGTCTCCCCAAAAACCAGCAGAAACAGCAACGCCTTCATCGGCGATCCTGCTGATATTCGCCTCGGGCCTGATCTTCTCTTTCCTCGACACCAGCGCCAAACATCTGGTGACATCGGGAATGGCGGCACCCTTCGTCACCTGGGTGCGCTTTGCCGTGCACGCGCTGATCGTCATCGTCCTGTTCAAAGCCTGGCGACGGCCCGAGCGGCTGGTGCCGCAGAGCCTGAAGCTGCAGATACTGCGCGCCGTGTTCATGTTCGGCTCGACGATCTTCAACTTCATGGCGCTGCAGACGCTGCAACTCGCCGAAACGGTGTCGATCAATTTCGCCAGCCCGATGGTCATCACAGCCCTTGCCGGGCCACTGCTCGGCGAATGGGCCGGCTGGCGGCGCTGGCTCGCGGTCCTCGTCGGCTTCACCGGGGTGATCGTCATCACCCGGCCGGGCTTCGGCGGCTTCGACATGGGGCATGTCTTTTCCCTCTGCGCCATGCTGAGCTCGTCGCTCTACACCATCATGACCCGGCAGATGGGCAACCGCGAGACGGCCGAAAGCCTGATCCTTTATTCGGCGGTGGTACCGGCGATCTTCATGCTGCCGGCCGTGCCCTTGGCCGGTTCGCTGCCGGTCCATCTCTATGACTGGCTGGTGCTGTTCGGGCTCGGGGTGTTCGGCGGCTTTGGCCACTGGCTGCTGATCAAGGCCTACCAGCGCGCCACCGCGACAGCGTTAGCGCCTTATCCCTACCTCCAGATGGTGTGGATGATCATTCTGGGCTGGCTGGTGTTCGACCAGTTGCCGGACCGCTGGACCCTTGCCGGGGCCGCAATCATTGTTTCCAGCGGCCTCTACATCATCCACCGCGAACACACGCTCAGGGTCCGCAACCGTGCGGCGCCCAACACTGAGGTCGAGGAGCTGGCAAAAAAGCTTTGATTTGCCTGTGAACAATGGCATACGGCTTTAAACGGTTTAAAAGACCGTCTGTTCACGCTGCGGATGGAGGGCCCGCTGGCTCAGAAGATCAAGCTTTCGACGATCGCCGACGCACTTGGCGTTTCGACTGCCACTGTGTCGCTTGCGCTGCGCGACAGCCCGCTTGTCGCTGACGCCACCCGCGACCGCATCAAGCAGCATGCCCGCGAGATCGGCTATATCTACAATCGCCGTGCCGCCAGCCTGCGTACCTCGCGTTCCGGCATCGTCGGTGTTGTCGTCCATGACATCATGAACCCGTTTTACGCCGAGATCTTGCGCTCCATCGAGAGCGAGCTCGACCGCAGCGGCCAGACCTTCATCCTGTCCAACCACTACGACCAGCTCGAGAAGCAACGCACCTTCGTCGACACGCTGCTGCAGCTCGGTGCCGATGGCGTGATCATGTCGCCGGCCATCGGTACGCCGGCCGAAGACATCATCATGGCCGAGGAAAACGGCCTGCCTGCGGTGCTGATCGCACGTTCGGTCGACGGCGCGGAAGTGCCTGTATTCCGTGGCGACGATGCCTATGGAACTGCGCTCGCCACCAACCATTTGATCTCGCTTGGCCACAAGCGCATCGCCATGATCGGCGGCACTGACCAGACCTCGACCGGCCGTCACCGTTACCAGGGCTATCTCAATGCCATGGAAGCGGCGGGGCTCGAAGTCTTGCCGTCGTGGCGCATTGCCGGCCCGCGCACCAAGCAGGGTGGCTTTGAAGCGGCCGGACAGTTCCTGGCACTCAAGGACAAGCCGACGGCTGCCTGCTGCTGGAACGATCTCGTGGCCATCGGCCTGATGAACGGTATTGCGCGTGCAGGTCTGGTGCCCGGCATCGATGTCTCGGTCACCGGCTATGACGATCTTGAGGAAGCCCAGATCGCAACGCCTGCGCTGACCACGGTGTGGAACGGCCAGCGCGAGGTTGGCCGCCGCGCCGCAAGTGCGCTTCTCGACAAGCTCAACGGCCAGTCGGTGCGGCCGTCGCAGGAGCTGATCAAGCCCGAGCTGCATGTTAGGCAGTCCACCGGAAAACCCAAAGAACGCACATGACCGCATCGAATATCGAAGCACCGGTGATCCTGATCCCCGGCCGGATGCATCCGCATGTCATCGAGCGGCTCAAATCGGCATTTCCGCTGATCCACGTCGCCGAGGGCGATCCGGCATTGCTGAGCGACGAGACGAAGGCAAGCGTTCGCGGCATCGCTTCGATGGGCCGGGTCGACGCGGCCTTCATCGATGCGCTGCCCAATCTGGAAATCATCGCCAATTTTGGCGTCGGCTACGACGCGGTCGACGCCCGCCATGCCGGTGCACGTGGCATCATGGTCACCAACACGCCAGACGTGCTGACCGAAGAGGTCGCCGACACGGCTATCGGCCTGCTCATCAACACCGTGCGCGAGCTGCCTCGGGCAGAGGACTGGCTGCGGCAGGGGCGCTGGGTCCGCGACGGCGGCTATCGACTGACGGCTACGCTGCGCGGCCGCCGCATCGGCATCTTCGGCATGGGCCGCATCGGCCTGGCGATAGCGCGGCGGCTGGAGGCCTTCGGGCTGCCGATCGCCTATCACAATCGCCGCAAGGTCGATGGCATTGCCTACGACTATTACCCGACGCTGAAGGAATTGGCCGCCGCTGTCGACACGCTGATCTCGGTGGCGCCTGCCACGCCCCAGACCGAGAAGATCGTCAACGCCGGGATTTTTGAAGCACTCGGCGCCAGCGGCGTCTTCGTCAATGTCGGTCGTGGGGCTACTGTCGACGAGGCGGCACTCGTCGAGGCTCTGTCGAAGGGAACGATCCTGGCCGCTGGTCTCGACGTGTTCGCCGACGAACCGAACGTGCCGCAGGCGCTGATCGACCTGCCAAACGCTTCGCTCCTGCCGCATGTCGCCTCGGCGACGGTTCATACACGGCAGGCGATGGCCAACCTTGCGGCCGACAACATCTTTGCCTGGTTTTCCAACGAGCGCCGGGCGCTGACGCCGGTGCCCGAGACCGCTGATGTGACGGCCAAGGGCTAAAGGGAGCGGTTTATTCCGCAGCCGTCCGTGCCGCCTGACGCGCGATCGCATGGGCGCGGACGGCATCGCCGAATGCCTTGAAGATACGCTGCGAGGCGTTGTCTGTGCCGACCCAGTATTCCGGGTGCCACTGCACGCCGACGGCGAACGCGCGTGAATCGCGTACGGAAACCGCTTCCACGGTACCATCCGCTGCCACAGCTTCGACCTGCAGCTTCGGCCCGAGCCGTTCGACCGCCTGGCGGTGGACCGAGTTGACCATGATGTCGCCCGCGCCGAACACGCCGGCGAGGCAACTGCCGGGCTTGATCGTCACAGCCTGGCGGATGGCGAAGCGCTCGTCCTGGAGGTCGCTCACCGGAGCGCGATGATCCATCGAGCCTTCGCGCTCCTGGATTTCGGTGGCGAGGCTGCCGCCAAGGGCGACGTTCATTTCCTGGATGCCGCGGCAGATGGCGAGCAGCGGCACGCCGCGCTCGATCGCCTTGCGGATCAACGGCATCGTCGTCGAATCGCGCGCCGGGTCATAGGGGCCATTGGCCTCGGTCGCTTCCTCGCCATACAGGCGCGGGTCGACGTTCGACTTGGAGCCGGTCAGCATGACGCCGTCGACGGAGGACAAAAGCTCGTCGAAATCAAGCCGGTCGCCGAATGAAGGCACCAGCAAAGGCAGGACGCCCGCGCCCGAAATCGCGGCCTCCAGATATTGCTGGGGCGCCGCGTGCCAGGTGTAGTTGTCGAACTGGCGGACATCGGTCGACACGGCGACGAGCGGCTGGTGCATGATGCGTTTCAAATCCTTGTGGGAAGCGACTGTTTCCTTGCCCATAAAATAGGCGATCCCAAGGCACTTTTCCAACACAAGTTTGCATATCTCGTATGCGCCTGGCAGCGGGGATTAGACTATAGTTTTAGATGCTTGGGTTGCCGCAAGGTTTTCTGCGGTCAATCATTCTCCGCCCAGTCTGGCGCGCTTTACTCGCACCCTTCGCCGTGTATTGTCGCGAGCAGCGTCGGTGGTAGGAAGCAATAATTTCCGCTGCGTCGCACTCGTTCTTTCGGTCCAGTATGGGAGGATTTTGATGGATCGCCGTTCATTTATCAGGAAGGCCGGCACGACCGGCGTTGGGGCAGCAGCCGCTGCCGCGACGCTTGCGGCGCCGGCAATTGCCCAGTCCAACCCCAAGGTTACGTGGCGCCTGGCGTCATCGTTCCCGAAGTCGCTCGACACCATCTATGGCGGCGCCGAGGTCCTGTCGAAGTACCTCTCGGAAGCCACCGACGGCAATTTCACCATCCAGCCTTTTGCTGCCGGTGAACTCGTGCCCGGCCTGCAGGCAGCCGACGCGGCCGCGGCCGGTACCGTCGAAGCCTGCCACACGGTGGCATATTATTACTGGGGCAAGGACCCCACCTGGGCGCTGGGTGCGGCGGTTCCGTTCTCGCTCAATGCGCGCGGCATCAACGCCTGGCACTACCATGGCGGCGGCATCGACATCTTCAATGAATTCCTCGGCACCCAGGGCCTGTATGGTCTGCCCGGCGGCAACACCGGCGTCCAGATGGGCGGCTGGTTCCGCAAGGAGATCAATACGGTCGCCGACCTTCAGGGCCTCAAGTTCCGCGTTGGCGGTTTCGCCGGCGAAGTGCTTGAAAAGCTCGGCGTCGTGCCGCAGCAGCTCGCCGGCGGCGACATCTACCCGGCGCTCGAAAAGGGCACCATCGACGCCGCCGAATGGGTCGGTCCTTATGACGACGAGAAGCTCGGCTTCCACAAGGTCGCGCCGTACTACTACTACCCCGGCTGGTGGGAAGGGGGCCCGACGGTCCACTTCATGTTCAACAAGGCCAAGTTCGAAGAGCTTACCCCGGCCTACAAGTCGCTGCTGCGTACGGCCGCCCAGGCGACTGATGCGAACATGCTGCAGAAGTACGATCACCTGAACCCGACGGCGGTAAAGAGCCTGGTCGCCAATGGCGCGCAGCTGCGTCCGTTCAGCCCGGAAATCCTCGCGGCCTGCTTCGATGCGGCCAACGGGGTCTATGCCGAGATGGAAGCGACCAACCCCGGCTTCAAGAAGGTCTGGGACTCGATCAAGGCGTTCCGCAAGGACCACTACCTGTGGGCGCAGATCGCCGAATACAACTACGACACCTTCATGATGATCCAGCAGCGCAACGGCAAGCTCTGATCTGATCACGCAAAGTCAAGTCGAACCCCGGAGCAGCTGCTCCGGGGTTTTTCTTTGTCTGCATCGCCTAGGGAAAGACGACACGGACATGAAAAGGGCGCCTCGCGGCGCCCTTTCACGTCTGTTGGACTGTTCAGTTGAAGCTCGGCGGCTTCGACAAGTCGTTGGCTGGCGCCGCCGGTGCGGTGCCGGGTGCGGCAGGTGCGCCAAGCGGGGGCAGGCCGAGCCCGCCACCAAGGCCTGGCATTTCCGGCATCTTGATCTCGATGGTTGAGGGATCAACCGTCTTGCCCTTGTAGTGCATGACCATCTGCGGGAAGGCGATGGTCAGCCCGATCATGATGACCTGGATGCACACGAAGGGTACGGCACCCCAGTAGATCTGCCCCGTTGTCACCGGCTGGATATTCTTGCCGGTGATGCGGTCGAGATAGGGCACGCGGGCTGCCACCGAGCGCAGGTAGAACAAAGCAAAGCCGAAGGGCGGATGCATGAAGCTGGTCTGCATGTTGACGCCCAACAGCACGCCGAACCAGATCAGGTCGATGCCGAGCTTGTCGGCGGCCGGCGCCAGAAGCGGTACGATGATGAAGGCCAGCTCGAAGAAATCGAGGAAGAAGGCGAGCAGGAACACAAGGATGTTGACGGCGATCAGGAAGCCGACTTCGCCGCCGGGCAGCGACACCAGCAGGTGTTCGACCCAGAGATGACCGTTGACGCCGTAGAAGGTCAGCGAAAAGACGCGCGCGCCAATCAGGATGAAGATGACGAAGGACGATAGCCGTGTCGTCGATGCGAGCGCCTGGCGGATCACGTCGAAAGACAGCCGGCCTTTAGCAGCGGCCATGATCAAGGCTCCGACCGAGCCCATCGCACCGCCTTCGGTCGGCGTTGCGATACCGAGGAAGATGGTGCCAAGCACGAGGAAAATCAGCGCCAGCGGCGGGATCAGCACGATGATGACCTGCTGGGCCAGTCGCGACATCATGTTGATCTTGAGGCCACGGTCGGCGATCGCGGCGATGTAGATGACGATGATGCCAACACAGGCGCCGAGGATGTCGGCATTGGCGCCATGCGTCGGCGACAGATAAACATGGGCGGCATAGGCGATCACCACGGCGAGCAGCAGTGCCGCAAACAGCGAGGTCACGCCGTGGCCGAGCGTGCGCGCCTCGAGCGGCAGTGCCGGCATCGATTTCGGCCGGATGATCGACATCAGAAAGATGTAGCCCATGTAGAGGCTGGTCAGCACCAGGCCGGGGATCAGCGCCCCCTTGTACATGTCGCCAACCGAGCGGCCGAGCTGGTCGGCGAGCACGATGAGCACGAGCGAGGGCGGGATGATCTGGGCGAGCGTGCCGGATGCGGCGATGACACCGGAAGCAAGCCGCCTGTCATAGCCGTAGCGCAGCATGATCGGCAGCGAGATCAGGCCCATGGCGATGACCGAGGCGGCAACCACGCCCGTTGTCGCTGCCAAAAGCGCACCGACGAAGATCACGGCATAGGCAAGGCCGCCGCGGATTGGCCCGAACAGCTGGCCGATGGTGTCGAGCAGGTCTTCGGCCATGCCGGAGCGTTCGAGCACGATGCCCATGAAGGTGAAGAACGGGATCGCCAGCAGCGTTTCGTTCGACATCACCCCCCAGAAGCGTTCGGGCAGTGCGTAGAGCAGCGGCCATGACAGATTGATGGAGTTATTGGAATAGGGCGCGAGTTCGACGCCGATGAAGAAGAACAGCAGGCCGTTGGCAGCCAGCGAAAAGGCGACCGGATAACCGAGCAGCATGAAGACGATGAGCGAGAAGAACATGATCGGCGCCATGTTCTGGGCGATGAACTCCATCATGGGCGCACCTCGTCGGCGAGCGCCTTGCCTTCGAGTTCGGCCTGTTCATGGGCCGATATGAAAGGCGTGGGATCTTCCATGTCGCCGCGCATGATGGCGATCTTCTTGATGATCTCGGAGACGCCCTGGAAAGCCAGCTGCACGAAGCCGAACAGCAGCAAAGCCTTGGCCGGCCACAGGATCAGGCCGCCGGCACTCGACGACATTTCGCCCGAGCGGAACGACAGGCTGACATAAGGGATGAAGTAGACAATCATCAGGATGACGAAGGGCATCAAAAACAGCAGGTGCCCGAGCAGGTCGATCCAGTGCTGTACCCGGCGCGAGAACATGCCGTAGACGATGTCGATGCGGATATGCTCGTTCTGCTTCAGCGTGTAGGCGGCGGCCAGCATGAAGGCAGCGCCGAACAGGTACCACTGCAGCTCCAGCCAGGCGTTGGACGACATGTTGAAGGTCTTGCGGATGATCGCGTTGCCCGAGCTGACCAGGATGGCAACCAGGATCGCCCAGGATACCGTCTTGCCGATCGCCTCGTTGATGCGGTCAATGAATCTGGATAGAGCGAGAAGCCCTGCCATGCATTCCTCCCTGATTTGATGGGGCAGCCGTTGTTCCCCGACGTTCTTTTTTCGGCATCCCTCGATGTCCATGGGTATGCCGGTCATGGGTGCCGCGTCAACATAACGGCCCTGTGGCGTCAACCGCTACAAAGGCCGCAAATCCGGGGAAAAGGTGCTGTGACGCTGCGACATACAACCAAAGTCGCAAGCGAAAAACCGGTCTTTCAGACCGAGCTGGGCGCGTCCTTGCGGTCGCCGGTCAAGACCAGCATCGCTGCGAGCAGCGCATACATCCAGGCGTCGCGCCATTCGATCGGGAAGTAGCCGGCCCACAATGCCTCGGCGAAGCCGAAGGCAGCGGCGCCAAGGGCTGCGCGACCGGGGGCGTAGTAGCCGCCGACAGCGGTGATGAACAGGATCTTCAAGCCGTAGACGAGACCGGCGCCGAAGCCGAGATTGCCGTAGTAAAGTGCGGCCAGCACGCCGGCGAGCCCGGCGCACAGGCCAGCGAAAAGAAGGGCGCGATGGAAGACGCGCGCCGTGTCGATGCCGCAGAGTTTTGCCGCGAGCGGATCGTCGGCGACCGCGCGCCAGTGGCGACCGAAGTTCGACCGTGCCAGCAACAACGCGCCGCACATGATGACCACTGCTGCAATCGCGGTGTTGATCAGCTGGATGACTGTCAGCGTCGCAACGAAGTTGCTGCCCGAGGCAAAGACCACCGGTGTCGAAAGCATCGGCGGCAGCCAGTAATCATGCGTGTCGGCGGCAATGCGGCTCAGTTCCATCAGCACCAGCAGCGCGCCGAGTGAGGCGACAACGATGGCGTTGGGCGCGCGGCCGGCAAGCGGGGCGAAGACGGTGCGCGACAAAAGCCGGCTGAAGAAGGCGGCATAAGCGAGTGCGATGAAGATGCCGAAGGCGATGGTCACCGGCAGCGTCAGCCACAGCACCTGCCAGCCATAGACGGCAGCAAGGATCATGGTCTGGCCGCAGAAGGCAAAGATGCCGCCATAGGCCAGGTTGGTGCGCTGGAGCAGACCGTTGCCGAGTGCATAGCCGAAAGCCAGCAATGCGTAAATCGCCGCTGAATGCACGCCGTTGAGGAGCTGTTGGAAGAAGTAAAGCATGCGCTGTCCGGTCGCGCGGGCATCTTCCGCACCGAGCTAAAATTGCGCTTCTGAATCTAACTTGTCAAATCGTGTTTACCAGTTAGATTTGAAGCATGTCAGTTGCCTGGACCCGTCATCGCTTCTCTGGCGGCGCGCTTGCGCTCGATACCGCCAACACGGTTGTGCTTCGCGGCGATACGGAGCGCTCCTTCGACCGTTTCGACGAACCAGTGGAGATCGCCCGCTTTGCCACCGCTGCCAGCGGCTTTCGTGCCGACGAGCTCAGGGGCAGGGCGCTCGCCACGCCCGATCCGCATGCGATCGCCGGAAAAGTCATCGCCATCCGCGAGACAACGGACCGGCTGTTCCGGCGCACGGTGGCCGACGGCGCGCTGGCCGCAACCGATATGCCAGTCTTCCTCAATGCCTGCGCCGATGGGCTCGCCGGCTCGCGCGAATTGCTTAGTCTGGACGCGCCCTTCGGCGCCTCGCCGCAACCGCTCGCTTTTGAGGCCGCACTCGCCGTTTCGGCACTGTCGCTGCTGTCGTCCGACACTATGTCTCGACTCAGGATCTGCCCGAACTGCGGCTGGCTGTTCGTCGACCGCAGCCGCAACGGCAGCCGGATGTGGTGCGATATGGCCGTCTGCGGCAACCGCCAGAAAGCCAGGCGTCACTACAACAGGCGCAAGGAGGAGGTGGCGAATGCCTGAGCGGAGATTATTGCGCGCCGTGGTCGCGCTTTCAGCACTTGCCCTGCTCGGGCTGGCCGGCTGCCGCGAAAGCGGCGGCGAGGGCGAATATTTCGCACTGTCCGGCCGCCTGTTCGTCTTCAACTATCGGGTCGCCACCGTGCGCTACATGGTGACCTTGAGGCCACTCAAGCCGGTCGGCGAGGCCGAGGTCGCGGTGGCGAGCTTCGAAAATCCGGCGGGCGGCGAGCCGATCATCGTGCGCCAGAAGATCTGGCCGATGAGCGAGAAGGTGACGATCGAAAGCCCGCCGCTCGAATGCGTGGTCAAGGACCTGCCCTACAAGGTGTCGATCCGCATCGAGGATGCGAAGGGCAAGGCGATGCAGGCATTGGAGACAACCATGGCCTCGTCGCAGGACCAGTCGATGCTGCCCGACAAGCCGCTGGCTGTCGGCCCGTTCTACGATCCCAATCCCGAGCTGAAAGGTCATCCAGATGGGCGTGTGCCCGGTGGTCGCGGTGTGCGCTGTCCGGCTTCGGCCTGAACGCCTCGCACGCATCTTTGACTGTTCTTTTCCCCGTGCAAAGAAATTCGTTTGACGCGACAGCCGGGCCCAGAAAAGCTATCCCTGAGCTACCCAAGGTCAGCCGCCCGAATCGTGGGCGGTTCGGGCACAGGAAATGCTGATGACGCTTCACGACGTCGCTCTCGATGACAAGTTCGATCTAGGCAAGGAGCGGATCTTCCTCTCCGGCGCGCAGGCTGTCATCCGAATGCTTGTGATGCAGCGCGAAAGGGACCGGCTCGCCGGCCTCGACACGGCGGGCTTCGTCTCAGGCTATCGCGGTTCGCCGCTTGGCGGCCTCGACCTGCAGCTGTGGAAGGCCAAGAAGCAGCTCGCCCAATCCAATGTCGTCTTCCAGCCTGGCCTCAACGAGGAGCTTGCCGCCACTGCCTGCTGGGGCTCGCAGCAGGCGGAAATCCTGGGCGAGGGCAAGCATGACGGCGTCTTCTCCGTCTGGTACGGCAAGGGCCCCGGCGTCGACCGCTCCGGCGATGTCTTCCGCCACGCCAACCTTGCGGGATCGTCTAGGCATGGTGGCGTGCTGGCCCTGATGGGCGACGACCACACCGCTGAATCCTCGACCAATGCGCATGCCACCGAGTTCCTATTCGTCGACACGATGATCCCGATCCTCAATCCGGGCGGGGTGCAGGAACTGATCGACTACGGCCTCTACGGTTTTGCGCTGTCACGTTTCGCCGGCACATGGGCTGCGATCAAATGTGTCAAGGACAACATCGAATCCACGGCTTCCGTCGACGCCTCGCTCGATCGTCTCAACATCGTCATCCCCGAATTCGACATGCCGCCCGGCGGGCTCAACATCCGCAACGAACTCGATCAGCTCGGCCAGGAAGCGCGGCTCCACGAATACAAGCGCGCGGCGGCATCCGCCTTTATCCGCGCCAACGGCATCAACCGCATCGTCTATTCCGGCGGCCGCAAGCCGAAGATCGGCATCATCACCGTCGGCAAGAGTTTTCTCGACGTCCGCCAGGCGCTCGACGATCTCGGCGTCGACGAAAAGCGTGCCAACCAGCTCGGCATCCGCCTGTTCAAGGTCGGCTGCCCGTGGCCGCTCGATATCGAGCATATCCGCGACTTTGCCCGCGGCCTCGAGATGATCGTCGTTGTCGAGGAGAAGCGTTCGCTGCTCGAAACGCAGGTGCGCGAGGAACTTTACGGCACCTCGATGCAGCCCAAGGTGGTCGGCAAGAAGGACGAACGCGGGGACTGGCTGTTTCCGGCCAAGGGCGCGCTCGACCCCAACGACATCGCGATTGCGCTGGGCGAGCGCATCCTCAGGGTCATCGGCCCGTCGGAGGAGATCGCCGCCCGCGTCAGCCGGCTGCGCCAGTACCAGGCGATGCTTGCCGACACCACTGATGTAGCTTCGCGGACGCCGTTCTTCTGCTCCGGCTGCCCGCATAATACGTCGACCAAAGTGCCCGAAGGCTCGATCGCCGGTGCGGGCATCGGCTGCCACTTCATGTCCTTGTGGATGGACCGCAGCACCATCGGCTTCACCGCCATGGGTGGCGAGGGCGCGCAGTGGATCGGCCAGGCGCCGTTTTCCAAGCGCGGGCACATCTTCCAGAATCTCGGCGACGGCACCTACAACCATTCGGGCACGCTGGCGATCCGCTTCGCGCTCGCCTCGGATGCCAACATCACCTACAAGATCCTCTACAATGACGCGGTCGCCATGACCGGCGGCCAGCCGCATGAAGGCAGCCTGACCGTCGACATGATCGCCCGCCAGGTCCGCGCCGAGGGTGTCGAGCGCATCGCGGTCGTCACCGACGAACCGGACAAGTATGGCGGGCGTTCGCAGTTCCCTGCAGACACGACGTTCCACCACCGCGACGATCTTGATCTTGTCCAGCGCGAACTGCGCGACATCAAGGGCGTGACCGTGCTGCTCTACGACCAGACCTGTGCCGCCGAAAAACGCCGACGCCGCAAGCGCGGCACCTTCCCCGACCCAGACAAGCGCGTGTTCATCAACGAGCTGGTCTGCGAAGGCTGCGGCGACTGTGGCGTCAAGTCCAACTGTGTGTCGATCCAGCCTGTCGAGACGGAGTTCGGCCGCAAGCGCAAGATTGATCAGTCGAGCTGCAACAAGGATTTTTCCTGCGTCAACGGCTTTTGTCCGTCATTCGTTACTGTTCATGGCGCCAAGATCCGCAAGGCTGAAGGTATCGCCGGCACCGGCGACGCGTTGCAAGGCGTGCCCGAGCCCCGGCAATTTCCGCTCAACCGCGACGGCTGGGCGGCGATCATCGACGGTGTCGGCGGCACCGGAGTGGTGACTGTTGGGGCCGTGCTTGGCATGGCGGCGCATCTCGAAGGCAAGGGCTGTGGCATGATCGACATGGCCGGCCTCGCCCAGAAGGGCGGCTCGGTGTTCACCCATGTCCGCATCGCCCGTTCGCCTGACGACATCAACGCGATCCGTGTCTCAGCCGGCAAGGCCGACCTGATCCTCGGCTGCGATCTTGTCGTGTCGGGCGCCAAGAAGGTACTGGCGGCGGTTCGCGAAAACCACACCATCTTCGTTGCCAACACCGCCGAGATCATGCCCGGCGAATTCACCCGTTCGGCCGATTTCTCGTTGCCGACCGAACGGCTCAAGAAGACCATTCGCGAGGCTGCCGGCGAGGCGAACGCGCATTTCTTCGATGCCACGCGTACAGCATCAGCGCTGTTTGGCAATTCGCTCGGCGCCAACATGTTCATGCTCGGCTTTGCCTTCCAGCATGGCGGCCTGCCGCTGTCGGCCGAGGCGGTCGAAAAGGCGATCACGCTCAACGGCGAGGCGGTGGCGATGAATGTCGCCGCATTCCGCTGGGGCCGCCGTGCCGCGCATGAGCCGGAGTTCGTCCGGGCGATGCTTGCCCGCTCAGGTCGCGGCGACGAGCCTGTCGTGGCTCAGACGCTCGACGAGATGATCGCGCGCCGTGCCGAATTCCTGATGTCGTACCAAAACGCATCCTATGCCGAGCGTTTTGTCGGGCGCATCGCTTCGATCCGCGCTGCCGAGCAGAAAGCGAAGCCCGGTTCGACGGTGGTCACTGAAGCGGCCGCGCGCTCGCTGTTCAAGCTGATGGCGATCAAGGACGAATACGAGGTGGCGCGGCTATACACCGACGGTTCGTTCAAGCGCGAGCTGGCAAAGCAGTTCCAAGGCTACGACCGGCTGGAGTTCCATCTTGCGCCGCCGGTCCTTGGCCGCAAGGATGCCGACGGTGTGGCGCGCAAATCGAGCTTTGGCCCGTGGATGATGACTGCATTCAAGCTGCTCGCGGCGCTGAAAAGTCTGCGTGGCGGTGTCTTCGACGTCTTTGGCTACAGCGCTGAGCGGCGCATGGAACGGGGGCTGCTCGATCGCTACGAGGCCGATCTCGAACTGATCCGCGGAGCGCTTTCAAGCGACAATATCGCGGCGGCGGTGGCACTGGCATCGGTGCCGCAACTGATCCGCGGCTATGGTCACGTCAAGCATGCGAGTGTCGACAAGGCAGCGGGCGAACGGGAACGGCTGGTCAAACGGCTGACGGCGTTGCCGGCCAATTCGGCGCTCCAGGCGGCCGAATAGCCGATACCACTTGTTTACCTGAACCTAAATTAGAGGTTGTATTGGCCATTTGAATGGCCAGGAGGCTATTTGGGCCTCTGTTTCTAAGCCTTTCTTAAGGCGAGTGTGGCAGTTCTTGGCCTCCCAGGCGGGCCTCGGATGCGCAGAAGAAACAACGAGATACCGGTCGACGTCTACATCCCCTTCGTGGAAACGCTTTTCCGCGATGGCGCGACGCTGGCTGTTGGCATGGTTGCGCAAACGGCGCTGATCGGCGTCGTCTGGTGGAAAACCGCCCATCCGCTCTATCTTGTGGTTGCGCTGTTCATGGTGCTGGTCGGCACCTTGCGTATGCGAAACTTCCGTAAATACAACAGCTTGCCCTCGTCCACGACTTGGGAGGAAGCGCGTCAGCGCGAGAATGATTACATCTTCTACGGCTCGCTACACGGCGCCGCATTGGGCGCATTCTGTCTTGCCGGCATCTATTTCGCGCATGACCCCTTCGCCGAGATCGCCTCTGTTTGCGTGACGCTGGCCACGGCTACGTCGATTGCCGGTCGCAACTACGGCTCTCCGCGCATGGTGATCATTTTGATCATCGCGTTGACGTGGCCGATTTCGCTCGGCTTTCTGCTTCGGGGCGACCTCTACCATGTCTTCTTAGGCCTGTTGTCTGCGCCGTTTTTGTTTGCGATCCGGAAGTTCGCCGACACCGTACGCGACGTCCTCTTTACCGCCGTGTCTGAGGAAAAGAAGGCCAGCCGTCTCGCCCAGCGTTTCAATCGCGCGCTCAACACCATGTCGCATGGACTGGTCATGCTTGGGCCAGATGGACGCGTGGCGGTCGCCAATGCGGAAGCCGCAAATCTGATGGCGGTCAAGTCGCCCGAGGCACTTCTCGGCCGCTCGATCCATGGCCTTTTGATGCGTGGTGTCGCTGGTGGCAAGCTGGCGCTCAAGGACTGCCGCTACATCGAAGCACAGCTGACGCGCGCGCTGCGCGAGGGCAGGGATCGCAAGGTCCTGGTCTCGCTGTCCAATGGCCAGTGCCTGGAGTTTTCCGCCCGCGAAGGCAGCCAGGAACTCGGTGTCATCACCTTCGAAGATGTAACGGCCCGCGTTGCCGCCGAAGAGAAGATCCGGTTCATGGCGCGCTACGACAGCCTCACCGGGTTGGCTAACCGTGCCTATTTCCATGAGATGGTCACCGAATGCGTCCTTGCCGGCGACCGGGACCGGCTTTGCGCGTTGGCTGTTCTCGATCTCGACGATTTCAAGAGCGTCAATGACACGCTCGGCCATCCTGTCGGCGACGGGCTGATTTACGCAGTGGCGGAACGGCTTGCGGTTTTTGCCAGCGACAACGTCAAGGTCAGCCGCTTCGGCGGTGACGAGTTCATGATCTATTTCGACAAGGTCGAAGACGAGAGCCACCTTGCCGAAATGCTTGATCGCATTTTCGTCGACATGCAAGGCGACGTCGACGTCGCCGGCCATGTGCTGCGTATTCAGGCAAGCGGTGGCGCGGTTCTGGGGCGAGCAAGCAATTCCGATGTCGACGTAATGACCGTCAAGGCTGATCTTGCGCTCTACAAGGCCAAGGAGTCGGGCAAGAACAACTGGCATCTTTTCGAGGCGGTGATGGATGCCGCTTTCCGCAATCGTCAGCTGATGAAGGCCGATCTACGCAATGCGGTCGAAGCGCGTGCCTTGCGTGTCGTTTATCAGCCGATCGTTTCGATGACCACGATGCGCATTGCCAGCTGCGAGGCATTGTGCCGCTGGGACCATCCCGAACTCGGCCCGGTGTCGCCTGCCACCTTCATTCCGCTCGCCGAAGAGATGGGCATCATTTCCGAAATCAGCACCTTCGTGCTGCAGGCGGCCTGCGCGGAATGCGCCAAGTGGCCGGCACCCATCGGCGTTTCGGTCAATCTCTCCGCCAAGGATTTCCGCAATCGCGATGTCGTCGACAAGGTGAGGGACGCGCTGGCGACATCGGGCCTTGCGCCACATCGACTCGAAATCGAGGTCACCGAGACCGCGCTGCTCGACGACAAGTCGCTGACGCGCAGCTACGTCGAGGAGCTCAAGTCGATCGGCGTGCATATCGCGCTCGACGATTTCGGCACCGGCTATTCCAGCCTGAGCTATCTGCACAAGCTGCCGCTGGACAAGGTCAAGATCGATCGCAGCTTCCTGGCCGACGTCGGCCAGAATCCCCGTTCGCTGCAATTGCTCAAGGGTATCGTCGACCTGTCGCGTCCACTCGGGCTAATGGTTACGGTGGAAGGTGTCGAAACCTTCGAACAACTCAAGATCCTGGCCATCGAGGTTCATCCCGATCTGGTCCAGGGCTTCCTGTTCGGCTCGGCGCTGTCGTCTTCGGGAATCGAAACGATGTCGAACACCGTCTGGCCCTTCGCCAAGGATATCGGACTCGCCCGCATCGCAGCCCGTCGTTGAGGCGAGGCGCCATACATCGCGAAAGTAGCAAATATGCTTAATTTTCCGTTAATTATTAACCTTAACGGAAGGTAAACAGCAACAGTTTGATTTTCATCTTTACATCACCCCGACCTCCGCTACGTTTCAGCCGGGCGGAATTACGGGGAATACCATGACCATCCATCAAGCGACGTCCGGCGGCGATGCGGACGTCAAGAGCAGCAGTGTGCCCGATGCGGGGTCGTCATTTGCCCGACACGTCTCGAACTTGCTTGAGCGCACAGAATACCGCCGTTGCGACAAGGGCGAAGATCTGGAAGATATCTACCGGCTGCGGTACAAATCGTACCGATCCAACGATATGGTCCCCGACAACGAGAGCCATACCATCAATGATGAACTGGACGAGACATCCAACGCCTATCGTTTCGGTGTTTATGTCGATCAGCGCCTAGTGAGTACGCTGCGTATTCACCACGTCACGTTGGCGACTCCGTTCTCGCCGTCCACGAAGGCATTCGGCGATATAGTCATGCCGATGCTGGCAGAGGGGCTAACGTTCATCTGCCCCAGCCGCTTCGCATCGGACCCCGAGTGGTCGCGAGTCTATCCGCAAATCCCCTACATTACACTTCGCCTGGCCGGCATGGCGTGCTTCCATTTCAAGGCGCCTTACTGCCTGTCGACCGTTCGCGAAGACCACGCCGGCTTTTACAAACGCATTTATTATTCCGAGCGCATCAGCGAGCCGCGCCCCTATCCGGGGGTGTTCAATAAGGTTGTGCTCTACCGCGCCGATGTGAGCAGCATCCGCGAGCGCTCCTTCCAACGCTTCCCCTTCTTCAAGTCGACGCCGATGGAGCAGCGGCTGATGTTCGGCAAGCCGGCGTCCGGCGAACTGGCACCGCTAACCATCCTGCCGACGGCAAAATACTATCGCGAAGCCGCCTGAGCTTCGCGTAAGGTCGGCGGCACTGTAATCCGGAACGCGGGAACAATGACGACGCCGACCTTCATGCACCTTCTGCGGGCAGCGGCGCTGCTGTTTGGCCTGACCTTGCCCGCACCTGCGCTCGCCGAGGATGCGCTCTCCATCGCCAATATGTCCTTCCGCACCGGCCCCTTCGCGGCTGCCGGTTCGCCGCTGATGGACGGCCAGCGCGACTACTTGCTGATGCTCAATGAGCGCGACGGCGGCATCAACGGCATCAAGCTGGCCTATGACGAGTGCGAAACCGGCTTCAACACCGACAAGGGTGTCGAATGCTACGACAAGACCAGGGCCACCAGCCTGGTGACCCAGCCCTGGTCGCCTGGCATCGCGCTCGAACTTCTGCCGAAGGCCAGTGCCGACAAGGTTCCGGTGCTGGCACCTGGCTACGGCTTTTCGGCCATGGCCGACGGCAAGCATTTTCCCTGGGCCTTCAACCCGCCAGTCACCTATTGGGACGGCGCTTCGATGATGCTCAAGAGCATCTCGGGCGACGATCTCGACAGCCTGCGTGGCAAGAAGATCGTGCTCCTGCATCTCGACGCGCCCTACGGCGAGGAGCCGATCCCGCTGCTCCAGGCCTATGCCGATAGCTTCGACTTCACGCTTGTGCCCCTGCCGGTCGCGGCCAAGGAAATGCAGAACCAGTCGGCGCAATGGGCAAGGATCAAGAGCGAGCGCCCGGACTTCGTGCTTTTGTGGGGCTGGGGCGCGATGAACGCCGGCGCGTTTGCCGAAGGGATCAAGACCGGGTTTCCGATGAACCGGCTCGTCGGCATCTGGTGGTCGGCCCAGGACGACGACCTCAAACTGGCTGGCGATGCCGCCAAAGGGTATCGCGCCTTGTCGTGGAACCTGCCGGTATTTAGTGCCGAAGCGATCCAGGACATCCGCAAACATGTCGTCGACGCCGGCAAGTCGCAGACGTCTTTGGAAGAGCTCGACCAGCTGTTCTACCAGCGCGGCGTGCTGATTTCGATGTTCACAGCCGAGGCGATCAAGGCAGCCCAGGAGCATTTCGACATCAGGCTGATCAATGGCGAGCAGATGCGCTGGGGCCTGGAGAACCTCAAGATCGACGACGCCAGGCTGGCGTCGCTCGGCATGACCGGCATGATCGGTCCGTTCGCGACTTCCTGCACCAACCATGCCGGCCATGGCGGGGCGTGGATGCTGGAATGGGACGGTGCCAGGTTCGTCAAGACATCCCATCTTTTGACCGCGGACGCCGAGATGATTGCGCCGCTGGTCGAGCTGGAAGCCGGCAAATTCGCCGAGGCCCACGCGCCGTGGCCACTTAACGAGGCGTGCAAAAACTAGGGCTTTGTTTTCCTGCGGCGCGAGAACACGCCTGTTCATCAAGTGAGCCAGGATTTCCCGCTGGGGATTGATAATCTTGTCGCAGCCAAAGGGGCAATCTTTCCATTGCCCTGCAGCGCGCATTTAGGTATGTGCCCTTGAACTCGTTTTCCGGAGGGGACTCTCATGGCTGATAATACGCCGACCGGCCCGATCGAACTTGGCGCGCAGATGGACTACGCCGAGCACGAGAAAACCTATTCGACCTTCATTTCGCTGTCCAAATACAGCACGCTGGTTTGCGTTGCGCTGATGATCGCCATGGCCTTCGGGTTCTTCACTCCCGCTGGATTTTTCTCCAGCGTGGTGCTGTTCCTGATCATCTGCGCCGTCGGCGGTTTCCTGCTGCGCGACGTGCCGACACATATTCGCTGACATTTCTGCGCAGCCGCGGGCTCCCGCGTCGGTTCGGGTTCTGGCCAATTTGGGCCGGAGATGAACAGACGATCTTCGTTAGAAGAACGTGGACCAGAAGCGGCTCCGTGCAATAGCCTTGCCGGTTACGTGTCTGGCAAGGCATGGTCCTGATAAGATTGTGGGTTCGGGTGCGTCGGCGGTTTCACCGTCAGTATCCATACTAGATTTCGTTGGTAAGCGCCGACGCGTCTTTGTGCGTCCGGCGCATTACGTTTGGTAAGGTTCCAACCGAAAGGACGTGACGGTGGGCCAGACAATATTCATACCCAAAGAGATTGATCCAACCGAGAGCCGTGTCGGGGCTTCGCCGGATACGGTGAAACGCCTGGTGGGGCTTGGTTTCGACGTGATTGTCGAGGCTGGCGCTGGCACCTTGTCGCGGATTCCCGATGCTGATTTCGCCGCTGTCGGTGCTGTCATCGGCAAGGCTGCCGATGCGGGACGCGCCGATGTCGTGCTGAAGGTCAGGCGGCCTGATGAAGCCGAGTTCAGGGGCTACAAGCCAGGCGCTGCCGTGCTCGCCATAATGGACCCTTATGGCAATGACGCGGCGGTTGCGGCGATGGCCAAGGCGGGTGTGACGGCGTTTGCCATGGAATTGATGCCGCGCAT
>NZ_JBXARL010000017.1:0-39418 GCF_058808215.1 Aminobacter sp. GW821-FHT11F06 | reverse complement strand
TTCTGGACGCAACGAAACAAAAGGCTTGTTCATCTTCGCTACCTCGGTCGCAAGAATGAAAGCCTGTCACGGTCGCTACCGTGCTGGTTCTTTCGGATCAACGTTGAAAATCAGAAGGCCGATCTAGCAAAGATCAAGCGGTGAAGGCCAGCGGAGAAGCGCGCCCGTATGAGTGAGGGCGTGGCGCAGTCGAAGTGGGGCGGCCCGCCCTGCCCTCAGCTTGGGCGGCAACGGTTCGTTCCGGCGTGTCTGGGGCCGGTTCCAGACTGGCGGCTTCGGGCCTCGAACCTTCAATAGCCGACATTCAGGTGGTGTGAGCAGCGTCGTGACCTGACCCCATTGCCGTCGTTGCGGGGAGAACTCCATTTCGCGACGAGTGTCCCATCCCGGCTTCTGTCAGACGGCCAGGGATTTATGCCCACTCCGCTCCCCACTCCTGGACCATATGATCGGGGCTGACCTGTTTGAACGTCCGGATCGGAACCTGATAGTCGACCGCGCGGATCGGGCTCTTCAATTCATCGCTGACCAGCCGCCTTTTGTCGACACGCTGGCTTGGATCCGGGATTGGCACCGCCGAGAGCAACCGCCTCGTGTACGGGTGTTGAGGGTTGCCGAAGACGCTGGCGCGTGAGCCGATCTCGACGATCTCGCCAAGATACATCACCGCCACACGGTGGCTGATCCGTTCGACCACGGCCATGTCATGCGAAATAAACAGGAATGCCAGTTTCAGCCTTTCCTGTAGGTCGAGCATCAGATTGACGACCTGCGCCTTGATCGAAACATCGAGCGCGGAGACCGCCTCGTCGGCAATAATGAGTTCGGGACCAAGCGACAGGGCGCGCGCTATACAGATGCGCTGGCGCTGCCCGCCGGAGAACTCATGCGGAAAGCGATCATAGACATCTCCGTTCAGACCGACACTCTTCAGAAGCTCGCCGACGCGTTCGCGCGCGCGCTTCGGCGTTTCCGTGGCATGGGCTATCATCGGCTCGGCAATGCTCTCACCAATGCGCATACGCGGATTGAGGCTGGCATAGGGATCCTGGAAGATCATCTGCATACGCTTGCGCATGTCGCGGAACGAGGACTTTTCAGTCTTCAGAATGTCTTCACCGGCAAGCTGGATCGATCCACTTGTCGGCTCGGTCAGCCGGACTATCGAGCGGCCCGTCGTCGATTTGCCGCAACCTGACTCGCCAACGAGGGCAAGCGTTTCGCCGGGTTGAATGCTGAACGAGACATTCTCGACCGCGTGCACGCGGCCAGTCAGGCCACGCAGGACGCCTTTGCGTATATCGAAATATTTGGTGAGGTTCTTCACCTCCAGGATCGGCCGCGCCACGTCGACTGTATCGGCGCCGGCCACCGGTTCAGCAACGATTCCCGTCTCTTGGTCGACAACGGGAAAGCGCAGCGGACGGGTCTTGCCGGTCATGGAGCCAAGCTTGGGTACGGCCGACAAAAGCGAGCGCGTATAGGCATGCTGTGGATTTGCGAAAATGTCACCGGTGTCGCCGTGTTCAACGACATCGCCGCGCAGCATGACAATGGTGCGGTCGGCAATTTCGGCTACCACCCCCATGTCGTGCGTGATGAAGAGGACGGCCATGCCCTCCTCTTGCTGCAGATCCTGGATGAGTTCGAGGATCTGGGCCTGGATGGTCACGTCGAGCGCGGTGGTGGGCTCGTCAGCGATCAGCAGTTTGGGCTTGCAGGCAAGCGCCATGGCGATCATCACACGTTGGCGCATGCCGCCGGAAAGCCGGTGCGGATAGTCGTTGAAGCGCGACTTCGCCGACGGGATACGGACACGTTCAAGAAGCCGGATGACTTCAGCTTCGGCCTCGACACGATTCATGTTGCGGTGGCAAATCAAGGCTTCGGCAATCTGGAATCCGATGGTCAAGCTCGGATTGAGACTGGTCATGGGCTCCTGGAAGATCATGGCAATCTCATTGCCACGCACGCTGCGCATGTCCTTTTCAGGCAGATCGAGAAGCGACCGCCCCGCAAGCTTGATGCTGCCCTCCACCTTGCTATTGCCGCCCGGAAGAAGCCGCATGATCGACAGCGCCGTCATGCTCTTGCCGGAACCGGATTCGCCGACAATGGCCACCGTCGTCTTTGGCGCGACATCGAAGGAGATGTCGCGAATGACAGGCGTCCATAGCCCGTCATTGTGGAAGGACGTGCGCAGCTTGGTGACGGACAGGATGGGTGTGGTCATTGGACGATCTTTCACCGGAAGCTCAGAACAACACACTGGCAAGGAAGCGAAGGCAGATCAGAAGGAGGAAAATGCCGAAGGCGATCTCGAGCTTCGACTTGGACCATGAATGTGCAAGCTTCACGCCGATCGGCGCCGTGAGCACCGAAGTCGGAATGAAGAGGAAAAGTCCAAGCAGCGACACGAAGCCTATGGCGAGCGGAAACTGCAGGGCAGTCACGTCTGGGAATTCAGCCGCGCGCGGCCAACCCGCATACATGTAGCCAATCGTTCCGGGAATTGAGATCAAGATGCCGAGCCCTGACGAGGTCGCCACGGCTTGGTGGATCGGGCGGCCATAAAACGTCATGAACAGGTTGGACAGCTGTCCGCCACCAATACCCATCAGCGAAGACAGGACGCCAATGACGAGCCCGTAGATGCGCATGACCCAGCCTGCTGGAACATCGTCGGCGATGCGCCATTTGTCGTTGCCGAACAAAAGGCGAATAGCAGAGACGCCTGCAACCACGACAAAGACGATCTTGAAAAGATCGGCAGGCGCATAGCGGGCAATGAGGCTGCCCAGAGCGACGCCGATGATGACCGGAACCGCCCATTTCCTGATAATCGTCATGTCGACGGCTCCCTTGGCCTTGTGTGCGTAGAAGGAACGCAGGGAGGTCGGGATAATGATGGCAAGCGAGGTGCCGATGCACAACGGCATGCGCACTTCTTCAGGCACGTCCATGAAGCGGAACAGTTCGTAAAGAACAGGAACGGCGACAGCGCCGCCACCGACGCCAAACAGGCCGGCAAGCAACCCGGTCACCGCGCCGGCAGCCAGCAGTCCGACCACCAGCCAGGACAACTCAAAAAGTGGAATGCCAAACATGTTTCTGCTTTCAATTGGAGGCCGCCCGATCTGGGTGTTCGGGCGGCATGGCCTTTAGCGTCCGATTGCGTAGGCCTGCATGAGGCGCGGCGTGGCGGCGGCGCGCAGGATACCGTCTGGTTCACGCTCGGCGGCGGTTAGACGGCCGACCGACCATTGAGGAACGACCTCGACATCATGGCCGCGCACCTTGAGCGCGCCGATCGTTTCCTGGCCGAAACTCTCCTCGACGACCAGGCGGCCCGGTATCGCCTCGCGTGGATAGAAGGAGGATGGGAAATGCATGGTGTGGAACAGTGGCAGGTCGATGCCTTCCTGCAGGTTCAGGCCGTGATGTACGCGTCGCAGGAACAATGCCAGCTGCCACTGGTCCTGTTGATCGCCGCCCGGTGTTCCGAACACCATGCGCGGCTTGCCTTCGTAAAGCGCCAGCGAGGGCGTCAACGTGGTGCGCGGGCGCTTGCGCGGCGCCATGCTGGTGGGCAGACCCGGCTCCAGCCAGAACATCTGCGCACGTGTGTTCAGCGCAAAACCGAGTTCGGGGACCACCGGGGACGATTGCAGCCAGCCGCCGGAAGGCGTGGCCGAAATCATGTTGCCCCATTTGTCGATGACATCGATATGAACGGTGTCGCCACGCTTTTCGGTGCGCAGATGCGCCATGGTGGGCTCGCCCGCGCCGGGCGCAACATCGCCGCTGGCACCAGCATAACGAACCTGCGACATCGCCATCTTGAGCTGAGCTTCGTAACCCGGAACCGTACCGGGTCGCAGTTCCATCGACGCCCCACTCCCGATCAACGCCCTCCGCTCGGCGGCATAGGCGTCGGACAGCAGCGCTTTCATCGGCACATCGACGAAATCCGGATCGCCGTAGTAGACCTCGCGATCGGCGAAAGCGAGTTTCATGGCTTCCGTAAGAGTGTGGATGAACTCCGCACCGTCCGGCTTCATGGCGGCAATGTCCAGTTCTTTCAGCAGCGACAGCGTCTGCAAGAACACCGGCCCCTGGCCCCACGGTCCGGTCTTGGCGACAGTCCAGCCATGGTAGTCGTAGGTCAGCGGGGTTTCGTAGGTGGCGCTCCATCGGGCCATATCTTCACCGGTCAAGAGACCCTTGTGGCGACGTCCGCTGGTGTCCATCGCCTCCGTCTCGCGGCAGAAGCGGTCGATAGCTTCCGCAACGAAGCCGCGATAGAAGGCGTCGCGCGCTTTCTCGATTGTCGCCTCGCGATTTCCGCCTGCTGCTTCCGCCTCGTCGACGATGCGCTGATAGGTGTCGGCAAGGACAGGATTACAAAACAGCTTCTTTGCCTCGGGGGCGTTGCCTCCCGGTAGCCAGGTCGCCGACGACGTCGGCCATTCCTTGGCGAAGAATTCGGCATTGTCCTTGATGGTATTGGCAACGCGCGGCAGAAGCGGATGGCCGTGGCGGGCGTAGTGGATTGCCGGCTCCATGACATCGCGCAGCTTCATCGAGCCATGATCGCGCAGGAGAACCATCCAGGCATCAAACGCACCGGGTACGACCGTGGCGAGGAGGCCCGAGCCGGGCACCAGTTCGAGGCCAAGCGCCTTGTATGCTTCGATGGTCGCGGATTGCGGCGTAACGCCCTGTCCACACAGCACTTCGGTCTTTCCGGTGCGAGTCGAATGCAGGATGATCGGCACTTCGCCGGAAGGACCGACAAGATGCGGCTCCACCACCTGCAGCACGAACCCGGCGGCTGCGGCAGCGTCGAAGGCATTTCCACCGCGTTCCAGCATGGCCATGCCGGCGGCCGAAGCGAGCCAGTGCGTCGACGTCACAACGCCAAAAGTGCCCAAGATTTCCGGTCGGGTCGTAAACATGCTTGTCGTTCCTGCTGTCTGTCGATGTCTTTAGTATTCACGCGGGTCGATTGCGTCGCGCAGGCCGTCGCCAAGAAGGTTGAAGCCCAGAACGGAGAGAAAGATCGCGGCTCCCGGCCACAGCGACATCCAGGGCGCCTGCGAGATGAAATTCTTGGCCGTGTTCAGCATCGAACCCCAGGAAGGGTTCGGCGGCTGTTGGCCAAGTCCCAGGAAGGAGAGGCTTGCTTCCGCGATGATGGCGGCGGCAATCGTCAGCGTCGCCTGCACGATGATCGGAGGGATCGAGTTGGGCAGGATGTAGCGCAAAATGATGCGCGGGTGCCGCAGGCCGATGACCTGTGCCGCCTCGACATATTCCTCCGCCTTCACCGATAGAACCTGGCCTCTCGTCAGGCGCGCGAAAATGGGCGCTGCCGACAGGCCGATGGCGATCATCGCGTTGGTCAGGCTGGCCCCCAGAAACGCGGCCAGCGAAATCGCGAGGATCAGAAAGGGAATGGCCAGCATCGCGTCGATCAGGCGCGAAATGATGTTGTCGATCCAGCCGCCGAAATATCCGGCCAAAAGCCCGAACGGCACGCCGACAATGACGGCAATTACCACCGACACGCCGCCGGCCATAAGGGACGCTTGCGCGCCAAAAATCATGCGCGAGAAGATATCGCGGCCCAGCTCATCCGTCCCCAGCCAGAACTGGGCGGAAGGCGGCTTGCGTATCGTTGTGAAGCTCGTCTGAAACGGATCGTAAGGTGCAATCAGCGGCGCAAAGACCGCAAGCAGGACGAACAGGCCGACAATAATCGCTCCCGCGACTGCCGCCTTGTTCCGGGTGAACTTCGACAATTGACGGCTGAAGGGGCTTTTTTGGACTGAGGCGACGGCGCTCATGCTGCATCCCTCAAGCGCGGGTTGACGACGATGTAGAGGAGGTCGGCGATAAGGTTCATCAAGATGAAACCGACAGCGGTGCAGAGCACCACGCCTTGTACTACCGCGTAGTCGCGGGTGAAGACGGCATCGACGATCAGCTTGCCGAAGCCTGGAATGGTGAAGATCTGTTCTGTCAGCACCGCACCTGCGAGAAGTTCGCCAAACAGCAGCGTCGACAGCGTGATGATCGGAACCAGAGCGTTCTTCAGCGCATGCCGCAGGATCACCGTCTTCTCGTTAAGCCCCTTGGCTCGCGCGGTTCTTACGTAATCGGACTGCAAAACGCCGAGCATGGCGGATCGGGTATGGCGCATCAGCACCCCGGCTAGCCCTGTTCCCAAAACGAAGGCAGGCATCAGCATTGTCCGCAGGTTCTGGCCGAGATCTTCGAAAGGCGAGGTGTAGCCGGATGCCGGAAGCAATTGCCATTGAACCGACACCAGCAGAATAAGCATGAGGCCGAGCCAGAAATTGGGGATTGAAAGGCCTGAAAGCGCCACGACGTTGATCGCATAGTCGGTGGCAGTGCCTTTGCGTATCGCAGAAATGATGCCGGCTGGAACGCCGATCAAAAACGCGACGATCATGGCAAAAGCGGCCAACTGGATGGTGACGGGCAACTTCTGGGCGATCAGGCTGAGAACGGGCTGCTCGGTGCGCAGCGAGATTCCAAGATCGCCCTGCATGATCTGCCCGAGCCACGCGACATATTGAACCGGGATCGGATCGTTGAGGCGATACTTCTCCTGCAGGTACGCAATCGTTTGCGGGTCACGATCCTCACCGACCATGGTGAGGATCGGATCGCCGGGCAGAAGTTTCTGCATGCCGAAAACCAGCATGGAGACGAGCAGCAGCGTAGGCAGGACGACGATGCATCGTCTGAAAACGATCTCGATCATGGGAAAAGCACTTTGAAGTGGGAGCGGGAAAGCAACGGAGCGGCCAGCCAGAGAACGGCCGCTCCATGCCGACGAACGTCAACCTTCGGTCGAAACGCCTTTGAGACGGATCATGCCATCGGGATAGGCGGTGAAGCCCTTGATGTTGGCACGCACGGCAAACGGCCACGGCTGATAGTAGAGATAGACGATCGGCAACTCGTCCTGGGTGATCTCCTGGACCTGATCATAAAGCGCCTTGCGCTTGGCCGTATCGGTCAAGCTACGCGCCTCCTCAAGCAGCGCATCGACTTTGTCGCTGCAGAAATGTGCATCGTTGAGATTGCCCTTGCAGCTGACGAAGCCATGGATGTTGCCATCCGGATCGGCACGACCTGACCAGCCGCTCTGGCCGGCTTCGAAGTCACCTTCCTTCAGCGCCGACTGCAGCGCGGCGAACTCTGTCGGGCGCAGCGAGATGTCGAAACCGGCCTCTGCCGACATGGCCTGGATCAACTCGTAGACCTGCTGTGATGCGGTGCTGTTGCCGAAGGCGATTTCCAGCTTCACGCGCTCATGACCGGCTTCGGCCAGCAGTGCCTTGGCCTTGGCGACGTCGCGCTGGCGACTTTCGAACTTCTTGTCATAGGCAAAGCTTGTCGGCGGAAACGGCTGATAGGCAGGCTGGAAGATGCCCTGCCCGACAACTTCGTTGATAACGTTGCGGTCGATCGACAGTTCGAACGCCTGACGGATGCGCTTGTCGTATCCGATCGGGAACGTGTCCTTGTCGCCCTTCTTCATGTTGAAGGTCAAAGCCTGGTAGCCGGTTCCGGTGACCGGATAGAACACCAGATTGGAATCGCCCTTCACGGTCTCGACATCCGAAGGCGCGATACGCTCGATGAGGTCAAGATCGCCCGCCCGAAGGTTCGCCAGGCGCACCGTGGAATCCGAAATCGGGATGAAGGTAAGCTTGTCGTAGTTGAAATTGGCCGCATCCCAATAGTCGGCGAACTTCTCCAGCACGATGCGATCATTCTGGATACGCTGGACGAACTTGTAAGGGCCGGAGCAAACCGGGTTCTGGCCAAAATCGGCGGTTTCGAAAGCCTTGGGCGACAGGATCATGCCGGCGCGGTCCGAGAGCTGCGACAGCAGCGACGCGTCCGGCTTGACGAGGTGGATCACCAGGGTTGTGGCATCAACAACTTCAACGGTATCGATCGAGGCAACTTCGCTCTTACGAAGCGAATCCGGCAGCGTCTTGGCCCGCTCGAGGTTGGCCTTGACCGCGGTGGCGTCGATTGTCGTGCCGTCATGGAATTTGCCATTGTCGCGCAGCTTGACGGTAAGTGCCTTGCCGTCAGCCGACCACGTCCATTCCTTGGCCAGTTGCGGCTGGATCTCCAGCTTCTCGTTGATGTCGAAAAGCTTGTCACACAGCGAGGTGAATACAATGCGTCCGACGAAGGTCCTGGCGCGGTGTGGATCGAGGATATCGGCATCGTCCTGCAAGCCGATGCGCAGGTCGGCGGCAAAAGCCGACGAGGCGGAAACCATGACGGTCGCGGCCAACAGCATTTTCTTTAGACAATTCATTTCATTCCCTCCGTGAATTAACTTTCCAAGTCCGCATCCCGTCGGACGTGTTCTTCGTCTGCAGCCGGTTTGCCCCGCCTACATTTTTTCGATCAGCGCCGCGCGCAGCGACATAAGGTGCTCGCGCATCGCGGCTTCCGCCTCGGCGGGATGGAACCGGCGAATTGCTTCGATCAGGGCTTCGTGCTGCTGAATCGACAGCGTGGTGCGCCCCGCTGAGCGTGTACGCTCACGAAAATGGCGCCATGCATCGTTCTGCCTGATCTGATCGATCATGCCCATGAAAAGGATGAAAAGCTGGTTGCCTGCGGCTTCGGCGATCTTGCGGTGAAACGCTCCGTCCCAAAGCTCCCAGGAATCCGTGTCGTTGGACTCGCCCGCCTTTGCCGCCAATCGTTCAAGCTGCTGGATCAGCGCTGGCGTCGCCTTCGTGGCCGCGAGGCGCGCCAAAACCGGCTCGATTTCGATCCGCACTTCCATAACTTCGAGCGGATTGGTGAATTCGGCGAGGTTGTTGACGCGCAGCGTGCTCGAAACCTGTTGAGAGCCGCCAAAGGTTCCCTTGCCCTGCCGTCGCCAGATGAGGCCCTCGTCTTCCAAAATGTCCAGCGCGCTGCGCAGAGCGCGCCTCCCGACGCCGATTTCCTCCGCCAGTTCCCGCTCGGGCGGCAACCGCAGTTCACCATCGGACGGAACTGCGCCCAATAGAACGCGCAACCGCTCGACGGCGTATCCAGAGCTTGCGGCGGTCTTGGCACGAGGCGGCATGGAAGCCTCTAATTTGTAATCATTATGATGAAAGGTTCACATTGGCTATCGGACAGTATTGAAAGTTTTGCCATTCCGCAATCGACCACGTGGCTGATTTGTTGCAAGTTTCCCCAAAATACGGCGCAGTGTACGATAAACCGATGCACTCAACCAACAAGCGTTGAGAACCATTATTTCAATTGGTTCAACGTTGGAGATTTGGATGAACCAGTCTGGCTTCAAAGTGCGCCAGCCGTGGCTCCTCCGGCTTGTCCGATGTTCCTCCCAAGCCGCACCTAGGGCGTTCTTTGATTTATCGGAGCGGATAACTGACGGCAGTCGCCATATCGCGCAGCAGACGCTGCAAAAGTGCTGGATCGGACGGCAGATTGTCGAGGTCGATCAACATGACCGGTGCTATCATAAACAACCCAAAAGCCCAAGGATTCCAGCAGTTTCCATATCGATTGGTAGACCGTTTTCAGCCGGCCAGCGCTGGTCCCCAGACACGCTCCGACGCGCCAGTCGATGCCCTCGATCAGCATTGCGAATGCCGGCGCCAACGGAGCAATCTTCCATGCGAATGGGGCTGCCGATCGGATGTTTTCCGCGCAAGGCCCATTCTTTCCAAGAATGGCCTGCTCCAGGCGCAGAACCCGGCGATAGCCAGCGCGCTACTGGGCGCAATCGCCTGTGCTGCAAGCGCAGATGCTTCACTTGGCACTCGCGGCATAGGGCTGCCCATTTCAGCACCCGGTCAACAGCCTGCCGTTGCCTATGTATTGCCGTTGACTGAAGGAACCGCGCGCGGAGCTTTCCGGCCAGCGTGTGCCGCAGTCTTCGTATCAACCACGACGTCCTCTTCCCCACTCCCGGAGGCCGTTCTCATGACACTGTTTGACCTTACTCCTGCAGAAGCGCGCGTCCTCTTGCGGATCGGTGGCGGATTGACCGCATCCAAGAGCTCTTTGTCGCTTGGTATCGGCGAAAACACTTTGAAGACCCACCTCAGCCGTATCTTCGCCAAAACCGGAACGAAGCGCCAAGCCGATCTCGTTAGACTCATTTCGGACATAGGCGCGCCTCTCGTGCCTCTCGGGTTGCAGTTATTCGCGGAGACGGCCCAACTACCGGGAGACACAAAGCAGTACTAGCGGGATGGAATTCGACAGGGGACAAGTTGAGAGCCATTGGGTGGCGGAGCAGATTGGGCGCCCGGTCACCAAGGCCTGGAACGCCGTTCTCGCCGGATCGCTTCGCAAGAACGGCAAAGCAAAGGGCGAAGCGGGGCGATCCGCCGTACCGGTCGCCGGCGATGACGCGCGCGCGAAGCAAATCGCCATGGAACTGGTCGAAGCGACCGGCTTCGACGCGGTCGACGTCGGTGGCATTGACGAATCCTGGCGCATCCAGACCGGCAGCCCCGCTTATTGTACCGAGCTGACCGTCGATCAGCTCAAGCTCGCGCTGACCCTCGCTGACCGGGAACTCGGGCCCAAGCGGCGCGACATCGGTATCGACGCCGTCATAGCGTTCGGCGGCGAGTTCAACGACGACGATCTCCTGGCGCTGAACCGCGCGATCACGCGTTCCCCGAAATGAAGTGAAGGACATAAGGGCCCGGGCGGCGCGGCAGAAGAGTGGTCGCGTCGCCCCTTAAGCGCGCGCTGCCACCGAATGGGACAGAAGCAGGTCGGCCGCGGCGCGCGGCGCTTGCACGGGATCACGAGGTTCGCCGTTTTGCTGAGTTTCTGGTGAGACGGCGAACCAATCGAACGCCCGGACCACGGCCATAGCAGCAAAAAGCGTGTGCGAGGCAGAAAGTTCGAAAGGATTTCACGAACGCCAGCCAGCAATTCCACAACAAAAATCATGATATGGTGAGGAAATTGGTCTTTGATTTTTTGAATCTCTAAGCTTCCGATAGGTCCTGCACGAGGCCGCGTCATGCCCACCGATAGCCAGTACATTCTCGAAAGCATCAAGCAGGGATGCGCGACGCTTAGCGATGACGAGTTCGTCATCGACAGGCTGGTAAAGTATTTCGGTAACGGGAGGATCCGGTGGCACGTCGAATTCCGTGGGCATCGCATCGAACTGACGACGGGCCAGATCAAGAAGCAGCCTACCTTCCGAAGGAAGATACTCGAACAGGCTGGTGTGCTGCCGCCCCAGCGTGCCGGGGCCAACTACCGGCGATGGGCTATCGACCTGAGGAAGAATGCCATCGGGCTTCCCTGGCGGGACAGGCCGGTCGATGCCGGTTTCACCATTGATAGGCTCGCAAGCCATGGGGATGGGCGCTGGACGGTTGAATACCAAGGCAAGGCCATCAAGTTCACGACGACCAAACTTCGCAGGCAAGTCAGTTTCCGCAAACGCATGCTGGCCAAGGCCAAGGTGCTGCCGCCCCAACTGGACCCGGCTGCCTATCGGAAGTGGGTGGACTGGCTCATTCAAAATGCCACCGAAGCTGCACCGCAGACCGAGGATGCCTCGATGACACAGAAAAGCTGGCTTGATGACCTACCAGAACTAGCCGGCTGGAAAAATGAAGCACCGCCCCAAGCGACCAGCTAGGGCCGCAGTTTCCAAAGCAGAAGCAATCTAGCCAAAGGGGGCAGCGGACGGTGCCTGCTCGATGCAAGTACGATCCGCTCAGATCGATATGTCCTGGGATTCGCCATTGCTTAGTTTCATTGTTCCTCCGAAACTTCGCCGGGAGATGCGCCGCAGCACAACAGTGCCGGTCAATTCATTCGAGCATTTGACCGGAAATTCTATCTCCGTTGATCCTGGCTCGAATCCAGGTTCTCTAGGCAAACTGGACGCCGCGGCGTAGCGATGCGACGCCAGTCCTTGAGCCTGGCGAACAGATTTTCGACCCTGTGACGCTGCCTGTAGATGTCCTTGTCGTAGGGGAACGGTATCTTCCTGCTTCGGCTTGAAGGAATGCATGGGGTGATGCCCCTGTCGGCGATCAGATGGGAAGCCACTGGCAGTTCTTCGAGCACCATGGCCGCGCCCTTGTGGTCGCTGAGCTGACCGGCGCTGAGCTTGAGGATGATCGGCCGTCCCGCTTGATCGCACACGGCATGGAGCTTGGAGTTCAATCCGCCCTTGGTGCGTCCGATATGGCGGGGAACATCCCCTTTTTTAGCAGGCTCGCCGCTGTGCGGTGCGCCTTGAGGTGGGTAGCGTCGATCATGATCCGTTCCGGTCTGGGACCGTCTTGGCTCAGCGCGACGAAGATCTTGTCGAACACACCCAATCGGCTCCAGCGCATGAAGCGGTTATACAGCGTCTTGTGCGGGCCATAGGCCTTGGGCGCATCCTTCCACTGCAGGCCGTTGCGGATCACGTAGACGATCCCGCTGACCACCCGCCGGTCATCCACCCGAGGCACGCCATGAGACAACGGAAAATGCGGCGACAAACGCGCCATCTGGCGCTCACTTAGCAAAAACAAATCACCCATCAGACCCTCCGTGGAGAACCTGAATCACAGATCAATCCAAATTAACAGGTCCTGACCCTAGGACGCCACCAGTCGTTTCAAACGGGCGGCCGTCCGTGAAACGCCTTCGGCAATATTGGAGCGCGGGATGGACGAGTAGCCCATGCGGAAGAAACGGCACGGACCGTCCGCATCGGGAAAGAAGGGCGAGCCGGATTCGATCAGCACGCCATCCTGCCTGAGTTCGTTCATCAAGAGATCGGCATCCAGGCCCCCCGGCCCTTCAACCCAGAACGAAGTTCCACCGAAAGCTGACGAACCGGCGATGACGAAGCCCTCGCCCAGTAAGGCTTCGGCCATCACTATGTGACGTTTGTGATACTCGCCGCGCATCCGGTGCAGCACAGCGTCATGATGACCGAGTGCGAGGAAGTAGGCCGCCGTGCGCTGCAGGTGCCCGGGCGGATGACGCAACATCAATGCCCTGAGGGCACGGGCTTCGCGGATGACCGGGGCCGGCGCCACCAAATAGCCCAGCCGCAAGCCGGGAAACAGCGACTTGGAGAAACTGCCGATGTAAAATACCCGGCCGCTGCGGTCGAAGGACTTGAGCGCCGGTGACGGCGGCGCCAGGAAGCTCATCTCGAACTCGTAGTCGTCCTCGACGATGATGAAGTCCTCGGCGGCGGCGGCGGCCAGTAGTGCGGCCCGGCGCTCGACCGGCATTGTGGCACCCGTCGGGGAATGGTGGCTGGGCGTGACGAAAACGGCATCGACGTCGCAAGGCAGCGCTGCCGGCGGCAGGCCTTCCTTGTCGACGTCTATGGCCGTGACATCCGCACCGCTCAGCTTCAGCGATGCACTCATGTCGGGATGACAAGGGTTCTCGCACACAGCATGCGTGCCCTGACGCAGCAGAAGCTGGGTGACGATCCACAATGCGTTCTGTGCGCCCACAGTAACAAGTATCTCGTCCGGCGTGGCGCGGATGCCGCGGCTCGGCAGCGTGCGCGAGCAGATGTAGCTGACCAGTTGCACGTCATCGGCGGCAGCGAAATCGCCGGCCATCAGCTCGAAATCCTCGCGCGCCAAGGCACGCCGGGCGCAGTCGCGCCAGGCGCCGAGATCAAACAGCGATGGATCCATCTGGCCGTAAAGGAACGGATAAGGATAACGTCGCCAGTCGAGCGGCTTGCGCATCTGTTTGGCAACGATGAAGCTCTTGCGCAGTTTCGCCGACCAATCGATCTCGTCAGCGCCGGTATCGGATGTCGCCGCTTCAAGCCCGCTTGTCGGCGGATTGCCGGCAACGCGATACGAGCTTCGACTGGCGGTTTCGACATAACCTTGCGACGCCAGTTCCTGATAGGCTAGCGTCACAGTGATCCGCGAAATGTTCAGATATTCCGCAAGCTTGCGGGTCGAGGGCAGCTGTGCGCCAGGCTGCAACCGGCCAGACAGCACAGCGGAGACCACCGTTTCACGAATCTGGGCCTGCAGGCCGATGCGACTCGTCCGGTCGAGGAAGAAGATGGTCTCCGAGACAGTCGCCTGCGCCATGGTTCCCCGCACGCACGTTCAATCTGGAATCATTCAACTTTCAATCTGGATATAAGGCAATGGGTGTGGCTCATTTAACCCTGTTGGTCAGAACTAAGATCGGCATCAAAGCCGGCAAGTTCCCGGAACAACCGGTGGCAAACAAAACAAGAGGGTAACGATGATACACTTTAAGCATTTCAAGAACTTGGTAGGTACCGTGACCGTAGCGGCCGGCATCTTCACGTCCTGCCTCGCCTACGCGGAAACATCAGTCGTAGTCGGCTACCAGCAGATCGTCGGGCCGTTCGTCACTGCAATCGCCGACGGCCGCTTCGATGCCGCCGCAAAGGAGGCTGGTTACACCATCGACTGGCGGCAGTTCAGCTCGGGTGGCGACATCTCGACGGCCCTTGCCTCGGGCAACGTACCGATCGGTGTGATAGGCTCGACCGGCACCACAGCCGCCGCCACGCGCGGCGTCGAACTCGAACTGTTCTGGATTCTCGACAATATCGGCAAGTCGGAAGCCCTCGTCGTGCGCAATGGCTCGGGCATCGAAAAACCCGAAGACCTCAAGGGCAAGAATGTCGGGGTACCATTCGTGTCGACCTCGCATTTCCATCTGCTCGTCGGTCTCGAACAGGTGTGGAAGGTCGATCCGCGCGAAGTCAACATCCTCAACATGAAGCCGCCGCAGATCATTGCCGCCTGGCAGCGCGGCGACATCGACGCGGCCTATGTCTGGCCGCCGGCACTTTCCGAACTGCTCAAGAACGGCAAGGTGATCTCGGACTCCGAAGTCATCGGTGCGGCCTCGGTTCCGACCTTCGACGGCCTTGTCGCCGACAAGAAGTGGGCCGCCGAAAATCCGAAGCTCATGGCGGCCTTCACCAAGGTGCTCGCCGATTCCTATGCCGACTACAACAAGAACAAGGCGGCATGGACTGCAGACTCGCCGCAGGTGCAGGGCATCGTCAAGCTGATCGGCGGCGATGGCGCAGGTGCTGTCGACGCACTCAACCTGTTGTCGTTCCCCAATGCCGACGAGCAGGCATCCGACACCTGGCTTGGCGGCGGTGCGGTGCGGGCGCTCAATGAGAGCGCCAAGTTCCTCGTTGCCCAGAAGCAGATCGACAAAGCGCTCGACGACTACGCGCCCTTCGTCAACAGTAGTTACGCCAAGGAAGCGTCCAAGTAGCATTGGACGCGCCGCCGGCCGAATGCCGGTCGGCGGCACCCTCTCCACCACTCGATTGCATTTTCTTCGAAAGGCTCGACGCGATGGAAACCCTCAACGTCAGCAATGTCAGCCTGACCTATCCAGGCCTTTACTCCGACCAGGCGGTCATTGCGCTCAAGGGCGTGAACCTAGAAGTCAAAAGCGGCGATTTCGTCGTCGCGCTCGGCGCATCAGGCTGTGGCAAGACCACGCTGCTCAATCTGATGGCCGGATTCATGACGCCGACCGCAGGTGACATCACGCTTGGCGGACGCCAGGTCATCGGACCCGGCGCCGACCGCGGCGTCGTCTTCCAAAAACACGCGCTGCTGCCCTGGCTCAACGTTGTCGACAACACCGAATTCGGATTGAAGCTGCGCGGCGTCGACAAGGCCGTGCGACGCGAGGTCGCCACCAAGAACCTGGCGCTGGTCGGCCTGCAGGATTTCCACCGCCACATGATCTACCACCTGTCGGGTGGTATGCAGCAGCGCGTCGGCATTGCCCGTGCGCTGACCTGCGACCCGGCGATGCTGTTGATGGACGAGCCGATGGCGGCACTCGACGCGCTGACCCGCGAGACCATCCAGGAGCTTTTGCTCAAGGTCTGGCAGCTCACCAACAAGATGTTCTTCTTCATCACCCACAGCGTCGAGGAGGCGCTGTTCCTCGGTTCCCGGCTGATCGTCATGTCGCCGCGCCCCGGTCGCATCACCCACACCTATGAGCTCGATTTCAATCGGCGCTTCCTCGAGGAGGGCAACGCACGTGCAATCAAATCCAGCCGCGATTTCATCGACATGCGCGAACAAATCCTCGGCATCATCTATGGCGACGAGCGCCAGTCCGGCAATCCGGAACTTCTCCATGCTTGAGCGCATCTCCCGAGCCAAGTCCGTTCGCCCCGGCAAGATCTACGGTGCGCCTGGCGATGGCATGAGCGGGCACATCAGCCTGATCACAGCACTTGTGCTTTTCGGACTGTGGCTGCTGGTCACCGAGATGGGCTGGGTCAAGCCGCTGTTTCTGCCTTCGCCGCTCGCCGTTTGGGACAAGTTCGTCGTCGCCATGACCGAGGGCGTCTCCAATTCGACGCTTGTCCAGCATACGCTGGCGAGCCTCGGCCGCGTGCTCGGCGCCTTCTTGCTTGCGCTGGTGACGGCGGTGCCCATCGGCATCCTGATGGGCGTCAACCGCATCGTGCGCGGCCTGTTCGACCCGATCATAGAGTTCTACCGTCCACTGCCACCGCTGGCCTACCTGCCGCTGATCATCATCTGGCTCGGCATCGGCGAATTCCCCAAGGTGTTCCTGATCTATCTGGCGATCTTCGCGCCGATGGCGATTGCCGCCCGCGCCGGTGTCCGTTCGGTTTCGACTGAACAGATTCACGCCGCCTATGCCATGGGTGCCACTCGGTTGCAGGTCATCACCCATGTAATTCTCAAGGCCGCGCTTCCCGAGATCTTCACCGGCATGCGCATCGGCATCGGCGTCGGCTGGACCACACTGGTGGCCGCTGAAATGGTCGCCGCCCACAGGGGGCTCGGCTTCATGGTGCTCAACGCCGCCGAGTACCTGGCCAGCGATACCGTCATCATGGGTATCATTGTCATCGGCGTCTTCGCCTTCGCCTTCGACCTGCTGCTTCGTTATCTCGAAAAGATCCTGATCCCCTGGAAGGGCAAGATCTGATGGCAGCAAACGCCCATCTGGCGACCTCGCCTCCCGGCTAGGCCAAGCCTCCAACCGAACCAGTACCACCCGACTGAGATCAGCCCGCTTACGCGGACGGCGAAGCCATGCCCAAAGGCAACGCCGCCAGAGACACGAGGACTACAACATGGCGATCACCGCCGACGACCTTGCCAGCCTGTTTGATGCCTTCAACCGGCACGACATCGATGGCGTCATGCGCTTCTTCGCCGAGAGTTGCGTCTTCAACGGCGTCGCCGGCCCAGAGGTGCATGGCACGCGCTTTGAGGGCACAGGAGCGATCGCTGCGGCCTTCAGTGGCGTGTGGAAAGCCATGCCCGACGCGCACTGGGCTCACCACAGCCACTTCGTCCATGGCGACCGCGCCGTCTCGGAGTGGACCTTCTCCGGCACCAACCCTGACGGCAGCCGCATCGAAGCCGAAGGCTGCGACCTGTTCACACTCGGCGGCGGCAAGATCGTGCGCAAGCAGGCATTCCGCAAGAACCGGCCGCTGATCCCGGCGCCGGCCAAGGGCTGAGCAGGTTCGAAAGGATCGACAAATGGAACACCAACTCACACGGCCCACCGCTGCCAGAAAGCCCTTCGACCCGGCATATGATCCGATTCACGCGGCCAATCCGGGCGACGGCAAGGACTATGCACCGACCTATTGGATCGCCACGGCCGGCACGCCACCCGAAGATGACGGTCCTGTGACCCAGGACATCGACGTCGATGTCGCGATCATCGGCTCGGGCTACACCGGCTTGTCCTGCGCCATCCACTTGGCCAAGGAGCATGGTATCAAGGCGACTGTGCTCGAAGCCAACGGCGTCGCCTGGGGTTGCTCGACGCGGAACGGCGGCCAGGCGCAGATTTCCGCCGGTCGCCTCAAGCGCTCGCAGTGGATCGAACGCTGGGGCGTCGACGTCGCGAAGAAGTTGCATGTCGAGATCAGCGAAGCCTTCGACCTGTTCCGCGACCTGATCCGCTCGCCCGAGATCGACTGCGACCCGCAGGATGGCGGCCATCTCTACATCGCCCATCGCGACAAGATGATGCCAGCGCTGGAGAAGGAATCGCGGCTGCTCAACGACGTTTTTGGCTATCCGACCCGGATCGTGGGGCGCGACGAGATTCACCGGGATTTCGTCCGCGACGCCGAAGCCAAGGGCGGCGTGTATGAGCCCGACGGCATGGGCATCCATGCTGCCAAGCTCGCCTTCGGCTATCTCAAGCTGGCCCGAAAGCTCGGCGCCAGGGTACACACCTCCAGTCCGGTGCTGGACAGCGAGCTGAAGGGCGGCGTCCACCATCTGCGAACGCCCGGCGGCACAATCCGGGCACGCGCGGTCTGCATCGCCACCGCCGGTTACACTTCGCCTGGCCTGCACGACCTGACCAGGCACCGGCTGATGCCGATCCTGTCCAATTCCATCGTCACCCGCCCGCTTACCCCGGGCGAACACGAGGCGCTGAATTTCAAGACGCGCATCCCGCTCACCGATACGCGTACCTTGCGTCACTACTATCGTATGCTGCCCGATGGCCGCGTGCAGATCGGCAGCCGCAGCGCCATCACCGGCCGCGACGCGGTCAATGACAAGCATCTCGAGCGCCTGCTCGAAGGGCTCTATCGCAAGTTCCCGGTCCTGCGCGGCATCGAGGTCGACTATTCATGGTGGGGCTGGGTCGATGTCAGTCACGACATGATGCCGCGCATCTTCCGCCCCGACCCCAAACAGCAGCTGTTCTACGCCATGGGCTATGGCGGCAACGGCGTCATGTATTCGGCCCAGGCCGGCCGCCGCATGGCCCAGATGGTCGCCGGCAAGGGCGGCGAACTCGACCTGCCGATCTTCACATCGCCGCTGCCGAGCCACGGGTTGCTGACGCCGTTCAGGCGCCTCGGCCAGTGGGGCATGTACCGCTGGTATTACCTCAAGGACGAAATCCTCTAGCCCTCCCAAGGCCGAGCCCCATCGAAATCGAAAGGAACAAACCCATGAAGATGACCACCGAAGAAGCATTCGTCAAAGTCCTCCAGATGCATGGCATCGAGCATGCATTCGGCATCATCGGCTCGGCCATGATGCCGGTATCCGACCTGTTTCCAAAGGCGGGCATCAAGTTCTGGGACTGCGCGCATGAGACCAACGCCGGCATGATGTGCGACGGCTTCAGCCGCGCCACCGGCACCATGGCGATGGCCATCGGCCAGAACGGTCCCGGCGTCACCGGCTTCATCACCGCCATGAAGACAGCCTACTGGAACCACACGCCGATGTTGATGGTGACGCCACAGGCCGCCAACAAGACCATCGGCCAGGGCGGCTTCCAGGAAGTCGACCAAATGGCGATGTTCGAGGAGATGGTCTGCTACCAGGAAGAGGTCCGCGACCCCTCCCGCATTCCCGAAGTGCTCAACCGCGTGATCGAAAAGGCCTGGCGCGGCTGCGCGCCGGCTCAGATCAACATCCCGCGCGACTACTGGACCCACGTCATCGACGTCGACCTGCCAAGTATTGTCAGGCTTGAGCGGCCATCGGGCGGGCAAAAGGCCATTGCCGAGGCGGCAAAGCTTTTGTCCGAAGCGAAATTCCCCGTCATTCTCAACGGTGCAGGTGTCGTCATCGGCGAAGCCATCGCGGATTCCATAGCGTTGGCCGAGCGGCTCGATGCGCCGGTCTGCTGTGGCTACCAGCACAACGATGCCTTCCCCGGCAGCCATCGCCTCGCCGCGGGACCACTCGGCTACAACGGCTCGAAGGCGGCGATGGAGCTGATCGCCAAGGCCGACGTGGTGCTGGCGCTGGGCACCCGCCTCAACCCGTTTTCGACCCTGCCCGGCTACGGCATCGACTACTGGCCGAAGAACGCAGCGATCATTCAGGTCGACATCAATGCTGATCGCATTGGTCTCACCAAGAAGGTTTCGGTCGGCATCTGCGGCGACGCCAAGCAGGTGGCGCGCCAGATTCTCGAGCAGCTTACGCCCTCAGCCGGCAATTCGGGACGCGAGGAGCGCAAGGCGGCGATCCACCAGACCCGGTCCGCCTGGCTGCAGCAGCTGTCTTCGATGGACCATGAGGACGACGACGAAGGTACCGAATGGAATGCCTCCGTGCGCCGCCGCGAGGCCGACCGCATGTCGCCGCGCCAGGCCTGGCGGGCGATCCAGGCAGCCCTGCCCAAGGAAGCGATCATCTCTACCGACATCGGCAACAACTGCGCCATCGGCAACGCCTATCCGAGCTTCGAGCACGGCCGCAAATATCTCGCGCCCGGCATGTTCGGCCCCTGCGGTTATGGCTTTCCCTCGATTGTCGGCGCCAAGATCGGCCGTCCCGACGTGCCGGTTGTCGGTTTTGCCGGCGACGGTGCCTTCGGCATCTCGATGAACGAGATGGGTGCGATCGGCCGCGAAGGCTGGCCGGCGATCACCATGGTGATCTTCCGCAACTACCAGTGGGGTGCGGAAAAGCGCAACACGACGCTTTGGTACGACAACAACTTCGTCGGCACCGAACTCAACCCGAACCTCAGCTATGCCAAGATCGCGGACGGCTGCGGACTGAAGGGCGTCGTCGCCGACACACCGGCAGCGCTGACTGCGGCGCTCAACAAGGCCATCGACGACCAGGCCAAGGGCATCACCACCTTCGTCGAGGTCATCCTCAACCAGGAACTCGGCGAGCCTTTCCGCCGCGATGCGATGAAGAAGCCGGTGCCGGTCGCCGGGATCGCCCATTCCGACATGCGCCCGCAAAAGCGCGCCTGACGTGACGCATGAAAGGAACCTGCCCGGTCGTCCCGGGCAGGTTGGAAGCCTGCAGCACCATGACCGGAAATGATTTGATGAACACCGCCGCCGCAACCCAACGCTTCAACGGCCTGCCCTCAGTGGTACAGACCTACTGGCCGGGCCTGGCGGTAACCGGTGCCGTGGCGATTGCCGCCCAGTTCCTGTCCGACCACTATGGCGCGCCGGCGATGCTGATGGCGCTGCTGCTCGGCATCGCCTTCCACTTCCTGTCGGAGGAAGGCCGTTGCGTCGCTGGCATCGACTTCTGCGCCAAGAAGGTACTGCGTATCGGCGTCGCCCTGCTCGGCATGCGCATCAGCGTTGACCTGCTCATCGGGCTTGGCGCCAGCACCATCCTGCTGCTGGTTACCGCTATCGCCGCCACCATCGTCTTTGGCCTCATCGCCGCAAAGCTGCTCGGTCGCGGCTGGCGGTTGGCGCTGCTGACCAGCGGTTCGGTCGCCATCTGCGGTGCCTCCGCCGCCATGGCGATTGCAGCGGTGCTGCCCAAGAACGAGTTCGCCGAACGCAACCTGATCTTCACCGTGCTGTCGGTGACGGTGCTGTCGACACTGGCGATGATCGCCTATCCGATCATCGCCCAGGCCATGGGGCTCGACGCTCGCGCCACCGGCATCTTCTTCGGCGGCACCATCCACGATGTCGCGCAGGTCGTTGGCGCCGGTTTTTCGGTGTCGCCGGAAGCCGGCGAAACGGCGACACTGGTCAAGCTGATCCGCGTCACCATGCTCGCGCCGGTCGTGCTGATCTTTTCCATCGCCACGCGCAATGTGCCCCAGCCGGCCGGCGAGACCGGCAAGCGCCCGCCACTGCTGCCCGGTTTCGTCATCGCCTTTCTCATCCTCGCTGCAGCCAACTCATTCGGTTTTGTTCCCGAAGCCGTCTCGAAAGCCGGCATGGAAGCCTCACGCTGGGCGCTGCTCGCCGGCATCGTCGCGGTCGGCATGAAGACCTCGTTGCGCCGCGTGCTCGAGGTCGGCGGCGATGCGGTCGCCCTGATCGTTGCCGAGACCATCTTCATCGGCGGTTTCATCCTCGCCGGCATCTATTATCTGGGGCATGCCTGATGAAACCACTGGAGCGTATCATCGAAACCGCGAAACAGGCACCCAGGCGCATCGTGCTTGCCGAAGGCGAGGACCCGCGCATCGTCGAGGCCGCCGTCAGGGCAACCCGCGAAGGCGTCGCCGAAATCACGCTGGTCGGCAATCGCAGCATTATCGAGCAGCGCCTGACCGAAGTGGAGGCAGGCTGGCAGGAACTCCGCATCGAGGATCCGCAAGCCTCGCCCCTCGCCCCACGGCTTGCCGCCGCCTATCACGAGCTTCGTAAATCCAAGGGCGTCGACCACGCAGCAGCTGTCGAAGCGCTGCGCTCGCCCATGATCTTTGCCGCCATGATGGTTCGCGAAGGCGAAGCTGACGGCACTGTTGGCGGCGCTGTCGCGACCACCGCCGACACCGTGCGGGCGGCACTGCAAACCATCGGCCGCGCTCCCGGCATCGGGCTGGTGTCGAGCTTCTTCCTGATGATGCTGTGCCAGCCGCACCATGCCAAAAAGGGCGCCTTCGTCTTCGCCGATTGTGGCCTGGTCGTCGATCCCGATGCAGCCGGCCTTGCCGATATCGCGCGCATGTCGGCCCGCTCCTACCAGGCGCTGGCGGGTGGCGCTGCCAAGGTTGCGATGCTGTCGTTTTCGACCAATGGCAGCGCGGCGCATGAACGCGTGTCGAAGGTGGTCGAAGCAACGCGCCTGGCACACGCCGCCGACCCCGGCCTCGTCATTGACGGTGAACTGCAGTTCGACACCGCCTTCGTCGAAGCCGTCAGCGCCTCCAAGGCGCCGAACTCGGCGTTGCATGGCGAAGCCAACGTCTTCGTCTTCCCAAATCTCGACGCCGCCAATATCGGCTACAAGATCGCCCAGCGCATCGGCGGCGCCGAGGCCATTGGACCGATCCTTCAAGGGCTTGCCAGGCCGGCCAACGATCTGTCGCGCGGCTGCAGCGCCGACGATGCTTTTCACATGATCGCGGTTACAGTGGTCCAGGCGCAGTCGCAGTGATGCGCTACCTGTATGAGGGCCAGCGCCCTCTGCGAGCAGCATGCACCTCACCATTTAGGTTTCAAGGCGATGGTGGACTGTTGTATTGCAGGGCCGCATGATCCCAAGGATTCGGAGAACACAATGCCTGCAAAATTCGACAACACGACCAACACGCCTAATCTGGTGAACGTGCACATGAGCACGGTGGAACCGGGCAACCTTATTGTCCGCCTGGATTATGTGACGTCTCAGGACCACATCGAGCAAATCCGCCGCGGAGAGGCCACGGTGGAGAACGTTGAGCTTTTGATGAAGCCCCACCAGGCCCGAAAAATCGCGGAAGGGCTACTTCGCCAGGCGGACCTGATCGAGGCGTCGAAGCAGCCCGCCGAAGGCCCAACGCAGTAGCAATGGACAACTTGCGCAGCTGAGGCAGCTAGGCTCAAGACGTCGGCAACGGAGCCGTCCCAGTCAAGCGGTTTTGGACGAGCGTGATCATCCGCCTGCAGGCGGATGTATCGGCGACTTGATGCTGAGCAGCACATTGTGTGCTTGAGCCGCATACCCGGAAGCCCGTCACGGATTTCCGCTCAGACCGATCCGATCAGTCCACTCGCTTGACCCCAGGCAGTCGATAGGAGCCATTGAGGATCGGTGTCTGTGATCCATAGAGTCGCATCGTGAGATTGAATGGCCGCTTTGGCGCGGGCAGCCAGTTGGACGTGTCGGCCGGACGCTCGTTCTGGATGAGAATTGTAACGGAACCATCCGGATCGGTCTTCAGGCCCTCGGTCGTGCTGCCAATGCTGTAACGCTTGAAGTCGTTCTCGATGAAGAACTCCTTGTCATCGTACATGCTCATGTTCCAGAACACCGAGACAGGCGGAAGATTATCCTTATCGAAGTGCAGGACGTATTTGTGTTCCCCCGTGAGCGGAGCGCCCGTCTCGTCGACGCGGTTGTTTGGATAGAGGATTTCCTCCGGCACGTTTGCTCCGGTGAGATTGGCGGAAAATGCGGCCCTCACGGCGTAGTTGAAGCCTGCTCTGCCGCCGCCCATCGTATACCTCCAGCCATTCACCGTTTCCGCCGCATTCGCATAAGTGTTCGCGATTATGGCGTCCGCAGCCGTCGCCGCCCTGGCTAGTCCCCGTTTCGTCGGCTCGTCGAGGCCCTGCCACTCGAAACCTTTGGCGACACTCAGACCGATTTGCTGCGCGGCTCCGACATCGGGATCGGAGAAGTCGTCGCTCGCTGAGAGAAACGTGCGCATACCAAAGCCGATCTGATCATATAGCCGCAAAGCCTCGGGAGCCGTTGGTGTGAACACGAAACGCTCGTAGTCGATCTTGTCAGGAAGCTTGAAGTTCAGTCCGATCTTCTGGAATACCGACAGCGGGAGCAAATTGAACCCTTCCTGTACGGCGCGGGCGTTGGGCAGATCGGCATCTCCGTTGACGAACACACGGTTGGCGACCACGGCGAGTTTCGTTCTGACCTTGATCTGCTTCATGCCTGCCGGGACCATGCCATGGTAATCAGGCCCGGTGATGAGAAAGAGGCCGGGCTCTGGCCCTTTGCTTCCGCCGGCGTTGTAGACCACCTGGTCGAAATAGTCGCCGATCTGGACGATGTACCAGCGCTTTTCGTTGAGCACGGGCACAGACAAGACCAGTGGCTCGCTCGTCAGGTCCCCCGCACCATACGCGTCTATCGACACATTGTTCGGCGTGTTCACGAACTTGTCGGCTGCGGTTTTGAGGTCGGAGAACTTCCTGAAGTAGTTCAGACCGACGGCATTCGCCTTCAATGCTGCGGCCAGCGTGTGGACATTGTCGACGAATGGACGGCCCCAGAGCGCCACCTGGATTCCGGCAGCATAGGCCTTCTCCTCCTCGATCTGCTCGACGGACATTTTCTCCGGTGCATTCTGCGCCGACGCCATCGGAGCGAATGCCATAAGAGCAGCTACCAGCAGATATTGATGCTTCATGACGACGCGATCTCCTGTCCGGTGTCAGTTCTGCGACGCGCCGACAAGGCCTATTGCTCTGCTGGCCGTTGCAAATTGCGTTATACCTTGGCCACCCTTGCGTGATTTGGGAAGTACGCAACATTTAATTGGCGGCGGTTTACGCTGCCTCCACCGCTGTCTTTACCAATCGAGACCAGCTTGTCGCTGGCCGCCACCTGTCCGCCGGCCAACACCCACAGCTCACTCTGTGTGATAATGCGTTCGATCAGCGGCCGATAGTGACAGATTTCGGCCTGCTCGAGTTCGATGAGTGGGTTGATCGCCACGGCCAATCGCCCCGCTGCCTGGCGCAGATATGCCAAGGTCGCGGGTGATCCCGATCAGTTCGCGGTAGAGTTCGATACGGTTGGGTCGGCCACGCGTGAACTGGATCTTGTGGGCCCGTTTCTTGGCCGCGCGGCAGTGAGCGTGCCATTCCAAGCCGGCACCGCCAGCCAAGGCATGCTGGTTTGGACGGTCCGTTCTTGGCGCATTGTCGGGTCCGGGGGTTGCAGATTGTGCTTTGCAATCAGTGGCATGAGACCAAAATATATCTGAAGCCGCCGGGCCTTACCTGCACAAAATCACGATTTATGAAATAAAATCAACAGTTTGACGTTTGTGGATGGAAACTAGTTATTTAGTGGTCCTAGATGAGGTCGACGGCAACATCCTGGCGAGCACAGCATCGCGTCTCACATAATGGTGCCACAGGGCGGCGATGGCATGAAGGCCTGCTACGATCAGGATGCCGTTGGCACAGAAGCTGTGTAGTTCACGAACATCCCGGGCAAGGACACGATCAGGTGTGACGGGCGACGGGATCGTGAAGAGCCCGAAGAAGCTGAGCGCATCGCCACGATACCAGGTCAGCAATATCCCGAGGCAGGGAATGGCCACGAGCAAGGCATAAAGCAAAACATGCGCAGCCTTTGCAGACGTGCGCTCCCAGCCCGTCATGTCCCTTGGCAGCGATGGCGCTCCCCGGCGCGAGCGCAATACAACGCGCCATGCAACCAGCGCTGCGAGCAATATCCCGAACGAGATGTGGAGGCGCCAGGCCAAGGCAGCCGATGAGTCGCCCTTTGGAAACAGGTCTTCGCCGAACGAAAGGCCATAGAGCAGGATCACAAGACCGAACAAGGACCAATGGAGGAACTTCTGCGAGGACGTGTAGGCATGAGCAATCATTTCTGCACCCAGCTTATTTTCTTCAGTCAGTCGCCCGTTCAAGGCAAAGTTGTGGCTGTAGAATTACGCTTTCGTAACGCGCGCTAGACGGAGCTACCTGTTCTGCTCGGCCGCACACTTTGGGCTATGCAATCGCTTTAGAACTCGGTGGCAATCTTTTCGATCTATTGAAGCTGAAGCAGCCTCGCTCCATGCACGTGGTCGCGAAAGCTGCTCGCGGGCATCCGTCAGTCATCGCGCTTTGGGCTGTCATCTTCCGCAGGCCGTCAGGATTGGCGACGCCGGATTGTGGCTTGAACCCGAAGCAAACATCTGATGTGGTCGCGAAATCATAGCGGCAAGAAGGGGGCGCCGTGTTACGGATCGGCCAGAAATATCAACACCTTGCGCACGTCTGGACCTGCGCGTGCCATACTCCACAAGCTCAGCAGTTATTCACGCGCATCAACAACGGTCTTTCTCGTCGTTCCGTCTTGAAGGCGGTCGCTGGAGTTCTCGCAGCTCCTGTGCTTGGTGCTGCGGTCCCCGCGTTCGCGCAGTCCGGCAAGCCAGTCCTGCTCCGCAACGTCAAGATCTTCGATGGCATGGCTTCCAAGCTTGTCGAGGGCCACGGCATCTTGGTCGATGGCAAGCTCATCAAGGCACTTGTCCCTGCAAGCAATGCAGTTTCGGATGCCGACACCATAGACTGCGGCGGCCGTACACTCATGCCTGGAATGATTGACGCGCACTGGCATTCAATCCTCGCAGGCATTTCTCAGATCGCCGCCATGACCGCTGACATTCCGTACGTCCATTTGGTCGCCGCACAGGAGGCTGAACGCACGTTACTGCGTGGCTTTACCACGGTCCGGGATGTCGGGGGGCCCTCATTTGCGCTGAAGCGTGCCATCGATGAGGGGCGCCTACCAGGGCCGCGCATCTTTCCCTCCGGCGCTATGATCTCGCAGACTTCTGGGCATGGCGATTTTCGCATGCGGACCGACCTGCCACGCACTCCTCAAACCGATCCCAACATTGCGGAGACGGCGGGCATTGCTGCGATCGCCGACGGCGAAGCCGAGGTGCTGCGCCGTGTCCGCGAGCAACTCATGCTGGGTGCCAGCCAGATCAAGATCATGGGTGGTGGCGGTGTCGCCTCGGCCTACGATCCGATTGATGCGCTCCAGTATACAGAAACCGAGATGAAGGCTGCCGTGGCCGCGGCAACCGACTGGGGTACATATGTCTGCATTCATGCGTATACGTCCGCCGCGGTCCAGCGTGCGCTCGCCTGCGGGGTCAAATCGATTGAGCATGGCCAGCTCGCCGACGAGGAGACCGTGAAGCGCATTGCCGATGCCGGCGCTTGGTGGAGCATCCAGCCGTTTCTTGCTGATGAAGATGCCAACACCTATGCCTCTCCAGAGCAGCGCACGCATCAGCAGATGATTGCGGATGGAACGGCCCGGGCGGTCGAGCTGGGACGCAAGCACAAGGTCAAGATGGCACTGGGCACGGACATTTTGTTCAACCCGAAGGGCACGGCGACACAAGGCAGGCAACTCGCCAAATTTGCGCGTTGGTACGACAACGCCGACGTGTTGCGGCTTTTGACCAGCGGCAATGCCGAACTCGCAGGTCTTTCCGGGCCGCGGAATCCCTATCCTGGCAAGCTCGGAGTGATCGAGGCTGGTGCCTATGCCGATATTCTTGTGGTCGACGGCAATCCGCTCGATGACATTTCCTTGATCGCCGATCCCGAGCGGACGATGAAGCTCGTCATGAAGGATGGACGTATCCACAAGAATACACTTGGAGCCTGAGGGGCATCATTGAACAGATTTGCAGTTGCCGTTGTCGTGGGTCTGTGCAGCGCTCAGGCTGGATATGCAGCTGATGTGCTTCCTGCCCAACCAAAAGAAGCGACACCAGCCCACGCCGAACGCCAGGACTGGGCGTTGCAGATTTCGCCCTACATGTGGGCGGCCGGCCTCAAAGGAGACATATCGCCGTTCCGCCAAGGCCCGACCATCGACATCGAGAAGTCATTCTCGGACGTTTTGGACAACCTCCACTTCGGCGGCTTCGTCAATGTGTGGGGGCGCTACGACCGGTTCGTCTTCTCCGGCGACCTCATGTATGTCGACACGACCGACAGCCACGGTGCAGGACCATTGCCGACATTCCAACTTCCAGTTGGCATCGTCGTGCCCGCTGGCACAAATGTAGATGCGAAGGTCGACACGAAGCAGTTTACGGCGACCTTGCAGGGCGGCTATCGTGTCGTCGAAACATCAGGTTTCACACTCGACGCACTCGCCGGCGCGCGTTTCTGGCACATCTCGAATGATGTAACGCTCATCGTAGGCCTTGGCGGCGGCAGCGTGACCCGCACCTATGGCGAGAGCTTCGGCTGGGTGGACCCGGTGATAGGCGCACGCGCGTTCCTGCCCGTGACGGAAGAGCTGTCCTTGCAGGCTCAGGCGGACATCGGCGGTTTTGGTGCCGGGTCGAAGCTCACATGGTCGGTGCTTGCGACTGCCAATTATGTCATCAATGACCACCTCTCCGCCTCGCTCGGCTACAAGGTGCTCGACGTTGACTACAATCATGACGCTCATGTCTTCGATACGCGCCTGTCCGGGCCTGTCCTGGGCATGACTTACCGGTTTTAGGCGCGGGACAATCGGCGACCGTCCAGCGAGTGGGGTCTGGATGAAAATCAAACCGCTGGTGCCTGCGTTCAATGGCCCGCTCTAAGCTCGCGCGTGCCGGCAACGAAAACTGACGTTCCCGGCAGGGTTCCGCTGTGGTCATAGCTGATGTTCGCAACCTCGCTACCTGGAGCACGGCCGAAATTGATCTAGCGCCAAGCATCGGCTGGATTCGTCTTGCCATGAAATCAGGCAACAAAACCAGCCCTGGCCTCTGCAAACCAGTTGCTGATCGCAAACCGTTTCTTGCGCTGCTGCGCCAGTATCACCTTTGATGTCGCCCCCTGGTCAGCGGGATCGGCCGGCCCGCTCGAGCGCATGGATGGCGCCACGGAGTATTGTGCCTCTGCGGTCCCGATGACCAAGGTCAGCCAAAAGCGTTGAAGCCTACTTCCCACCGATCAGCTTGATCCAATCGTCGATGAAGCGGGAGCGCTGGAGCTGGTCCTGGGCGGCGAGAAGCGCCGGCCCGATATGGATAGGCCGGCCGATGCCGGACGTGATCAGGCTTTGTGGGCCGTCGACATTTGACGGGATGGCACCGTTGCGGGAAAAGAAAAAGGCCTCGCGCTGGGCGACAGCCTGACCCTTCGTCGACAATAGATAGTCGATGAAGCTGCCGCCAAGCCTTGGCTGCCTTGCCCCCTTGGGGATTAGCGCCCCGCGGCTGAGGATCAGCGTGTAGTCGCGCGGCAGAACGATACCGAGCCTGGGATTCCGGCGCGCCGCAGCATAGGCGTACGAGCCAAGGATGTTGTAGCCGATGTAGACATTGCCGCTCGCGATCTCTGACAGCACGGCGTTGTTGCAGCAGCGCAGGACCGGGGCGGCACGGCTCAGGCTTTCCAGCAGGCGACCATAGGTCGTCGACGCCTGCTGGGCATCGAGGAAGGCGAGCAGATAGCCGATGCCCGATTGCCTGATGTCATAGGTTCCCACCCGGCCCTTGTAGTAGTCGAGCCGGAAGCGGAGGAGATCGGCGAGTTCGGCATGGCCGCGCGGCACGTCCTCCGGCGGAACGAAGTCCCTGTTGTAGATGATGACCGACGGTTCGAAGGTGAAGCCGAAGACCTCGTCGCGCCAATTGGCCCAGTCGGGCACCGCGGCAGTCTGCGCCGACACATGCGGCAGCACGCAGCCATCGTTGGCGAGCTTCACCAGTTGGTCGACCGAGGAGGACAGCAGCACGTCGGCCTCCGCCCTGTCTTCGCGGCAGGCCGCATCCGCATCCCTGTAGAGGTCATTGGTGACAAAGTCGGAGTAGTCGACGGCAACGCCGCGCGCAGTCGCCTGGAAATCGCGGATCAGCGGCTCCATCGCCTCGATGTCGGTGGCCCCATGGATGATGATGCGCGACTGCTCGCCGTCGAGCGACGGAAAGAATGTCCTGGTACCCTCGACGCCATTGGCGCCCACCACGCCGGCCAGCAAGGCGAAAGCCGAAACGACTATGCGCGTGTGCCTGTTCAACTGGACGCCCCCTCATGCTGCGGCAGGTCGAGAACCACCGCGAAATCTCCCCCGTCCTTGCCGCGAAAACGGATGGCACCCCGGTGGGCGGCCGCCACTTCGGCGGCAATGGCAAAGCCGAGACCCATGCTGCCCTCATCGGACTTGGTGCTGACGAACCGGGCGGTGATCCTTTCCCAATCCGCCTCGGGGATCCCTGGACCGTCGTCTTCGACCACGACCAGCGCCCGTCCGCGCTCGGCCGTGACGCTGACGGCAAGGCGCGCAACCGCGCCGTGGCGCAGTGAGTTGTCCACTATGTTGGCGACCGCCTCGCGCAGGCTGACGGCATCGCCTAGCACGGCGACCGGGCCAGCCCCGGCCTCGAAGGACACCACCATGTCGGGATCGACGGTGATGGGCACGGTGCTGCGGAAGGCCTTGCGGGCGATGTCTGCGAGATCGACCACATCGAAGCGCACCGCCTCGGAGCGATGAATGACCATGGCATGGCTGAGCAGCTGGTTGGTCAGCCGCGACAGCTGCCCGACCCTGTCCTGAACCCGCCCCAGGTGACGACGCCCGCTTTCGTCCATATCGACATCGTCCAGCAGAGATACCTGCGCCGACAGAGCCGTCAGCGGCGTGCGGATCTGGTGGGCGGCATCGGCGATAAAGCGCTGCAGCAGGGAGACACGCTCGTTGAGGCGCCCCATGAAGTGATTGATCGAGCCAACGAAGGGCCGCAGCTCGCGTGGCACCGGCACATCGATGGGCGTGAGGTCCTGCGGGTTGCGCATGCGAAGCGCTGACCCGAGTTCATCCACCGGTCTGAGCGAGTAGCGGACGGCGAGCACCGTACCGCCGAGTGCAAGCAGGCTCATGACGCCCACCAACAGCATGGCACGCCCGGTCAGTTCGCCGGCCAGAACCCGGCGCGCCTCGGTGGTCTGGGCAATCACGACATAGGCCCAGCCGGAAAGCGACGGGTCGGACAGGACACGCGACACCACCGCCACTCGCACAGGAACGCCACGATAGGTGGAGGACACGAAGACAGGTGCCGCACGTGCTGGCATTAAATCCGTCGGCTGGCGTAAATCGTCGTAGCCGGTCAGCGTTGCCCCGTCCGGACCTACGACGCGATAGAAAATGCGGTCCCGTTCGGCGAGCCCGAGCAGTTCGAAGGCCGACATTGGCATGGCCACAGCCAGACGGCCGGCATCGACAGTCATGTTCGCCGTGATTTGGATGGCGGCTCCCAAAAGCAGCCGGTCATAGGCGCTATCGGCAGCCGCGCGCGCATAATACCAGGCGGCGGTGGCAAGCAGTGCTGCGCCGCAGATGAGGACCAGCGCCACGCGCAGGACGAGGCGTGAAAAGAGCGAGCCTTCACGCAGCATCGTCAGCCAACAGCTGGTAGCCAAGCCCGCGGATGGTGACGATCCGCGCCGTCGAACCTTCGATCTTCTTGCGCAGGCGCCCGACATAAAGCTCGATGGCGTTCTGGCCCGGTGTCTCGTCGAAACCGAAGAGATGATCGAGCAGTTCATCCTTGCCGAAGACGCGGCCGGGGCGCGTCGCCAGCACTTCCAGTAGCGCGATCTCTCGGCGCTTGAGCTGGACCTCGCGGTTGCCAACCCGCACCGAGCGGCTGCCGCGGTCGAGCACGAGGTCGCCGCATTCGATCAGGTTGGTCGGGTCGCCGGCGCGGCGGCGCAGGAGCACCCGCACACGGGCCTCGAGTTCGCGGAAATCGAACGGCTTGACCAGATAGTCGTCGGCGCCGAGGTCGAGCGCGCCAACGCGATCCTCGATCTCCGACCGCGCGGTGAGGATCAGAACCGGCGTGGCCTTCCTGTGCTGGCGCATACGGCGCAGGATCTCGAACCCGTCCAGCCCTGGCAACATGACGTCGAGGATGACGAGGGCATATTCGGTAAATTCGAGGATGTCGGCGGCAGCCTGGCCGTTCGACTGCCAGTCGACGGTGTGTCCGATCTTCTCCAGCCGACGGCTGATGGCCTCCCCGACATCCCTGGTGTCTTCGACCAACAGGATGCGCATGGACAAGCTTTGGCACGGAACATCGGGACGATCAATCCGTCCGAAACCGATTGGCTGTGACAGGATGGTGACAGGTTAGTGGAGGAAGTAGGACAGGCCCGGCCCCAGGAGGTGGCGGCCGCGCGCCGGAGAGGAATTCGCTTTCTGTTCCGCGACTTAGATGTCACGGCGCATATGCGTAGCGTTGCCTTCTCCTGGCCAACGAACATGGCTCCGGGTGTCCAGGACAGACGCCCGGTAAACGACGTCACATGGGAGCGAAATCGTGAAAAGCACCATCCTGAAAACCATTGCCACAGCCACCCTTCTGGGGGCATTCGCCTTGCCAGCCGCAGCTGACCCCGCCAAGCCAGAATGCCTGGCCGGCGCCAAGCCCGGCGGCGGCTTCGACCTCACCTGCCGTCTCGCTGCCAACTCGCTTTTGGAAGCAAAGCTGATCAAGGCGCCGATGGCGGTGACCTACATGGAGGGCGGCGTCGGTGCCGTCGCCTACAACCACGTGATCGGCAAGCGCGGCGCGGACGGGAACCTTATCACTGCCGCATCAACCGGCTCGGCGCTGCTGATTGCGCAGGGCAAATTCGGCCAATACGACGAAAACGCGGTGCGCTGGCTGGGCGCGCTTGGCGCCGACTTCGGCGTGCTCGTAGTGGCCGCGGACTCGCCCTACAAGACCCTCGGCGAGCTTATCGCGGCCTACAAGGCCAACCCGTCCGAGTTCTCGATCGCCGGCGGCGGTGCGGTGGGCTCGCAGGACTGGATGAAGGGCTCGCTGCTGGCCACGGCGGCTGAACAAGACGCCAAGCAGATGCGCTATGTCGCGCTCGAAGGTGGCGGTGCGGTGCTGACAGCGCTGGAAGGCGGTCACGTCAAGGTCGGGGCCGGCGATGCCGCAGAAATGGCCAAGCATCACGCCGCCGGCAAGGTGCGAGTGCTTGCGGTGATGTCGTCGGAGCGGCTTCCGGGCGAACTCTCCGAGGTGCCGACCGCAAAGGAACAGGGCATCGACATCGAGTGGCCGGTGTGGCGCGGCTACTATGTCGGCAAGGACGTGTCCGACGCCGACTACCAATGGTGGGCGGAAACCTTCAAGAAGCTCTCGGTCACGCCGGAGTTCGTCAAGGAGCGCCGGGCGCGCGGCCTCTATGAATACACTCAGGTCGGCGCCGATTTCGACGCCCAGGTGAAGGCCGACGTGGCCCGCTTCAAGGTCGTGGCCCAGAAAGCCGGCTTGTAAGCCCGAATTCCCATGTCAGATCCTGGCGGCCGACCCATGTGCCGGCCGCCTCGCTCCCCTTTCGTGCCCGAAACCGCCGGTCACGGCGGCACAGCCCTTGGGCGCAAACCATGGAGGCCCGTGATGGCCGACAACAATGACATGTCACAGCGCATAGGCAGGATCGGCGGGGTCGCCCTGCTGGTCCTGGCAATAGCCTTCGGCCTCGGCGGCAGCCAGATCAAGTACGCATTTTCCTCCGACCCACTGGGGCCGCGCGCCGTGCCTGTGATGCTGGCGGCGATTCTTGCAATTCTCTGCCTGTTCTACCTGCGTAATCCGGGGCCGGCCGAAGGCTTTCCCAAAGGCAGGCTGCTGCTCAAGATCCTCGCCGTTCCGACGCTCATGGTGGTTTCGGTACTTCTGCTCGACCCTCTGGGCTTTGCGGCGTCGATCCTGGTGCTGACCACCGGCGTCGGCCTGGTATTCGGCGCCCCGGCGCGACTCGCCATCGTCGGCGGCATCGGCCAGGCGCTGCTATGGTGGTTTGTCTTCGCCTATCTGCTCGACGTCTATCTACCGTCCGGCCAGCTGTTCGGCTGAGCTTGGGAGACCTCTCATGAACCTCGATTATCTCTGGAGCGGCTTCGCTGTCGCCCTCACTTTCCAGAACCTGCTCATCGGCCTGCTCGGATGCTTCATCGGCACGCTGGTGGGTGCGCTTCCGGCAATCGGCCCGATCAATGGCATCGCCCTTCTGATGCCCATCGCCTACACGATGGGCCTGCCGGCGGAGAGCACGATGATTCTCCTGGCCGCGGTCTATTGCGGCGCCGAGTATGGCGGTCGCATCTCGTCGATCCTGCTCAACGTGCCCGGCGACGCAGGCGCAGTCATGACCGCCCTTGACGGCTATCCCCTCGCTCGTCAGGGCCGCGCCGGGGAAGCGCTGATGCTCTCGGGTGTCGCTTCCTTCGTCGGTGGCATGATTGGCGCGGTTGGCCTTGCACTCTTTGCCCCCGTTCTCTCCGGTCTTGCCATCGGCTTTGGTCCGGCCGAATACTTCGTCTTGATGGTCTTCGCCTTCGCCACGCTCGGCTCGATGGTGGGGAGCCAGCCTGTCAAGACGCTCATCGGCTGCGTACTCGGCCTGATGCTGGCGACTGTGGGCCTCGACGCCACTTCGGGCGCCTACCGTTTCACCTTCAACGAGCCGGAGCTGGGCGACGGCATCGAATTCGTCGTCCTGGTCATCGGCCTGTTTTCGGTGTCCGAGGCGCTGCTGATCCTCGAGCACCAGTCGACGGGGGTGACAGTCATCCGCAAGCTCGGCCGCATGACCGCCAGGATGAGCGACCTAAAGGCGTCAATCGGGGCGACGCTGCGCGGCTCGGCCATCGGCTTCGTCGTCGGCGTGCTGCCGGGCACCGGCGCCTCGGTGTCGAGTGCGGTCAGCTATACGACGGAGAAGCGCATCTCCGACACGGAAGGCACCTTCGGCAAGGGCGACGTGCGCGGCCTGGCAGCGCCCGAGGCAGCCAACAACGCCACAGCCTGCGGTGCTTTCGTTCCGATGCTGACGCTCGGCGTACCCGGTTCGGGTACGACGGCGGTGATGTTGGGTGCGTTGATGCTCTACAACATCCAGCCCGGCCCAATGCTCATCGCCGAGCGGCCCGAGGTTGTCGGTGGCCTCGTCGCTTCGCTGTTCGTTGGCAACTTCCTGCTGCTGCTGCTCAACCTGCCGCTGGTCAACATCTTCGCACGCGTGCTGACGGTACCAAACTGGTTGCTGGTTCCCGGCATTCTGGTGCTGTCGATCGTCGGCGTCTATTCCACCCATTCGTCGATCTTCTCGATCATGCTGATGTTGAGCATCGCTATGGTGGGTTGGCTGCTCCGGAAGGCTGGTTTCGACATGGCGCCGATCATTCTCGGGTTTGTGCTCGGCAACGTCATGGAAGTAAACCTTCGGAATGCGCTCGCCATCAGTGGCGGCGACATATCGATCCTGTTCCAGAGCAAGATTTCGGTCATCTTGTGGGCTATGATCTTGTTGATCGCGGTATTGCCGATCATCCTGAGCCGACGCGCACAGCTACGTCGGTTGAGCAGCAGCGAAACCAAGGCGCCGACCTGATGGTGCCGCTCGACGCTTGGAACAAACACCAGCCAGTGGCGTTGCCACTGGCGGTGTCGATCAGCCCGGAAAGAGCGCCTTCAGTCCACTGGTCAACAAGGCCCGGCGCGCCGATCCGAAATATCGGCAGCCTCGACGCGATTGGCTATCGGTAGGCCGAGTGTATCGACCAGAATATGGCGCTTTCGGCCTTTCACCCGCTTGAAGGCATCAAAACCACGGGTTCCGCCAACTTCAGTAGTCTTCACGGACTGCCCATCCATAATCACGACCGTCGGCCATTCCGCGCGGCCGGTGACGAATGCGCGTGAGCCTGTAGACCTCTCGTTGCAAACGAACCCAACCGCGGTGCGCTGCCATAGCCTAAAACCGTGCTCCAAGGCGGAAATTCTGTCGGCAGCTGTCGCCATTGGCAACCAGTACGCAGCAGATAGAATATCGCGTCGATCACGGAACGAAGCCTGATCCGACGCTGTCGACCGCGCCGGTTCGGTGATGGTAACAGCGACTCGACAATCGCCCACTGTCGGCTGCAACTCATCCTGATGTCTCCTACTTGGGGAGCAAGCCGACATCGCAATCGTCAATTTCCAAACGCCCTCTCAGACAAAATGTCGCCAGCCAGCAGCTTCTCCTTCGACAGCAGCCCGGCATCCTCGAGCGCCTCGAAGTCCGGCAGGTCGCGCAGCGTGTTGAGCCCAAATTCCAGCAGAAACTCTTTTGTCGTGACGTAGGTGTAGGGCGCGCCGGGCGTCGGGCTGCGCGGACCGGAGGCGATCATGCCGCCATCCCGCAGATGGCCGATCAGGTCGCGAGAAATCTCTTTCCCCAAAAACGACGACAACTCTCCACGCGTGATCGGCTGGAAGTAGGCGATGCACATCAGCACCAGCACATCCGACTGCGTCAGGTCCACGGCACGCCCGCTGCCGCCGACTGCGGTGCCAAATGCACTGCGGATGGCGTCGGCATAAGCCGGCCGCGTCAGATGTTTCCAGCCGCCGGCGACGGAGACAAGGTCATAGGGCCGGCCGCGCAATTCCTCGCGGATGTCATCGATCAGCAGATCAATGCTGCAGCTTTTGCCGACGACCCGTGCCAGCGTCTCGCGGCCGACCGGTTCGCTGGCAGCGAAGATCGTTGCCTCGACCCGATGCATCCACTCGCGCCAACGCGCCTCCGGCGGCAGGTGATCCAGCTCGCGATCAAACAAATGGTCATTTGGCCGGTCTTTCCCCCTTCTCGCACGCGCCGCCTCAACCACTATCGTCAGAGCCCGTAGATGCGAAAGATTGGGCGGCCGGACAGCTCTCGCACGGCGCCGAGTTCAAACAGTCGGTCGAACAGGCGACGCAGGCCGCGGTCGCTCATGCCGGCGATCTTCTCGGATGCGACGATCGCGTCGTCGGACAGGAGTCTTTCGACGACCATGTCCGCCGCCTTGGCCCGGAGTTTTGGAGCGACCGCAAGCAGCCGATCCGCACGGCGCTCGAGTTCGGCGGAAAGATCAATGGCGCGCAGCGCAGCGCGCGCCTGCGCGGCAAGCAGACTTTTGGCCCGCTCAGGATCTGTCTCCATGCCTGTCGCCATAGAGCTGGCTGCCGATCGACGCGGGCGAGCGCTCGTGCCCAAGGCTGCCTCGGCACCCAGCAGCGGCACCGCGTGCGTCCAACCCATTCGTTGCGCCAGCAGCGCGTCAGCGAGCCAAGCTCCAAGAGCGCGCCCAAAGCCGTGGCGCTCTGCGCTCGCGATGGCGCCGGTCATCATACCCACCGTCCCGTCATTGCCTGCGAGCTGGCGGAGATCGTCCGTCAGGCCGCTCACGCTCTCGTCGTCGCGCGCGAGACCGAGGTCATCCAGCACCGCGACAAGGCTTTTCTCCTTCAGCAACTCCTCCGCGGGCCGAGATGCCAGCCGGCGCCAGGCGAGGAGCAAAAGACCGGCGGGCCCGACATTGTCGCCCGGTCGTGTGAGCAGTACGGCGTCGCGCAGTGCACTTTCATCCTCGATGCGGCCGGCCTGCTTCGACGTTACCGCGGCCGCCGCAAGCGCCAGGCGCTGCCGCCAGGCTCCGGCCCATCGCTCCTGCCGGCGAACCACCGCGTCGAGCGCGCCGATGGCGGCACCTGCGGTGAGCGCGAGGTCCTCAACTTCTTTTCCCGCAAGGCTTTGCGCATCCGAGATAGCCCGGCGCAGCCAGGCCGGTACCGTTGCCATCGGCCCGCTTGAAGGAGCACCGGCAAGCGTGGCGTAGTGGCGCGGAGAAGGTTTGGGGCGCAGAATCATCGCAAGCACGATGAATCATGACGGCGCTTTTGGCAACAAAAATGGACAATAAGCGCTGCGCCTGTCGTATTGATGGAATGAACGATAATGTTGCATTATCGTTCGTTTGATGGCCTACTGCCGAAATGGCCTCTATCGTCGAGCAAAACCCGGAAAACCATAGCAAACTACGTTCCGCTCGACGAGAGAGCACGTCTGAAAACGCTATTCTGGACGGGAACAGCCCTGCAAACAACGTTCTTGGCAATGATTTGCCCGATATCGTCGATGTGGTGGTGGCAATGGGCCGGCAAGCTGAATCGGCGTTCGGGCCGGACACTGTCACCGGTTTGGACGACGTCCCCTCGTCCCCTGCCCTGCCGCCTGCCGAAATCACGCCAGTCGGCCGTCTTCCGGGCCAGCTCGATGAGCTTGTCGAACGCGCGCGCGGTTATGTCGAGGCGGCCAACTCCGCCAATACCCGCCGCGCCTATGCCGCCGACTGGAAGCATTTTTCCGACTGGGCTCGGCGCCAGGGTTTCGCCGCCATGCCGCCGGATCCCGAGACCGTCGGGCTTTACGTCACCGCGCTCGCTTCCGGCGGCACCGGGGACAAAAAGTCCGTTTCGACCATCGAACGGCGCCTGTCGTCGCTCACCTGGAACTATGCCCAGCGCGGCCTTGCCCTCGATCGGAAGCACCGCGCCATCGCCACCGTCATGGCCGGCATCCGCAATGCCCACGCCCGCCCGCCGCTGCAGAAGGAGGCAATTCTGCCAGAGGAGTTGATGGCGATGCTGGAGACGCTCGAACGCGGCACTTTGCGAGGCTTGCGCGACCGCGCCATGCTGTTGCTCGGCTTCACCGGTGCGCTACGCCGCTCCGAGATCGTCGGCCTCGATTGCGGCCGCAACCAGACCCAGGACGGCCGCGGCTGGATCGAAATCTTCCCCGGCAAGGGCATCCTTGTCACCTTGCGCGGCAAGACGGGTTGGCGCGAGGTTGAGATCGGCCGCGGTTCGGCCGACATTACCTGCCCTGTCGTGGCTTTGGAGATCTGGCTGAATCTTGCCCGCATCGCCCACGGACCGCTGTTTCGCCGTATCACCGGCCAGGGCAAGAAGGTCGGCGCTGACCGGCTTAACGGCCAGGAAGTGGCCCGTTTGGTCAAGCGCACAGCACTTGCCGCTGGCGTGCGCAGCGACCTGACTGAGGCCGAACGCGTCAAGCTTTTTGCCGGCCATTCGCTGCGGGCCGGCCTTGCCTCGTCGGCCGAAGTCGAGGAGCGTTACGTCCAGAAGCAACTCGGCCATGCCGGTGCCGAAATGACCCGCAAATACCAGCGCCGCCGCGACCGCTTTCGCGTCAACCTCACCAAGGCAAGCGGGCTCTAGTTGTGGAGCCTCAACAGGTTGTCCCCAGACAGGCCGAGTCTGCTTATTGGTGTTTTAGATTTTAGGCTGCCGT
>NZ_JBXARL010000016.1:0-51436 GCF_058808215.1 Aminobacter sp. GW821-FHT11F06 | reverse complement strand
AAGAAATCGTCAAGGCCATGGATCACTGAGCCAAAGGCGAAAGCGATCTCACCGCAGCGAAGCAGACAAAAGCCCGGGCAAGACCGTAATGCCGTTCACTTAAGTTGGGCTGGATGAGTATCTGGTAAGACCTATCGAACAGGATGGAGATATGTTTCATCCTGTTCGTGTTTTGAGATGCCAGGTCGCATAGGACATACAGCCGATTTGTCGGCCCTTCGGGTGCAATTGATCCAGAATGGATCGCCCAGGCACATGCCAGCTGCGGCAAGGCAAGCATCCGCAAACGCAAGCTGCCCGCTGAGCAAGTTGTCTGGCTGGTGATTGCGCCTTCGTTGTATTGGCACCAGTCGATGCCTGAGGTGGTGGCCCATCTTGATCTGGTGCTGCCCGATGAGGTGAACCCGGACATTGCCAAGAGCGCCTTGACGCAGGCTCGGCAGCGCTTAGGCCAAGCACCGCTTGCGCAATTGTTTGCGATGAGCGCGACGTGCTGGGACGTGCGCCACCAATGCGGGCGAGCCTGGCGGGGTCTTGCGCGCTATGCCGTGGATGGCAGCACATTGCGTGTCGCCGACAGCGTGGCGATCCACGCCGGTACCGGCGAGATCTACACCGCTGCCGACGATCTGTCGCGGCGCACCGAACAGCAGGCCGCGAGCCTCGAAGAGACCGCCGCGGCGCTCGACGAGATCACCGCGACCGTCAAGAAGACGGGTGAAGGTGCGGTGCATGCCCGTGACGTCGTCTCCACGGCCAAATCGGTCTTCTGGTCGACGCGGTTTCCGACATCTTGTCGGTGACCGATGACGCGATCCAGCCGACGCCGGATGTCGCCTCCGACATGGCCAAGACCTTCGTGCGTGGCGTGCTTGCCATCGAAGGCCGCATGATCAGCCTGATCGCACTCGACGCCGTCCTGCCGACGCTCGAGCCTATCGCGGCATGAGCAACGTGCAAAACATCGAGGCATCGCGCCACCAGCGTCAGAGTCTGGTGTCAGGCGAGTTCGTGCTGACCGGCGACGATATGCAGCAGATCGCGGCGATGCTTCATGCCGATGCCGGCATCCATCTGACCGAGGCGAAGGCAGCGCTCGTCTACTCAAGGCTGTCCAAGCGGCTGCACGCGCTGGGGCTCGAGAGCTTTCGCGACTACTGCGCGCTCATCGCTTCGCGCGAAGGGCTCGACGAACGCCAGAAGATGCTCGCGGCGCTGACCACCAATGTCACCAATTTCTACCGCGAGCCGCATCATTTCGAACATCTGGCAAAGCAAGTATTGCCGCCGCTGCTCGACGCCGCACGCCGTGGCGGCCGCGTCAGGATCTGGTCGGCGGCATGCTCCAATGGAGCCGAGCCCTATTCGATCGCGCTGACCATCCTGTCGCTGATGCCCGAAGCCGCCAACTACGACATCAGGGTGCTGGCGACCGACATCGATCCCAACATGATCGCCATGGGTCGCGAGGGCGTCTATAGCGAAGCAGCGTTGCGCCCGGTGCCGCCGGATCTGCGTCGGCGCTGGTTCACGCCAGTACGGACAAGCGGCGGCAGCGCATTCGGCGCCACCGAAGAGATGCGGACGATCGTAGCGTTCCGTGACTCAACTTCATCGGCGCATGGCCGATGAAGGGCCGTTTCCAGGCGATCTTTTGCCGCAACGTTGTCATCTACTTCGAAGAAGCGACGCAATCGCGTGTCTGGAGCCGTTTCGTTCCGCTACTGACGGCTGCCGGCCACCTCTATATCGGCCATTCCGAACGAGTATCGGGCCCTGCCACGGCAGCCTTCCAGCCCGAGGGCATCACCACCTATCGCCTACGCGAGGCAAGCGCCTCATGAAGCAGGTCCGCGTTCTGATCGTTGACGATTCCGCTACCATGCGCAGCCTGCTTTCGGCGGTGCTGCGCCTTGATCCGGCAATCGAGGTCGTCGGCCATGCCGCCGATGGGCCGCGATGGTGCTGCGGGACTTCTGCAAATGCGCCAAGCGGGCGCCCATTCGCTCGGGCAGGACGAAGCCACCAGCCTTGTTTACGGCAAGCCCAGGGTTGCCTTCGAGGTCGGCGCTGTCGAGCGGCAAGCTCCGCTGGACAAGATCGCCGCTCACCTCCTTGCTCTCACCCGCTCAAATTCCAATGGAGTAAAAAATGGCCTTCCTCGAACACTTTAAGGTGCTCGTCGTCGATGACACGACGACCAGCCGTATGCTCATTGTCGATGCACTGCAGGAAGAGTTCAAGAACTTTTGTCAGTCGGGCGAGGGGCGGGGGAACGTGCCTTTCGCAACCGCACCATCGGGTGGCGGGGCACTGGACCCACGAGCAACCAGACGGGTTTCGATAATGATCGACGCTTCGTTCCAAGGGCACCTCGATCTCGAAGTCTTGCCGCATTTGGGCCGTCACAGCACACGTGGGCGGCAGGGTATGCCTACGGGGCATTCAAGCGTTTCGCGATCCCATTTGCCAAGATCGGCTGCGACCTCATAGGTGCTCTGCAGGAACGCCATCAGCGTGGCCTCCGGGTCTCCGGCGGTGCGCACAGCATCGTATGGCAACAGGAACTCACCGAAATCCTGTGAGAAAAACGCCTGCTGTGGCTGGACGGAGGCCGACGCATAACCTGGTGGAGCCGGGTAGGCGTAGGAATAAAAGACCGGGTAGTCGATCGGGCCGCCGCCCGGCCAGAATCCGGCGCTGCAGACTTCATGCGAATAGGCTTCATGGGTGATCGGGTCGGGCAGGCGGGGTATGCCGCCTGGATGCAGCGGGGCCCGCCTGCCGGAAAAGCGCGTCACCGCGAGGTCGAAGCCGCCCCAGAAGAAATGCACCGGGCTGACCTTGCCCAGAAAACCTGTCCGGAACCGCGAAAAGACCTCATGGGTGGAGAGCAGGATCCGCCAGAACCGCCGGGCATAGTCGCGATCATAGGCGGTGTGGGTTTGATCCTGCTCGAATGGGATGCCGTCGGCGATTTCCGACGGCAAGGTGTATATGCGTGTCGCGAGCCCAAGCTCAGCCAGCGCCAGCATCACGTCGCCATAGAACGCTGCGACGGTTTGCGGTGCGAGCATGATCTGGCGGACGTGGCCGTCGCTCGTCTTCAGCCACAGCACATGGTCGATGAAATCGAAATCCATCTGGAATGCCCGCGCACCGGCGGGGATCGGCGACGTCGTCAAGCCACGCGCGGTCACATAGAGCGGTACGTGCCAGGAATGGTTGAGCCAGGGCTCCCGCATCAGCCGGATCTTGCCGACGATCTGGGTCCACAGGTGGAGTGTCTCGTAGGTTTGCCTCCACGCGGCGTAAGGAAGATCTGGCCAACGTTCCAATTCGACGGCAGACGACATTGATGACCATCCTGCTGGAGTTTCTTTTAGTGAAAAGCAGCCCGCCATGCGCCTGGGGTCGAACCGACGTGGCGTGCGAAAGAGTGGGTAAGGTGGCTTTGGTCGGCGAAGCCGCACACGAGCGCGATATCGGTCAGTGAGCTTAGGCTTCCGGCAAGAAGGTCCTTGGCTCGGGCGACACGACGCTGAAGCAGCCATTGATAAGGCGCCATCCCCGTCGAGCGCTTGAAGGCATGAGCGAACTGGCTCGTGCGCAGCCGGCAAAGTGCGGCAAGCTCGCCGAGACCGATCCCGCCAACGAGTCTGGCCTCGATCACCTCCTTGGCCAGTCGTTCCTGCCAGGTGTTCAACCCGCCAAGCACCCGACGCCGGGTGGCAAGGTCCCCGTAGTGGGCACAAACATATATGCCAAGGCCCCACATGAGATGGTCGGCGAGCAGCGGGTCGAGCGTTTCGGGGGCGTCGAAGAACGGATAGATACGCGCCGCCAAATGCCGAAGCATTGGATCCTCCGAAACATGAAAGAGGCTATGACCGAGGTAGGTGACGTGAGGTACTTCCAGGTCGTCGGCAATCTCGCGCAAGAAACTGCGTCGCAACAGAATCTCGATTGTGTGGCGAGGTGTCGAAAAATCGATGTGTTCGACGCCGGACAGGTAGAGGATGTGGGCCTCGCCCCTGCGATGTGGGCGCGTATAGCTTTTGCCGTCGACGAATATATCGCTTCTTTCATCGTTGAAGCGCACGCCGATGCTGTAGGCGTCTTCCCAACTTGGAAATATCGCATCCGTGCCGACCGGCTTGAAACCATAGCTGATGTCGGCCGAGATCAGCTGTGAACGCGCCAGCGCCCGGACCGCAAGTTTGCGATCCGTATTGCGCGGAAGGCCGATGGGCACGGTTGCGATGTCTACTCGATTTACGTTGACATTGAGGGTCACGCTGACCTCCCGCTCGTCAGCAGCAAAATACCAAACTCCCACGTCGGCGACCATACCAGTTCCAGCTATCCTTTTTTGGGTTGGCAGCCTGGGGGGCGTGGGCGCCAACCGTGCTGGCGCCCAGACGTTTCGATGCAGTTGGTGCGCGTTTTAATCGGTGTGGGCGCCTGCGGCCGCCTGCTCGATCAGCTTGGCCACCACATCGGGATTCGAGACGTAGATGGCATGGCTGCCGGGCGTTTCCACGGTGACTGCCTCGGCGCGCTTGGCCATCGCGCGCTGGGCGTCCGGCGGGATCATCTTGTCTTCCGTGGCCACGAGATACCAGCTTGGCTTTTGTTTCCAGGCCGGCGCTGTGACCTTGCCGTCGAGGGCTGCTACGCCCCAAGGCACCTGCGAGTCCGCCATGAACGAAGCCAGATCGGGGCGGACATCCGCAGCGAACGAGGCTGCGAACTTTGCCTTGTCGAGAAGCAGGAAGCCGTCGACCGGGGGCAGGATCGGCGGGACCGAAGCGCCGGGCGGCGGGTTGGCGATCAGGCTCGATACAGATTCCCCCGCATCGGGAGCGAAGGCCGTGATGTACACCACGCCAGCCACCTTGGGGTCGGTGCCAGCTTCAGACACAACGACACCGCCGTAGGAGTGGCCAACCAGGATGACGTTACCAGCGGCGGCAGCAATGGCGCGCTTCGTCACGGCGACGTCGTCAGCTAAGGACGTGGTGGGGTTCTGGACGATGGTGACGTCGTACCCATCCTTCTTGAGGATGTAATAAACGCCTTCCCATCCAGCCCCGTCGACGAAGCCGCCATGTACCAGGATGACGGACTTCACCGGCGCCGCCATCGCCCCGGTCGCGCTTATGCCTAGGGCAAGTGCGGCTGCCGATGCGAGCATGGTCAGAGTATTCAACATATGATTTCTCCTTCCCTGTGAGGTTTCCCGCCGGGAGGAGGCCCAAGTGCTTCGCATTGCCATGCCTCCCAGCTGAAGGGGAGTGTATTCGGCTCGTTCCAATCCGAATTGTACGATCCTGCAGTGCTGTTGCGATGGCAGGCGATGCCCCGAGAATGCTGCCTGCAAACAAGCTCATGGGCAAAAGCCTGGCGACGTTCTCGCCAGGGGCTTTTGGCTCGCGCGCAAGGTGAATGGCCGGTTGGGAGGTCATTCCGGAAGACCGGCCCTGCGAAAACCATCGACGAAATGCTCAAGTGTCGCGGCGTCGCGGAATGGCTCGGTCGTGGCCCAGTGACGGGTTGTGAAGTCAGGGTTTCCCACCAGGAACAGTTCGACCTCCGCGCGCGCCTCGTCGAGCCGGCCGAGTTGCGCAAGGCTTGCCGCCAGGAAACGGCGTGAGCTTGTCCGATATGTCTCGTCCCGGCGCAGTGTCTCGACAGCGCCTTCGTAGTCGCCGGCCGCATATTGCGCTTGGCCGAGCGCCAGATAATACCAGCTTGCCGGAAACGGGTTCAGCCGAAACGCCTTGGCGATGTGCTCAAGGCCCTCCTCGATCCGCCCGGCCAGGACCGCGATGTCGGAGAGAGCGGCAAAGGTGTCGGCCTCGTTCGGGTCGAGCTCGATCGCTTTGGCGAATTCCGCATCCGCCGCGGCGAAGCTGCGCTCATAGGCAAGCAGATACGCCAGGATCCAGCGGCAGCCAGCATCATTGGGATCGATCGCGACAGCTTTGCGGGCCAGTTCCAAGGCAACGCCACGGGTGGATTCCGTTGGTCCGCCGCTATGGACCCATCCCATCCAGTGGTTCATGGCAAGCCAGCGATAGGCCTCGGCGTAATCAGGATCGAGTGAAACGGCACGCGTGAGCATCAGATGCGCTTCCCGCGCTGCCTGCGGGGTGTCATCCATCAGCCTGCGCGCCCGGACGCAGAGGTCATAGGCCTCGAGATTCTTGGGCCGATTGCGCGGCGGCGGTGCGCTGAGCCGGCCGAGCAACGCCTCCACGATCATGGCCGTCACCTCGTCTTGAACGGCAAAGATATCGTCCAGGCTGCGATCGAAGCGCTCGGCCCACAGATGATCGCCACTCACCGCGTCGACCAGCTGGGCGTTGATGCGCACGCGCCCAGCGGCACGGCGTGCACTGCCCTCCAGCAGGTAGCGCACGCCAAGGTCCTCGGCGATCGCGCGCACGTCCATCGCCTTTCCCTTGTAGGCGAAGGACGAGTTGCGGGCGATGACGAACAGGCCAGCGGTTCTGGAGAGGTCGGTGATCAGGTCTTCGGTCAACCCATCCGCGAAGGATTCCTGCTTGGGATCGTTGCCGAGATTCACGAAGGGCAGAACGGCGATCGAGGGTTTGTCGGGCAGCGGCAAGGGTTTTCGCGTCGCGCCCCCGTGCTCATCGACGACCCCGGTAAAGCGATAGCCGACGCGCGGAACCGTGGCGATCCATTCGCCGCTGTCGGCAGCCGGGCCAAGCAGCTTCCTGAGCTGCGAAATCTGGACAGTGAGGTTGCCTTCCTCGACGGCCATGCCCGGCCACGCCGCGTCCATCAACTCGGCCTTGCCGAGGATTTCGCCGGGCCGCCCAACGAGCGCTGCGAGCAGCTTGAGCCCGCGGTGGCCAACGGCAACGGGAACATCGTTCCGAAGCAGCGTTCCCGCACCCGGATCAAGCACGAACGGACCAAAGGCAAAGCGCGATCCCTGCATGCGGCGCATCTTTAGAGCCTTTCAAGCCTGGATGGAACCGTTCTGCCGGAGGCAATTCCATGCAGGTTCAAGGCGGTTGGCGAAGGTCGGACGCCGGGTTTCAAACCTGCCGGACGATGGTGCCGATCACATTGACGAGAAGGCGTGCGGCGGTCAGGGCCGACAGGCCGTCAATATCGGCGGGAGGATAGAACTCGACGAGGTCGAATCCTGCGATCCTGGCCCGCCTGCCGAGGCCTGCGATCAGGTCGATCACCTGCGTGTAGGTGAGGCCGCCAGGCGTACGCGCCGCCACGCCCGGCATGATGCCGGGATCGAGGCCGTCGCAGTCAAGGGTGACGACGACCCGCGCTCCTTGTGGAATATGCCGGAGCGCGGCCTCAACGCCTTGGGCATGAACCTCGCGGGCGGTCACCAAGCGGCTGCCATAGTGCCGCGCCGCCTCGATTTCGGTGAGGCGTGCACTGCCCACGCCACGGATGCCGACCTGCACGATGCCGGCGACATGCGCCATCTCGCTCGCCCGGCGCATCGGGTTCGAATAGCCGTGGCGTTCGCTATGCAACTCGTCGCGCCAGTCGATATGAGCGTCGATCTGCAGGATCCACACTGGCCCGTGATCCGCAAAGCCGGCAAGGAAAGGAATGGGCACGGAATCGTCGCCGCCGAGCAGGATCGGTACGGCCGGCACTGCGAGGACCTCGCGCGTCTTCGCCTCGATCCGGGCCCGGTTGCCGGCATTGTCATGCATGGTGGTCGGGATGTCGCCGGCGTCGATGCAGCAGACCGGCTTGCCGTCGAACAGCGTTCCGCCGAGATCGAAATCCCAGTGCTCGACGAGCGCGGCATCCTCCTGGCTCGCAGCGCGGATGGCGTCGGCGGCCAAGGCATAGCCGCTGCTGTCCTTGCCGGGATAGGTGCTGCCGTGACCGGCTCCGAAGATCACCACACGGGGAATGCGGCCATCGGCGAGGCGATCGGCAAAGCCGAGAAAGGGAGGTGAGGCGGTCATTTCCTGATGGTCTTGATGACGGTTTAGCTGAAATTTCGATGTTGAAGGTGCGGGTTGGGAACGTTTGCTGTAGGGCGATCCTACGCCAGGCCAGCAAGGTCGCAAGCAAGATTAGCCCGTTTGGAAGTTTTTGGAACTATTTGGGAGAGCTTAACGACGCCGCCGTTCGTCTCCTGCAGAAGTCAGCCTCTTACAGGTCGAGGGCCCCGGGCCTTCAAACCATATGGAGGTTGCCATGAACGATACGCCCCTTGTGAGGCTGGCGGAAATGTCGTGTCGGCATCTGGCGACCCTGCGAAGCATTTTCGCGATCTGGGGCGCGCGGAAGCGCTTTCGCTGGGAACTTGGGCAAAAGTTGAAGGACGATCCCCGTCTGATCGATGATATCGGTCTGACGGGGCGCCAGGCCGAGGCAGAGATCGCCAAGCCCTTCTGGCAAGCATATGGCGAATGCTGCAACGACACCGGATCGCCAGTTTCGCGGCACTTGCACCTGTCGGAACTTGCCGGTCCTGCCTCGAAATCCGCATGACTACCGAAAGCACGACGCTTGAGGGTCGGATCCCATGGGCCGCGATGGCTGGCATCATCGCGACCGTCACGGTGTTCGCCGTGGCGCAGGGGCTGACCTATCCGCTGCTCAGCTTCATCCTGGAGCGGCAGGGGACGATATCAGCCCTGATCGGCTTGTCGGCGGCGATGACACCGCTGGGTTTCATTGTATCGGCGCCCTTCATTCCGGCGCTGGCGCAGCGGTTGGGCGCAGCACGGCTTGCGATCCTGTGTTCGATCCTGGCAGCAGCCACACTGATCGCGATTGCCTTGATACAGGACGTCTGGGCTTGGATGCCGCTGCGCTTCCTGCTCGGCTTCTTTGCCAATCCGCTTTACGTGATCAGCGAAACCTGGCTGCTCTCGATCACGCCCGCGCCGCGCCGGGGCCGCATCATGGGCCTCTATTCATCGATCGTTTCGGGTGGCTTTGCCATCGGCCCGCTGTCGCTCGGCCTGGTCGGCACTGAGGGTTGGCCGCCCTTCATGATCGGCATCGTGGCCTTCCTTCTCTGCGGCCTGATCGTGCTTGCGGTCGTGCCGCGCCTGCCTGACATGCCTGGTGAAGGCGAGGCAACATCGGTCGGCGGCTTCTTCGCACTGGCGCCGCTCCTGTTGTTTGCGGTTTTCGCCGCTGCGGCCTTCGAGCAGATCCTGCTGTCCCTGTTTGCGGTCTATGGCGCAGCACTCGGCAGCGCCGAGGAGCGGATCGCTTCGCTCATCACCTGTTTCGTCGCAGGCAATGCCGTGCTGCAGATTTTGCTCGGGCGCGTGGCCGAACGGATTGGCTCGACGCGGACTATGCTGTTTTGCGTGCTCGCTTCGCTCGCCGGCTGCTTGGCTCTGCCATTGATCTTCAACGCGTGGCCCATCTGGCCGCTCGTGTTTGTCTGGGGCGGGGGCACGTTCGGGATCTACACCATGTCGCTGATCCAGCTCGGCGAGCGTTTCACCGGTCAAACCTTGATCGCCGGCAACGCAGCCTTCGCGTTCGTATGGGGCATCGGCGGCATCGTGGGTTCGCCCGCGACGGGCCTGGCAATGCAACTGATCGGACATCAGGGGCTGCCATTGTCGCTTGGGCTGCTGTGCTGTGTGCTCGCGGTGTTTCTGATGGCGAAGAGGCGGCGGGTCTGATCGAGGCACCTCAGTCGTTCCGCGCCGATGTTAGGCCGGGCTCCACCAATAGAAAGCCAGCATGACCGTCGCGCAGCGCCGGTCATGCTGCCGTTTCTGCCAGACGATCCGCGCATCGTCGACTCCACCACTTCATCCCCGAACGTATGCCGATCATCGGCGGTGCATCGGTGTCATGAGCTCAAGAGCTTCACGGGCCGCGCGCCATACGATGTTCTCCCCCGTTACACCGTTTCTGATGGCCTTGCGGTTCCAGCTGGAGCCGGCACCTTGGGCCGCCAAGCGGGGCTTGACGGTCCTGGCGATGTCGATGGATTGATTGGTTTTCGCCATCAATTGACGGCGACATTGAAATTGGACCTGGCTCTCTGCTCGAAATACCTTGGTTCAGCGCCGAAAGACTTTTGGACGTAAGGACAAGCGAAACCGAGTTCGGCGACCAGGAGATCGTCAAATGGACAGCACTGCTGCGGCTGGCTTTGTTTTCCCAGCTCTTGCACCAATCTATGCGCGTTTCAAAACAGCAACAGAGACTCTTCTTCGCCTGGTCGCAGGAGGTTTGCTCGTTGCACATGGTTCAGAGAAGATCGTCGATCCGTTTGGATCGACCGAACTGGTTGGGATGATCGGCTTTTATCCCGCTCCGTTGTGGTCGGTTCTGCTCTCCCTGACCGAGTTCACGGGTGGCATCCTGCTGATCATTGGCTTGCTGACACGCCCGGCGGCATTTGCAACCAGCGTCATTTTGTTGGTGACGATATGGTTTCACTGGATCACGGTGAACCAGGGTTTTGCGGGGGCCGAGAAATCAATCCTCTGGTTCGCCGTCCTCGTCTATTTCATCGCGCATGGCGGCGGCCGCTTCTCTGTCGATGCACGCCTGGCCAAGCAAATCTAGACGCCAGGAGGCCCCCAACGGGCACGCGAAGTTGGAGGGTCACCCGCCCTCGGTGGAGGGTGACCTTCAACCATGTCCCACCGGCGCCAGCATTCTGCCCTACCGCCTGCTGCGGCTGGGATAAGACACGTTGGTAAAGCCCGGAATGACAACGGCGGATGGATCGAGGTTTTTGTCGCAAAGCTCGTCGATGATGAATTCCGACACCGAGTTCGATAGCAACTGGCGCGGGTCCTCCATGACCAGCCTCAGTCTGGTGATCGCCGTCTGCCGGTCGTCAGGATAGCGCAGGCGGGGCATCTCGCTCAACGTCGTGGTATCTGTCGTCATGATCGGCGCTGCATGGATGTCGGGTACGAAGCCCGGAAATCCCTGGAACATCTTGCCGCCGATCTCGGCGGTGACGCGCGTGCGTGTCCACATGGCACGGTAGCGCGCCTCGATCCCGGCGAGGTCGGCACCGCTGTTGATCATGTCGAGGGTCAGCCCCGGCGCGTGTGGCGCGATCAGCATGTTTTCAGGCGGAAACTGTTTCTCCGATGCACGCCAGAGAATGTGGCAGGTGCTGTTGGTTGCCCAGGTAAGCCCGGCTGTCGGGCGGCCCGAACTGCCACAGATCATCACCATCAGCTCGGACCAATTGAGATTTTGCGAGCGAACCCAGGACAGCGTCCGGTGGGCGATGTCGAGGAAGGTCAGCGCGAAGGTCGCCACCATCACGTCGTTGAACGGCACCGGGATCGTCTTTGTCTCGACAGGTTCGAGATAATGCTTGCGAAGATGCGCGTGGGTCATCTGCTCGGGATGCGCCAGCACGTCGATCAACAGTGTCTCGGTCACCCGGCAGGCATAGTCGACGACATCTGCGATCTTTGTCTCCATGCCTCGCCACGCATCGACACGGACGACATCGCTCCAGTAAGCATCGTTGTTGACCGCGCGCACGGCCTGGCATTGTGCGATGACCTTGCTAGCCCAGCTGCGCCAATCGCCGTCGCCGCTTTCGTTCATTTCGGCAAGCCAGGCGGTGACCGTGCCGAGATGCGAGACGGCCGTCATTTCCTTGAAGCCACGTGTGCTCAAGCGGAAGCTTTCGACAATCGGCGCCGCACCGCCGCCGGGAAACAGAACGAGGTCGGATCCGGTTGAAACGAGCAGCGGCTTGGCGCCGGCCGACTGCGACCGCCTCGCGCCAAGCTCGGCGGCCATGCTATTGGGGCCGGTATAGGCGTCGAACAGCTGCAAGAATTCAGGATGGGGTTTGTAGCTCATGTCGTGCCTGCGTGATCAGCCGAGGAATTCGAAGATGGCGCTGTCCTGGCCGAACCGAACGTCCGGCGTCAGGCTGTTGGCGACGACCAGATAGGTCTTGCCGCCGTTGGTGAAGAACGCTGCATCGGTGGCGCCAAAAGTCTCGAATTCGAAGATCGTTTGCCACTGCTTGCCGTCCCACAAATGGATGAAGGAGAGAAGATCGGTCTTCGGCTCCTTGGGCGATCCTTCGATGAAATTGATCTGGACGAGGTAGTGGCGGTGGTCGCGCGTCAGCGCCGCGAACTCGCGGCCGCCTGGGCCGCTGAGGGTCTGAAAATGTTCGAAGGCCGCGCCGTTCCATTTCAGCATGGAGGTGTCGCCGGCAATGGTGGCGAAGGCGAGCTGGATCTCTCCGCCGACATGCATCACTTCGAATGCCCGCCCCGTCTTGCCTTCCAGTGTCTGGAACACCTCGAAGCGAGTTCCATCCCATTTGAGGATGCGCGAGGCCTCGATATGGTCGGCGTAGGCGAGGAAGTGCTGACCGTCGATCGTGAAGTGGCGCCAGTTGTAGCCCCAAGGGCCATTCAGTTCCTGGAAGAGTTCGAAGCCTGTCCCATTCCATTCGAGAATGCAGGAGTTGCGTGGATTGCTCGCCACCGGCCCTTCGACCGTGACGCCCAGCGCCAGTCCAAGAAAGTGTCGGCTGCCGATTGAGAAGTGGCGGAACTGCTTGGCGAAGAAGCCCGGCACCGACTGGAAATGCAACCATTCGGCCCCGTTCCATCGGAAGATGGTCGACCCGATATTGGGTTCGTACGGCCCTTGTCCTTTGCGGGCACTGGCCGTGGCGAGATAATGCACCCCGTCAATGCTGAAGAACTCTGCGTCCTCGCCGCCCGGAACCGGCAGGCGGGCGTGTTCAATGAAAGCGCTGCCGTTCCATCGGAAAATCAGCAGATCAGTGTCGCTGTCGCCGCCGTTCATATAGGCCGGCGTGTCGGCAAGATCATAAGCGAGCTGCGGCACCGCCAGAAAGGTCTGGCCGCTCAAATCGAAGATTTCCGCGGCACGCGCACCGGAGGTCGGCAACGCGCCGATCTGGCGCAAGAGGGTCGTGTTCTGCCGGGCGAGCATGGTTTCTCCCAAATCTTTTCCGCCTGCACCATGCCAGAGCGGTATGATTTGTGCCAATTCGATCAGCCGGCCATTTTGATTGGCATTGTATATCAATGGGCGGTTCGGCGCGGTCGAGCTGAGTGTGACGAAAGTGGCGGGTTGCCGACCCCTGTTTGCGCGTTGATCTATTTTACCAATCAATAAGCCTGGCGATTGAATTGGAGCTAATCAAAGCACCTGACTAGCATCCGGTCCGTGGTGATGTCGTGGTTCATGCGACGGCACCTCGGGAGGAAGTTCATGCTGCCTGTTGCCTTGAGAGAGAGGGCCTCGACCCTCGATCGTTTGCGTGCCGGTGACCCTTGCTATTCATTGGGCATCCGCACCGCCCGCAATGTCGACTTCGTCAGGATGGCGGCAAGCGTCGGCTATGATCTGGTCTGGATTGATCTTGAGCATTCCACCATCGCGCTCGACACCACCGCACACATGTGTGCGACAGCCGCCGACCTCGGGATGGATGCCTGGGTGCGTATTCCCGAAGGCGATTTTGGCGCCATCGGCCGTGTTCTCGACGGCGGTGCCTCGGGCTTGATCATTCCTCACATAGTGACCGCCGATGATGCGCGGCAGGCGGCGTCTTTCTGCCGCTATCCGCCCGCAGGCGGCCGTTCTCACAATGCACTGACATCGACCTTCGGCTTTCGCCGCTTGCCCGGCGCCGAGCGGGTCGAGCAGGCAAACAAGCGCGTGGCTCTGCAGGTTCTGCTCGAATCGCCTGAAGCCGTGGCCAATGCCGATGCGATCGCAGCAATTGACGGCGTCGACATCATAGCACTCGGCCTGAACGACCTTTCGGCTGCTATGGGCATCATGGGAGATGTTCAAAGCGCTGAAGTCATGGACCTTTGCCGCCAGACGGTCGCCGCTGCGCAGCGTCATGGCAAGATCGCGATCATCGGAGGTGTGGCCGGGCCGGACCATTATGCGACGCTCGTTGCCATGGGCGCCGCGCCCTTTGTCTTCACCGCCATAGACACCGACCTCTTTGTCGAAGCCCTGAGCCAACGACTGGATAAATGGCGTGCGTTCGCGCGCGCCTGAACTCATTTGAAACACGGAAATGCCGACATGAATGCACCTCTCAAATCCGAGCCGATGCTGCCGCTCGAAAGGCTGACACCGCCGAACTTCAGGGTGCCGTCCGGCACGTGTGATGCGCATATGCATGTCTTTGGACCTGAAGACCGCTATCCGCATGTCCCCGAGCCCCACTACACGCTGCCCGACGGCAAACTCGGGCATTTCCAGAGCCTGATGGGCGTGCTCGGGATCGAACGCTTCGTGATCGTCCAGCCGAGCTTTTACGGAACCGACAATTCCTGCCTGCTCGATGCCTTGGCCAAGGCGGGCAACGCTGCGCGCGGCCTGGTCATGGTCGAGGATGGCGTCAGCCAAGCTGAGTTGGAACGCTTCCATGACGCAGGCGTTCGCGGCATCCGCCTGGACTTGTTCAAGCGCGCCGGCCAACCGATCGAGGACATCAAGGATTACATCGCCAGCATGGCGAAGAAAGTGGATGCGCTCGGCTGGCATCTGCAATTTTATGCGCCCGGTTATGTCGTGCGTGACCTCGTCGATTTCCTGCGCAGCGTCGAGACGCCTTTTGTCATCGACCACATGGGTTATATGCTGGCATCCGATGGCCTCACGCAAGCCGACTTCAAGCGCCTGCTTGCCTTGATGAGCGAAGGCCAATGCTACCTGAAGCTGAGCGGTCCTTACCGTATCGCCAAGGAAAAAGGCTACGCGGCGGTCGCTGATGTCGCCAAGGCTATCGTCGCGCAGAACCCGCGCCGCGCCATATGGGGATCAGACTGGCCCCATATCCCGCATTCCGGCCGCGACACTGGCGAGCTGCTCAATCTGCTTGCCGAATGGGCGCCGGACGCAGGCGACCGCAAGGCAATACTCGTCGACAATCCGCAAACCCTTTTCGATTTTAAGTAAGCCTGTCATGCAAGCGCACTGGACCAAGGCCCAAGCTCTATCGCGCGACCCCATCGCGAAGGTTCCGGTCGAATCCAGGACGGGCACGAAGGTAAACGACATCATGGCATCAACCGCGAAGGCCGCGTTGGTCGACACGGACGGCTTCGAGACCGCTCTGGCGGACTTGACGCCGCTGCTTTCGGTGCGCGACCTTCACGTACAGTTCGTTTCGCAGGATGCCTTGCTCAACGCGGTTCGCGGCATCAGCTATGACGTTCACGCCGGCGAAGTGGTTGCCCTTGTCGGTGAATCCGGTTGCGGCAAATCGGTCTCCTCGCTTGCGGTGATGCGGCTCTTGCAAGGCGGCGGCGCCACCCGTTTCACCGGCTCCGCAAAACTCTGTGGCAAGGATTTTTTTGCGCTTCCAGAAGAAGCGATGCGACGCCTGCGCGGACGCGATATCGCGATGGTCTTTCAGGAGCCGATGACCTCGCTCAATCCGTTGCTCACCATCGGCCGGCAGATCATCGAGCCGATGCTCGAGCATTTGGACATGAGCGTGAAGGATGCCGAGGCGCGCGCTGTGGAGCTTTTGACCAAAGTCGGCGTAACCGACCCGGAACGCCGACTGCGTCAGTATCCGCATGAGTTTTCCGGCGGCATGCGCCAGCGCGCGATGATCGCGATCGCACTTGCCTGCAATCCGAAGGTGATCATCGCCGACGAACCGACAACAGCGCTCGACGTCACCATCCAGGCCCAGATTCTCGAATTGCTGCGTAGCCTCGTAGATGAACTCGGCGTCGGCCTGGTGCTGATCACCCACAATCTCGGGCTGGTCGCGCGCTACGCCGACCGCGTCAATGTCATGTATGCCGGTCGCATCGTCGAATCCGGTAGCTCAAGGCAAGTCCTCAACCATCCGCGCCATCGATACACGATTGGCTTGCTCGGTGCCGTGCCGCATCTCGACCAGCCGCGCCAGGAGCGCCTTAGAACCATTCCCGGTCAGCCACCGAGCCTGCGCTGCCTGCCTTCGGGCTGCGCATTCCGCTTGCGCTGTGAAGCGGCCACCGAGACATGCGCCAGCCTTCCAGAGGAGACGGGCGAGGGGGGCCATCGCTTCGCCTGTTTCCATCCCGGCGAAAAAGACAAAACCGTGAAACGTCCGTCCGGACAGGAGGTCCAAGACAGGGCGACACGCGCTGAGACTGTTCTTCGGGTGCGTGGCCTGACCAAGGATTTCCATCTTGGCAAGGGCGCCACGGTGAAGGCGCTTCAGGCAATTGATTTCGACGTGCCTCAAGGTGGGACCCTTGGTCTTGTCGGCGAATCCGGCTGCGGCAAGACCACGGTTGCCCGCACGCTGCTGCGGCTCGAAGCAGCAACCGCCGGCCGCGCCGACTACCAGGGACGCGACATGCTGGCGGCGACAAAGGCAGAACTGATCCGGCTGCGGCAGGATGTTCAGGTCGTCTACCAGGACCCCTACACGTCGCTCAATCCGCGCCACAGGATCGGGCACGCGCTGGCTGAGCCGCTTCTCGTGCATGGCATATGCAAGACCAAGGTCGCGGCGGCTGCGCGTGTCGACGAACTGCTCGGATTGGTGGGCCTGCCGAGCGACATCGTCACGCGATATCCGCACCAGATGTCGGGCGGTCAGCGCCAGCGCGTCGGTATCGCGCGGGCGCTTGGGATGAACCCGAGATTCATCATCCTGGACGAGCCCGTCTCCGCCCTCGATGTCTCGATCCAGGCGCAGATCATGAACCTGCTCGCGGACCTGCAGGCGAAGCTCGGCCTGAGCTATCTGCTGATCGCGCATGATCTCGCCGTCGTTCGTCATATCTCCGATCGCGTCGCCGTCATGTATCTCGGCCGCATCGTCGAGACGGCCACCGCAAACGAGCTGTTTGAAACCCCGAAGCATCCCTACACCAAAGCACTGCTGTCAGCCGTTCCGTCGCTGAACGATGTCGGTCGCACGCAGCGGCAGGCCGTGACCGTCAAAGGCGAATTGCCATCGCCGCTCGACCCGCCGAGCGGCTGTGTCTTCCGCACGCGCTGCCCGCTTGCGAGCGCCGAATGCGCGATGGCCGTGCCGATGCCCGTCGCATTTTCCGAAACGCATCACGTCGCCTGCATCAAGGTCTAGCGCCATGTTCCGTTATGTCCTCAGCCGCCTGCTGCTTTCGATCCCGACGCTGCTTGGCGTCGCGACGCTGATCTTTTTCATGCTGAACGTCCTGCCGGGCGACACGGTGGAAACCATGCTTCGCGCCGAAGGCGGCAACCCGACGCCGGAACTGATCGCTTCGGAGCGTGCCCGTCTCGGGCTCGATCGGCCGATCCTAGTGCAATATGGCGATTTTCTAGCCGGTCTCGCCACATTTGATCTGGGAACATCGAGCTGGACCAGCAAGCCGGTGCTCGAAGAGATCGCACTGCGCCTGCCTGTGACCTTGCAGGTGGCGGTGCTCGCCATGCTGCTTGCCCTGGTGATCGCCATCCCGCTCGGCACGATCGCCGCCATCTATCGCGAAACCTGGATCGACTATGCGATCCGCACCTTCGCCATAGGCGGCATCGCCCTGCCGTCGTTCTGGTTCGGCATGCTCATCGCCCTTGTCATGCTGTGGTATTTCAACTGGCTTCCACCACTCGGTTCGCCATCGTTGCTCGACGACCCGCTTCGCCTGTTGCAGCAACTGGCGCTTCCAGCGATTGCCATCGGCTACCGTTACGCGGCGATCCTCATCCGCATGATGCGATCTTCCATCATCGAGGTGATGCATGAGGATTTTGTCCGCACCGCCCGCGCCAAGGGCCTGAAGGCTCGAAGCATCATTCGACGCCATGTGATCCCGAACTCGCTCCTGCCGACCATCACCATGATCGGGCTCGAATTCGCACTGTTGATCGGCAGTCTCGTCGTCATCGAGCAGGTCTTTTCGCTGAACGGCATCGGCCGCTTGTTTCTCGATGCGGTATCGCGCAGCGACCTGGCCATCATTCAGGGCATCGTCATGGTGCTGACCGTCATCTTCGTTGCCGTGAACCTCCTCGTCGATTTTGCCTACGCGGCGATCGACCCACGCATCAAACTGGCCTGATCCCATGCGCGACATCTTTCCCGCCACGATTGCCACTGAACTGCTCAGCGAACAGCCGCAGCGCCGCAATGCGGTCTGGCGTTTTGTCGTCAACGAGCCGCTCGGCGCGATGGGGCTTGTGGTGATCGCAATCAGCCTGTTCCTGACGCTGTTTGCGCCGCTGATCGCCCCCTATGATCCGCTCGCAAATGATTACAGCGCAGTGGTGCAGGCACCGTCGGCCATGCATTGGCTTGGCACCGACAGCTTCGGCCGCGATCTCTTCAGCCGCATTCTCTATGGCGGCCGCACGGCACTTTTGATCGGCGTCACGGCGAGTTTCGTCGGCTGCACGATAGGCGCGCTTTTGGGCATCGGTTCGGCCTATTTCGGCGGCTGGATCGACATGATCCTCGAACGCTTCATGGAAATCCTGCTGGCGATCCCGATCACCGTGATGGCGCTGGTCCTGGTTTCGACGCTGGGCCGCAACATGGTGCTGGGCGTCGACGTCAATCTGGTCTTCGCCATCGCCTTGCCGATCATTCCCAAGATGGCGCGTGTGGCGCGCTCCCAGGCGCTCTCGATCCGCCGCATGTCCTACGTCGACGCCGCGCGCACCCTTGGCTTCGGCCATATGCGCATCATCGCATTGCACATGGCACCGAACATCTTCGGCCCCTACATCGTCATGCTCACGGCCTTTGTCAGCCAGGCGATCCTGATCGAAGCCTCGCTGTCTTATCTCGGCCTTGGCGTTGTCGAGCCTACACCGTCCTGGGGGCTCATGCTTGCCGGCAACGCCTTCAACACGGCCATGACAGCGCCATGGGTCGTTGTGTTTCCCGGCCTCGCCATTGCGATCGTCATCTTCGCCTTTTCGATGTTTGGCGATGCGCTGCGCGATCTTCTCGATCCGAAGTCCAATCAAGACAGATGACCTGACAACTACGAACGTCACATGGGAGGAACATTGTGAACCTACGACACAGACTGAGCACCCTGGTGCTCGCCACAGCCCTCGCCGCAACGGGGACTCTATCGGCGACGGCCCAGGACCAGCCCAAATCCGGCGGCACGCTGCGTTATGCCGTCAGCGACGATCCCGCCGATTTCGACTGCCACAGCGCCAACCACTTCGCGGCACTGATGCGGCTTGCGCCGCATTATTCGACCTTGCTGCGCTTCAAGCCTGGCGCCTACCCGGAAATCGATGGCGATCTCGCCGAGAGCTGGCAAGCCGATCCGGTAGCACTCACCTACACGTTCAAGCTCCGGGCGGGCGTGAAGTTTCACGACGGCACGCCGCTGACGGCGAAGGATGTCGCGGCGACCTACGAGCGGCTGGCCTTTCCGCCAAAAGGCGTCGTCTCCGAGCGCATCGAAACGTTCCGTCAGATCGAAAAGATCGAAGCGGTCGACGATACCACTGTCCGCTTCAAGCTGAAGGCCTGGGACACCTCCGTGCTTGGCACCTTCGCCTCGCCATGGAACTGTGTCTATTCGGCCGGTTTGCTGGCATCCGACCCGAGCTATCCCAAACAAAAAGTCATGGGCAGCGGACCGTTCAAATTCGATGAGTTCGTTTCCGGGTCGGTTTGGAAGGCCTCTCGCTTCAAAGACTATTTCCGTCAGGGCCAGCCCTATCTCGATGCGCTGGAATCCTACACGATGGAAGGACCAGCGGTCACCAACGCCATCCAGGCCGGCCAGGTAGCTACCGATTTCCGTGGTGTGAGCCCAGCCGGCGCGCAACGGCTCAAGACCGCCATGGGCGATGGTGTGACCGTCAATTCGGGGCCTTCGCTCACCCATTTCCTGGTCACGTTCAATTCCACCAAGCCGCCGTTCGACGACGAGCGGGTACGGCGTGCCCTCAACCTGGCGATCGACCGCTGGGGTGCGGCCAAGGCGCTGGGGGCTACGACCGAGATGCGCTTCCCAGGGGGCATCTTCATGCCGGGCGGCAAGTTCGCCTCCTCCGACGAGGAACTGAAGCAGTTTCCCGGCTTTGGGTCGGACATTGAAGCATCCCGGGCCGAGGCGCGCCGCTTGCTGAAGGAGGCAGGGCAGGAGAAGCTGACGTTCAATCTGACTGTCCGCAACGGCCCGCCGATCGTCGTCGACTTCGGTGTGTTCCTGATCGATCAGTGGCGACAGATCGGCGTGATCGCCAACAACCAGGTGGTCGAGACGCCGCCTTGGGCCGCAGCGATCAACAGCGGCGATTTCGAGGCTATAACGGACATCTATTCCGCCTTGCGCGAAGAGCCGACCGAACAGATGACGAAGTACGTTTCCTTCGATCAGTCGGCGCGTTCGGCAGCTCGTTTCACCGACCGCGAACTGGACGATCTGTGGGTGAAGCAGTCGACCGAGACTGACGAGGCCAAGCGCAAGGAGCTGTTGCGCGCCTTCGAAAAGCGGCTCTATGAAAAGTCCTACTCGTTGCCCGTCGTCTGGCTGGAGCGTGACGTTGCCATGGCATCTGCCCTGAAAGGCTGGACGTTCAGTCCCAGCAACTTCTTGTACCTCGATCAGTCGTCGACCTGGCTGGCCGAGTAGCCCAACACAGCCGACGCACGTACGGCACCCTCCGCCGCAGGCGGAGGGTGTTCATGTTTCCGGCTGTGCAAACGCGCTCTGTGCCAGGCGGATGAGATGCGCGAGCCTGGGGTTTTCTTCACCTGCCCTGTAGGCCAAAAGCAGGTCGGTCTCCGCGTCCGTGTCGGCGAGGTCCTTGAACGTCACATTGGGGATCTGGATGTAGGCGAGGCCGGAAGGTACGATCGCAATGCCGAGGCCCGCCGCAACCAGTCCGACGATGGTCGTTGTCGACTGGGATTCCTGAACGATATCGGGCATGAAGCCGCGCTTGCCGCAGAGCTCGATGAACTGGTCGTAGATGCCGACGCCCATCTTGCGCGGAAAGAAGATGAAACGTTCGCCGGCAAGGTCGGCGATGCGGATTTCATCTTGATGCCGCAGGGGGTGGGTGCTGTGCATCGCCACCACCAGCTTGTCCGTCTTGAGCTTGCGAAAGGAGATCGCGGTGGCCAGTTGCTGTCGCGGGCGGCGGATGACGCCGACATCGAGGTCGCGGTTTTGGATGGCGTCGAGCTGAACCAGCGTCGGCGCCTCCTTCAGCGTCACGTCGATGTCGGGATATTCGAGACGGAACGCATGGATCAGGGCCGGAAATGGCGAGAGCAGCGATGACGCCGACGTAAAGCCGATGCGCAACTGGCCTGCCTTGCCGCTGATCACGGCTTTCAGATCCTGTTCGCAGAATTCGACCCGCTCGATGATGCTGCTGGCATGATCGCGAAGCCGTTCACCGACTTCGGTCAGCTGGACGCGCCGCTGTGTGCGGATGAAAAGCTGGCAGCCCAGTTCCTGCTCCAGATTCTGGATAGCGATGGAAAGTGGCGACTGGGTGATGTTCAGCTTTTCGGCCGCGCGGCGGAAATGCAGCTCTTCGGCGAGCACATGGAAATACTGCAGCTGCTTCAGGTTCATGGCGCGCTCTCAATCCTGACGCCGTGCCTTTTTGACCGGCGTCACGTTTGCGGGATCATCATGCGCATATTGTTTGGGTTTTTAAATCAATTTCACCGGGGCTGAAGAACACGTCGGTGTGAATGTCGGATGAGGCAACGTGGTGGGGTGCAAGCACGGAGCATCGACCATGCGCCAGCGACATAGGCCTTGGCGCCAGCGAACTGTTGATGGCGTTGCGAAGGTCATTTCGTTGCTTCTCCTGTCGGAGCGTGAATGGCTTCGATGTGCAATTGCTGATCAAGAAGCGTTCCGTAAAAGATGTGCTTGCCGTCGATGACGGTGATCGGTGCTACGCGAACGCCGGCGCGGTTCCTTGCCTCCTCTGCGACCACCGGGTCGCACAGGTCGTGCTCGACGAAGGCAATGTTCTTGCTGGCAAACCACCGCTTCAGAGCCAAGCAGTCAGGGCAGGTGGGGGTGGAGTAGATCTCGATGCGCGGTGTGGTCGACATGGCGAGCCTCGAAACTGGATGAGTTTGGCGGAGGCGGCCCGCCCGCACGGCGGGCCGGATGCGTTCATGCGGCGGCGGAAACGAAACAGCGCCGTGCGGTATTGGGGGCGGGCAAGCTTGAGCCGTGCCCGCCCCTTACTTGTTAGCTCACGGGATCGCTTTTGGCAGCGGCCACCGCGTTGACCCCCGAACCTGCTGCTCGGCGCAGGACCAGCTTGCGGACGACGACGTAGAAGACAGGCGTCAGGATCAACCCGAAGAATGTCACGCCAAGCATGCCGGCGAACACGGCGATGCCCATGGCATTGCGCATCTCCGCACCGGCTCCCGTCGCAATGACCAGTGGCACGACGCCGGCAATGAAGGCGAGCGACGTCATCAGGATAGGCCTCAGACGCAGGCGCGCGGCTTCGAGCACCGCGGCAACTGGATCGCGGCCCTTCTTTTCCTCTTCATAAGCGAACTCCACGATCAAGATGGCATTCTTGGCCGCAAGGCCGACCAACACGACAAACGCGATCTGGGTGAAGATGTTGTTGTCACCGTTCGATATCCAGACGCCGCCGATGGCGGATAGCAACGCCATCGGCGCGATCAGCAGGACTGTGAAGGGCAATGACCAGCTGTTGTACTGCGCTGCCAGGATCAGGAATGCCAGCAACACCGCGAGCGGAAACACGATCATCGCTGTGTTCCCGGCCTGTTTCTCCTGGAAGACCAGATCGGTCCACTCGAACGCCATGCCGGCTGGAAGCGTCTCATGCAGGATACGCTCGATTGCCGCTGTCGCCTGCCCGGACGAATAACCCGGCGCCGCGCCTCCAGTTATGTCGACCGAGGGGTAGCCATTGTAGTGCATCACCCGGTCTGGTCCTGAACTGGTAACGACAGTTGCAAGGGCAGCGAGGGGAACCATCTCGCCTGCGGCATTGCGAACCTTCAGGCGTGCAATGTCGTCCACTTGGGCGCGGAACGGCTCGTCCGCCTGGACGATCACGCGATAGGTGCGGCCGAAACGGTTGAAATCGTTTGCGTACAAGGATCCCAGATTGACCTGCAATGTCTCGAAGATCTCCGTCAACGGAACACCTTGCGCCTTGGCCTTGACCCGATCGAGATCGACCTGAACCTGCGGCGCGTTCATCTGGAAGCTCGCCATCATGCCGGCAAGTTCCGGCGCCTGCGCGGCCTTCGCCATGACCTCACCCTGCACCTTGGCAAGGGCTTCAAGCCCTGCCCCGGAGCGATCCTCGATCTGGAGCTTGAAACCACCTATCGTCCCGAGCCCCGGCACCGGCGGCGGCGGGAAGATGCCGACGAAGCCGTCCGGGATCTGGCTGTACTTGCCCATCAGCCGTCCGGCGATCGCATTGGCCGAGAGTGACGGATCCTTGCGCTGATCGAAGGGATCGAGCATGGCGAAGACGACGGCGGCATTTGGCAGGTTGACGAAGCCGTTCACGGAGAGGCCCGGAAAGGCCACGATGCTCTCGACGCCCGGCTCCTCCAACGCGATCCTGGACATCTCCTTGACGACAGCCTCTGTCCGGTCGAGCGACGCTCCGGATGGCAACTGGGCAATGCCGACGAGATAGTACTTGTCCTGCGTGGGCACGAAACCGGTCGGGATGCTCTGGAACCCCATCCAGGTCATTCCAACAAGCCCTGCATAGAGTGCCAGGATCACGCCGCTTATGCGAATGGCGCGACGTGCCGCGCCGACATAGGCGTTCGATGCCCTGTCGAAGAAGCGATTGAACAGACGGAAGAACCAGCCGAATGCGAACTCGATGCCACGGGTGAGCCAATCGCGGTTTGACCCGGAGTGGTGCGGCTTCAAGAGAACGGCTGCCAGTGCTGGCGAAAGCGTCAGGGAGTTGACCGCCGAAAGAACTGTCGAGATCGCTATGGTGACCGCGAACTGGCGATAGAACTCGCCCTGAAGGCCCGACAGAAATGCCGACGGAATGAACACCGCGGCAAGCACGGAGGTGATCGCGATGATAGGTGCCGTCACCTCGTCCATCGCCTTGCGGGCCGCATCCTTCGGCGTTTCGCCAAGACCAATGTGCCGTTCGACGTTCTCGACGACGACGATGGCGTCGTCGACCACGATGCCGATCGAAAGAACCAGACCGAACAGCGACAAGGTGTTGAGCGAGAAACCCATGAGATACATCACCGCAAGCGTGCCGATGAGCGATATGGGCACGGCAACCAGCGGAATGATGGAAGCACGCCACGACTGCAGGAACAGCACGACAACGATGACGACGAGGACGATCGCTTCGAGCAACGTCACCATGACGGCGGCAAGCGACGCGCGCACGAAGACGGTTGGATCGTAGGCAATCCGGTATTCCAGGCCCTCCGGAAAACCGCGCTGCAATTGCTTCATCTCGGCATGGATGGCGTTCGAGACATCCAGCGCATTTGCACCGGGTCGTTGAATGATCTGCATCGCGACGGCCGGCTCACCGTCAAGCAGGCTACGCAACGCGTAGCCATCGGAACCGAGACCAATCCGCGCAACATCGCGCAGACGCACGATCTGCCCGTCCTCGCCCGTCTTGATGACGATCTCGCCGAATTGTTCCTCGCTGGACAGCCGGCCCAGTGTACTGACAGTAACTTCATAGCTCGCGGCCTGCGATGGCTGCTGACCCACCGAGCCGGCCGCGACCTGGAGGTTTTGTTCGCGAATGGCGGCGACGACATCCGCAGCGGTCAGTCCGCGTGCAGCGACTTTGGCGGGGTCCAGCCAGACACGCATGGCGTATTCGCCCGCACCCCAGATGATGACATCACCGACCCCTGGCAGGCGTGCGAGCGTGTCGCGGATCTGCAGGCTGGCAAAGTTGGAGATGTAGAGCGGATCGTAGCGCTTGTCGGGCGATACAAGGTGCACCACCATCAGGATGTCGGGCGATGTCTTCTGGGTGACGACGCCGATGCGTTGAACTTCTTCCGGCAGGCGTGGCAGGGCGCGCGACACGCGGTTCTGCACCTGGATCTGGGCCATGTCCGGGTCCGTGCCCTGGGCGAAAGTGACGGTGAGCGTCATCCTGCCGTCGGTCGCGGCCTGCGAGCTCATATAGAGCATGCCCTCGACACCATTGATCGATTGCTCGAGCGGGGAGGCCACCGTCTCGGCGATAACCTGCGGGTTGGCGCCTGGATAACTTGCGGTCACCTGCACGGTCGGCGGGGTGACCGACGGATATTCGCTCAACGGGAGCTGAAACAGGGTGATCGCTCCCGCGATCAGCATCAGGGCCGAGAGAACGATCGCAAAGATTGGCCGATTGATGAAAAAGTGTGGCAGGCTCATCGACGTGCCTCCTGCGTATTGCCAGCGGCAACGCCGTTGACTGAACGCTGATCGGGCGCCATTTCGATTCGGTTCGGGGTAACCTGCATGCCAGGTCGGACGAGCCCCTTGATGATGACCGTGTCACCAGGGTTGAGGCCGCTTGCAACCACGCGCAGCCCATCGTTCATCCCGCCCAATTCCACCGGCCGGTATTCGACCATGTCACCGGCACCCAGCACCAGGACGTAGCGCCGTCCCTGATCGGTCCCGACCGCTTGATCATCGATGAGAACGGTCTCTATGGGCGCGCTCGTGGCAAGCTTCGCCCGCGCGAACAGGCCTGGGGTCAGCCGGCCGTCGGGATTGGCCAGCACGGCTCGGGCGCGAATTGTCCCGGTGCTTTGATCGATACGGTTTCCGAGGAAGTCCAAGGTGCCCGAATGAGGGTAGCCTTTATCGGTGGCGAGCCCGACTTCGACGAGGAATGAGGTATCCTTGCGCCCCACCGCCTCGGGACGGGCTTCGCTTAGAAAACTCAGATAGGTCGGTTCATCGATATCGAAATAAACATGTATGGGGTCGACCGACACGATCGTGGTGAGCAATGTCGCCGCGCCTCCGGAAGCTCCGGTGACGAGGTTTCCTTCCGTCACCAGCACCCTGTCGACGCGTCCAGCGATCGGTGCTGTCACGCGGGAATAAGAAAGATCGAGCCTGGCTGCGGCCCTTGCGGCCGTTGCCTCCAGCACCTGAGCCTGCCGCTCCTGCTTCTTGGACAAGTCGTCGTCATAGGTCTTGCTGGCGATGGCGCCGCTCGGGATCAGCCGCTTCGATCGATCGTGATCGGTCTCGGCTTGTGCGAGCAGAACCTCGGCCCGTTGCAGCTGCGCCTCCGCATTCTGGAGCGCGACCTCAAACGGGCGAGGATCGATCTGGAAGAGCAGCTGGCCACGTTCAACGAGGCCGCCTTCGGGCACGCTGACGGTATCAAGCATACCGCCGACGCGTGGCCGTAGCTCGACCGTTTTGGCGGCGGCTACGACGCCAGTAAACTCCGACGATCTTGCGATCACCCGTGTGACGACCTGGGCGACTGGCACCTGGGGCGGTGGCGGGGTCATGGGAGCCGTGTTGCTCGTTTCGCCCGAGGTCAGCACCCGGCTGAAAGTAGCAGGCACGCCATTGAGATAAACAAACAACCCGCCGCCCCCAACGGCCGCTAATGTGAAGAGAAATATCCTAGATTTCCTAGTCATTTAAACTACCTCGTCGTCAGAATGCGCGACGTCTCCGACGACACCGCTTGATGATTTCCGGCGACGCTAATGCTTCTAGTGACTGGAAGGTCAACAGCCGTTTTTGGGCGTTGCGAAGTCGCGCTGATGGTCCTTTTCTGAGAACATACCGTTCAGGGGGAGGGCGTCGCGGTCAGCAAAAGACGCCGATAGACGAGCGGCCCCCTAGGTTCACCGCGTTTTTCGCTGCCGCTGGGCCTCTTTCTCGATCAATTGGCTACTCGCTTGGTGCCGCCGATCTCCTCACGAACTTGCTGAGCAGATCTGCGCGCAATCCCGAAGGCCGTCGTTGGGATGTGGAATAGCGCGCACACAGGCGAATTCGATTCGCGCCAATGGGTGTCGAGCGCGATGCCTTCCAGGCGCCCGCGCTCAAAGCTGCGCCAATCCGGCCAGGAGTCGTCTGCTATGCCTGCCAGCAGCGGCCCTCTCGCGTCATCGCGAAAACCGCTTCGTCACGAGTTTGACGGCCTGAGCTGTCGCCGGCGCGGGCAGGCAAGCGGAACATTGGGACGCTCAGTCATTCGATCGGGACCGTCGGTCATGGCGTGCGGGAGCGTTTTCTCCATAAGTGCCTCCTATGGCGCCGCATCCCCCTGAAACCTCGACGCTACCAACCAGGGCCGTCGGCGACGCGGGCCGGTTCTCCAGCGGCCCAATTGCAGCCGACACCCGGCCACACGGCTTCAAGGCCAGCTTCATCGTGAGATTCTAATGCGCACCAGTTCATTGCCCTGTCCGACGACAAGCTCTGCCAACCAGGCTTGCGGTGAGCCTGCGCCCCCGTCCAGGGCCCGAGAACTGCCGTCCCGTTCCGGGCGTCCGCTGCCTCGGATGCTGCTTGGCTCGACAATGCTGGCTGGGTTCGCCTCGGCCGGTGTCCCGGCTTTGTTGGCAGTGACGACTTTGGGCCTGTTTGCCCAGCCGGCTCTGGCCCAATGTGTGCCCACGGTAGGCAGCTTCGCGTGTTCCGGAGCCAATGCGACAGGGCAAGACGTAAATGCCGACGATGCGGCTGTGATTACAGCCCCTGGCTTCAGCGTCGATACGACAGTCTCGGGTGGGGACGCGCTTTCCATCCAGGGGCTCGGCCACATCAGCTACATCGACGGCAACGCGGCGACCCTGACTGCGGGCTCAGGGCAAATTGGCCTGAACATCCAGTCGAATGGCGACAACGGAGCAACGCCGGGCGCAATAACTGTTGTGACCGGTGGGGCCATCAGCGGTGGCAATACGGGTATTTCCGCTTTCAACGGCGGCACTGGTGCGACCGCCGTGACCGCAACCGGGCAGGTCACCGGGACCAATGGTACCGGCATCTATGTCGAGAATACCGCCACGGCGGGCGACCTCAGGGTGAACGCCGCAGGTGTCACCGGCAACGCCGGCATTATCGCCGCCAACAACGGCACTGGTGCGACGAGCGTCACCGCGACAGGCCAGGTGACCGGGACCGGTCTCAACGGCATCTGGGTCCAAAACGCGACCACCGCAACTGGCCTGACGGTAAGCGCCGCAGGCGTCACCGGCAATGGCGACGGCATCTACGCCTACAATGACGGCACCGGTGCGACCACCGTCACCGCGACAGGCCAGGTAATCGGTACCAATGGCATCGGCATCAACGCCGAGAACGCCGCCACGGCGACCAATCTGACGCTGAACGCCGCAGGCGTCACCGGAGGCAATGCCGGAATTATCGCCAGCAACAACGGTACAGGCGCCACCAGCGTCACCGCAACGGGCCAGGTGACCGGGACGAATGGCAACGGCATTGAAGCCTGGAACGCCTTCGGGGCGACGGGTCTGAAGGTGAATGCCGCAGGCGTCACCGGCAACGCCGACGGTATCTACGCTTACAACGAAGGTACAGGTGCGACTTCCGTCACCGCGACGGGCCAGGTAACCGGCACCAATGGCACCGGCATCAACGCCGAGAACGCTTCAACGGCAACCGACCTGACGGTGAAGGCCGCAGGCGTCACCGGCAACGTTGACGGTATTAGGGCCGTCAACTACGGCACGGGTGCGACCACCATCACCGCAACCGGCCAGGTAACGGGGACCAGTGCTACCGGCATCTACGTCGAGAACGCCGCCACGGCGGGCGACCTGACGGTGAACGCCACAGCCGTTACCGGCGGCAACACCGGCATTATCGCCGCCAACAACGGCACAGGTGCGACAAGCGTGACCGCGACGGGCCTCGTCACCGGGACCAATGGCAACGGCATCTGGGTCCGAAACGGCGCCAGCGCCACTGACCTAACGGCAAGCGCCGCAGCCGTTACTGGCGACATTGACGGTATTTACGCCTACAACGACGGCACAGGTGCGACGAGAGTCACCGCGACAGGCCAGGTGACGGGGACCAATGGCAACGGCATCTGGGTCCAAAACGCCACCACTGCAGCTGACCTGACGGTAAGCGCCGCAGGCGTCACCGGCAATGCCGACGGTATTTATGCCTACAACGGCGGCACGGGTGCGACGAGCGTTACCGCGACAGGCCAGGTGACGGGCACCAATGGCATCGGCCTCAACGCCTGGAACGCTACCACGGCGACCGATCTGACGGTGAACGCTGCGCGCGCTACCGGCGGGGACACTGGCATTCTCGCCTACAACGACGGCACCGGCGCGACCAGCGTGACCGCGACGGGGCTCGTCACCGGGATCGCGGCAAACGGCATCCATGCCTACAACGGCACAACCGCAAACGGCCTCAATGTGAATGCCGCTGATGTCACGGCCAAATTGACCGGCATCTACGCATGGAACCAGGGCGTCGGCGCGACCAGTGTGACGGCGACAGGACAGGTAACCGCCAACGATGGCTTCGGCATCCTCGCCTTCAATGACGGCGCCACGACAACCGACCTGACGGTAAAAGCTGCAGGCGTCGCCGGCGTTCCGGCCGGTATCTTCGTCATCAACGCTGGCTCCGGAACGACCAGCGTCACTGCGGCCGGCCATGTGACCGGGGTTGCGGGGATCATGGCCCTGATCGGCCCTGTCTCAGGCGACCTGATGGTGAAGGCCGCAGACATCACGGCCGGCGACTTCGGCATTAGCACCTCCAACAACGGCCTGGGGGCGACGACAATCACCACTTCCGGTCAGGTGACCGGGGCCGCCGACACCGGCATTCTTGCCTACAACGACCTCACGACAACCGACCTGACGGTGAATGCCGCAGCCGTTGCCGGCAGGCTGTATGGCATCAAAGCAAGCAATAACGGGACCGGCGCGACCAGCATCACGACGAGTGGGCTCGTGGAAGGCGGCGTCAGCGCCATCTCCGTCGGGTCCAGCGGCCAACCGATCACCATCGTCACCAGCGGGCTGGTGCGCAATAGTTCCCGCGATTCGACGCGCCTTGCGATCGAGGCTTTCGGCGGCCCGGTGGCGCTGACCAATGCCGGTAGCATCCTCGGCACAGTCAACTTCGGCGCGGGCGCCAATGTCATGACCAATAACGCGGTCTGGAACACGGCGGGCGGCGAAAACGACTTCGGCGGCGGCACGCTGACCAACAGCGTTGGTGGCACAATCATCGGCGGTGGTGATGGCGTCGTGCCTGTAGCCACGCTGTTTGACGGGCTTGGCAGCTTCGTCAATCGCGGCGTACTTACCATGGTCAATGGCGTGGCCGGCGATGTCGTCAGCCAGACTGGCGGCAATGCGCGGTTTGAAGCCGGATCGGTCCTGGCGGTCGACGTCAATGCCCTGGGACAGGCTGACAAATTCACCACCACCGGAAGCGCAACGCTGGCCGGCGGCACGGTGGCCCTGCCTGACGTTGGCGGCGTCTATCTGCCGGGCCGCCTGTGGACAATCCTCAATGCGGCCGGTGGCGTCAGCGGTACCTTTGCCGCGCTGTCCGAGGAGATGCCCTATGTGGACTTGTCGCTGGGCTATGACGCCAGCAACGTCTATCTCAGCGCCGTCCGCAACGGCGTCGCCTTCTGCCTCGGCGGCTTCAGCGGCAACGAATGCGCGGGCGCCAACAGCATCGAACCGCTCGGTCAGGGCAACACGCTCTACGACCTTGTCGTTTCGCAGACGAGTGCGCAGGCTGCGGCCCACGCGTTCAACCAGCTCTCGGGCGAGATCCATGCCTCGGCCAAGGGCATGCTGCTCGAAGACAGCCGCTTTGTCCGCGATGCCGCGACCGATCGCATCCGTTCAGCGTTCGACGGCATTGGCGCTGCGCGCGCGCCGGTGATGGCTTATGGCGAAGGTGGGCCCGAACTCGTCGCGGCGGATACCGATCGCTTCGCCGTCTGGGGCAACGCCTTCGGCGCATGGGGCGACACTGACAGCGACGGCAATGCCGCCACCTTCGACCGCTCGATCGGCGGACTTTTACTGGGCGGCGATGTCCTGGTCGGAGATGCATGGCGCGTCGGCTTGATGACCGGCTTCAGCCACTCGTCCTTCGATGCCGACGACCGCGCTTCGTCAGGCGACGCCACCAGCTACTATCTCGGTGCCTATGGCGGCAGCCAATGGGGTGCTGTGTCGCTGCGTACCGGCGCTGCCTACAGCTGGAACAGCATCGAGACCCGCCGTGCGGTGACGATCCCCGGCCTGTCCGAGATGTTGTCGGCCGACTATGATGCGGGTACAGCGCAAATCTTCGGCGAGGCTGGCTACCGCATCGACACGGCGCGAGCATCCTTCGAGCCCTTCGCCAATCTCGCTTACGTCAATGTCCGCACCGACGCGTTCAACGAGACCGGCGGAACGGCGGCACTCTCGCAGGCCAGGTCGAACACCGATGCGACCTTCACCACGCTTGGCATCCGCGCCTCGGGCGACCTTGCACTCGGCATCGTCAACGCGACCGCGCGCGGCATGCTTGGCTGGCGCCATGCCTTTGGCGACGTGACGCCGCTGTCGAGCCTGGCCTTTGCCGGCAGCAACGCCTTCACCATTGCTGGCGCGCCAATCGCCAGGGATGCCGCGGTCTTGGAGGCCGGCCTCGACTTCGACATCGCGCCCAAGGCGAAGCTCGGCGTTTCCTATACCGGGCAATTCGGCTCGGGCGTTTCCGATAACGGCGCCAAGCTCGATCTCAGCGTCAGGTTCTGAGCGGCCAACCCAGCAATCGGCGGCCCAGGCCGGCCAAATGCCGGAAAATCGAGTAACAGGGTCTGTGGACGCGGCGATGGCCGTGGACCACTTCTCGGCCCGGACTGTATCCGTCAACGGCGGGAGCCGTGAACAGGGCTGGTGCATCTGACGCGGCCAGATGCTCACCGCAGAGGCAATGCGTAGGTCTGCTTGACCGTTTCGCTGGGCACATCCGTCTTGACGTTTTGAATGCCGTTGACCTTGGTCAGGTGGCTGGCTTGAAACCGGCGGTAATCTTCCAGATCGGCCACGACCACGCGCAGGAGCGCGTCGCTTTCTCCAAGCATGATGTAGCACTCGACCACCTGCTCAAGCTTTCGCATGGCCCCGATGAAGCGGTCGATCGTCTCCGCATCCTGAGCCGTCAGCCAGACACGGGCGAACATATTCAGGCCGAGCCCGACCCTTGCCGGGTTGAGAACCGCCACGTAACGGTCGATGACGCCTGCCTCCTCCAGAAGCTTCACCCGTCGCAGGCAAGGAGAGGGCGAAAGGCCCACCTCTTTGGCAAGCTCGACGTTTGAAATGCGCGCATCACGCTGGAGGGCGCGAAGGATGCGCTTGTCGAGGTCGTCGAGTCTCATTGGCATAATATTCCACCGATTTCGACAAACACGCGAATAATGCTAATTCTAGGTGCTTTTCTGGCATCTGCGCAAGCAAATTGCGGCACAAACGCTCTATCTTGCCATGCATGGAAATTTCAACGGCACTGCTCTTCGTCGCCACCGTGTTGCCGCTCATCTGTACGCCAGGTCCCGATATGCTTTTCGTGGCCTCGCAGGCCCTGGCCGGTGGCACCGCCGCTGGCCTGCGCTCAACGGCAGGCGTTTGTCTGGGATATGTGGCCCACTCGCTCTTCGCCGCACTGGGAGTGGCCGCAATCATCGCTGCCTCGCCTGTCCTGTTTGAGGCACTGCGGTGGGTTGGCGTCGCTTATCTCGTCTATCTGGCAGTTCATCTGATGCGGTCCGCGCTACGCGCGGGGCAAATGACGCTGTCAGGAAAACCAGAAAAGAGCCAGCTTCGGCGCGGGTTCCTGACGGCCTTCTTGAACCCGAAAGGCATGATGATCTACTTCGCCATCCTGCCGCAGTTCATGGACCACACTGGACCTGTCTGGCTGCAAGCGCTGGTGCTTTCAGCCATCTTCGTTGCGCTATGCGGGGCGGTCTACACCATCCTGAGCATTGTCGTTGCCTCAGTCGGCAAGCGTGGCAGCTTCAGCGACCGCCGTCGCCGGTGGGTGGAAGGCATAGCAGGCGGATTGCTGATCCTGGCCGCTGGGCGGCTGGCCATAAATTAGCGCCGTTCCATTCCGAGCGAACCGGAATGCTCTTTTCGGGATCATGCTCTGGCTTGCGGTGGCACATGGCCCGCACGATTCATTCCTACAACACGACCACGCGCGCGCCGTTCGGGGCCTTTTCGTAGAGATCGATCACGTCCTCGTTGATCATGCGGATGCAGCCTGACGACGCCTCGGTGCCGATGGTCCATGGCTCGGAGGTGCCGTGGATGCGGTAAAGCGTGTCGACGCCGCCGCTGTAAAGATAAAGCGCGCGCGCGCCGAGCGGGTTTTGCGGCCCCGGCTCGATCCTGCGCGGCAATTGCGGGGTCTGGCTGTGCATGTCGTCGGTCGGATACCAGGCCGGCCACTTGGCCTTGCGCCCGATCGTTGCGTTTCCCGACCAGGCATGGCCTGTCGCACCGACAGCGATGCCGTAGCGATAGGCGGTGCCGTCGCTACGAATGAGATAGAGCAGCTTTTCCCTGGTGTTGACCACAATGGTGCCGGCGCCATAGCCGGGCGGCGCTGCAACGACAGTCGGCTTGAGGCGCGGGTCAAACTTGCGCCGGTCGACGATTCGGACCGGATAGGCTTCGTTGGCATAGGCCTGCTGCCTGCTTTCGATCTCAGCCTTGGACAGTGCGGGTTCAAGCGAACCCTGGCTTGTGCAGGACGCTGCCAGAGGCACCATGGCAGCGAGCAGCATCGCGCGCCAGCGCATGCCTGACATCACCGTCATGTTCTAGCCGCCGGTTGCCGCAAGCTTCTTCAGCCTGTCGAGGCTCTGGCCCAAGCCTTTCAGCGACACATCGAGACTCACCGGCGCACCGGTATCCGACGCGGTCATCGCCACTGTCAGCTTCTCGTTGGCTCGAAGCGCTGCCTCGAACTTGGCATCGACAGCCACCGGGGCGATGCAGCCTTGAGGCAGGCAGGTCTTGTAGGCGGCCTTGGCATAGACATCGTCCTTGATGCGCAACGCCAGCCCTGATTGCAGGTCGATGCCAAACGGCGCGATGACCGTGCCGGCCAAGGGCTGCTTGTCCTTTGCCGCGCCCTCGAACACGATCATCAGGACGCGCTGGTTGGAGTTGCCCTGCGCCAGGCTCTGCGACACCTGGCAGATACGTTTGGTGGCGGGCTCTTGTCCCTCCTGCTTGGGTGCCGCGGCATTGGCGCACTGAACAATCCAGTCGCCATAGGTCTCCGACAGCGCTGAAGGTGCGGCGTCCTGTGCATTGGCTTGGCCCACCGCACCAAGGATCAGGGCCCCGCAGGCCGCGGCGACGACGGTTGTCCTGCGCCGGAGCGGTTGCTCTGCGCGGCTATGCGGCAAGGGGCTCTGACCAGTCAGAAGATGATGGACGGGCATATCAACGCCTTTCATGACGGCTGGGGTAGACTCGGCTGGTTTGGAAATGGCCCCCATGGCCAAGAGATTGGACTGCCCGGCAGCGAACGGCAAGCAAGGACTCTTGGTGCTGGTAAATGCCGCACAGGTCACTCACGCCTGATCGATAAGCACCTGTTCCAGCCCGGATTCGGGCGCCGAGCAGACGCACAGGATCGTCGCCTCGCCAGCGCCGACCGAGACATAACCATGGCCCATGGTCGAATCGATGTAGACGCCGTCACCTGTTGCAAGCCGTGTCGGTGCATAGTGGTCGGTGTGGATTTCGATCTCGCCGTCGATCACATAGGCGAATTCCTCGCCGACGTGACGGACCAGCGGGCCGAACTCTTCAAGCGTGCGGGCATGGATCTTGGCGATGATCGGCACCATGCGCTTGTTGATCAGGTCGGTGCAGAGATAGCTGTAGTCGTAGTTCCGCGTCGCCAGCTGCAGCGTGTTTGCCGCCGACACCACCGAGCGCCTTGTGCGCTCCACGCCCTTGGCCGGTTCGAAATTCAGCAGTTCCGTAACCGGGATATCGAGGCCCGTGCAGATTTGCAGGATCTTGTCATAGGTCAGCGACATCAGGTCGTTTTCGACCTTCGACAGTGTCGACAAGGCAAGTCCTGTGCGCTCGCTGACTTCCTGCAACTTCAGCCCATGGCGCTGGCGCATGGCGCGCAAGCATTCACTCAGTCGCGGTTGTTGGGTCACATTGTCTCCGGCTTTGGCGCGCTGAGCCTATTTCATTTTCTAAAAATGGCAGGGATTTAGCGTTTACGCAAACGACTTGACGTATGCAAAAAGAAATCTTACCGATTGCATCACAAAAAGGCGGGAACGGCAAAATTTTTTGATGAGCAGGGAAACTTCCCTGCACCCCATGACGCCAAGCGCGTCGTGCCAAGGTCAATGCGGGAGGGCAGGACCATGCGTAGCGACAGTCATAACCAAGGCACCGTATCGCGGCTGAGCCTGGTGCGTTGCGCCAATCGTTTTCCATGCACGTCCGGCGCAACGCTCCGCGTAGCCGGCAATCCGATTACATCAGGAAGGGAGTGACCGGCATGACCAAGGCACCGGCCGATTTTGCTGCGCGCATCGATGCGCTGTTCAATGAATTCACCGGCCCCGACAGCCCGGGCGCTGTCGTGGCGGTCACCGAAAACGGCCGTGAGATCTTCGCCAATACCTATGGTCTCGCCAACATCAACAATGCCGTGCCGATGGAACGCAAGACGATCATCCGCATCGGCTCGCAGACCAAGCAGTTCACCGTGCTGCTGATCCTGATGCTGGAAGCTGAAGGTAAGCTGAGCCTTGCCGATGAGGTGCAGAAGCACCTGCCATATGTGCCGAAGCTGGAACAGCCGGTGACGCTGGCCCATCTCGCCTCCAACACCTCGGGCTTCCGCGACCACCTCGAAGCCATGATCTTCGCTGGCCTGTCGATCTTCACCCCATCCGACCGGCAGACCGGCCGCGATGTCATCGCCCGCCAGGATGCGCTGAACTTCAAGCCCGGCAGCGCCATGACCTACTGCAATGCCGGCTTCTTCATGCTGTCGGAGATCATCGAGCAGATCGAGGGCGCAACCTTCAACGAGGTGCTGCGCAAGCGCATCACCGGCCCGCTCGGCATGAACGACACCTCGCTTTTGATCCGCGACGGAACGGCGATGAAGCGGCTTGCCGCGCACTACACCAAGCGCACCGATGGCTGGGCCAACCTCAACTGGGGGCTCGATCTCGGTGGCGAGGGCGGCATGATCTCGACCCTCGACGACATGATCATCTGGCAGCAGAACCTGTTCGACCCCAAGGTCGGCACGCCTGAGATGTACGAACGCATGGCAACCCCTTGCGTCTTCGACAACGGTGCGACCGGCTTCTACGGCCTCGGTCTTGTCACCGATGTCTATCGCGGCCGGCGCGCTGTCGGTCATGGCGGAACGGTCGCTGGCGGCAAGTCGGAATCGACACGCTTTGTCGATGACGGTTTTGGCGTCGTCATCATCGCCAACAACGACCAGGTTGCCTCCTTTGCGCTCGGCCGCCGCGTCGCTGACATCTATTTCGGCGACGAATCCCCGGCGCTGATCGCGCTCGCCCCCGGCCGTTACCGCCAGGAAGGTGGCCCCGACGTCTTCGAGATCGTCGCCAAGGACGGCGTGCCGACCTTCCTCAATTCAGGCGGCGTCGGCGGCTTCGACTTCGGCCATCAAGGCGGTGCCAAGCCCGAACGCGCCATCACCGATCTGGTGCTGAGCCCGCGTCCTGACGGCAAGGTCGATGGTGTCTTCTGCGGCACGCCGCGCATTTATGCGCCGCTTCAGGCCAACGCCAGCGCCGTGCGCCCGCTGGCCGGGCGTTACGTCAATACGGCCCAGGGCTTGGAGGTCGAGATCACAGGCGATGCGCAAAGCGGCGAATTCCGCCTGCGCTCGGGGCTGGGTGCCATGACCGCGCCCATCGTCGCGGCCGATGCCGACCTGTGGTTCCTGCTGCAACCCGGCACCGACATGCGCCCCGGCTTGCCGTGGAATGCAACGCTGGCGGTGACCGCCGACGGTTTTGAGATGAACTCCGACCGCATCAAGAAACTGGCCTTCAAACGAGCCTGATCAACCAACTTACGGCGAGGTGTAACATGTCCCTTCGGAACCTATCTCCCCAGGAATTCGACGCGCTGGCGCGCGACTATCTCAAGCAGGCAACCCTGTCGCGGCGCGGCTTTCTGGGCGGTGCGGTAGCGCTCGTTGCGGCGGCCAGCCTGGGCATGCCCGGCAAGGCGTTGGCGCAGCAGACCGGCGGCACGCTGCGTGTCGGCCGCTCGGAAGAGCCCGATACGCTCGATCCGCACAAGACCACCTTGTCGGTGTCCTCGACCACGATGGACATGATCTACGAGCCGCTGGCGCGCGCCGGCTATGACGGCGAGATCCTGCCGGGCCTTGCCGAAAGCTGGGCCTTCAGCAATGAAAACAAGACCCTGACCTTCAAGCTGAAGCCGGGCGTCAAGTTCCACGACGGCACGCCTTGCGATGCCGAGGCGGTGGCCTGGACCGTAGCGCGCCATCTCGCACCCGAGGCGGCATCGCCCAGCGCCTTCTTCCTCGGTCCGTTGGAGCGCGCCGAGGTCGTCGACCCGCTGACCGTCGCCTACCACTTCAAGGAACCCTTCGTTGCCGTCTGGGTCGGCCTGACACTCGGCTATTCCGCACCGATTTCGCGTGCGGCCGTGGAAGCCGCTGGCGATCAGTTCGGCCGCAAGCCGGTCGGCGCTGGTCCGTTCAAGTTCGTGTCGTGGTCGACCGACCGCGGCATGCGGCTCGAGCGTAATGATGACTACGCACCTGTTGCCGCGCTTGCACGCATCGATGCGGTCGAGCTCTTCCACTACCCCGAGGATTCGACCCGTATCGCCGCTTTTGAAACAGGCGAGATCAACGCGATGTATGGTGGCGCCTCTGTGCCGCTCGATAGCGTGCGCCGCCTTCGCGGCAACCCCGATGCGGTCCTTCTGGAGCGCCCGGCCCAGATGATGCGCGCGCTGGTCTTCAACCAGAAGCACGCGCCGTTCGACAATCCGCTCGTGCGCCGAGCCTTTTGCCATGCCATCGACCAGAAACGGATGATTGCCTTTGCGCTGGATGGTTTTGCCGTCGCCGCGACTTCGCCGGTGGCGAGCTCGATCGCCGGCTACTCACCCAAGACGGCTGAGCTGTCTTACGGCTACGATCCCGAAAAGGCCAAGGCGCTGCTTACTGAGGCTGGCGTCGCCCAGGGGCTCAAGGTCAAGCTCGTCGCCAACGACACGCCAGTCATCCGCCGTACCGCTGAGGTGATCCAGGCGCAGCTGCGCGAGATCGGCGTCGAGGTGGCGATCGAAACCTTGCCGATCGCGCAATGGTCGGCCATCACCGCCCAGGGCGGGCAGGACATGGTCATCTCCACCTATTCCTACACCGAAGCCGATATCCTCTATCCGGTGCTGCACACCAAGGGCGCGCTGAACCGGGCCTTCCACGAAAACGCCGAACTCGACGGCATGATCGCCGAGCAGCGCGTCACCGCCGACCCGGCGGCGCGGCAGGTCGTGCTGGACAAGATCCAGGCCAAGGTCGTCACCGAAGCCTATTGGAAGCCGCTGTTCGAGCCGCTCATCTTCGCTGTCGTTTCCAAGGACGTGGTCGACCCCCGCATGAATGCCGGCGGCGAGTTGCGTGTCGACCAGCTCGGCATGACCTCGTGACCCGCGCCGACGGATGCTGAGGCTGGTCGTATCGAGGCTGCTTTACGCGGCTGTCATTCTGCTCGGGGTCATCCTTGTGGTGGCCTCGCTGGTCAAGCTCGTGCCGGGCGATCCGGTCGACGTGATTGCCGCCGGCAATCCCGGCATGAGTGTTGCCGACATGGACACGCTGCGCGAGCGCATGGGGCTGACACGCTCCGTGCCGGAGCAGTTCGTCGCTTATCTCGGCCATGCGGTGCAGGGCGATCTCGGAACCTCGATCCGCCAGGGCGTTCCGGTCACCACCTTGATCGCCGACCGCCTGCCGGCGACCGGCGAGCTCGCCTTCTGGACGCTGCTTCTGGCCTTCGTCATCGCGGTTCCGCTGGGCATCGCCACAGCGCTCAAACGCGACAGCTGGTTGGACTATGCCGGCACCTTCGTCGCCGTTTTGGGCGTGTCGATGCCGGGCTTCCTGCTCGCCGTGCTGATGATCCTGTGGTTTTCCATCGAGTTGCGCTGGCTGCCCGCGTCCGGCTATCGCGGATCAGCACTCGCGAGTCTTGGGCGCGCTGTTGTCGAGCGCGACGTCTCCATCTTCTGGAATGCCTTCCGCTATTTCATCATGCCGTCGATTTCGCTCGCTTTCGTTTTGGTCGCTGTCAATGCGCGGCTGATCCGCTCGGCCATGCTGGAAGTCCTGCAGCAGGACTACATCACCTTCGCCACCGCCAAGGGCGTGCCGCGCTTGCGCATCATCCTGCGTCATGCGCTGCGCAACGCGCTGTTGCCGATCGTGACCCTTGCCGGCCTGCAGATGGGGGCGCTGTTGTCGGGCACCGTCGTCATCGAGACGGTGTTCGCCTGGCCCGGCATCGGCCGGCTCGCGGTGGATTCGATCCATGTCCGCGACTATCCGATCATCCAGGCGGTGGTGCTGATTTCGGCGGCACTGTTCATCTCGCTCAACCTGATCGTCGACATCCTTTACCGCTTCATCGATCCGAGGGTGCGTGATGACTGAGGCCGTGATTGTGTCCGCTGAAACAAAGCCCAAGACTGAGCGCCGCTTCCTCGGAGCCCTGAGCCGCAGCGCCAAGGGCATATCAGGCCTGTTCCTGATTGCCATCGTCGTGCTGTGCGCCGTCTTTGCAAAAGGCATCGCCCCGCACGACCACGCCCAGCAGGTCATCGAGTGGCGCTACGCCCCGACCGTCTGGCAGGACGGCGGCAGCACCACAAACCTGCTCGGCGGCGACAATATGGGCCGCGACATTCTGAGCCGCACCATCATGGGCGCGCAGGTCTCGATCCAGGTGGCGCTGATCGTGGTATCGATCGCACTCGTCGTCGGCTCGACCCTCGGCGCGCTCGCCGGCTATTTCGGCGGCATCGTCGACACCATCATCATGCGCATCGTCGACTTCCAGCTCGCCTTTCCGTTCCTGCTTCTGGCGCTGATCTTCATGGCGGTGCTGGGGGCGGGGTTCGCCACGCTGGTCATGGCGCTGGCCTTTGCTTTGTGGATCAATTTCGCCCGCATCGTGCGCAGCGAAACCATGCGCATCCGCACCCTCGACTATGTCGATGCCGCCATCACCATGGGCGTGTCGCAGATGCGCATCATCTTCACCCACGTCCTGCCCAACGTGCTGCCCGCCGTGCTTGTCGTCGCCACCCTCGACATCGCCTTGGTCATCATCTCGGAAGCCGCGCTGTCCTTCCTCGGTCTTGGCGTGCAGCCGCCCACGGCATCCTGGGGCGTGATGATCTCGGAAGGCCGCGACTTCCTCTATGAGCAGCCTTGGATCGTCATAGCGCCCGGCATCGCCGTGCTGATCTCCTCGGTTGGCATCAACCTGTTTGGCGATTTCCTGCGCGATTACTTCGATCCCCGCCTGGAGAGGATGTGACCATGACAGCCTCTCCCTTGTTGTCTGTTCGAGACCTGACTGTCGATTATCCCAGCCGACACGGCGCCGTCCGTGCCGTCAATGGCGTCAGCTTTTCCGTCGCGCCGGGTTCGGTGCTTGGCGTCGTCGGCGAAAGCGGCTCGGGAAAATCCTCGATCGGCTACGCGCTGATGCGGCTGACGGACGCCTCGCACGCCATTTTGGGCGGCGCGGTCACCTTCGAAGGCCGCGACCTGCTTGCCCTGTCGAGCCGCGACTGGCGCAAGCTGCGCGGCAACCGCATCGCCATGGTGTTCCAGGATGCCATGGCGACGCTGAACCCGGTCATGCGGGTCGGCGACCAGATCGGCGAAGTCTTCCGCTATCATCGCCCCGGCATGTCGCGCAAGGCGATCCGCGCGGCGAGCCTCGATCTGCTCGAACGCGTCGGCATCCAGGATGCCGCCCGCCGCATCGACGCCTATCCGCATCAATTGTCGGGCGGCATGCGCCAGCGTGTGGTCATCGCTGCCGCCATCGCGCTCAAGCCGGCTTTGCTGATCGCCGACGAGCCGACCACGGCGCTCGACGTCACCGTACAGGCGCAGATCCTGCGCCTGATGCAGGAGCTGAGCCGCGAGCAGGGTACCGCGATGATCCTGATCAGCCACGATCTCGATGTCGTCGCCGACGTCTGCGAGGACGTCGTCGTGATGAAGGACGGTGTTATTGTCGAGGCCGGTCCTGTCGACGACGTGTTGAGCCGTCCCCAGCATGCCTACACGCTTCAATTGCTCAACGCGCGGCCGAGCTTCGGTGCCGGCCACATGCAGGCCGAGGTGAGCCATGGCTGACGACGCTTTGCTCGAAGTCCGCGGTCTGGTCCGCCATTTCACTCTGTCGGGCCGGCTGTTTGAAAAATCGCGGCAGCTGACGGCAGTCAACGATGTCAGCTTTTCCATCCGCCGGGGCGAGGCCTTCGGGCTCGTCGGCGAAAGCGGCTCGGGCAAGTCGACCATCGGCCGCATCATTGCGAGACTGACCGAACCGAGCGCCGGCTCGGTCAGCTTCGACGGCGTCGACTGGCTCGCCCTGCGCGGCAAGGCTTTGCGCGACAGGCGCCGCGACGTCCAGATGGTGTTCCAGAGCCCTTATGCCTCGCTCGATCCGCGCTGGCGGGTGCGCGACATCCTGGCCGAACCGCTCAAATCCTACACCGACCTCAAGGGTTCGAGCCTGACGGCGCGCGCAGCCGAACTGATGGAGCAGGTCGGCCTCAACCCCGACTGGCTCGACCGTTTCCCGCATCAATTCTCCGGCGGCCAGCGCCAGCGCATCGCGATTGCCCGCGCGCTGGCCTCCAGTCCGAAGCTTTTGATCGCCGACGAGCCGGTCTCGGCGCTTGACGTTTCCAGCCAGGCGCAGGTGCTGCAACTGCTGCGCAAGATCTGCACCGAGCAGGGCCTGGCGATGTTGTTCATCTCGCACGACCTGTCGGTTGTCGATCACCTTTGCCAGCGCGTCGGCGTGTTGAACCGGGGCGTGCTGGAGGAGGTCGGCCCGACATCCGAGATTTTCCGCACGCCGAAGTCCGATTACACCCGCCGGCTGATCGACGCCGTGCCGGGCAAGAAGCGCCGCGCCGCCGAAAGGGTTGTTCATGCATGACATCGTGATCAGGGGCGGGCGCGTCATCGACCCCGAGACCGGCCGTGACGAGATTGCCGACATCGCCATATCGGGCGACAAGATCGCTGCTATTGGCGCCGATCTCGGCCCGGCGCATCGCATCATCGACGCAACGGGTCTGATCGTTGCGCCCGGCTTCATCGACCTTCACGCGCATGGCCAATCCGTGCCGGCCGACCGCATGCAGGCCTTCGATGGCGTGACCACGGCGCTCGAACTGGAAGTCGGTGCCTTGCCTGTTGGCGCCTGGTACGACGCGCAGGCCAATACCGCCCGCGTGCTCAACTATGGCACCGCTTCCGCCTGGGTCTTCGCCCGCAAGGCGGTGATGATCGGGCTGGAACTCAAGCCGGGCGAGGCGCCGATCACTGTCATGGGACGCGGCTTCGACGACCCGCGCTGGTCGACCGATGCCGCCACCGAAGCGCAGGCGGCCGAGGTCGTGGCGCTCACGCGCCAAGGTATCGACGAGGGCGCGCTTGGCATTGGCATCCCCGCCGGCTACGCGCCAGGCGCCGGCGCCAAGGAAATGAGCCTGATCTGCGATCTGGCCGCCGAAACCGACACGCCGACCTATACCCACATCGCGCAGATGTCGAACATCGACCCCAAAAGCTCGATAGAGGCCTATGTCACGCTGATCGGGCTGGCGGGGGCGACAGGCGCGCACATGCATATCTGCCACCTGAACTCGACAAGCCTGCAGGATGTCGAACGCGCGGCGGCGATCATCGCCAAGGCGCAGGCGCAAGGGCTGAAGATCACCACCGAGGCCTATCCCTACGGCACCGGCTCGACGGTCGTCAGCGCCGGCTTCTTCGTCGATCCGGCATTTTCCGCCCGCACTGGCACGGGTTACGACGCGATCGAACTTGTCACCACGCACCGTCGTCTCGACGGCATCGACGATCTCAAAAAGGTCCGGCAGGCCGACCCCTCGGCACTTGTGCTCTGGCACTTCCTCGACACCGAGGACAATCCGCGTCACCGCGCGCTGCTCGACGTGTCGGTGATGTATCCCGGCGGCGCTATCGCCTCCGACGCGATGCCGTGGAGCCAGCCGGACGGATCGCCCTATGAGGGCAGCGAATGGCCGCTCGGGGACGACAAGACGGCGCATCCCCGATCCTCTGGCACCTTCACCCGCTTCCTGCGCCAATGGGTGCGCGAGCGCGATGCGATCCCGCTCGTCGAGGCGATTGCCAAATGCACGCTGATTCCGGCCCAGATCGTTGAAAGCTGCGCGCCGCTGTTCAAGCGCAAGGGCCGGCTGCAGCCGGGTTGCGACGCCGACATCGTCGTCTTCAATCTCGCAACGATCGCCGACCGCGCCACCTTCGCCGAGATGAACCTGCCGGCCGAAGGCGTGCGACACATGCTGGTCAATGGTCAGCAGGTGATCCGCGACGGGGTATTGGACGAGGCTTCGGCACCAGGCCGTCCGATCAGGCGAGGTGCCGCGTGAGCGTTCCGGTCCTCGTCGTCACCGGCTTTCTCGGCGCCGGCAAGACGACGTTCATCAACCAGCTTTTGCTGCGCTCCGAAGGCCGCCGCATCAGCGCCATCGTCAATGACTTCGGCGCCATCAACATCGACGCCGAGCTGATAGCTGACGCAGCCGACACGGTGGTCGGGCTGAAGAACGGCTGCATCTGCTGTTCGCTGCAGGGCGATCTGTTGCGCACTTTGAAGCTCGTGCTGTCCCAGCCTGTCAAACCCGACCACATCGTCATCGAAGCCAGCGGCGTCGCCGATCCTAGGGGCATTACCGAAACCCTGATGGACCCGATCCTGTGGAACGACATCCGGCTCGATGCGGTGGTTGCTGTCGTCGATGCCGACGAGGTCGCTGCCAATCCCGGCCGCATGCGTGACGAGCTGTGGCGCGTGCAGGTCGAAGCGGCGGATTTCATCGCGCTGTCCAAGACCGGACTGAGCGAGAGCTCCAGCGAGGCGCTCCGCGCGGAGCTGGTTTGGCTCAACAAGACGCTGGTCTTTGAAACCGACGGCGATGCCATGCCGATCGAAGCACTGCTCGTCACCGACCGGCCTCCGGCCCAGCCCGGCCAGGCAAAAGTCGGCGCCTCGCGCTTCACCTCGATCGAATGGCAGTCGGCAGGCCCTGTCGCGCTCGACCGCTTCCAGGCCGGCATGGACCAGCTTGCGCCACAGGTCATCCGCGCCAAGGGCATCGTCAATTTCATCGAGCGGCCCGGCCAAAGCTTCCTGCTGCAGATGGTCGGACGCCGCGCCACCTTGCGCCCGTTTCCAAAATTCGAGCCCGATTGCCGCCTCGTTCTGATCGGCGAGGCCAGCGTCATCGATGCCGAGACGGCGCATGCCCGGCTCGCCGAAATCTTCACCTCATAACCCGCAAGCGGAGTTGTCCAATCATGCGCGTGTTCAGTGCCGTCCTTGCGACTGAGACCAACACATTCTCGCCCATCCCTACTGGCTTGACTGCCTTCGTCGAGGGCGGCGACTATTATCCAGCCGGCCAGCATCCCGATCACATGACGCTTTATGGCGGCCAGCTGTGGGCGGCGCGCGAACGCGGTCGCCGCGAGGGCTGGACGCTGTTCGAAGGCCTGAGCGCCTCGGCGGAACCGGGCGGAACCACCACCCGCCATGCCTATGAGACGCTGCGCGACCAGTTGCTCGACGATCTCCGGGCCGTCCTGCCTGTCGACATGGTGCTGATGTCGCTGCACGGCGCCATGGTCGCCGACGGCTACGACGATTGCGAAGGCGACATCCTCGCCCGTATCCGCCAGATCGTCGGCCCCGACACTGTCGTCGGCTGCGAGCTCGACCCGCATTGCCACATGACCTCTGAGATGATCGACAATGTCGACATCCTGCTGGCCTACAAGGAATATCCTCACACCGACGTTTATGAATGCGGTGTCCAGCTCGTCGATCTCTGCCACCGCATCGCCACCGGCCAGATCAAGCCGAAGGCAGCGCTTGTCGATACCGGCATGGTCACCTTCATCCGCACCACCACCGAGCCCGGCCTGTCGATCATCGGCCGCATCCGCGCCATGGAGCAGAAGGACAAGGTGCTGTCGGTATCGATCGCCCAAGGTTTCCCCTGGGCCGACGTGCCCGAAATGGGCACGCGTGTCGTTGTCTACACCGACGATAATGAGGACCTGGCACAATCGCTAGCACAGCGGCTGGCCGACGATCTCTACGCCATGCGCGCCGAGATCGTGCCGCCGATGCCTTCGATCGACGAGGCGCTCGACCAGGCGCTCGCCGCACCCGCTGGGACCGTTGTCATCGCCGATACCGCTGACAATGCCGGCGGCGGTGCCGCAAGCGACTCGACTTTTTTCCTCGCCCGCATGATCGAGCGCGGTATCCGCGACGCCGTCATCGGTCCGCTGTGGGATCCGATTGCGGTTCGGCTGTTGTTCGAGGCCGGTGAGGGCGCCGTGCTGCCGCTGCGCGTCGGCGGCAAGATTGGGCCAAGCTCGGGCAATCCCGTCGATGTCACCTGTCGGGTGCTTGGACTGAAGCGAGACCTGGTGATGACCGGCCTTGGTGGCGTGCCGTCGCCGATGGGCGATTGCGCCTTGATCGACTGCGGCGGCGTCGAAATCCTGCTCGCTTCCGAACGCTCCCAGGCGATCGACACCGACCTGTTCACCGGCATCGGCTGCGATCTCACCAAAAAGCGGATCGTGGTGGTGAAATCCACCCAGCACTTCCGCGCATCCTACGAAAAGGTCGCAAGTGCCGTGATCTATGCCGCCTCGAAAGGTACCGTCACCTCGCATTTGTCGAGCCTGCCTTACACCAGGATCAAGCTTCCGAAGTGGCCGATTTCCACGGCCGCCTAATAGGGTAGCGGCGAGGCCAATTCACCATCTGGACATATATGTACATTGCCATTAGTTTCCTCCCGGTTCGGGAGGATTCCTATGCCTGTGCGGGCGCAAGCCTCGCATCATCCCGATCAGGCATAAGACGGATATTTTCCAGGAAATGGCATAATGACCCGCCGCTACTCCGCGCTGTCGCTGATCAAGGAAGGTTTCGCCGGCCAGAAGGGCTGGAAACCAGCCTGGCGCACGCCCGAGCCGAAGAAGACTTATGACGCCGTCATCATCGGCGGTGGCGGGCATGGGCTGGCAACCGCCTATTATCTGGCCAAGACCCACGGCATCCCCAACATCGCGGTGCTGGAAAAGGGCTGGATCGGCGGCGGCAACACTGGCCGCAACACGACGGTCGTGCGCTCCAACTATTATTATCCCGAAAGCGTGGCGCTCTACGGCCTGGCGCACAAGCTCTATGAGGGCCTGTCGAAGGAGCTGAATTACAACATCATGCTCTCCCAGCGCGGCATGGTCACGCTTTGCCACAGCATCGGCGAGATGGAGATCGCCGCGCGCACGGTCAACGCCATGCAGATCAACGGCACCGACGCCGAGCTGTTTTCGCCCGAAGACGTCAAACGTGTCGCCCCGATCTTCAACTTTGCCCCCGACGCACGCTTTCCGGTGTTCGGCGGCGTGTGGCAGGGCAGGGCCGGCACCGCACGGCACGACGCGGTCGCCTGGGGTTATGCGCGCGGCGCAAGCGCGCTTGGCGTCGATATCATCCAGAATTGCGAAGTCACTGACTTCATCGTCGAGGGCGGCCGTTGCCGTGGCGTGAACACGTCGCGCGGCACCATTCGCGCCGACCGCATCGGCATGGCGGTTGCCGGCCATTCGTCCGTGCTTTCGGCAAAGGCCGGTTTCCGCCTGCCGATCAATTCCTATGCGCTTCAGGCCTGCGTCTCCGAACCGGTCAAGCCCATCCTCGACACGGTGGTGCTGTCGCCGGGCACGGGCGTCTATGTCAGCCAGTCCGACAAGGGCGAGATCGTCATCGGCGGCGCGCTCGACCGCGTGCCATCCTATGGCCAGCGCGGCAATCTGCCGACGCTTGAGGGCGTCATTTCAGGGCTGCTCGAAATGTTCCCGGCTTTCGGCCAGCTCAAGCTGATGCGGCAATGGGCCGGTATCGTCGATGTCGTGCCGGACTCTTCGCCTGTTATTGGCGAGTCGCCGCTGCCCGGCCTGTTCCTCAATTGCGGCTGGGGTACCGGCGGCTTCAAGGCGATCCCGGCTGGCGGCACCTTGCTTGCCCATTTGCTGGCGACAGGCAAGCACAACGACATCAGCCGCCCCTTCGATCTCGACCGCTTCGTCACCGGCCGCCTGCTGGACGAAGCCGCCGGTTCCGGCATCGCTCATTAGGCTGGAGTCAATCATGCAGCTCTTTTCCTGCCCCTTCTGCGGCGCGCGCGACGAGACCGAATTCCATTTTGGCGGCGAGGCCGGCAAACTCCGGCCCGATGGCGCTGATGTCACCGCCGATCGCTGGGCCAATTATCTCTATATGCGCGACAATCCCAAGGGCGCTGTCCGCGAGGTCTGGGTGCATATGAACTGCGGCGAGTTCTTTGTCATGGAGCGCGACAGCGTCAGCCACAAGGTCGGGTCATCGACATCCCTCGACGGCGCGGAGCATGCCCAATGACCGCCACGCGTCTGACTTCCGGCGGCAGCGCCATCGACCGTTCCCGCCCGATCTCGTTCAGCTTCGACGGCCGCATGGTGCAGGGATTTGAGGGCGACACCATCGCCTCCGCCCTGCTTGCCAGCGACGTGGCCGTCGTCGGCCGCAGCTTCAAATACCATCGCCCGCGCGGCATCTGGGGTGCCGGCGTCGAAGAGCCGAACGCCTTGGTTGATGTCAACGGCAGTGTCGCGACGACGCCGAACACCCGCGCAACCACCGAGTTCGTGCGCGAAGGCATGATCGCCAGAAGCGTCAACGCATCCCCCAACGCTGCTGCCGACCGCAACGCCTTCATCGACCGTTTCTCGCGTTTCATCCCCGCTGCCTTCTACTACAAGACATTCATGTGGCCGGACTGGCATCTGTTCGAGCCGCGCATCCGTGCGGTCGCAGGGCTTGGAGCGGTCGACCCCCACTGGCAATCGTCCGGGCCGTCCGACCAGATCAATCGCCACTGCGACGTGCTGGTGGTCGGTGCCGGGCCCGCCGGCCTGGCAGCGGCCAAGCTTGCTGCCGCCGCAGGGCAGTCCGTCATCCTGGTTGACGACCAGCACAAGCCAGGCGGCTCGCTCAACCATCGCGAAAGTGAGATCGACGGCAAGCCAGCGTCGGTCTGGATCGCCGAGACGATCGCCGACCTTTCCAGCGCAGGGCATCTGGTTCTTTCCGCCACCACAGCCTTCGGCATCTACGACCATAATCTGATAGGGCTGAACCAGCGCCATGGCGATGGCAGGCCCGATACGCTGTGGCGGGTCAGGCCGCGCCAGATCGTGCTGGCCACCGGCGCCATCGAGCGGCCGCTGCCTTTCGCCAACAACGACCTGCCCGGCATCATGTCGGCCGATGCGGCGCTGATCTATCTCAGGCGTTACGCGGTGTTGGTGGGCCAGCGCATCGTCGTCGCCACCAACAATGACAGCGCCTACGAGGGAGCAGCAGCCCTTGCTGAAGCCGGCGCCGACGTCACGCTGGTCGACATGCGTAAGGCCGCGCCTGCCATACCCAAGGGCGTCAGGCATATTGCCGGTCGCCTTGTCGCTTCGGCGCGCGGAAAAATGCGCGTCGAAGGTGTTGTGCTCGACGACGGCACCGCGCTCGATGCGGATTGCGTTGTGGTGTCAGGCGGCTGGACCCCGACCATCCATCTATTCTGCCAGGCCAGGGGCAAGCTCGCCTGGAGCGACGAACGTGCCGCTTTCCTGCCAGGCGACCCGGTCGAGGCCACCGCAGTCGTCGGTGCGGCTGCAGGCGCGGTCTCGCTGGCGGAGATCTTCGAAAGTGCCGCCAAAGCGATGCCGGGCGAGACCAAGGCCGCGGCGCCGCGCAGCACCGGCGTGGAAGCGACCGGCGGCATCCTCGCCGCCTGGCCGATCCCAGGTGCCAAGGGTCGCGTCTGGATCGACTACCAGAACGACGTGACCGCCAAGGATGTCGAGCTCGCCGCCCGCGAAAACTTCATCTCGGTCGAGCATCTCAAGCGCTACACCACACTTGGCATGGCGACCGACCAGGGCAAGACCTCGAACCTTGCCGGACTGGCCCTGATGGGCGCCGTCACCGGGCGCACGGTTCCCGAGGTCGGCACCACCACCTATCGCCCGCCTTTCACGCCGGTGCCGTTGGCAAGCTTTGCGGGGCTGCGTGGCGGCGAACTGATGTCGCCGGTGCGCCGTCTGCCGCTCGAAAACGCCCACCGCGCCCAAGGCGCTGTCTTCCAGGAATATGGCGGCTGGCTGCGGCCTGCCCATTATGGTGGTGCGGATGCCGACCGGGCGATCCAGGACGAGGCGCGGCGTGCCCGACAGTCGGTCGCGCTGTTCGATGGCTCGACGCTCGGCAAGATCGAGGTGATGGGCCCGAAGGCGGCCGAATTCGTCGATTTCATCTATTACAACACCATGTCGACGCTGAAGCCCGGCCGCTGCCGCTACGGCTTCATGCTCTCGGAAAACGGCGTGGTCTTCGACGACGGCATTCTGGTGCGGCTGGACGAGCACCGCTTCGTCGTCTCCTGTTCGAGTTCGCATGTGGCTGCCGTGCACGCCCGCCTCGAGGAATGGCGGCAGGACCGTTTTGGCCGTGACGCCGTCTATATCCACAACGCCACCTCCGAGCTGGCAACGCTGACCGTGTCTGGGCCAAGCGCCAGGAAACTGCTCGCGGCACTGAACCTTGGCCTTTCGCTCGACGATGCCGATCTGCCGCACATGGCGATCGGCGAGGGTATGTTCGAAACCGATCCGGTGCGTGTCGCCCGCGTCAGCTTCACTGGCGATCGCAGCTACGAGGTCTCGGTCCGCGCCGACAAAGCGGAGCGGCTGTGGGCGCGCATGCACGAGGCGGGCAAGGTCTTCGACGCGGTGACCATCGGGCTTGAGGCCCTGATGATCCTGCGTGCCGAAAAAGGCTACATCGTCATCGGCAAGGACACTGACGGCACCACACTGCCGCATGATCTCGGTGTCGATGGTCCGCGCGTGAAGCGCGCGACGGAATATGTCGGTCGCCGCTCGCTGTTCACCGATGTGGCCGTGCAAGCGAACCGCCAGCAGTTGGTCGGCCTCGCCGTCGCTGAGGGCGAAGAACCACTGGCGACTGGCGCGCATGGCATCTCGCGTGAGGGTGGCAAGATCAGGAGCCAGGGTTTCGTGACCTCGAGCTACCACAGCCCGACGCTTATGCGACCGATCGCGATTGGCCTGATCGAGCGCGGGGCAGCGCGCCATGGCGAGACGATCGACATCCAGCACCTCGGCATGGCCCGGCGCGCGACGATCACCAGCCCTTGCGCCTTTGACCCATCAGGAGAGCGGCTCAATGCGTAATCTCGCGGAAAAATGGACGGCCATACCGGATTGGCAGGCAGCCGTCATCGACACATCGGGCCTTGCGATCCGTTCGGTGTCCGGCTTGAACCAGTTTCTCGTCAGCGGCAATCTCGCCGCCTGGAGCAAGGCATCTGGTATAGCGCTTGAGCCGGTGGGCGCATTCGGCGCGGCAAAGGGCGACACTTATACGGTTCAGGTCGCGCGCGACCGGCTGCTGGTCGTGTCAGCCCGTCCGTCCGGCGTTGGCCAAGGCTGGCACCACGAGGGCTTCGCCGTGACCACGGTGAGTGCCTGTTACCAGATATTCGAGGTCGAAGGCGCGATAGACGAACTCATCGCGCGCGCAACGACGCTTGATCCGGGCAAGGCAAGCGCGTCGGCATCCATCTCGTTTGCCGGCATCAATGCTGTCGTCTATCGCCACGGCGAAAGGCTTCGCATCCACGTCGATCGCGGCCTTGCGATCTATTTCTGGACCTGGGCGGCAACCGTCAGCGGCAATATCGCACGCGCGGACGTCTGACGTCAGACCTACCTGCCTGGCCGGGAGCTTTCAGGCGGGCGATGAAGTCGTCGAAAATGTCGATGTCCTCGGGGCCGGGCTCCTGGCCGCTGAAGGCCAGCAGATAGCATCTGCTGATCACTTCGACAGAACTCTAGCTGTGGAGCCTCAACAGGTTGTCCCCAGACAGGCCGAGTCTGCTTATTGGTGTTTTAGATTTTAGGCTGCC
>NZ_JBXARL010000015.1:0-68242 GCF_058808215.1 Aminobacter sp. GW821-FHT11F06 | reverse complement strand
GAACCTGGCCCATAGCGCATCCCTTGATTCGAACGATAAGGATGCCCCATCAAAGCCTGGGATCAAACATCTAGGCCAAAGAGGCAAAGCCGAGTTCTTTCGCGCCCCCCTCTGTCCTGCCGGACATCTCCCCCACAAGGGGTGAGATCAGCCTTCATTGCGACTTTCGCCAATCGCCAACGTTGCAGGAAGACCGCAGGGTCGGACGCTGCCAATCTCCCCCCTTGTGGGGGAGATGTCCGGCAGGACAGAGGGGGGCAACGTAGAGCGCGAACCCCGTCCCAACTACCGCACTAAAATAGCCCTGAGATCATTCACATTCGTGCCCGTTGGCCCCGGCACGAACAGGTCGCCGACAGCATTGAACGCCGTCCAGGCATTGTTGCCAGCGAGCATCGCCTTGGCGTCGACGCTGGCGGCCCGCATGCGCGCGACCGTCGAGCCATCGGCGAAGGCGCCGGCATTGTCTTCGGAACCGTCGATTCCGTCCGTATCCGCCGCCAGCGCGTCGATGCCCGAAATGCCGTCGATGCCGATGGCAAAGGCGAGCAGGAACTCGCTGTTGCGGCCGCCCTTGCCCTTGGCGCGCAAGGTGACTGTGGTTTCGCCACCCGACAGGATCAGCACCGGCTTCTTGAAGGGACGGTTGCGCAGGGCGACTTCACGCGCGATCGCAGCATGTACGCCACCGACCTCGCGCGCCTCGCCTTCGATGGCATCTGACAGGATGACGGTTTCAACGCCAAGCGCCCGCGCCGCATCCGCTGCCGCATCGAGCGACACGGCGGCCGAAGCGATGACATGGACCTCGTTGCGGGCGAAGCGCTCGTCGTGTGGCTGGGGCGCATCGGCGGCGGCCGAGTTGATATGCGCGATGACATTGGCCGGCAGCGCAATGCGGTAGGTCTCGATCAGGCGTAATGCGTCAGCGCGCGAAGCTTTATCCGGCACAGTTGGACCCGAGGCGACGAGAGCGGGATTGTCGCCGGGAATGTCGGAGACGACGAGCGACACCACGCGCGCCGGAAAAGCGGCGGCAGCGAGCCTGCCACCCTTGATGTTGGAAATGTGCTTGCGAATGGTGTTCATCGCCGAGATCGGCGCGCCCGAGGCCAGAAGTGCTTCGTTGACGGCAATCTCGTCGGCAAGCGTCAGGCTACCCGCCGGCGACGGCAACAATGCCGAGCCGCCGCCCGAGACCAGCGCCACGACGAGGTCGTCCTCGGTGAGGCCGGACACGGTCTGGAGCAACAGCTTCGCGGCTTCCAGGCCATTGGCGTCGGGCACCGGGTGCGACGCCTCGATGATCCTGATGCGCTCGCAAGGGGCGGCAAAGCCGTAGCGGGTGACGACGACGCCTTCGAGCGGACCGTCCCAGGCCTTCTCAAAAGCGGCTGCCATCTGCGCCGAGCCCTTGCCGGCACCAATGACGATGGTGCGGCCTTTGGGTTTTTCCGGCAGATGGCGGCGGATGGTGAGTTCCGGATCGGCTGCCGCGACGGCGGCGTCGAAGAGGCTGATGAGGAAGCGTCTGGGTTCGAAAGTGGTCATCCGGGCACTCGCTATACGCTTTGCTTGTTCATGTCGCTCTGCCCCTCATCCGCCTGCCGGGACCTTCTCCCCGTGAAGTATGGGGAGAAGGGACAAGCGGCAACGTTGACACCCCCTCTCCCCGTACTTCACGGGGAGAGGGTAAGGGTGAGGGGCAGCGCCGTGTTCAAATCATGCCGGCCCAAGGGCAAGTTCCTGCCTGGAGATGCCGAGATGGTCGCAGACTGCCGCGACCACCACCTCGTGATCCTGCCGCTCGGGCAGGCCCGATACGGCAATGGCGCCGACGACACCCACACCCTTCACGCGGATCGGAAACCCGCCACCGGCCAGCACATAGTCCTCGATCGGCAACGCCTCGCCGACCGGAAAGGTGCGGTCCTCGCGCGCCTTGTGCAACACCATGCGGTAGCTGCTGCGGTGGAACATCTTGACGACGTTGATCTTGCGCCGGGTCCATTCGGAATTGCCGACGGTCGATCCCGGCAACGCGCAGTAAAACAGCGTGCGATCCCAAAACCGGATATCCACCACTATGGGAAATTTCTCAGCCAGGCCGCGCGCGCGAATGGCGGAGCCGATCTCGAAGGCAGCGGCTTCGTCAAAACCTTCGAAGACAAGACGCGCCTCTTGCTCAGCGATCTTCTTGAGATCCTCGGCTGCTGCCATCGTCCGCTCCTCTCCCTGCGTCCACGGCTCAAATGACAGACGCAGCGTAAGGACGCAAGGTCAGGCGGCCTTGTCCATCGTCGTCTTGGCCGGCCGGCCCGCGACATAGACTTCGACCACGGCACGATCGTCGCCGAGCGTCTGCAGCAGGAACAGTTCTTCAGCCAGGGTAGCCGTGCGCTCCATCCTGAGCCGCATGCCTGGTGTGGCGCGTGCATCGAGGACGACGATGTCGGCATCGGTACCGACTTCGAGCGTCCCCACCTTGTCCGAAATCGACAACGCCTCGGCATTGCCGCGCGTCAGCTGCCAGTAGGACGCCAGCGGATTGAGCTTCTCGCCATTGAGCGCGATGACCTTGTAGGCCTCGTCCATGGTGCGCAGCATCGAATAGTTGGTGCCGCCGCCGACATCGGTGGCGGTCGCGATCCTCAATGGCTTGTCGCGCTGGCGATAGCGCTGGTAATCGAACAGGCCCGAGCCGAGGAACAGGTTCGACGTCGGGCAGAACACGGCGATCGAACCATGGTCGGAGATCGCATCGGCCTCGCGCTCGCTAAGATGGATGCTGTGGCCCAGAAGCGTACGCTGACCGAGCAGGCCGTAATGCTCGTAGACGTCGGTGTAATCGCGCGACCAGGGATAGAGCTCCTGGGTGAAGGCGATCTCGGCATGGTTTTCCGACAGATGCGTCTGGATATGCAGGTCGGGATGTTCGCGCGCCAGTTGGCCGGCCATCTCCATCTGCTCGGGCGTCGAGGTGATGGCGAAGCGCGGGGTGATGGCGACGTGCTGCCGGCCCTTGCCATGCCATTCGGCGATCAGCGCCTTGGTGTCGTCATAGCTCGTCTGCGGCGTGTCCAGCACGCCAACAGGCGCGTTGCGGTCCATCATCACCTTGCCGGCGATGTTGAGCATGTTGCGGTCGTGCGATTCAGCGAAAAACGCCTCGGCCGACTGTTTGTGGACCGAGCAGTAGGCGGCAACGGTCGTGGTGCCATGGCGCACCATCTCGTCGAGGAACAGGCGCGCGATGCGGCGGCCGTGCTGGGCGTCGATGAAGCGCGTTTCCTCGGGGAAGGTGTATTTGTTCAGCCATTCCAGCAGCTCGGCGCCATAGGCGGCAATGATCTGCATCTGCGGGATGTGCACATGCGCGTCGATGAAGCCGGGCAGGATCAGATGCGGGCGATGATCGACAACCTTGGCGTCGCCGGCCTGGGCCGCGACCTGGGCGTAGGCGCCAACGGCCGCAATTTTGCCGTCGCGCATCAGCACGGCGCCATCTTCCTCATAGGCATAGGAGGCGTGGTCGTCGGCACTGTTTGGCCAGCGCAGGAAAGACAGCGTGCGGCCGCGAAGAAGGGTTGTGGTCATGATTGAACTCTACAAGCTTTTTCTGGCGTGACGAAATCGCGGCTGGGCCACCGCGCGTCGATTTGGCCGCTCAAGCGGCGCCCTGAACTTTCAGTCCGCGTCGCAGTACCGCTGCTACTTCCGCGCCTGCTCATACCAGGCGACTAGCAGCGCGCGTTCTTCCGGCGTGATCTGGGTGACGTTGGCCGGCGGCATGGCGTGGCTACGGCCAGCCTGCAGGTAAATTTCGCGCGCATGCTGGGCAATCGCGTTGTCCGTCTCCAGCACCACACCCTTGGGCGCGTGATAGACGCCCTCATAAGACGGTTCATTGGCATGGCACATGGCGCAGCGGCCGAGCACCGTGTCGCGTACCGCCGGGAACTGGGCCGAGGCGACGAAGGGTGCTGTGGTGACCGAGGCATTCTTGTCCTCGCCGGTCAGCACCTTCGGCACTGTGGACAGCCACATGATGACGATGAACAGGATGCCGGCGGCCAGCCACGTCCAGTGCGGGTTGCCCGCGCGCTTGTGGATGGTGTTGAAGTAGTGGCGGATCAGCACGCCGAGGATGAAGATCAGCGCGGCGATGACCCAGTTGAACTCGGTTCCGAACGCCAGCGGATAGTGGTTCGACAGCATCAGGAACACGACGGGCAGCGTCAGGTAGTTGTTGTGCGTCGAACGCGTCTTGGCGATCTTGCCGTACTTCGGGTCCGGCTTGCGGCCGGCGATCAGGTCAGCGACGACGATCTTCTGGTTCGGAATGATGGTGATGAAGACGTTGGCCGACATGATGGTCGCGGTGAAGGCGCCGAGATGCAGGAAGGCGGCGCGGCCGGTGAACAGCTGCGTGTAACCCCAGCTCATGAACACGACGATGACATAGAGGATGATCATCAACAGCGTGTCGTGGTCGCCGAGCTTCGACTTGCAAAGCTGGTCGTAGATCACCCAGCCAAGGCCGATCGAGGCCAGCGAGATACCGATGGCGACCGGTGCCGAGACGTCAAGCACGTTGCGGTCGATCAAAAACAGTTCGGCGCCGCCATAGTAGACGAGGCACAGCAGCGCGAAGCCCGACAGCCAGGTGGCATAGGATTCCCATTTGAACCAGGTCAGGTGCTCCGGCATCTGCGCCGGCGCCACCAGGTATTTCTGGATGTGGTAGAAGCCGCCGCCATGGACCTGCCACTCCTCGCCATGGGCGCCGACGGGCAGGCCGGCGTGCTTCCTCAGTCCAAGGTCAAGCGCGATGAAATAGAAGGACGAGCCGATCCAGGCCATGGCGGTGATGACATGCAGCCACCGCACGGCGAAGCTCGCCCATTCCATAAAAAACGCCAAGTCGTACATCCGCCGTCCCTTTTCCGCACCAGCAGCGATCTTACGATGCCCCATGCATTGGGGAAGTGAAAGGATTCGCGATGACTTTCAAAAAAATCTGGAAAATACTACCCTATCGCGGCACGGCAAAAGCCGGCTAGGGAACCCTCGGCATCGCATGGCTTATCTCGACAACATCGCCGTCTTCGTTCGCGTCGTGGAACTCGGCAATCTTTCTGCCGCGGGCCGCGACATGCGCATTTCCCCCGCTGTCGCTTCCAACCGCATCAAGGAGCTGGAAAAGCACTTGGGCGTGCGGCTGTTCAACCGCACCACCCGGCAGTTGATGGCCACCGAGCACGGCAACGTGTTTTATTCGGGCGCCAAGCAGGTGCTGGAAGCGATTACCGAGGCGGAAGCTGCGGTTTCAGCGCTTTCCGGCCAGCCGCGCGGCACCATCCGCGTCACGGCACCACTCGGTCTCGGCCGCCGACTCGTCGCCTCCGGCATCCCCGAATTCCACGACAAATACCCCGATATCGAGGTCAGGCTCAGGCTTTCGGACCACAATGTCGACATCCTCAAGGAAGGCATCGACGTCGCCTTTAGGCTCGGCCTGATCGAGGATTCGAGTCTGCGGATGCGCGGCATCCTGGAGTGCGAGCGTGTGCTCGTCGCCGCACCCAAATATCTCGAAAAGCGCGGCGAGCCAGAAAGCCCCAGCGATCTGATCGGCAAGAAGCACGATTGCCTGATGCTGCGTTATCCCGGCTCGCGCGAATATTTCTGGACGCTGGAAACACCTGCAGGCCCGACAAAGTTCGAGGTCCATGGACCGTTTGATTCGGACGATGGCGACGTGCTGACCGGCTGGGCGCTGAGCGGGCGCGGCATCATCAACAAGCCGCGCTTCGAGGTCGAGCCCTTCATCCGCGACCAGCGGCTGAAGATCATCCTGGCGCAGACACCACCGACACCGGTGCAGTTCGCCGCCGTCTATCCGCACAAGAAGCTGCAGGACCCGAAGGTCCGGCTGCTTCTCGACTTCATGGCGGAGCGCTGCCACAAGCTGATCAAGGACATTTTGGCGGGCAAGTGAGGCTCGCGCCTCACCCCTCAAGAGCCTGGTAGGCCGAGGTCCAGAAGTCGACAAAGTGCTTCGGCGCCTGGGGCGAATCCATCAGGCGCTGAGTCAAAAGCACACCCGCCAATCCCTCGGTTGGGTCGGCATAAGCGGACGTCCCGTAACCGCCATCCCAGCCGAAACGGCCCGGTGTCAGCCACAGGTCGTCGCGCCGTATGGCGACCGCCATGCCGAGACCCCAACTGGTGTTGTCGTTGAAGAACATCCTCGCACCAGCCTTCTGCTCCGGTGTCAAATGGTCGGCGGTCATCAACTCGACCGACGCGCGCGACAGGATGCGCTCGTTGCCGAGCTTGCCCTTGCCGAGCATCATGTGCTGGAAGGCGAGATAATCATCAGCCGTCGAGACAAGCCCGCCACCGCCGGATTCGAAGGCGGCCGGGCGTGCAAACAGCCCGCTCTTGGCTTGATCGTAGACGTTGAATTTACCTGAGGTAAAATCCCTGGAGTAGGCGGTGGCAAGCCGCTCGACCTTGTCGGCCGGCACAAAAAACCCCGTATCCTTCATGCCCAGCGGTCCGAAGATACGCTCCTGCATGAACACCGACAGCGGCTGGCCGGCGACGCGCGAGATCAGCACGCCCGCAACGTCGAGCCCGGTGTGGTAGAGCCAGCCCTCGCCGGGCTGGTGGACGAGTGGCAGGGAACCGATACGCTTCATGTAATCGTCAGGCGAGCCGCTAAAAATATCGGCGCTGGGGCCGACATCAGCTTCTTCCATGGCGTGCTGCACCGGATAGCGGATCGGATAGACCATGATGGCGCCGAGCCCGAAGCGCAGCGTGAGCAAATCGCGCAGCGTAATTGGCCGGCTGGCCGGCACCGTGTCAGTGAGCTGACCGTCGATCGCCTTCAGCACTTGGCGGTTCGCCAGTTCCGGCAGCCATTTGTCGACGGGATCGTCGAGCCTGAGGCGGCTTTCTTCGACCAGGATCATCGCCGCCGTTGCGGTGATCGGCTTGGTCAGCGAGGCAACGCGGAAGATGCTGTCGCGCCGCATCGGCGCTGCACCGTCGAGCGCAAGCTTGCCCGCCGCTTCGACATGGGTTTCGCCGTTGAGGCTGACCGCCCAGACGAGGCCCGGCACATCGCCACGCTCGACATGGCCGGCCATGACCTTGCGCATCCGGTCGAGCCGGTCAGGTGCGAAATTGCCCGTGCTCATTTCCGTACTCCTTACCGCTGAAATGCTGTTTGAAATCTGCTGTGCCGGCGCTTCCTGAGCACTGATGCTTTTCGGCGCCAAAAGCGCTGCCGACAGTGCCGCGCCTTTCATCAGACTACGGCGATCCAATCCTGAAGACATGGGCTTCCTGGCCTCCTTGCGTAGGGTTCCGTCTAATCGCCACCGGATCACGCGGTAGCCGAGACCTTCTCCATTTCGGCAGCCAGGGTTTCGAGCAATTCCCTGGAGCCGGTCTCACGATCGCCTGAGCCGTCCTGTCCGTTGAGGAACGAAACCTGCTCGACATAGACAAGCCTCGTGCCGTTGCCTTCAGGCTTGAACTCGATTGTGGCGAGCGAGGCGGAAAAACGGGTGCCGGCAAGCGCCATGACATAGGCAATGACGATGCGCTGGTCGGCGATGATGTCGAGGTAGGTGGTGTGGTTGGAAATCTCGGGGCCACCCTGGAAGCGGAAGCGGCTGCGTTCCGAACCGCCAACGCGGAAATCAACTGAAAATTCGTCGACCTGCCAGCCTTCGCCTTCGGCGAACCAGCGGCGCTTGCGCTCGGCATTGGAAAAGGCGGCGAAAACGTCCGCCGGCGATGCGGCATAAAATCGGTCGATGCTGAAGCTGGCCTGAACTGTTGCAGTTGCGGTCATGACTCTCTCCATCAATATGGCTGCTTGCCATACGGCATTTGCAACCGGTTGTAATTACTAACTGGTTGCAAGATAGGTAAACTAATTTTATATTGCAACTGGTTTTCTTGGAGGCATTGCATGAACCAGCATCACAGGTCGGGCTGCCCGATCAACCTCACCCTCGAGGTGGTCGGCGACAAATGGAGCCTGATCGTCCTGCGCGACATGATGTTCGGCAACCGCAGACACTTCCGCGAACTGCTGACGCAGTCGGAGGAAGGCATCGCCTCCAACATCCTCGCCGACCGGCTCAAGCGCCTGCTTGAAGATGGGCTGATCACCAGGGCCGACGACCCCAGCCACAAGCAAAAGGCGATCTACAGCCTGACCGAGATGGCGATCGAACTGCTGCCGGTGTTCGCGCAAATCGCCGCCTGGGGCCGCAAATGGCTGCCGGTCAGCGAAGAGCTCAGCATCCGCGCCGAACTGCTGGAAAAGGGCGGGCCCGAAATGTGGGACCGCTTCATGGAAGAGTTGCGCGCCGAGCATCTGGGCGAGCCGCTGTCCGCCGAAGCCGGGCGCATTCCGGTTCGCGCCGAACTGCAGGCAGCCTATCTCGCGGTCGTGGCCCGCAACGCCACTGCTGGATGACACCTTGACGCAGCAGGCAGATCGGAACGGATAATGTCACTGGGCTGTTGTAGCCTGCATGCGCCGCCGGTTCTTGATGGGCGGCGCGAATACCTGATCAAGGAGCAGCTGATGACCCACCCGACGCGCAACGATCTCAAATCCAACGCCAAGAAGGTTTCGATCGAACTCCTCAACGCCCGTCTCGCCGATGCGATCGACCTGGCGCTGATCACCAAGCAGGCCCATTGGAACGTCAAGGGGCCGCAGTTCATCGCCGTCCACGAGATGCTGGATGGGTTCCGCACCGAGCTCGACATTCATGTCGACACCATCGCCGAGCGCGCGGTCCAGTTGGGCGGTACAGCACTTGGCACCTCCCAGGTGGTGGCGGAAGCAAGCAAGCTGAAGGCCTATCCGACCGACATCTTCAAGACCAGGGACCACCTGGAGGCGCTTATGGACCGCTATGCCGAAGTGGCAAGGACAGTGCGCCTGGCGATCGACGAAGCCGGTGAAGCAGGCGATGCCGACACCGCCGACATCTTCACCGCCTATTCCAGGGCGCTCGACAAGTCGCTCTGGTTCCTTGAGGCGCACACCCAGGAAAACGCTTAACAACAGCAAGAAAATCAGGCCGCGCTGGACACCAGCGCGGTCATGATTTCGGCAGCTGCAAGGGCGGCGATCACGGCGGGGCGTTTGTCCTTCACCGCATCGCCGCCGATCGGGCAGACGAGCCGGGCAAAGCCGCTTTCGCCGCCGCCTGCGGTCTTCAGGAACCAACTCCTGAACGTCGCCTTCTTGGTCTTCGAACCGATCATGCCGACATAGGCCGCATCGTCGCGCTTCAAGGCTTCGCCGACGATCAGGAAATCGAGCGCGTGGTCATGGGTGAGCACGACGAAGGCAGCGCCCGCAGGCGCCTCGCGCACCATCTCCTCAGGCATCGGCGTCAGTCGCGTGACGACGTTGTCGGGCATGCCTTCGAGCGCGTCGGCGCGGGTTTCCACGACCACGACATTGATCGGCAACAGCGAAAAGGCCGAAGCCAGCGCGTGGCCGACATGGCCGCCGCCAAAGACATAGACATGCGGCCGCGCCGCATCCGAGGCCTCGGCTGCGGCAAGCAGATCGGCGCGCATGGCTTCGTCGAGGTTTCTGATGGCGATCTCGACACGCCCGCCGCAGCACTGGCCGATTTCGGGGCCAAGCGGAATGTCGAGGGTAATGTTTTGCTCGGCGCTGTCGAGTTGCCCCTCATCCCCCTGCCGGGACCTTCTCCCCGTAAACGGGGAGAAGGAGGCTGGCGTCAACGTCGACGCCCCCCTCTCCCCGTCATCCACGGGGAGAGGGTAAGGGTGAGGGGCAGCACTGAGCATCGCCCGCGCAGCATCGATCGCCATGAATTCCAGCTGGCCGCCGCCGATGGTGCCGAAGATGCGCTGCGGCGACACCAGCATCCACGCGCCTTTTTCGCGTGGCGTCGAGCCCTTGGCCTCGGCCACCTCGACCAGCGCCACCGAAGGCGCTGCGTCGAGAAATGCCCTGAGGCTCTTGGCCGTCGTGGTCACTTTTTTGGGGCCGCCTCGGCCCTGAGCCGCTCGATCGCCATAAGCACGCGCTCAGGCGTTGCCGGGGCATCGAGACGCGGGCAGATCTTGTGGTCGGCAACGCTCGCCACCGCGTCCGACAGCGCATGCAGCACCGACATGCCATGCGGCAGAGGCGGCTCGCCCACGGCCTTCGAGCGGTGGATCGTCGGCTCATAGGCCTCGGACCAGTCGGTCAGCGCCACATTGAAGATCTTGGGCCGGTCGGACGCGAGCGGGATCTTGTAGGTCGACGGCGCATGCGTGCGCAGCCGGCCCTTGCCGTCCCACCACAGTTCTTCCGTCGTCAGCCACCCCATGCCCTGGATGAAGCCACCCTCAACCTGGCCGATGTCGATCGCCCGGTTCAGCGAACGCCCGGTGTCGTGCAGGATGTCGGCACGCTCGACCACATATTCGCCAGTCAGCGTGTCGACCGACACCTCCGAGCACGCCGCGCCATAGGCAAAATAGTAGAAGGCGTGGCCACGGCCCTTGGCTCGATCCCAGTGGATCTTCGGCGTCTTGTAGAAACCGGCGGCCGAAAGCTGGACGCGGTTGAGATAGGCCTGCTTGACGAGATCGTTGAAGCTGATCTCCTGGTTGCCGATGCGCACCCGGTTGGGCAGGAACACCACCTGATCGGCCGGCACCTGATATTTCTCGGCGGCGAAGTCGGTCAGCCGCTTGCGAATTTGCCGCGCCGCATCCCGTGCCGCCATGCCGTTGAGATCGGCACCCGAAGACGCCGCCGTCGGTGCCGTGTTAGGCACCTTGGCGGTGGTCGTGGCGGTGATCTTGACCCGGTCGAGGTCGATCTGGAACTCCTCGGCCACCACCTGCGCCACCTTGAGATGCAGGCCCTGCCCCATCTCGGTACCGCCATGGTTCATATGCACCGAACCGTCGGCATAGACATGGACCAGCGCGCCGGCCTGGTTGGACTCGGTCTTGGTGAAGGAGATGCCGAACTTCACCGGCGTCAGCGCCATGCCGCGCTTGATGAAGCGGCTATTGGCGTTGAAGGCCGCGATCTCGCGCCGGCGCCCGGCATAATCGGCGCTTTCCTCGAGCTCAGCCACGATACGGTGGATGATGTTGTCTTCGACCTTCTGGTGATAGGGCGTGAGGTTGCGATCACCCGGCGCACCCATCGGATCGTAGAAATTCAGCTTGCGGATTTCGAGCGAGTCCTTGCCAACGGCAAAGGCAACCTCGTCGATGACGCGCTCCGCACCGACCATGCCCTGCGGACCGCCGAAGCCACGGAACGCCGTGTTGGAAACGGTGTTGGTGTAGAGCGGCGCCGACTTGGCGTGAACGTTCGGGTAGAAATAGGTGTTGTCGCAGTGAAACAGCGCGCGGTCGCCGACCGGCCCAGAGAGGTCGGCGGAAAAACCGGCATTCAGCGCGAACATGTAGTCGACACCAAGGATGTTGCCTTCGTCGTCGAAGCCAACCTCGTAGTCGATAGCGAAATCATGCCGCTTGCCGGTGGCGGTCATGTCCTCGTCGCGGTCGAGCCTGATCTTGACGGCGCGTTTGTGCTTCTTGGCAGCGATGGCGGCGATGGCAGCACATTGGTTGGCCTGGGTTTCCTTGCCGCCGAAGCCACCGCCCATGCGGCGCACTTCCACCGTTACCGCATTGCTCGGCACGCCGAGCACATGGGCGACAAGATGCTGGGTTTCGCTCGGGCCTTGCGTCGAGCAATAGATGACGACCTCGTCGTCTTCGCCCGGAACGGCCAGCGAAATCTGGCCTTCGAGATAGAAGTGATCCTGGCCGCCAAGCTTCATCCGCCCCTTCACGCGGCGGGGGGCTGCGGCGATGGCCGCCGCCGCATCGCCGCGCTTCAGCGTCAGCGGGCTCGCGACCTGCTTGTCTTTCGCAGTATCAAGATCCCAGATGCTGATGATCGCCGGCAGCTCTTCATATTCGATCTTGGCAAGCCGCGCGGCGCGACGGGCCTGCTCGCGCGTTTCAGCAACGACAGCGAAGATCGGCTGGCCATGGAACTGGACCTTGCCCTGGGCAAACACCGGGTCGTCATGCATGCCGCTCGGCGAGACATCGTTGTCGCCAGGCACATCGGCATAAGTCAGAACGTCGACCACGCCGGGTGCGGCTCGCACCGCCGAAAGATCGACGGTCTTCAGCGTGCCGTGCGCCACGTTGGAAAGGCCAAGGCCGACATGCAGCGTGCCCGCCGGCTCGGGCATGTCATCGATATAGACGGCGGTCCCGGCAACATGCTTGTGCGCGGAATCATGGCGCTGGTCGGTGGCAACACCGCCAGAGATTTTCGCGGCCTTGAGGTTTGGAGTGTGCTCGGTCATCTCACGCAGCCTCGTATCTCGATACTTGCAGCGGCGCCTTGGTGCCGGTCGTTTCCATGTAGAAGCGCAAAAGCAGGTTCCTTGCCGCCAGCGCGCGATATTCGGCGGTGGCGCGCATGTCGGTCAGCGGGGTGAAATCTTCCGCATATTTCGCCATCGCCGCCTCGACCGTCTCTTCGGTCCAAGGCTTGCCGGCAAGTGCCGCCTCGACCGCCGAAGCGCGCTTCGGCGTCGCCGCCATGCCGCCATAGGCGATGCGAACCTCAGCCACCTTTCCGTCCTTGGCAAGCTTCAGCCAGAACGCGCCAAGTGTTGCGGTGATGTCCTCGTCGCGCCGCTTGGTCACCTTGTAGACGGCGAAGTTTTCGCCCTTCGCAGGCACCGGCACATGCACGGCTTCGACGAATTCGCCCGGTGCACGGTCCTGCTTGCCATAGGCGATGAAGAAATCCTGTAGCGAAATGGTCCGTCGCGTCTTGCCCTTGCGCAAGGTGAGCGTCGCGCCAAGCGCGATCAGCGGCGGTGGCGTGTCACCTATCGGCGAACCGTTGGCGATGTTGCCGCCGATGGTGCCCATGTTACGGACCTGCTCGCCGCCGAGGCGGTCGAACAGCGGCCCAAGTGCCGGGATGCGCTTCGACAGCAGAGCGAAAGCTTCGGTGTAGGTGACGCCGGCGCCGATCGTGATGACGCCCTTGTCTTCCGACATGCCATGCAGACCGTCGATGTTGGCGATAAAGACCGCCGGCGCAATCTCGCGCATATGCTTGGTCACCCACAGGCCGACATCGGTCGAGCCTGCAACCACGGTAGCGGTCGGTTCGGCTTCGAGCACGGCGGCGAGATCGTCGACATCGGCCGGCACGACAAGTCGCGACTTGCCCGCGCCGATCTCGACGCGGGAGCCGTCCTTGAGCGCCTCAAGCCGCACGGTGATCGCCTTGCGCTCCGCGAGCAGCGGGTCCTTGGCGACCTTGCCGTAGTCGGAAATGGCGCGCGCGGCGCGCATGATCGCCTCATAGCCGGTGCAGCGGCACAGATTGCCCTGCAGCGCCTTTTCGATTTCGGCATCCGACGGCTCGGGTGACTTCATCCACAGGCCATAGAGCGACATGACGAAGCCCGGCGTGCAGAAGCCGCATTGCGAGCCGTGGAAGTCGACCATAGCCTGCTGCACCGGATGCAGATTGCCATTTTCGCCGCGCAGGTGTTCGACAGTGACGACATGGCAGCCGTCGAGCGAGCCCATGAAACGGATACAGGCATTGACGCTCTCGTAGACGAGCTTGCCGCCGGACAGCCGGCCGACCAGCACCGTACATGCGCCGCAGTCGCCTTCCGCACAGCCTTCCTTGGTGCCGCGCAGCGTGCGTTTCAGCCTGAGATAATCGAGCAGTGTCTCGGCGGGCGCAACATTGCCCAGCGCCACATCCTCGCCGTTGAGGATGAAGCGAATCTCGTCGCGTGTCTTGACCGTCGCCATGGCTCAGCTCCCCCTATAGGTGGAATAGCCGAAGGGCGAGATCAACAGCGGCACGTGATAATGTGTTCGCTCGGCCATGCCAAAGCGGATCGGCACGATGTCGAGGAAAGCCGGCTTGGGCAGATCGCTGCCCAGCCCGCGTAGATAATCGCCGGCGGCAAAGACCAGCTCATATTCGCCGGTCAGGAATTCGTCGCCGATCAGCAGCGGCGCGTCGCAGCGTCCGTCGGCATTGGTGGCGACTTTCTTGAGCAGGGTCCGCACGTCGCCTTCGATTCGAAACAGCGAAATCGACAGCCCCTCGGCAGGCTTTCCGGTGGCAGTATCAAGGACATGGGTGGTGAGGCGTCCGCCTTCGGCCTTTGTCATTCGCTCTCCCTATTGGCGATACGCGCCATCACTATAGATTTTGCGCCATTTAAGGCCATTGCATAAGGTGTGGTCGAGCAGAGCACTACAAAAAGACTTTCAAATTTTTTCGAGGGAATGTCTGCCGCTCCTTTCGCTATTCTGCTCAAGTGCCCGGCAAGAGACCGACTTTCGAGGGACCATGCGTTACGTAAGAGACATGCGCGGCTACGGCGCCAATCCACCCCACCCGCAATGGCCAGGCAATGCGAATGTCTGCGTGCAGTTCGTGGTCAACTACGAAGAAGGCGGCGAAAACAACATTCTGCATGGCGACGCCGCGTCAGAAGCGTTTTTGTCCGAAGTCATGGGCGCAGCCCCATGGCCCGGCAAGCGCCACTGGAACATGGAATCGATCTATGAATACGGCGCCCGCGCCGGCTTCTGGCGGCTGCATCGCATGTTCACCGAGGCCAATGTGCCGGTGACAGTCTACGGCGTGGCGACCGCCCTTGCCCGTTCGCCCGACCATGTCGCGGCAATGCAGGATGCCGACTGGGAAATCGCCTCGCACGGCCTGCGTTGGATCGATTACCGCGACCACGACGAAGCCGTCGAACGCGCTGATCTCCTCGAAGCGATTCGCCTGCATACCGAAGTCGTCGGCGAACGCCCCAAGGGCCTCTATCTCGGCCGCACCTCGGTCTATTCGGTTCGCCTCGCCGCTGCCGAAGGCGGCTTCGAATGGATTTCCGACACCTATGACGACGAATTGCCCTACTGGCTCGACCATGACGGCCATGGCAACGCGATTCCCCCGCAACTGGTCATCCCCTATACGCTCGACGCCAACGACATGCGTTTTGCCACCGCCCAAGGCTTCAATTCGGGCGACCAGTTCTACGCCTATCTCAAGGACAGCTTCGACACGCTCTATCGCGAAGGTGCCGCCGGCCGGCCGCGCATGATGAGCATCGGCCTCCACTGCCGCCTCGTCGGCCGCCCCGGACGTGCCGAAGCGCTGCGCCGTTTCATCGAATATGTGCAGGGCCACGACAAGGTCTGGCTCGCCCGCCGCCAGGACATCGCCGCGCACTGGCGAGACAACCATCCCTATCAGCCGCAGGCGCTGCGCCCTTCGCGCATGGGCCGCGACGAATTCGTGCAGCGCTTCGGCTCAATCTTCGAGCATTCTCCTTGGATCGCCGAACGCGCTTTCGAACTGGAGCTCGGACCGGCCCATGACAGTGCTGGCGGCCTGCACAACGCGCTGTGCCGCGCTTTCCGCTCGGCAAGCGAAACCGAACGCCTCGGCGTGCTCACCGCCCACCCCGACCTTGCCGGCAAGCTGGCCCAGGCCAAGCGCCTGACGGAAGAGTCGACGAAGGAGCAGGCTTCCGCCGGGCTCGACGCGCTGACCGACGCCGAGCGCGCCCGCTTCACCGAACTCAACGCCACTTACGTCCAGAAATTCGGCTTCCCCTTCATCATCGCCGTACGCGACAATGACAAGGCAAGCATATTGAAGGCGTTCGAGACCCGCATCGCCAACAACCGCGACCAGGAATTCCCCACCGCCTGCAAGCAGGTGGAACGCATCGCCTGGTACCGACTTCACGACCTCCTTCCAAGCTAAGAGACCATGGCACACCGCTCCTATTACGCTCCGAAAGGCGGCTTGCCGCCCCAGACCGACCTGATCACCGACCGCGCCGTCTTCACCGAAGCCTATGCGGTGATCCCCAAGCGCGAGTTCTCTGACATCGTCACCAGCTTCCTGCCGCATTGGGACGGCACGCGGCTGTGGGTCATCGCGCGTCCGTTGTCGGGATTCGCCGAGACCTTCTCGCAATACATCATGGAAGTTCAGCCGGGCGGCGGCAGCGACCGGCCGGAACCGGATATCGGCGCTGAAGGCGTGTTCTTCGTCGTCGAAGGCGAAGTGACAGTGACCATTGCCGGCAAGAACCATGTGCTGACGCCAGGCGGCTACGCCTATCTGCCGCCGGCCAGCAAATGGACAGTGCGCAATTCCGGCAAGGAGGTCACGCGCTTCCACTGGATCCGCAAGGCCTACGAATATGTCGACGGTCTCGATGCGCCCGATCCGCTGTTCCTCAACGACAACGACGTCGAGCCCAACGCCATGCCAGACACGGACGGCAGATGGGCAACGACCCGCTTTGTCGACCCCAACGATCTGCGCCACGACATGCATGTCACGGTGGTGACCTTCGAGCCGGGCGGGATCATCCCGTTCCCCGAAACCCACGTCATGGAGCACGGTCTCTATGTGCTGGAAGGCAAGGCGGTGTACCGGCTGAACAATGACTGGGTCGAGGTGGAGGCCGGCGACTTCATGTGGCTGCGTGCCTTCTGCCCGCAGGCCTGCTATGCCGGCGGACCCGGCAAGTTCCGCTACCTGCTCTACAAGGACGTCAACCGCCACATGCAGCTGGGGACATTTGCCGCCCCGCGCCGCGGCTGAGTTCCGGGCAATGTCAGGCGAGATGAAGCGGATCGTGGCCAGGCCTCTGACGCGGGAGAACTTCGCCGAATTCGGCGAGGTCATCGACACCAACTGCGACAGCCACTACCCGATCAATGCCGGCAAATGCGAGCGCTACCATGCGCTCGCTCGCGCCGAGGCTGCGGGACCTGACGGCCATGTCATCATCAACATCTTCAAGGGCACGCCCTATCCGTTCCCGCTGAAGCTCTCGATGGTCGAGCGCCACCCGTTCGGCAGCCAGGCCTTCATTCCGCTGTCGCCGCGCCCCTATCTCGTCGTCGTCTGCCACGACATCGGCGACGGCCCCGGCGAGCCGCATGCCTTCATCACTTCGCCCGGACAGGGCGTGAACTACCCCCGCAATCTGTGGCACGGCGTGCTGACGCCGATCGGCGAGAACCAGGATTTTGTCGTCGTCGATCGTGGCGGCACAGGTTCCAATCTCGAAGAATTCCACTTCTCGCATCCTTACGAAATCGTCCTGCCCGAAGGGTTTTGACATCATGGCCGAGCTTTCCCTGATCGAGCGCCTGTTCGACGTCATCGAAGACGACATCGTGCCCAAGACCGCCGAAGGCGTGGCCAAGGGCAACAAGCTGTTTGGTGCGGCACTCCTGAACAAAGGCGACCGTTCGCTCGTGCTCGCCGAGACCAACAACGAGATCGAAAATCCGCTCTGGCACGGTGAGATGCACTGCCTGAAGCGCTTCTACGAAATGCCCAAAGCTGACCGGCCAGAGACCAGGGATTGCATCTTCCTGTCGACGCACGAGCCCTGCTCGTTGTGCCTGTCGGCCATCACCTGGGCCGGCTTCGACAATTTCTACTATCTGTTCAGCCACGAGGATTCGCGCGACAGCTTCGCCATTCCGCACGATTTGAAGATCCTGAAAGAGGTCTTCACGCTGGAGCCAGGCGGCTACAACGCCGAAAACGCCTATTGGAAGAGCTATTCGCTGCGCAAACTGGTGCGCGAACTGCCGGAGCCCGACCGCAAGCGTCTGGAAGCGCGCATCGCAAAGATTTCAGCACGCTATGACGAGATGTCGGGCGCCTACCAGGCCAACAAGAGCGACAACGACATTCCGCTGAATTGACCTATCAGCGCCTGGCAGCTGCGGCGTAGACCTCCATCCGGTCACGCCGGCCTATGGCTATGACGAGCACAACCACGCGCGCATCTTCAACCTCGTAGACGAGCCGATATCCGGCATTTCTGAGCTTGATCTTGTAGCGATCCTTGGCGCCGTGCAGCTTGGCTGAGGGAACGCGCGGGTTTTCGCAGCGCTCTTTCAGCTTCTTGCGAAATTGCTCGCGCGTGTTGGCGTCGAGCCGTTTCCATTCCTTCAAGGCCGATTCGAGGAATTCGACCTCATAGCTCATCCAGGTCGACCCGGATCCGCTTCTCGCCCTTGCGCGCATCTGCGATGGCGTTGAGTTCGATATCCTCGAGCCGCTCCATCATCGCTTCGAACGCCTTGGCGGGAACGCAATAAAAGGCGGGCTCGTTGCGGTTGAGGATGGCGACGGGAAAACCCTCGCCGGCGGCAACGGTGCCCATCGGGTTCTTCTTCAGTTCCGAAACGCTGGCCGTGACTTCTGCTAGAACGGAATGCGGCATGGCGACCTCGTCGTGTTGCTGGCACTGTAATTAGTACCTTTAACAGGTCTTTTCAAGTTGCCGTGCATTGCGGCCGCTGATGGCGTTTCCATGCTAGCCAGCGGCAATGTCAGTGTGCACAAATGGTGTGACCAAGCATCGGACTGCTGCCATGAAAACCATCACCGAGTTTCCGCGCGACATCGTTGAGTTCCCCGACATGGGCATCATCATGCCCGACGGCTGCCGGCTGTCGGCAAGGGTGTGGATGCCCGTCGATGCCGACCAGGACCCGGTGCCTGTCATTCTGGAACACCTGCCCTACCGCAAGCGCGACGGCACCACGGCGCGCGACAACCTCACGCATCCCTTTTTCGCCGGCCACGGCTACGCCTGCATTCGTGTCGACATGCGCGGCAACGGCGATTCCGAAGGGCTGATGGAGGACGAATACTCCGAACAGGAATGGCAGGACGCTTGCGACGTGATCGCCTGGGCAGCGGCGCAGCCCTGGTGCAACGGCAATGTCGGCATGATGGGCATTTCCTGGGGCGGCTTCAACGGCCTGCAGGTGGCGGCCAAGCAGCCGCCGGCGCTGAAGGCTGTCATCACCTTGTGCTCGACCGACGACCGCTATGCCGACGACATTCACTACAAGGGTGGCCTGCTGCTCAACGAGAACATGGGCTGGGGCGCCACCATGCTGTCCTATTCGTCGCGGCCGCCGGACCCGGCGCTGGTCGGCGACAAATGGCGCGACATGTGGCTCGACCGGCTGCAGAACGAGCCGTTCCTGCCTGCGCTCTGGCTCAAGCACCAGACCCGCGACGCCTACTGGAAACGCGGCTCGGTCTGCGAGGATTTTCCAGCGATCAAGGCGGCCGTGCTGGCTGTCGGCGGCTGGGGCGACGCCTACAAGAATACGGTGTCGCGGCTGGTCGAAGGCGTGCAATCGCCGGTCAAGGGCATCGTCGGGCCATGGGTCCACAAATACCCGCATTTCGCCGTACCAAAGCCTGCCATCGGCTTCCTGCAGGAAGCCCGGCGCTGGTGGGACCGCTGGCTGAAAGGCATCGACACCGGTGTCGAGAACGACCCGGCGATGCGGCTTTATGTGATGGATTCCGAGCCGCCGCGCGACTGGTATCTCGAACGCCAGGGCCGCTGGATCGCCGAGCAGAAATGGCCGTCGCCGAACATCGCTGCGAAGCGCCTTTCGCTCGGCGCGGGCGGCAAGCTAGCCGAAGCCGGTAGTCTCGGAGAATCTGTCGCGATCAACTCGCCGCAGGATTGCGGCATGGCGGGCGGCGAATATTGCGCCATCTGGCTCGGCCCTGAATTGCCCGGCGACCAGCGCGTCGACGATGGAAAATCAGCCTGCTTCGACAGTGCCCCGCTCGACGCTCCGCTCGATGTCGTCGGCGGCCCCATCATCCGGCTGAAGCTTTCGGCAAACCGCAGGCATGGCATGGTGGCCGTGCGCCTGTGCGACGTCCAGCCGGACGGCGCCTCGACCCGCATCACCTATGGTGTGCTCAACCTCACCCATCGCAATGGCCACGAATTCCCTGAGCGCGTGGCCCCCGACGAGGTGATGGAGATCGTCCTCAAGCTTGACGACATCGCCTACCGCGTCGCCAAGGGCAACCGCTTGCGCGTCGCCATATCGTCAACCTACTGGCCGCTTGTCTGGCCCTCGCCTGAAGAGGTGACGCTCAAGCTCCATGAAGGCGCCATCGACCTGCCGGTGCGCCCGTCGTCGGGCAGCGGCGACGACGAATGGCGCTTCGCCGAACCGGAAGCGGCAACGCCGTGGCAGACCGAAACGTTGCGCGAAAGCTCGAACAGCCGCGTTGTCGAGCATGATGAAAAGACAAGCACGGTCAGCCTGCGCATCGTCGACGACTTCGGCGAAATCCGCGACATGGACCACGGCCTTGTCACCGGCGAGATCGCCCGCGAGCTCTGGACCATCGATCCGAAAAACCCGCTCTCGGCCCATGGCGAAACCCACTGGACACAGACCTTGTCCAGAAACGACTGGGCGATCAGGACCGAAGCATTCACCGCCATGCGCTCGGATGGGAAAAATTTCCACCTCACCGGCCGGATCGAGGCCTATGAGGGCGAAAAACTGATTTTCCAGCGCGATTTCAACGAAATCGTTCCGCGCGACCACATCTGACATCCTGGGCCATTGGCCCAGATGCGACATGACGATTGCGCCACATCATGTCGCATTCGGCCTTGCCCATTCCCTTACGTTACGGTCAATATTGCTGCCAGAAGTCGAGCAATAACGACCGCCAGAGTGAGGAACCTTGCCAATGTCGAATGAACTTGAGTTCTTGAGCCGTAGCGTAGCTGCGGGCAAGTTGAGCCGCCGCGATTTCCTCGGCCGCGCCGCGGCCCTGGGCGTCGCGGCAACCTTTGCCAACTCCCTGCTGGCGAGCGCCGCCAAGGCGGAAGGCCCCGTCAAGGGCGGCATCCTGCGCGCCGGCATGCAAGGTGGTGCGGCCACCGACAGCCTCGATCCCGCCTCATGGTCGAGCCAGGTGCCTTACTTCTTCGGCCGCCAGTGGGCCGAGCAGCTGGTGCAGATTTCGCCCGAGGGCGAGCCGAAACCGGCGCTCGCCGAGGAATGGGGCGCATCCGACGACGCCAAGGTCTGGACCTTCAAGATCCGCAAGGGCGTGCAGTTCCACAACGGCAAGGAAATGACCCCGGCCGACGTCGTGGCGACCATGGAACGCCATTCCGATGAAAAGGCGAAATCCGGTGCGCTCGGCCTGATGGGCGGCATTGCCTCGGTCAAGGCCGACGGCCAAAACGTCGTCTTCACCCTGAAGGATGCCAACGCCGACCTGCCCTTCCTGCTCGACGACTATCACCTGATGATCCAGCCCAATGGTGGCAAGGACAAGCCGGACGCGGGCATCGGTACCGGCCCCTACAAGGTCACCGTCAACGAAGCCGGCGTGCGGCTCGGCGGCGAGAAATTCGCCAATTACTGGCGCGACGACCGCGGCTTCGCCGACCAGATCGAGATCATCGTGATCAATGACGCCACCGCTCGCACGTCGGCGCTGCAAGGCGGCCAGGTCGACATCATCAACCGCGTCGAGCCCAAGATCGTCGATCTGATCAAGCGCGTGCCCGGCGTGGTCATCCGCAACGTCGCTGGCCGTGGCCACTACGTCTTCATAGCCCATTGCAACACAGCGCCCTTCGACAACAACGACCTCAGGCTCGCGCTGAAATACGCGCTCGACCGCGAGGAGATGCTGCAGAAGATCCTGATGGGCTATGGCTCGGTCGGCAACGACACGCCGATCAACAAGGCCTATCCGCTGTTCACCGAGATGGAGCAGCGCAAATATGATCCGGACAAGGCGGCGTTCCACTACAAGAAATCAGGCCATTCCGGCTCGGTGCTTCTGCGCACCTCAGACGTTGCCTTCCCTGGCGCAGTCGATGCCGCCCAGCTCTATCAGCAAAGTGCCGCAAAGGCCGGCATCACGCTCGAGGTCAAGCGCGAGCCGGGCGACGGCTACTGGTCGGAAGTCTGGAACAAGCAGCCTTTCTCGGCCTCCTATTGGGGCGGGCGTCCGACCCAGGATCAGATGTATTCGACCGCCTATTATTCCAAGGCCGACTGGAACGACACGCGCTTTTTCCGCGACGATTTCGACAAGATGCTGTTTGCGGCGCGCTCCGAACTCGACAAGGACAAGCGCAAGAAGCTTTACGCCGACATGGGCCAGATCGTGCGCGACGAAGGCGGTGTCATCACGCCGATGTTCAACGATTTCATCGACGCCACCAGCGCCAAGGTCGGTGGCTGGGTCCCCGACGGCAACCAGGAGATGATGGGCGGCTACGCGCTGTCCAAATGCTGGCTCAACGCGTGACAACGGTGTTGTCCGCATGTCCAATCCAATCCTGAGACTGATAGCCCAGCGCATCGCGCTGGGCCTGCTCCTGCTTCTGGCCGTTTCGGTCCTGATCTTCGCCGGCACGCAAATCCTGCCCGGCGACGTCGCCCAATCCATCCTCGGCCAGTCGGCAACGCCGCAGGCGCTCGCCAATCTGCGCCAGGAACTCGGCCTCAACGATCCGGCCTACATCAGGTACTTCAGATGGCTCGGCGGGGTTTTGACCGGCGATCTCGGCACCGCTCTGTCGAGCCGGCAGGACATCGCGCACGCCATCGGCGGACGCCTCTGGAACACGCTGTTTCTCGCCTTCTGGGCGGCCGTTGTTTCCATTCCCCTGGCCATCATCCTTGGCCTGCTTGCCGTGCGTTACCGCAATGGCTGGATCGACAAGACCATCTCTGGCCTGGCACTTGCCTCGACCTCGCTGCCCGAATTCTTCGTCGGCTATCTGCTCGTCTATTTCTTCGCCGTGAAGTGGCAGATATTCCCCGGCATCTCCACCGTCTATGACGGCATGCCGTTTCTCGAACGCATGAAGGCGATCGCCTTGCCGGCAACGGCACTGACCCTTGTCGTGCTCGCCCACATGATGCGCATGACGCGCGCGGCGATCCTCAACGTCATGCAGTCTGCCTATATCGAAACGGCCGAACTCAAGGGACTTTCGCCCTTCAACATCATCCGCAAGCACGCATTCCCCAATGCCATCGCCCCGATCATCAACGTCGTCATGCTCAACCTCGCCTTCCTCGTCGTCGGCGTCGTCGTCATCGAGGTGATCTTCGTCTACCCCGGCATGGGCCAATATCTTGTCGACCATGTCGCCAAGCGCGACGTGCCGGTGGTGCAGGCGGTGGGGCTGATCTTCGCTGCGGTCTATATCGGTCTCAACATCATCGCCGACATCGCCGCCATCATCGCCAATCCGCGCCTTAGGCATCCGAAATGAGGGGCGCGTCATGCTTGATCTGAAACGCATCCCCATCACCGCCTGGATCGGCCTGATCCTGACGACGCTTTTCCTGATCGCGGCGGTCTTCGCGCCGTTGATCGCACCTTACGGCCTCGGCGAAATCGTCGGCGATGTCTGGGCGCCGATGTCGAGCAAGTTCCTGCTTGGCACCGACAATCTCGGCCGCGATCTGCTGTCGCGCATGATCTACGGCGCACGCACGACGATCTTCATTGCCGTGCTGGCGACAGCCTTGTCCTTCTCGCTCGGCGCGATCCTGGGCTTCACCGCCGCCGTCGTCGGTGGCTGGTTCGACGCAGGCATGTCGCGCTTCGTCGACCTGCTGATGGCGATCCCGACGCTGATCTTCGCGCTCGTCGTTTTGTCGGTGCTGCCTTCGACGCTGGTGACGCTGATCCTGGTCATGGGCATCCTCGACTCGACCCGAGTCTACCGCCTGTCGCGTGCTGTCGCCGTCGACATCAATGTCATGGATTTCGTCGAGGCCGCCAAGCTGCGCGGCGAAGGCAAGGGCTGGATCATCTTCCGCGAGATCCTGCCCAACGCGCTGTCGCCGCTGGTGTCCGAACTCGGCCTGCGCTTCATCTATGCGGTGCTGTTTTTGTCCGCCCTTTCTTTCCTCGGGCTCGGCGTCCAGCCGCCGGACGCCGACTGGGGCGGCATGGTCAAGGAAAACAAGGACGGCATCGTCTTCGGCATTCCGGCAGCCCTGATCCCGGCGGCGGCGATTTCTATTCTCGCCATCTCCGTCAACCTCGTCGCAGACTGGGTGCTCAACCGCACCACCGATCTCAAGGGAGGGCGCGGCAATGGCTAAGTCGCCTGCGAACGGCTACGAGACCTTGCTCGACATCCGCAACCTCAGGATCGAGGCCAAGGTCTACCCCCCCGGCGAAGCGCCGCGCACCATCACGCTGGTCCATGACGTCTCGCTGTCGCTGAAGAAGGGCAAGGTACTCGGCCTTATCGGTGAATCAGGTGCCGGCAAGTCGACGATCGGGCTCTCATCCATGGCCTATGGCCGTGGCGGGGTGAAGATCACGGGCGGCGAGATCATTCTCAACGGGCGCGACATCCGCAAGGGTGGCACGCAAGGCATCCGTGCGCTTCGTGGGCGCGAGGTCTGCTACGTCGCGCAGTCGGCGGCCGCCGCCTTCAACCCCGCGCATCGGCTGATGGACCAGGTGGTGGAAGCCTCGATCCTGCACGGCGTTGCGAGCCGTGCTGAAGCCGAAAAACGCGCGGTTACGCTGTTCAGGAAGCTCAGCCTTCCCGATCCCGAAAACATCGGCAAGCGTTTTCCGCATCAGGTTTCTGGCGGCCAGCTCCAGCGCGTCATGACGGCGATGGCGCTGTGCTCAGAGCCCGACCTGATCGTCTTCGACGAGCCGACGACCGCGCTCGACGTCACCACCCAGATCGACGTGCTGGCCGCCATCAAGGAAGCCATCCGCGACACGGGCGTGGCAGCACTCTACATCAGCCACGACCTCGCCGTGGTCGCCCAGGTCTCCGACGAGATCATGGTGCTGAGGCACGGCAAGCTGGTCGAATGGGGCGGCACGCGCCAGATCATCAAGGAACCGCGCCAGGAATACACCAGCGCGCTGGTGTCGGTGCACGAGATCGAACACGAGGAAAAAAAGCCGGGCGCGGCCCCCTTCCTGTCGGTCAAGAACATCACGGCCGCCTATGGCGGCGGCAAGATCAAGGTGTTGAAAAACGTCTCCGTCGACATCCTGCCCGGCCAGACGCTGGCCGTGGTTGGCGAATCCGGTTCGGGCAAGTCGACGCTGGCGCGCGCTATCACCGGCCTGTTGCCGCCCGAGCAAGGCAGCATCACCTTTGCCGGCCGCACGCTTTCCAATCGCCTCGCCGACCGTAGCCGTGACGACCTGCGCGAGTTGCAGATGATCTACCAGATGGCCGACGTGGCGATGAACCCGCGCCAGACCGTGGGCACCATTATCGGCCGGCCCCTGGAGTTTTACTTCGGGATGGGCGGCTCCGAGCGCGACAAGCGCGTCGCCGAACTGCTCGACAAGATCGAGATGGGACGCGGCTTTGCCGACCGCTATCCGGCCGAACTTTCAGGCGGGCAGAAGCAGCGCGTCTGCATTGCTCGTGCGCTCGCCGCCAAGCCCAGGCTGATCATCTGCGACGAGGTGACGAGCGCGCTCGACCCGCTGGTCGCCAACGGCATCCTCAAGCTTTTGCTCGACCTGCAGGCGGAGGAAGGCGTCGCCTATCTCTTCATCACCCATGATCTGGCGACTGTGAAGTCGATCGCCGATTCCATCGCTGTGATGTATCGCGGCGAGGTCGTACGCTACGGGCCGAAATCCGAGGTGCTGAAGCCGCCTTTCGACGCCTACACGGACCTGCTGTTGTCGTCGGTGCCGGAAATGGAAATCGGCTGGCTGGAAAAAGCGATCAAGGGCCGGAGGATGGAAAGCGCTGGGAATTGAACTTGTTGGCAATAATACCAATTTTTGGTATTATTGCCGCATGAACAAAAACACGTCCATTTCCCTTGGCCAGCATTTCTCCCAGTTCGTCGACCAGCAGGTAGAGGATGGTCGCTACAGCTCGGCCAGCGAGGTCATCCGCGCCGGCTTGAGGCTGCTTGAAGAGCACGAGCTACAGGTGGCCCAACTGCGCGCGGCGATCATCGAAGGTGAGGAAAGCGGGCCGTCCAGTCCGCTCGATATCGAGAGTTTCCTTGGCCGGATGCGCGCCGGCCATGGCCGCTAAGCGGCTGATCTTTTCTCCGGCAGCCGAAGCGGATCTCGAGCAGATCTGGCGCTACACCGCCGAAACCTGGAACGCAGATCAGGCCGACGAGTACGTCCTGCGGATTCACGCTTCATGCATGGATCTTGCCACGGGTCGACATAAGGGTCGCTCGCTCGCCGATATTCGCGCCGGCTACCACAAGGTGAGCGTCGGCTCCCACTTCATCGTCTATCGCGTCGTAGGCGAAGCGATCGATGTGGTCCGTATTCTTCATCAGCGCATGGATATCAGCGCGCGCCTCAACCAGTAGACCGGGCGCTCACCAAACCCATTCCCCTCGTCCGAGCACAGCGACCGCATCGACGATCCTGGCGAAGCTTTCGCGGGCGCGGCTAACGGTATGGCGGGCGCGGAGGTAGCCATGCACCAGCCCAGGCTCCTCGTGCCAGAAGGCACGACCTTCGGCGGCAATCACGCGCTCGCCATAGGCCTCGCCGTCCGATGACAGCGGATCGCATTCGGCGGTGACGATTACCGTTGGCGGCAGGTTGGCGAAATCGCCATCGGCGAGCGGCGTCATGGTGATGTCGCCAGTGCGGTCTTCGCCGCCGGTGCGGATATCCTTGTAAAAATGAAGATCGCGCATGGTCAGCATCGGCGCATCGGCATGCTGGACGTAAGAACCGCGCGACTGGTCACCGCCGAGGCCGGGATAGATCAGCACCTGGCCAGCGGGCTTACGCATATGGCCGCGCGTGGCATGGCTGACAGCGGCGGCGAGATTGCCGCCGGCACTGTCGCCGGCAAGCACGTTGGGCAGGTCGTATTCATCCGTCGCCCATTCGAAGGCGCGTATCGCATCGTCAAAGGCTGCGGGGTGGCGATGCTCGGGCGCCAGACGGTAGTCGACCGAAATCACATTGTAGCCGGTGCGCCCGCACAGTTCGGCGCAGACATCATCATGGCTGTCGAGTCCGCCGAGAATGAAGCCGCCACCGTGGAAATAGACCACCACCGCCTCCGGCTTCTTACCGGTCAGGCGGTAGATGCGGATGGGGATTTTGTGTGTCGGCGTGGCAATGGCCGTCGTCTCAGCCACGACGCCTTCGGGGTAGCCGACGAAAAACTCGCCGCACATCCGATCATAGATCTCGCGCTGCTGGGTGATGGTGTAGTCGATCGTGTCGGGCGGATAATAGGAATTGGTCCGCTCGATGAAGGCCCAGGTCTCGGCGTCGATGAGTTTTGTGTAGTCGGTCATGGGAGCGCGCCCCGGTTGAGGCCGCGCCCGACGTCGCCCCCCTCTGGCCTGCCGGCCATCTCCCCCACAAGGGGGGAGATCAGCAGTTTCTTGGGCAGCGCTCCAGTTGCAATTTTGGCGATTGGCGAAAATGGAGGTGACAGCCAATCTCCCCCCTTGTGGGGGAGATGGCCGGCAGGCCAGAGGGGGGCGTGTAAGAGCACCATCATCTCCGCAAAGGCCTCACTTCCCCTTCCACACCGGGTCGCGTTTCTCGGCAAACGCGCGAAAGCCTTCAAGGTTGTCGTCAGAGGCATAAAGTTCGTCGACTGTCGGGAATTGCCGTTTGGTGATGCGGTTCATCGTCTCCTGGAAACCCATCACCTCAGCCGCTCGCGCCACTTCCTTGATCGCGGCGAAGACCAGCGGAGGTCCCCCGGCGAGCAGGCGCGCGATCTCCCAGACCCGATCCTCGAGCTTGTCGGCGGGCAGCACCTCGTTGACCAGGCCCCAGCGATGCGCCTCGGCAACGTCCATCCAGCGCCCGGTGAGCAGCAGGTCCATGGCGACATGGTAGGGGATGCGCTTGGGCAGCTTGATCGTCGCGGCATCGGCCAGCGTACCGGCCTTGATCTCGGGCAGCGCGAAACTCGAATGTTCGGAGGCGTAGATCAGGTCGCAGGACAACGCCAGTTCGAAGCCGCCACCGACAGCCATGCCGTTGACGCAAGCGATCACCGGCTTGTTCATGTCGCGCAGTTCCTGCAGGCCTGCGAAACCGCCGACACCGTAATCCCCATCGACCGCATCGCCATTGGCAGCCGCCTTGAGATCCCAACCGGCCGAGAAGAACTTGTCGCCTGCGGTTTTGACGATGGCGACCCGCAGCGCAGGGTCGTCGCGGAATGCCTTGAAGGTCTCGCCCATTTCGCGAGAGGTCTTGAGGTCGATCGCATTGGCCTTGGGCCGGTCGAGCGTGACTTCGAGGATCACACCTTCGCGGCGGGTTTTGACAACGTCGGACATGTTCACTCTCCTGCGCTGGCGGTCCCCTCCCCCTTGAGGGGAGGGTGTCCGAACGAAGTTCGGACGGGTGGGGTCGTTGCGGCAGTGTTCGACGTCGCGGCGGTGCCCTCTGAGGCTACCCCCTCTGGCCGCTTCGCGGCCACCTCCCCCTCAAGGGGGGAGGAAACAACCAGCAGCGCATCGGCGATCCAGGCGCCCTGACCCTTGCCACAGACGATCAGCGGATTGATGTCGAGTTCCTCGATCACCTCGGCATGGGCCGAAACGAAAGCGGCGATGCCGACAATCGCCTGGATTGCCGCATCGAGGTCGGCCTTGGGCCTGCCGCGATAGCCATCGAGCAGCGGGAACATTTTCAGGCCGCGCAGCGCAGCCTCGATCTCGGAACGCGACGCCGGCAAAAGCAGCGTCGCGCTGTCCTTCAGCAACTCGACCAGAACGCCGCCTGTTCCAATGGTCATGACCGGCCCGAATAGCTGATCGCTGACGACACCGACGATCAGTTCGGCAATGCCGCCTGTGACCATCTTCTCTACATAGAGGCCGTGACCGAGCGGCAGCAGATCCGCCGCCGCCGATCCCACTTCCTCGGCATTCTTCAGGTTGAGCCGCACCGCGCCCAGCTCGCTCTTGTGGGCAACACCCAGCGCCTTGAGCGCGACAGGGTGGCCGAGCACGTCGGCGGCCTCGATCGCTTCTGCAACGGTCGCCGCGCGACGTCCGGCTGGCACCGCGAGACCCGCCTCACGCAGCAGCGATTTGGCGGCGGCTTCGTCGAGGGTTTTGCGCGAAACACCCCCCTCTGGCCTGCCGGCCATCTCCCCCTCAAGGGGGGAGATCAGGCCCGCATCCACGCCCTGGCCAATCTGAGATGTCGTTCCAACAGCCTCTGCGGTCACGGAAAAGGCGCCGTCACAGACGCGAATGATCTCCCCCCTTGAGGGGGAGATGGGCGGCAGGCCAGAGGGGGGCGAACTCGCGCTCACCCTCGCAGCAACCGGCTTCGCCCAAGCCTCTCCCACAAACGCCGCCGCCTCCGCCGCGTCCATCGCCTCGGCAATGCCCTGCAATGGCACGATGCCACGTCGAAACAGCTCGGTTGCGTGCGCTTCCGTCAGGTTCTCCAACATCGACGCCACCACCGCACCGCGCGCGGAATTGGCCTTCAGTGCCGTTTCGAACGCCCGCACCGTCGGCCACCAGTCGGCGTCCGAGCAGCGGTCGTTGCGCGGAAAGTCGAGCACCAGCATGTTGAGATCGAAGCTATCTGACACCATCGCCGTGAAAGTCGCCGTCATCGCCGGTTCGTCGTTCCAGATGAATGTGTGGTAGTCGAGCGGATTGGCGACCGCGACGAAGGCGCCGAGCGTCGATTTTACCTTGGCGTAGTGATCCGGCGTGAGCGCGGGAAAGCTGAGCCGCCTGCCCTCGACGCTGTCGGCCATGACGGACGCCTCGCCGCCCGAACAGCTCATCGACGACAACCTGCGGCCAGGCAACGGGCCGAGCGCGTGCAGCAGCTTCAGCGTCTCGATGAATGACGGGATGGTGTCGACGCGCGCGATACCGAGGCGCTTGAGGAAGGCGTCGGATGCGGCATCCGAGCCGGCAAGCGAGGCGGTGTGCGAGATGGTCGCCGCCCGCGCCTGTTCGGAGCGGCCGACTTTCATGGCGACAATGGGCTTGCCGAGTTCGCGCGCCCGCGCCGCCAGCCGCTCGAAGCCGGCAACCTTGTCAAAACCCTCGATGTGCAGGCCGAGGCAGGAGACACGCTCGTCCTCGATCAGGCCCAGCGCCATCTCGGACAGACCGGTCTGCGCCTGGTTGCCCGCCGTCATCAGAAAGGCGACCGGCAGGCCGCGCTTCTGCATGGTCAAATTGCAAGCAATGTTGGACGACTGGGTGATGATCGCCGCACCACGCGCGCCTGCGGCGAGGCGCTGGCCGCCATGCTGGTCGGGCCACAACAGCGCGCCGTCGGCATAGTTGATCAGGCCGTAGCAATTGGGTCCGATCACCGGCATGGCACCGGCGGCCGCGACCAGTTCGACCTGCAACCGCTCGCCGTCGGCATCGTCATTGCCGGCCTCGCGGAAACCGGAGGCAAAGCAGATCGCCCCGCCGGCGCCACACTCGGCAAGCGCCTTGATGACTTCGATGGTGAGAAAGCGGTTGACCCCGACGAAAGCGGCGTCGGGGGCGCATGGCAGCTCAGCGACCGAGCGGAAAGTCCTGATGCCCTCGACCTCGTCCTTGGTCGGATGCACCGGCCAGATGTCGCCGGAAAAGCCCATTTTGAGGCACTGCTTGACCACGGCGGCAGCCTGGGAACCGCCGAATACGGCGATGGATTTGGGGCGGAGAAGGCGTTCGAGCCTATGCATGAGTGCGACGCCTTTCTGGCCAGGCTTGGCGCTCTACGTTGCCCCCCTCTGGCCTGCCGGCCATCTCCCCCTCAAGGGGGGAGATTGGCAGTGGCGATCTTGCCGCCCACCTTGCAACGGCAGCGATGAGTCGAGGACGAAGTGCAGGCTGATCTCCCCCCTTGAGGGGGAGATGGCCGGCAGGCCAGAGGGGGGTATGAAAGAGCGCCAACATGCCTAGCCCCCCACCGCCCTGAGCAGCGCGCGCGAAATGATGTGGCGCTGGATTTCCGACGTGCCTTCCCAGATGCGCTCGACGCGCGCGTCGCGCCAGATGCGTTCGAGCGGCAGGTCGTCCATCAGGCCCATGCCGCCATGGATCTGGATCGCCTCGTCGGCGACGAAGGCCAGCATCTCGGTGGCCTTGAGCTTAGCCATCGCCATGTCCTGGTCGGTGACAGTGCCCTGGTCGTATTTCCAGCCAGCCTCCATGACCATCAGCTCGGCCGCCTTCAGTTCCGTCGCCATATCGGCGAGCTTGAACGACACGCCCTGGAACTTGCCGATCTGCTGGCCGAACTGCTCGCGTTGGGCGGCATATTCGATGGCGTGGCCGAGCGCGCGTTCTGCACGCCCGAGACAAGTAGCGCCGACCTGCAGGCGGGTCGCACCCAGCCAGGAATTGGCAACCTCGAAGCCCTTGTGGACCTCGCCCAGCACTTGGGCTCCCGGCAGCCGGCAGTCGTCGAATTCCAGCACCGAATTGGTGTAGCCACGATGCGAGACGTTGCGATAGCCGTCACGCACCGTGAACCCCGGCGTGCCCTTGTCGACGAAAAAGGCGGTGATCTTCTTGCGTTTGCCGCGTGGCGAATCCTCTTCGCCCGAGGCCATGAAGACGATGGCAAAGTCGGCGATGTCGGCGTGACTGATAAAATGCTTGGTGCCGTTGAGCACCCAGTCGCCGCCGTCCTGGACAGCGCTCGCCTTCATCCCGCGCAGGTCGGAGCCGGCGCCCGGCTCGGTCATCGCCAGGCAGTCCGATTTCTCGCCACGGATGCACGGAAAAAGGTATTTTTCGCGCTGTTCAGGCGTACCGGCGAGCAAGATGTTCGACGGCCGCGCAACGCAGGTCCAGTGCAGCGCATAGTTGGCGCGGCCAAGCTCCTTTTCGTAGAGCAGCCAGGTTAGCGTATTGAGCCCGGCACCGCCGACGTCAGCCGGCATGTTGGCGGCATAGAGCCCGGCGGTGATCGCCTTGGCTTTGATCTCTTCGATCAGTTCGCGCCTGAGGTGGCCGGTGCGTTCGACCTCCCGCTCATGCGGGTAAAGCTCGTTTTCGACAAAGGCGCGCGTGGTGTCGACAATGAGCTGCTGTTCCTCGGACAGACCGAAATGCATGTCGCTAGCCCTTCTTCGCATGGATCAGAGTGCCGGACGTCTTCGCCGGCAGGCAATCACCCCCACTCCGTCGCGCTCCGCGCGCCACCTCTCCCCCTGCCCGGGGGAGAGGAAGGCCGGCGTGCCGCTTGGGACCTCGGGACTTGCTGGACAGACGGCATGGACGACCGGACTGCCCGTCGAACTGCACGGCGTGCAAAGCCTTGGCACCCTTCCTCTCCCCCGTCGAACGGGGGAGAGGTGGTTTGCGCAGCAAACCGGAGTGGGGGTCGACCTGCTCGAACTGCATCGTCTCAGCCCTTCTTCTTGGCAGCTGCCTTCTTCGGCTTCTTCACCGGCTTGCTTGCCTTTGCCTTTTCGGCGGCCTTCGAGACCTTGGGCCTGGCCTGCGCCGCCAGTTGCTTGGTGTAGTCCTTGTACAGCGCGCCGGCACCCCAGCCCTTGCCCTTGTTCTGCTTCGACAGCGCATCCATGATCGCGACAAGATTGTCGTCGCGGATCTTTTCCAGTTCGCGGATCGACCATTTGTCGGACTGGTCGTCGGACTGCGTGGCGATCAGGTCGACCAACTCATCGTTGAACTCGGGCACATCCATCAGCTTGGTCCATGGCCATTTCAGGCACGGCCCGAACTGGGCCATGAAATGGCGCATGCCGGCTTCGCCGCCAGCGACGCGATACACCTGGAACATGCCCATCTGGGCCCAGCGCAGGCCGAAGCCGTAGCGCATGATGTCGTCGAGTTCCTCGACCGTGCAGATGCCGTCCTTGATCAGCCACAGCGCCTCGCGCCAGGCGGCTTCGAGAAGGCGGTCGCCGACAAAAGCCTCGATCTCCTTGCGGATGACCACCGGCTTCATGCCGATGGACGCGTAGATCTCCTTGGCGACCTCGATGGCCTCGGGAAAAGTCTGCTCGCCGCCGACGATCTCGACAATCGGCAGCAGATAGACAGGGTTGAACGGATGGCCAACGACCAGCCGCTCGGGGTGCTTCTTCATTGCCACCTGCATGTCGGACGGCTTGATGCCGGAGGTCGACGAGCCGACGATGGCGTTGGCGGGCGCATGGAAATCGATCTCGGCCAGCACCTTGTGCTTGAGGTCGAGCCTTTCAGGCACGCTTTCCTGGATGAAATCGGCGTCCGCCACCGCTTCCGCGATGGTCTTGGCGAAGGTCAGCTTTCCCTCCTTGGGCAGGCCGCCTGGAAGCATCTGCTTATAGGCGCGTCGCGCGCCCTTCATCACTTCGCCGACCTTGCGCGAGGCCTCCGGATCGGGATCGAAAATCGAAACGTCGATGCCATTGAGTAGCAGCCGCGCCACCCAGCCGGCGCCGATGACCCCGCCACCGATGGCGGCTGCTTTGGTGATGGTGCTCATGCGGGCGCTCCGCTTCTCTCTCTGGCTGCTTCAGGATTGACCAGCGGGACGCGTTCGCCGGCACGGATGACGGAAGGATCGTATGCCTTGCGGGCGAAGACCTCGATCACGAAGGGCCGGAAGAACGCGATCGGCAAGGTTTCGTAGTCAGGGTCGAAGCTCGACTGGTCCCAACGCTCGCAGAACTGGTCGCAGTCGTCGTAATAGGCATGGCCGGCGAATTTATCGCGCGCGTGGCGATTGCCGCCGAGATGATGCGCATAGTAGAGGCGCTGGAAGTCGCCGTGCTTTTCCACCACCCAGGCGCACTGCTCGCGCACGAAAGGTTTCAGGATCGCCGCTGCGTATTCGTCGTGATTGTAGGGCGCGTAGATATCGCCGATGTCGTGCAAGAGCGCGCAGGCGATCCAGTCGGTGTCCGCGCCGTCGCGAAAGGCGCGTGTGGCTGCCTGCAGCGAATGGCCGAGACGGCTGATCTTGTAGCCCGACAATCCCTCGTCGAGCTGGACCAGCGCGTCAAGCAGGCGGTCGCCGGTCTTGGCGGCATAGTCGATCTCATGGGCGGTGAGGAACGCATAGTCGTCCTTGTCGCCATCCTTCATCGCGGTGAATTTGACTGTGGTCATGCCGACTTCCTCTCCTTGATCGACATCTCCAATCACGCCGCAATCGGCGCCCTCTTGGTCAGGTTGAGCTTCTTGCGAACCTCTTCCGGTCCGAGCACCCGCGCACCCAGATTCTCGACGATGCTCACCGCGCGCTCGACTAGCTGGGCGTTGGTGGCCAGCACGCCCTTGCCGAGCCAGAGATTGTCTTCGAGGCCGACACGCACATTGCCGCCGGCAATCACCGCGGCTGCCGCATAGGCCATCTGGTTGCGGCCCAATGAGAAAGCCGACCAGTTCCAGGTCGAAGGCACGTTGTTGACCATCGCCAAGAAGGTGTTGAGGTCGTCGGGCGCACCCCACGGCACGCCCATGCACAGCTGCACCAGCGCATCGGGCTTGAGCACGCCTTCCTCGACCAACTGCTTGGCAAACCACAGATGACCGGTGTCGAAAGCCTCGATTTCCGGCTTGACGCCAAGTGCGGTCATCATGCCGCCCATGGCACGCAACATGCCCGGCGTGTTGGTCATGACGTAATCGGCCTCGGCGAAATTCATGGTGCCGCAATCGAGCGTGCAGATTTCCGGCAGGCATTGGCGCACATGCTCGACGCGATTGGAGGCACCGCCCATGTCGGTGCCGGCTTGCTTGAGCGGCAGCGGCGCCTCCGGCGAACCGAACACCATGTCGCCGCCCATGCCGGCGGTGAGGTTCAGCACGACATCGACATTGGCGTCGCGGATGCGCTCGGTCACTTCACGGTAGAGATGGACATCGCGGCGCGGCTTGCCGGTTTCAGGGTCACGCACATGGCAATGCACGATCGCAGCACCCGCCTTGGCGGCGTCGATGGCGGAGTCGGCGATCTGCTTGGGCGAGCGCGGCACATGCGGGCTGCGGTCCTGCGTGCCGCCGGAGCCTGTCACAGCACAAGTGATGAACACGTCCTGGTTCATGGCAAGCGGCATCGGACTTCCTCCCAATCGGATATGCCATCAACATGCCTGACTTGCAGAAGTCTGTTTTGCACTTTACGAAACCAAAATGGCAAAAAGCGAAAAGCCTACGATCTTTCGCGCCGAGCGCACGCCGCTCAAGGTGACGATGCTGGTCTTCTCTGGCGCATCGATCATGTGCGTGGCTTCAGCCATCGACCCGCTGCGTGCGGCCAATCGCATTGCTGGCGAGACGCTGTTCGATTTCCGTCTGGTCTCGACATCCGGCGAGCCGGCGATCACCACCTGCGGCCTGCCGGTGGCAGTGAGCGGCGCCTTCGATCCTGACGACACAAGTGACGTCATCGTCGTCATCGCCGGCTTCGGCACGCAAGGCTACGCCACCTCCAAGCTGCTCGGCGGCCTACGCCGGGCGGCACGGAACGCCCGCGCCGTCGGCGGTGTCGAGGCCGGCACATGGCTGGTCGCGCGCGCCGGTTTGCTCGAAGGCCGTGCCGCGACGACCCACTGGGAGGACATGGAGGATTTTTCCACCGCCTTTCCCGAAATCGACGTGCGGCCCGACCGCTACATCATCGACGGGCCGGTGTTCACCTGTGGCGGTGCTGCGCCGACATTCGACTTGATGCTGCATCTTGTGCGTTCGCGGCTCGGCATGGCGGTGGCACTCGATGTGGCAAGTGTGTTCATCTACGACCAGTCGCGCGCGGCGACCGACGCCCAGCCGCTGGTTTCGCTCGGCCGGCTCGACGGCTACGACCCGCGTCTGGCGCAAGCGATCCGATTGATGGAGGCGCATGTCGACCAGCCGCTGACCGTCGCGGCGATCGCCAAGCGCGCGGGCGTGACCTCGCGGACTTTGGAGAGCATCTTTCGTGTCTCGATCGGCGAGACGCCAGGCACCTATTATCTGCGCCTGCGCCTGAGCGCTGCGCGCCGGCTGGTGGTCGACACCAAGGTCAGCATGGCAGAGATCGCCGAGCGCACCGGTTTTTCCTCGGCGGCAGCCTTCTCGCGCAGCTTTTCCCGCGCTTTCGGAACCGCACCGGTGAAGATGCGGCGCGGGTAGCGTCGTGGCCTCGCGAGGGATCATGCGGATGCTTGCTTGCGGCATATACCCCCACCCCTAGCCCCTCCCCACAAGGGGGAGGGGAACCTTTGCGGCATAGTCGCCCAGCGCCAAATATTCGGCATGTTGGTAGTAGCGCGGCACAATCGTCCCCCTCCCCCTTGTGGGGAGGGGCTAGGGGTGGGGGTGATCCTAGATGCGACCGAAGCAAACAGCGCTCAACGCCGTTTGGCGAATATCCACTCTATCGCTGCGGCCAGATCGTCGACGACAGCGCTCGGATGAGGCGCAAATCGGCCTTCGTCTCCGGCACGATATTTGCCGGTACGCACCAGCAGCCCGCCCCCAAGCCCTGCCCTCAATGCCCCGGCGACATCGCTCTCCGCATCGTCGCCGACCATCACCGCATCGCCGGGCCCACAATCCAATCCAGCAAGCGCTGCACGGAAGAAATCCGGCGACGGTTTTCCGAGCACGGTCGCCTGCCGGCCACTGGCGAACTCCAACGCAGCCACGAAGGCGCCGGCATCGAGGCTGAGCCAGCCATCGGCGTCCTTGAAGGTGCGGTTGACCGCAAGCGCGAGAAACTCGGCACCGTCGATAAGTTGCCGGAAAGCAGTGTTCATCGCCGCATAGGTAAAGGCCTCGCCGGCATCGCCGACCACGACCGCCTTACGCGGCCCGCCTTCAAATCCTGCGAACTCAACTTCAAGGTCGGGATGGACAAGCAGATGCGGCGAGCACCCGTGATCGCGCAGCCATTCCACGGCCGCTCGCGCTGGCGTCAGCAATTCGTCGTCGCTGATGTCGATGCCAAGGCCAGCAAGCTGCTTGATGACGGCGGTACGCGGCGAGCGTGTGGTGTTGCTGACGAAGCGAACGGCCAGGCCTTCTGACCGCAACCGCTCCACAGCATCGACCGCGCCCGGGATCGGCGTGTCGCCGTCATAGACGACGCCGGAAAGGTCCAGAAGCACGGCGCGTATCATCGGCGAAGGATGGCGGACCATGCTTCGTTCGTCAAACCGCGAGCGATCAGGCGGCGCGGCTTTCCGAACCGATGCGCGAGCGCATGCTCTGGGCCAGCACGGCCTCGAGCCGCGAGGCCACCGCCCGGCTCCAATCGTTTGACTGTTCGGCCTCCATAAGCGGAGGCAGGGCCATCAGGCGATCGACGAATGAAGCGGTCTGCGACCGGCAAAGCAGGGCGTCGATCTCAGGCTCGTTGGAATATGTGGTGAAAGTCTTTTGTTCCCGTCTCATGCGCCGTAAGTCACTGATTCGACGGGCGTCTTGAGGGCGAGAAAGAGGCAATACGGCGGCAAGGGGGAAGTGCTGATTCCCCCTCGCCGATTGGTTGCGGCATCAAACGTAACGGTTGACGACGTTTTCCAAATACTCCTGCCGGCCCGACTTCGGCTGCGGCTCGATGCCGTCCTTGATCACGCGGGCGGAGATGTCTTCGAGTGTGCGCTGGCCGGCCAGCATCGCCTTGGCTTCGGCCGAATTCCAGCCGGCATAACGCGCGTCGAGCGGGCCAGACAGCGCCTTGTCCTCAATCATCTTCGCCGCCGCCTTTAGGCCGCGCGCGCAGGCGTCCATGCCACCGACATGGGCGATCAGCAGGTCTTCCGGATCGAGTGACTGGCGGCGCAGCTTGGCGTCGAAATTGGTGCCGCCCGTCTTGAAGCCGCCGCCAAGCAGGACCTGATAATAGGCCAGCGCCATCTCAGGCACATTGTTGGGGAACTGGTCGGTGTCCCAGCCAGACTGGTAGTCGTTGCGGTTCATGTCGATGGAGCCGAAGATGCCCAGCGCATTGGCGGTCGCCAGCTCATGTTCGAAGGAGTGGCCGGCCAGGATGGCGTGGCCCTGCTCGATGTTGACCTTCACCTCGTTCTCCAGCCCGTACTTCCTGAGGAAGCCGTAGACGGTGGCGACGTCGTAGTCATACTGGTGCTTGGTCGGCTCCTGCGGCTTGGGCTCGATCAGGATCGTGCCGGTAAACCCGATGCGGTGCTTGTAGTCGACGACCAGATTGAGGAAGCGGCCGAGCTGGTCGAGCTCACGGCCCATGTCGGTGTTGAGCAGCGTCTCATAACCCTCGCGGCCGCCCCACAGCACGTAGTTTTCGCCCTTGAGGCGCTTGGTGACGTCGATGCAATGCTTCACCGTTGCGGCTGCGTAGGCGAAGACATCCGGATCGGGATTGGTGGCAGCACCCGACATGAAGCGCCGGTTGGAGAACAGATTCGCGGTGCCCCAAAGCAGCTTGACGCCGGTCTTGGCCATCTTGCCTTCGAAATGCTCGGCGATCTCGTCGAGCCGCGCGGCACTTTCGGAGAAAGTCGCGCCCTCGGGACGGACATCGGCATCGTGGAAGCAGAAATAGGGAACACCGAGCAACGAGAACAGCTCGAAAGCGACATCCGCCTTCAGCTTGGCATGCTCCATCGTCTCGCCGAACCCCATTTTTGGAAACCAGGGGCGGTCAAACGTCTGGCCGCCGAACGGGTCGCCACCCGGCCAGGCGAAGGTGTGCCAGTAAGCGACGGCAAAGCGCAGATGGTCTTCGAGGCGTTTGCCGAGCACCACCTCATCGGCATTGTAATGGCGGTAGGCCAGCGGGTTGGTGCCGTCGGGGCCTTCATATCTGACGGGCTTGATGTCGCCGAAATAGCCGGTGCTCATATGGGAACTCCTTTCAATGAGTGCCGATAACCGCCCGTTGCGGAGCGGCGTGCGAAATTCCGAATTCGATTACTTCTGCGGTAATTGGTCTGGGTCGAACCGGGTGGCAAAACGGCTGCGTCAACCAAGACGTGTCAGACGGAGACCTCAGATGACCGACCACACCACCATCGCCCAGAACTACATCGCAGCCTGGAACGAAACCGACGCCGCGCGCCGGGCCGGACTTGTGGAAGCTGCGTTCACCGCCGACGTGATGTACCGCGACCTGGTCATGCAGGGCGACGGCCATCAGGGCGTCGCGGCACTGATCCAGGGTGTCCACGCGCAGTTCCCGGGCTTCCGCTTCACGCTCAAGGGCAATGTCGACGGCTTCGGCGACAATGTCCGTTTTTCCTGGAGCCTTGGCCCGGATGGTGCCGACGCCGTCATCGAAGGCACCGATTTCGGCGTCGTCGAAAATGGCCGACTGAGCCGCGTGACCGGCTTTCTCGACAAGGTGCCGGGCTGAGGTCCGCAGATAGGGCTTCACCCCCCTCTGGCCTGCCGGCCATCTCCCCCTCAAGGGGGGAGATCGGCTGTCATTGACACCTTCGTCAATCTCAAGCTTCGTAACCAGCCGGGCCGCCACGAAAAGCTGCATTGCAGGCCAGTTACCGTCGCCGACGCGACTAATCTCCCCCCTTGAGGGGGAGATGGCCGGCAGGCCAGAGGGGGGCGGTTTCACATCACGCCCCGTATCGCTGGATAAAGCCTACGGTAGCGGCGATAGGCCTCGTCATAGGCGCCTGACAGCGCTGCAACGGGCTCAATGGTTTCGGCGGTCACGGGTGGCGTGCAGACGGCATAGGGATCGACCCCTTCCGCCGCGATCAGGCCAAGGCGCGCGGCACCGAAGGCCGCACCAAAGTCGCCGTCGGCGGGAATGTCGACGGGAACGCCAAGTGCGGTGGCAATCGCCTTCAGCCAGTAGCGCGAGCGCGAGCCGCCGCCGATGGCGGTCACCCGTTCCAGCCTGGTGCCGGCCTTCTCAAGCGCTTCAAGGCTGTCGCGGAAGGCGAAGGCCACGCCTTCGAGAACGGCCTGTGTCATCCCCGCGCGATCGATCTCATGGGCAAGACCGGTGAACGAACCACGGATCGCCGCATCATTATGCGGCGTGCGCTCACCCGAGAGGTAGGGCAGGAAGCTGACGCCCGAGGGCGCACGTAGTTCATCGCCAAGCTCGCCCGTCAGTTCAGCGGCATCCTTGCCTGTGATGTTGCTCAGCCAGTTGAGCGAATCCGTCGCCGACAAGATGACGCCCATCTGGTGCCAGGCGTTGGGCAGCGCGTGACAGAAGGTGTGGACGGCACTTTCGGGATTGGGCAGATAAGCGCCGTTGGCGGCAAACAGCACGCCAGATGTGCCGAGCGACACGAAGGCCGAGCCCGGCCGAACTGTGCCCATGCCACAGGCTGAAGCCGCGTTGTCACCTGCCCCACCCGCGATCACGACCGAAGGTGCCATGCCCCATCTGGCTGCCAGTTCGGCGCGCAATTGTCCGGCACGTTCGGTGCCTTCGACCAGATGCGGCATGTGGCTTTCATCGAGATCGGTCGCGGCCAGAAGTTCGGACGACCAGCGTCTCCCCGCAACATCAAGCCATGCGGTGCCGGCGGCATCAGACATTTCGGAGATGTGTTCGCCCGACAGCCAGAGCCGGAGATAATCCTTGGGCAAAAGCACCTTGGCGACCTTGGCAAAAATGGCCGGCTCGTTGGCCTTCACCCAGGCCAGCTTGGGCGCGGTGAAGCCTGGAAAAACGATGTTGCCGGTAATCTCTTGGAAGCGCGGGTCAGCGTCGAGCCTGGCAGCTTCGGCATGGCTGCGGGTATCGTTCCAGAGAATGCAGGGGCGAAGCACCTTTCCGGCTGCGTCGATAAGCGTAGCGCCATGCATCTGGCCCGACAGACCGATGCCGCGAACGGCAGCGAATTCTCTAGGGTAAGCCGCCTTCAGCTCGGCAATGGCATCTTCGGTGGCGCGGATCCAGTCGGCCGGATCCTGCTCGGACCAGCCCGGATGCGGCCGCGACACGTCGAGCGAACCATGGCCGGAGCCTATGACCTTCTGCGCGGCGTCGATGAGCAGCGCCTTGACGCCAGACGTGCCGAGATCCAGCCCGAGATACATGATCGCTCCTCCCGACGGCAAGCGCAGAAACTCAGCGCCACGGCCTCTCATTTTCATCGGCATGGTCCGAAAACGGCCCCGCCTCAGGCCCGTTCCTCCGACGGACATCGTTTCATATCAAAAAATACGGAGCCCGAAACCTACCGCACGGCTATTTTTTTCGAATCTCGCAAAAAATATCAAACCACTGCGAAACGGGGTCAACTCGGTCATCCATGGGCGAGAAATGCCGCGCGTTCGACGAACAGCTGGGACACAGGGCTTGCCGGTCGCGCCGCATTCCGCTGGGTGGCGAGGGTGACGGCAAGCGCATCGTCACCGGCCCGAAGTGCCGCCTCGATCAGCGTCAGGTCGATAACGTCGCGCTGGGCGTGGCTGCCACCGAAACGATGGGCAATGGCGCGCACCGGCTGGAGCAGCCGCACGGTCTCGCCGTAGCGGCCCTCGCCGAAAGCCTTGATAGCGAGAGTGACCGGATGGCCGACATCCCGGGTGAAGGCGGCATTGTCGTCTTCTCCTGCGATCGCCTCGCGCTGCGCCTGAAGCAGTGCCCGCGCCGGTGCTTCAAGCCCGGCGCCGACGAAAGCCATCATCGCATGCGCGTCGTTAAAGGCGTAGTTGCCGGCGCAGGCTTTCGGCGCCCAGTTGGCCGCAACAATGGCCCAGCGGTCGCCGACATCGACGCCGCCAAGATGCAGCCGCCACAAGATCGCCGAGGCATCGACCATGTTGAGCGCGACCGTCGAGTGTGCGCCATAGATCGGCCCGTCGAACAGGGCGAGCACCTCGTCGGTTTCGCCGAGGTCGTAGTGGAACAGCGCCAGATGCCACCAGTTATGGACCTGGAGAAAACTCTCTTTCGTCCAGGCGTCGGTATTGGCGCGCATCCAGGCGATGCCGTCGCGCTGGCGGCTTTGCATCTCCATGACATGCGCCACAGCATGCTGGGCCCAGCCGTCGCGCGGCTCGAGCGCAATCGCTTCACGGCCGAGCTTTTCGGCCCTGGCATACTCGCCCATCTCCTCCAAGCCGAAGGCCTGCATGCCCAGCATCGCGTGATATCCCGGCATGGCAGCGCTCCACGCCGGCAGCGCGCGGGCGATGCGGTCGCGCAGCATGCGCGCATTGCCGGTGAAGAAATCGATCTGGTGGCCGGCCTGCAGCGCCAGCGCATCGCGCGGGTATTCGCTGGTCAGTTCCTCAAGGATACGCCCGGCGTCATGCCAGTGGCCATTGGCAAGGCGGCCAAGTGCCTCGACATGCGCCTTTTCCCGCGATGTCGCAGCCAGTGCAGCCGCCGCAGCGTGGCAATCGCGGGCCACGGCCATCGCCTCGCGCTCGGTCGAGAGGCCGTAGAGCCAGCCTTTCAGCACATGCGCCATGACGAAATCGGGCGCAGCGGCGATCGCCGCATTGGCCGAGCCGACCGGATCGCCAACGAAGCGCTGCAATTCGCTCACGCCGCGTTCGTAATGCACCACCGCATCGTCGCCGGTGCCGGAAAGCGTGAGACCAAGCCGATCCCTCACCACCGCATCAAACCTCAGTGCCCGGTGCGCACCGCGGCAGCGGCGATACCGGCGCCGACCAGCAGCGTGCCGCCAGTGCGGTTGAAGATGCGGATGGCGCGCGGATTGGCGACCACTCTGCGGGCGCGCGCCGCGACCAGTGCGTAACCGAAGGCATTGGCAAAGGCGAGCGTCAGGAAGGTCAGCTCGAAGATCAGCATCTGCGTCCAGAAATCGCCGTTGCGGTCGAGGAACTGCGGCAGGAAGGCGACGAAGAAGGTGATGCTCTTGGGATTGAGCGCGGTGACGATCCAGGCATGCGCCATCATCTTCGCTGCCGAGGCAGCGTCCGTGCGCGGCGTCGCGTCAAGCGACCCGCCGGCTCTAAACAGCTTGATGCCGAGATAGATCAGGTAGCCGGCACCGATCCACTTGAGGATGGTGAAGACCGTCGCCGATGCTGCGAGAAGCGCGCCGATGCCGAGCATCGACAGCGTCATTGCGGTGAAGTCGCCAAGTGCCACGCCGACCGCCATCGGCAGCGCCGTGCGCCAGCCTTGGCCGAGCGCGTAGGATACAACCAGCAGGATGGTCGGCCCCGGAATGACAAGCAACACCGCGGACGCGGCAGCAAAGGCGGCCCAGCTTTCAAACGACATCGCAATTCTCCCTCTTTGGAAAGGCGATCAAGCTCCGCCACGGCACTGATGTAAAGCCCTTAACGCAGCACACGCGCCATTCACGCTTTTTCAACCATGAATGGTGAAAATGCGAATTATCCAGCCGGGCTTGCCCGGTGTCTGGCCGCCCCCGCGTAAACAGTGGATTTGTGCCGTGTCGAAATCGCCTGCCGCCTCGAAGCCCGACCTGAACGATCGCGCCCCAAGACTTGCCTCGCGCCGCAACGTGCTTTTCGGCCTCGGCGCTGCCGGACTGCTCGCTGGCTGCAGCCGCAGCATGGACTTCGAAATCCCAGCCATGGGGCTCGACACCACCACAACTGGCTCGATACGGCCGCAGATCAGCGTCGACAAGCAGGTAACGCGCCCCGAGCTGATGTATGCCTCCTTCACCGATGAAGGCTACCAGCTGCCCGAGATTCCGTTCGCCAAGGTCAACCCGCAATTCCGCCGCCAGATCGTCGTCGATCCGACAGGCGAAGCACCCGGCACCATCGTGGTGCGGTTGCAGGAACGTTATCTCTATCTTGTCCAGCCCGGCGGCGACGCCATCCGCTACGGCGTCGGCATCGGCCGCGACGGCTTCTTGTGGAACGGCCGCGCCAACATCCAGTACGGCAAGAAGTGGCCGACCTGGACGCCGCCGCGCGAGATGATCGCGCGCAAGCCGGAACTGGTGAAATGGAGCGGTGGCCAGCCCGGCGGCCTCGACAATCCGCTCGGCGCGCGCGCGCTCTACATCTACAAGGACGGCCAGGACACCGGCTACCGCGTCCACGGTTCGCCTGAATGGTGGACCATCGGCCAGGCGATGTCGTCGGGCTGCGTGCGCATGATCAACCAGGACGTCATCGACCTGTACAGCCGCGTCAACGGCAAGACACCGATCGTCGTGAGTTGACCGACCTGGCCGGGGCCCTGGCTCCGGCCCAAGGCCTCGAATCTCCCATTGCGTCCGCTCCCCTCAAGGGCGCATGTTCAAGAAAATCGCAGCTGGGAGGACGACGTCCATGCCTTCGACATTCGTGATCGCGCAAGGTGGCGGACCAACCGCCGTGATCAACCAGACGATGGCCGGTGCCGTGCTCGAAATCCGCAGGCGCCATCCCAAGGCCCGCATTCTGGGCTCGCGCCACGGCGTGCGCGGCATCCGCGACGGCGACTATGTCGATCTGACCGACATTGCCGAAGAACAGCTCCTGCGCATAGCCGCAACGCCGAGTGCCGCGCTCGGCAGCACCCGCGACAAACCCGACGCCGCCTATTGCGACATCATCCTTGAAGGTCTGAAGAAAGCCGACGCGCGCGCCTTCATCTATATCGGCGGCAACGACACCGCCGGAACCCAGCAGATCCTGGCCGAAGCGGCCCAAGGCAGCATCGCCTTCGTGCACGCACCCAAGACCATCGACAACGACCTTGAGGAAAACGACCACACGCCGGGCTTCATCTCGGCGGCCGAGTTCGTCGCCGGCGCCTTTCTCAGCGTCGATCTCGATTTCCGCGCCCTGCCCGGCATCTATGTCGGCATCGTCATGGGTCGCCATGCCGGCTTCCTGACTGCGGCCGCAGCCGCCTGGCGCGGCGATGACACCGACGGCCCGCACCTGATCTATGTGCCGGAGCGCGCCTTTTCGGTGCCGCGCTTCATCGATGAGGTGAAGGCAACCTTGGCGCGCCATCGCCGTTGCGTCGTCGCCGTCTCCGAGGGCGTCACCACCGCCGACGGCAAGGCGCTGGTCGAAAGCATCGTGCCCGCCGACAAGCTCGAACGCGACGCCCATGGCAACATCAAGCTGTCGGGCAGCGATCTGAGCCGCGCCTTCGAAAACGCGCTGGCCGAGGGGCTTCCGGGCAAGCGTGCGCGCGTCGATGCGCTCGGCTACATGCCACGTGGCTATATCGGCGCGGTCAACGCTGTCGATGCGCAGGAAGCCTTCGACGCCGGCGTCTTCGCCATCGATGCGGCCGACAGAGGCGGCGGCTCTGTTGCGCTGAAATACGAAGGCGGCAAGACGGTGCTCAAGCTCGTGCCGCTGGCCAATGTCGCCGGCAAGACCCGTCACATGCCCGACGACTACATGCTGCCGGACCTCAACCATTTGTCGGAAAAGGGCATGGACTATTTCAGGCGCCTGGTGCCTGGCCGCTTCAAGATCGGCAGGCCGTTCGTTTGAGGCAGCGTCCCGGCTGGTTCAGCAAGACCATCGTCGACGCCCGCACGACGATGCTGACCGAACCTTTCGTCACCGACTACTGCCGCGCCAATATGTGGCTGGTGCGCGGGCGCGATCTCGATCTTCTTGTCGATACCGGCATGGGCATCTGCCCGCTGGTATCAGAGATTGCAACGACGCCGGGCAAGCCGCTGCTGGTGGTCGCGACCCATGTCCATCTCGACCATGTCGGCTCGCTGCACGAATTTGCATGGCGCGCCGGCCCGCGCATCGAGGCGGACGCCTTCGCCACCATGCCCGATGCCGTGACCTACGCCCACATGTTCCGCGATTTCCCCGGCGCGGTGTCGGAACTTCCCTATCCCGGCTGGCACTCCGCCGACTACGCCATCCAGCCCGCGCCGCTGCACCGCCTGCTCGACGAGGGCGACGTCATCGACCTAGGCGACAGGCGCTTCGGCGTGCTGCATCTGCCTGGCCATTCGCCAGGCTCGATCGGGCTGTTCGACGCGCACGACGGCACATTATTCAGCGGCGACGCCATCCATGGCGGGCTTTTGATCGACGACATGCCCGATTCCGACCGCACAGCCTATTGCGCGACGATGCACCGGCTCATCCAGCTTCCGGTGCGCGTCGCACATGGCGGCCACGCCGAGAGCATCGACGGCGCCAGGATGCGCGAGATTGCCGAGGACTATCTGAGAAGGAATGAGGGCTAGGTGCGCGCCAAGTCTGATCCTTCACGCCCAGCGACACCCCCTCACCGTCACGGCTTCGCCGTGCCACCTCTCCCCCACTTTGTGGGGGCGAGGAACCCAAGTTCTGGGAGGTCATACCTCACAATGCAGCGGACGCGATTGGCGATTCCTCGCCCCCACGAAGTGGGGGAGAGGTGGCACGGCGAAGCCGTGACGGAGAGGGGGACCATCTACAAGGGAAACGACAGCAACCTCGATAACTTCGGAAACCTCACCCCAACCCTTCTTCGAACCCGCTGATCGCCTTGACCTCCAAGAAATCCTCCAGACCCCATTTGCCGCCTTCACGGCCGAGGCCCGATTGCTTGTAGCCCCCGAACGGGCTGCCATAGGGACGGTCGGCACCATTGATCTGGACCATGCCGGCGCGCAGCTTGCGCGCCACGCGCTGGGCGCGGACCTTGTCGGCTGACTGCACATAGGCCGACAGGCCGTAGGGCGTGTCGTTGGCAATGGCGATCGCCTCTTCTTCCGTCTCGAACGGGATCATCGCCAGCACCGGTCCGAACACCTCCTCACGGGCGATGCGCATGTCGTTGTTGACGTCGGCAAACACCGTCGGCCTGACATAATAGCCGCGATTGAAACCCTCGGGACGACCGAGCCCACCGGCAACGACACGCGCGCCTTCCTTGATGGCGACGTCGATCAGAGCCTGAACCTTGTCGAACTGCACATCGGACGACAGCGGGCCGATATGGTCGCCATCCTCGGCCGGATTGCCGACCTTGACACTGGCAGCATATTTCGCCGCGATGTCGACAGCCTTGTCGTAGACAGGGCGCTGCACCAGCATGCGCGTCGGCGCGTTGCAGGACTGACCGGTATTCTCGAAACAATGCGCCAGTCCGCGCGTCACCGCATCCTCAAGATCGACATCTGCGAAGACGATGTTGGGCGACTTGCCGCCGAGCTCCAGCGCCACGCGCTTGACCGTTTCGGAAGCAGCCTTGGTGACGGCGACACCGGCCCGCGTCGAGCCGGTGAACGACATCATGTCGATGCCTGGGTGGCGCGACATCGCCTCGCCGACAGTCGGGCCGTCGCCATTGACCATGTTGAACACACCGGCCGGGAAGCCTGCCTCCTCCATCATCTCGGCAAAGACGATCGACGACATCGGCGCGATCTCGGACGGCTTCAGCACCACAGAGCAGCCGGCGGCAAGTGCTGGCACCACCTTCAGCGTCACCTGGTTCATCGGCCAGTTCCAAGGCGTGATCAGCCCGCAGACGCCGATCGGCTCGCGCACGATGCGCTCCTGCGGATTTTTCTCGCTGAGCGCTTCTTCGAATTCAAAGCCCTTCAGCACTTCGATGAAGCTCTCGATATGGCCTGCGCCGCAGGCGGCCTGGGATTCGAGCGCCAGCTTGATCGGCGCGCCCATCTCCCACGAGATCGCATTGGCCATGTCGCGCATGCGCCTGTTGTAGGCGGCGAGCAGCTTTTCGAGCAGCGCCAGGCGCTGTTCGCGGCTTGTCGCGCTCCATGCCGGAAGGGCGCGCTGGGCCGCTGCCACAGCCTTGTCGACGTCGGCGCCCGAGCCCAGCGAGATGACGGCAAAGGCCTGCTCGTCAGCCGGGTTGATGACCTCGAGTTCCTTCGCCACTGTTGGCGCGACCCATTTTCCGTCGATGAAGAAATTCGTCTTGCGCAGCATGGCAGGCTCCCTGTTTGGCGGAGTTGTAGAACAGCGCTGAGCGCGCCCGTGTCTTGAATCCGACCGCATTTGTAGGCGGCTGGCCGCGTCGCCGATAGCCTTGGGGCATCGTTTCAGCCGCTGTGACACAATGTCAGTAGGTTTTGGTAATATAGCCCGTAGCGGGTGGATCGCGCGCCGAGTTGTTTTTATAAGGCTCGTCCATCGAGGCCAGCATCATGTCCATAACAGGTTCGCGTCGCCAGGCGGCGATCGCCTTCATCTTTGTCACCGCCATCCTCGACATCGTGGCGATGGGCATCATCATTCCCGTGCTGCCATCGCTGATCGAGGAATTCGTCGGTTCCAATGCCGATGCTGGCTGGATCAACGGTGTCTTCATCGCCCTTTGGGCCGGCATGCAGTTCGTCTGCTCGCCGATCATCGGTTCGCTGTCGGATCGCTATGGCCGCCGGCCGGTGATCCTTTTGTCGACCGCAGGCCTTGCCGCCGACTATGTGCTGATGGCGCTGGCGCCCAACCTGTGGTGGCTGGCACTCGGCCGCATCGTCGCCGGCGTCACTTCGTCAAGCTTCACCACCGTGTTCGCCTACATGGCTGACATCACCCCGCCCGAGGGTCGCGCCCGTGCCTATGGCCTGATCGGAGCCGCCTTCAGCGCCGGCTTCGTCGCCGGCCCGCTGATGGGCGGCTTCCTCGGCGAAATCTCGCCGCGCGCCCCGTTCTGGGTGGCTGCTGCGATGAGCGGGCTCGCCTTTCTCTATGGCGCCTTCGTCCTGCCGGAGTCGCTCGCGCCAGAAAAGCGCATGCAATTCTCCTGGCGCAGGGCCAACCCGTTTGGCGCGATGATGCTGCTGCGCTCGCACCCCGAACTGACCGGCCTCGCCGCGGTGACCTTCCTTTTGCATTTCGCCCACCACGTCTTCTCGGCCGTGTTCGTGCTTTATGCCGCCTACCGCTACAACTGGCATGCCTGGGAAGTCGGCACCTTGCTGGCATTGGTCGGTGTGCTCGACATGATCATGCAGGGCCTGATCGTCGGCCCGGTCGTCAAGCGCTTCGGCGACCGTGCCACCATGGTGTTCGGCCTGTTCGGCGGTGCTGTCGGCATCGCCTGCATGGGCTGGGCGCCCACCGGCCTATGGTTCACGCTGGCGATGATCCCCAACGCCCTGTGGGGCCTCGCCATGCCCACCACCCAGTCGCTGATGACCCAGCGCGTTTCGGAATCCGAGCAGGGCCAGCTGCAAGGCGCCAATATGAGCGTGGCAAGCATCGCCGGCGTCATGTCGCCGCTGTTTTTCGGCGCCGTCTATGCCTGGACGCTGCGTGAAGGCACGCCGATGCCCTACCCCGGCCTCGCCTTCTACCTCGCCGCCGTCGTGCTGCTTGTCGCAGCCTTTCTCGGCTGGGCGGTGGCGCGCAAGGCCGGCCGCGCCGACGAAGCGGAAAAGGCCGCCTAACCCCACGCTGCCTCAAGCGGTCTTCCCGGCATTGCACTTGTTCCTGCCAGGCGCGCATTTGCCAAGCATTGTGTCGAGAAGTGCAGTCGGGCCCGCAGAACAGGGGTGATCTGCCGCACCACATATCCGGCTTAGAAAGCATAGCGCTCCGCCTTCAATTGACATCCAATGTGAAATATATTTCACTATATGAATTTTATTGACTCATCGCGAAGAGCCTGTAATCTCTGACCGTCGGCTTTCGGGAGGAGGTCGGCGGCAATCAATCCACATAGCGGCGCCTTGAGCGGCCGCAACGGTCATTGAGGATGGCTTCGGCCAAGGGAGGAAACTTGCGCAAATTTTTGAGCACGCTCGCAATCGCGGCGGCTGCGTCGACCTGTTTGGCTTCGACCCAGGCGCTTGCCGAAACCGCCAACCCGTTCAAGTGCGAGCCGGGTGAGAAATACGTCATGAACGTCATGGTCTCGGGCGTTGAATACTGGTTCCCGGTCTATGAGATGTTCAAGCAGGCCGGCCAGCAGTTCGGCTGCGAGACCGAATACACCGGCACGCCCGAATACGACGTCAACAAGCAGATCGCCACTTTCGATCAGGCGCTCGCCCAGAAGCCGGCCGGCATCCTGGTTCATCCCATGAACTCCGATCCGTTCATCGAGCCAATCAACCGCGCCATAGAGCAAGGCACCGCAGTCGTCACCTTCGCCGCCGACTCGCCCAATTCCAAGCGCGTCTCCTTCATCACCTCGGACAATCTGGCCGAAGGCACCTATGCCGCCGACGCCGTTGCCAAGGCGATGGACGGCAAGGGCGAATATGCCGTGCTGGAAAACCCCGGCCAGGACAATCACGACAAGCGCGTCAACGCCTTCGTCGCCCGCATGGAAGCCAAGTGGCCCGACATGAAGCTGGTCGGCCGCGCGGCTTCGAACCAGGACCCGACCAAGGCCTATCAGGCCGTGCTCAGCTTGGCCCAGGCGCATCCCGACCTCGGCGCCGTGTTCATGCCGGAAGCCAATTCGGCGATCGGTGCGGCCCAGGCGGCCAAGGAAGGCGGCGGCAAGATCAAGGTCATGCTGGCCGACGTCAACGCCAAGATCCTCGACATGATCAAGGCCGGCGAGATCTACGGCTCGGTCAATCCGAACCAAGGCATGCAGGGCTATATGGGCTTCATGCTGCTGTGGATGGCCAAGCATCCCGAGCTGATCGACCCGATGAACGACACCAAGCGCTCGGGCGCCAACGGCATGAGCGTGCCCTTCGTCGACAATGGCTTCTCCATCGTGACGGCTGAAAACGCCGACGACTTCTACTGGGACAAGTACCTCAAGCGTCGCGGCACCAAGGGCATCGAGGAATAAGCTCGATCTCCTTTGCCCCAGTCGGGGCGGATAAAGCCGGAAGGGGGTTTGCGCCCCCTTCCCCCTCGCAGCGCCCATCGCAGGAGCATGGCGTGACTGAGACGCCCATCCTTGAAATACGCGGCCTGTCCAAGGCGTTCGGCCCGGTCAAGGCGCTGAGCGAGGTGCAGTTCGAACTGCGACGCGGCGAGATCCATGCGCTGTGCGGCGAAAATGGCGCCGGCAAGTCGACGCTGATGAACATGATCGCCGGCGTGCTTCAGCCGGATCAGGGCGACATCCTTATCGACGGCACCAGTGTTTCCATCCCCTCGCCGGCCGCAGCACAACGCCTCGGCATAGCACTTGTCCATCAAGAGATCGCGCTGTGCCAGGATGCGACTGTCGCCGAAAACATCTACATGGCCGCGATCAACGCCCGCCGCGCGCCGCTGATGAACTTCCAGAGGCTTTATGCCGATGCACAAAAGGTCATGGACCTTCTCGCCCCCATTCCGGTGCGCACCAAGGTTGCCGACCTCTCCATTTCCAACCAGCAGCTCGTCGAGATCGCCAAGGCGCTGACGCTCGACTGCAAGGTGCTGATGCTCGATGAGCCGACCGCGGCGCTGACCGAAAGCGAGGCGCAAAGGCTGTTTGCCATCGTGCGTGGCCTCAAGCAGCGCGGCATCTCGGTGGTCTATATCAGCCATCGCATGGCCGAGATCTTTTCACTGTGCGACCGCGTCACCGTCTTCCGCGACGGCCACTATGTCGCCACCGATCCGATCGCCGAAAGTTCACCCGACGACGTCGTGCGCAAGATGGTCGGCCGCGAGATCACCCAGCTTTATCCCGACAAGCTGGCGCCGCAGGAACCCGGGCGCCTGTTGCTCTCAGTCGAAGGCCTTTCCGACGGCGACCGCTTCGCTGACGTGAACCTGCAACTGCGCGCCGGCGAAATCCTCGGCATTGGCGGCTTGATCGGCGCTGGCCGCAGCGAGATCGCGCAAACCATCTGCGGACTGAGGCCGGCGACTTCAGGAACGGTCGCGCTCGACGGTAAGCCGCTTCGCATCCGCAACTACAGCGATGCCGTCAAGGCGGGCCTCGTCTACCTCTCCGAAGACCGCAAGGGCTCGGGCGTGTTCCTCGACATCCCGATCGCGGCGAACATCTCGGCCCTCGACCTTGGCAAGCTGACCGGATCGCTCGGCCTGCTCGACCGCAAGGCGGAAGACCGCCAGGCGACCGACCTCACCAGGCGCCTCGGCGTGCGCATGGCCGGCATCGACGTTGCGGTTTCGACGCTGAGCGGCGGCAACCAGCAGAAGGTGGCGATCGCCAAGCAGCTGTCGATCGACCCAAAAGTCATCATCATGGACGAGCCGACGCGCGGCATCGACGTCGGCGCCAAGGTTGAGATCCACCGCCTGCTGCGCCAGCTCGCATCCAAGGGCGTCGGCGTTGTCGTCATCTCGTCGGAGCTGCCGGAACTCATCGGCCTGTGCGACCGGGTGATGGTGGTGCGCGAAGGCCGGATCGCCGGTGAGCTCGGCGCAGACGAACTCAGCGAGGAAGCCATCATCATGCTGGCCTCCGGCGTCCAGAACGCGTCAAATCAAAAAAAGCAGGCCGCAAATGTCGCCTAGGGAAGCGGGAGAAACCCTCATGCACGCCGATATCAAGGCAGAAGGTGGCGCTAGGCGCATCAATTTCGCCCGCCTCGCCTCGATGCGCGAGGCCGGCCTGATCGTCATCATCCTGGCGCTGTGCATCGCCATGAGCTTTGCCTCGCCGCACTTCCTGACATGGGGCAATTTCCGCGCCATGCTGATGAGCTTCTCGATCGAGGGCATCGTCGTTGTCGGCATGACCATCCTGCTCATCGTCGGCGGCATCGACCTCTCGGTCGGCTCGGTCGTGTGTTTCTCGATGGTCGTCTCGGGCGCGCTATTCCTGGCCGGGCTCGACCCGTGGACGGCCAGCCTGATCGGCATCGGCGTCAGCGCCTTGATTGGTGCCGCCATGGGCTTCTTCGTCACGGTTGTCGGGCTCAATCACTTCATCACCTCGCTTGCCGCAATGGTCATCGTGCGCGGCATGTGCCTGGTCATCACCAAGGGCACGCCGCTGTCGCTGTTCACCTTGCCGCCATCGTTCAAGGCCATCGGCCAGGGCACTTTCCACGGCCTGCCCTATGTCATCATCATCTTCGTCGTGGTCGTTGCGATCTTCGACTTCCTGCTGCGCCGCGCCACCGCCTTCCGCAAGGTGTTCTACACCGGCTCCAACGAGAAGGCGGCGCAGTTCTCGGGCATCAAGACCAGGCAGGTGAAGTTCTGGGTGACGGTGCTGTGCTCGACCCTCGCTGGTCTCGCCGGCGTCATCTACATGGCCCGCTTTGGCGCAGCGACACCGACCTTCGGCGCCGGCATGGAACTCAACATCATCGCAGCAGCGGTGATAGGCGGCGCCTCGCTCAATGGCGGATCGGGCACCATCTTCGGCGCCATCCTGGGCATGGCGCTGCTCTCGGTGGTCACCAGCTCGCTGATCCTGCTCGACGTCTCGGTCTACTGGCAGGACATGATCAAGGGCTGCATCCTGCTCGCCGCCGTCTCCATCGACCACTTCCTGCACCGCAAGAAGTCCTGAGCATTTAGGCTAGACAGATCATGGCACCCCCAAACACCCGCGACGACATTGCGACCATCCGCCAGATGCATCAGGCGCTTGTGCTGCACTATGTCGAAGGCAAGACCCAGGCTGAGATCGCCAAAGAACTCGGCATCTCGCACGCCACCGTCAACCGCCTGATCAAGCGCGGCCACCAACTCGGCCTCGTCGAAATCAAGATCAAGTCGCCGATCGACCACCTCGTTGATATCGAGGCGCGTCTTGTCGCGCTCGGCGGCATCGAACGCGCCGTGGTCGTGCCCTCGGTATCAGACAATCCGCAGACAGCACTTCAACGTGTCGGCGAAGCGGCCGCGCGCCTGCTGCTCGACACCATCAAGGACGGCGACACCATCTCGATCACCGGCGGCAAGGGCGTCAGCGCCCTCGTTGCCGGCCTCAAGCCCGGCCGCAGCTATGACGTCGAAGTCATCCCGGCCACCGGCCTCGTCCAGGGCAAGCACTACACCGACGTCAACCACGTCGCGTCGCTGATGGCCGACAAGCTTGGCGGCCGCGCCTATCAGGTCCATGCGCCGCTGTTTGCCGACACGCCGGAGCAGCGGGAGATGCTGATGGGGGTGCGCTCCGTCGCCGACGTCTTCCGCAAGGCGCGCGAGGCCAACGTCGCTGTGATCGGCATCGGTTCGATCCTGACCGACGATTCCAGCTATTACGACCTGCATCCGTCATCGAGCGCCGACCGCCGGGCCATCGAGCAGTCAGGAGCGTCGGGCGAATTGCTCGCCCACCTGATCGACCGCCACGGCAAGCTTTGCAGCTACGCGCTCAACCGATCGCTGGTGTCGCTGACGCTCGACGAATTCGCCACCATCCCGCGCTCGATCGGCATCGCCAGCGGGCCAAGCAAGGCAGCACCTATCCTCAGCGCCATGCGCGGCAACCATCTCGACACCATCGTCACCGACGAGGCGACAAGCCTCCAGATTCTCGAACTTGCCGAACAGGAGGCAGCATGAGCTCCCGACAGATCCAACGCCGCATCGGCCGCTCCAACGTCTCCGCATCGGCTGTCGGCCTCGGCACCTGGGCGATAGGCGGCTGGATGTGGGGCGGCACCGACGAGCAGGCCTCGATCCGCGCCATCGAAGCTTCCATTGACGCCGGCATCAGCCTGATCGACACCGCCCCCGCCTATGGCCTTGGCCGCAGCGAAGAGATTGTTGGCAAGGCGATCAAGGGCAAGCGCGACAAGGTCGTCATCGCCACCAAATGCGGGCTCAACTGGCATTCCGGCAAGGGCAACCATTTCTTCGACCAGGACGGCAAGCCGGTGCATCGCTACCTCGGCGCCGATGGCATCGCCCATGAGATCGAGCAAAGCCTGCGCCGCCTCGGCACCGATTACATCGACCTCTACATCACCCACTGGCAGGACCCGACGACACCCATCGCGGACACCATGGCAGCGCTCGAAAAACTCAAGGCATCAGGCAAGATCCGCGCCATTGGCGCTTCCAATGTCAGCGCCGAAGACCTCGAACAATATGTCGCCGCCGGCCAGATCGATGCGATCCAGGAGCGTTATTCGATGATCGATCGCGAGATCGAAGAGACCCTGCTGCCGATCACCCGCCGCAACGATGTCGCGACCCTCAGCTACTCGTCGCTGGCGCTCGGCCTGCTGACCGGTGCGATCGACCCGTCGCGCGAATTCACCGGCGACGACCAGCGCAAGGACAACCCGCGCTTCTCCGCCACCAACCGGCAAAAGGTGGCGAAGCTCAAGCGGGCCATCGCCCCGGTCGCCGATCAGCACAAGGCCTCGATGGCCCAGATCGTCATCGCCTGGACACTGGCCCAGCCCGGCATCACCTTCGCCTTGTGCGGCGCGCGCAATGCCGAACAGGCGCTCGACAACGCCCGCGCCGGCGAGATCACGCTTGGTGCGGACGAGCTGACCGCTATCGATACGGCAATCGCCACGCATCTCACCTCCATGGATGCCTGAGCGAAAGGCATAACCCACATGAACCGCAACGACACACTCGCCGCTCTGCGCGAGCGGCCCGATATTGCCGTGCTGGTGATTGGCGGCGGCATCAACGGCATCTCGGTCTTTCGCGAGTTGGCCCTGCAGGGCGTCGACGTCGTGCTGGCCGACAAGGGCGACTATTGCTCAGGCGCAAGTGCTGCCCTGTCACGCATGGTCCATGGGGGCCTGCGTTATCTCGAAAACGGCGAGTTCAAGCTGGTGCGCGAGTCGCTGGTCGAGCGCGACCGGTTGCTGAAAAACGCCCCGCACTATGTCGCGCCGCTGCCGACGACGGTGCCGATCTTCGACACGTTTTCGGGCATCGCCAATGGTGCTGTCCGCTTCCTCGGCCTGACGCGCCGGCCAAGCCGGCGCGGCGCTCTGGTGATCAAGGCCGGGCTCACCATGTACGACTTGTTCACCAAGGCCAGGCGACTGATGCCGAAGCACCGCTTCCGGGGGCGCGCCGAAACGCTCAAGGCCTGGCCTGATATCAATCCCGATATCCGCAGCTCCGCGACCTACTATGATGCCTGGGTCAGCCGTCCCGAGCGCCTCGGGCTGGAAATGCTGTTCGACGCCATGGCATCGAGCCAAACCGCGCGGGCCCTGAACTACGCCTCGGTCGCCGCATCCGACGACGGCCTTGCCCTCACCGACACCTTGACCGGCGAGACATTGCCGGTCCGTCCAAAGCTGATCATCAATGCCACCGGCGGCTGGATCGACCTCACCAACAAGGCCATCGGTGCAGCAGCACCCCGCATGATGGGCGGCACCAAGGGTTCGCACCTGATCGTCGACAATACCGAACTCCATGACGCGCTTGGCGGCCACATGGTCTACTACGAAAACGAGGATGGCCGCATCTGCATCTTGTTTCCTTATCTCGGCAAGGTGCTGGTCGGCTCGACCGACATCCGCGTCGACGATCCCGACCAGGTGTGCTGCGAGGACGACGAGCGCAGCTACATCCTGCAGTCGCTTGCATTTGTCTTCCCCTCGATCGTGATCGCCGAAGAGCAAATCGTCTTCCGCTTCGCCGGCGTGCGCCCCTTGCCCGCCAGCGACGACAGCTTCACCGGGCGCATTCCGCGCGACCATTTCTGCGAATTCGTCGAACCGAGCGGCAATCTGCCGGCCACGCTCTGCATGATCGGCGGCAAATGGACGACCTTCCGCTCCTTCGGCGAGATGGCGGCCGACATGACGTTGCAGCGGCTTGGCCTGGCGCGCAAGATCGGCACCGAGGACCTCGCCATCGGTGGCGGCCGCGACTTCCCGGCAGCGCCGGACAAATGGTGCGCCGAGCTGGCAGCCAAGCATGGACTCACCGTCGAACGCGCGCATGCCTTGCTTGAGCGCTACGGTACTTCGGCAGCGGATTTCGCTGCGTACCTCACCTTTGAGCCGATGCTGGCGAGATCTGACTATTCGACCGGTGAAATCCGCCTGATCGTCGAGCGCGAGCAGGTCGAATGCCTGGCCGACATCTTCCTGCGCCGCACCACCATCGCCATCTCGGGCGGCCTCAACCTCGACCTCATCGACGCCGTCTTGAACATCCTCGCCGCCCATAAAGGCTGGAACGCAGCACAAGCCGCCGCCGAACGCTCAGCCTTCCTCGCTCTGCTCGCCCACCAGCACGGCATCGACCTTTCAGACCTCTCCCAGACGAACGACAAAAGGAGCGCCCTATGCGCGTGAACCACAAAGTCCGCATGAACCGGCTCTTGTCCGGCGGCCGCTGCCTCGACGTCGCCATCGATCACGGCGTCTGCAACGAGCCGAGCTTTCTCAACGGGCTCGAGGACATGGCCGGCGTCGTCGGCCAGTTGGTCAAGGCCGGTCCCGACGCCATCCAGATGAACTACGGCCAGGCCGACCTGCTGCAGACGGTTCCGGGCAAGGACAAGCCGGCACTCGTCATGCGCATCGACATGGGCAACCCCTACAACCGGATTCGCCACCGGGCGATGTGGGCGGTGCTGCAGAACGAGGCCGAGCCGCTGCTCGGCGCCATCGAGATGGATGCGGCCTGCGTCGTCGTCAACCTGTTCATGCTGCCCGACGAGCCTGACCTGTTTCGCCAATGCGTCCAGAACATCGCCCGTGTCCGCGCCGACTGCGAGAAATACGGCCTGCCGTTGATGATCGAGCCGCTGGCCATGCTGCCGGTCGACCAGCATGGCGGCTACATGGTCGACGGCGATGCCGAAAAGATCGTGACGCTGACGCGGCTCGCCCGCGAGATGGGCGCCGACATCATCAAGGCCGATCCGACGACCGACCCCAACGATTTCCACCGCGTCGTCGAGGCGGCGCGCTGCCCGGTGCTTGTCCGTGGCGGCGGCAAGGAGGATCTGCGCGCGGTGTTCGACAAGTCAGCTGCCCTGATGGCGCAGGGCGCAATGGGCATGGTCTATGGCCGCAACATCTACCAGCATGCCAATCCGAGCGCTGTGGTGCGCGGGCTGATGGCGATCATCCACGACGGTGCGGATGGCGCCACGGCCTTTGACCTGTACAAGCAGGCATAGACTGCGGCATCGGGAGGAGCCAATGGGCAAATACATTCTCGGCCTCGATGCGGGCAACACCGTCATCAAGGCGATCATCTTCGACATGTCGGGCAACGAACTGGCGCTCGCCGCTCGCGACGGCCGCTCCTGCATGCCCAAGCCAGGTCATGTCGAGCGCGACCTCAACGAGCTCTGGCGCAATGCGGTCGCGGTCATCGGCCAGTGCATCGACCAGGCCGGCATCGACCCCAGCGAGATCGTCGCCATCGGCTGCGCCGGCCATGGCAATGGCCTCTACGCGCTCGACCGCAATGGCGCCCCGCTGATCGGCATCCAGTCGCTCGACACCCGCGCCATAGGCATCGTTGCTGAATGGGCCGAACAAGATGTCGGCGCCCGAACCTATGTCCATTGCCTGCAAAAGCCGTGGGCGGCGCAGACACCCACCTTGCTCGCCTGGCTCAAGCGCCATTCGCCGGAGCTTTTCAGCCGCATCGGCACTGTGTTCCTGTGCAAGGATTTTGTCGTCAATAGGCTAACCGGCGCGCGCTCGACCGACACCTCCGACATGTCGGGTTGCGGCCTGCTGCAGATGCCTGACAGGCGCTACGACCACGACCTGCTCGCCGCCTACGGGCTCGGCGACTGCATGGAGCTTTTGCCCCCCGTACTGGAATCGGCTGAAATCGCCGGCCACATCACAGCGGAGGTCGCGGCCCTGACCGGCCTGCGCGCCGGCACGCCTGTCGTCGCCGGCCTGTTCGACGTTGTCGCAAGTGCCGTCGGCTCGGGCGTCACCCGCACTGGCGCCGCCTCGATCATCGCCGGAACCTGGAGCGTCAACCAGGTCATCACGGACGAGCCGATCCGCGATCCCAGGATCTTCATGCTCTCGACCTTCGACCCAAAGCGCTTTCTGGCGATCGAATCGAGCGCCACCTCGGCCGCCAATCTCGAATGGATCGTCCGCGAATTCCTCGAGCACGGCCACGAGGCTGACAAATCGCCCTTCGAGCTGTGCAGCGAACTCGTCGCTTCCGTCGATCCCGACGGCGACATCCCGATCTACCACCCCTTCCTCTACGGCTCGCAGCAGAACGGCCGGGCACGTGCCGGCTTCTACGGCATCGCCGGCTGGCATACGCGCGCCCACATGCTGCGCGCGCTGTTCGAGGGTGTCGCCTTCGAACATAAGCGCCATGTCGAGACCTTGCGAAAGGCGGGTGCCGTCTTCGAAGAGGTCGTTCTGTCCGGCGGCGGCTCGCGCAGCGCCGTCTGGCCGCAGATCTTTGCTGATGTGCTCGGCGTCCCCGTCACTGTAGCGCGCAGCCGCGAGACCGGCGCCCTGGGTGCTGCGATTGCAGCAGGCACTGGCGTCGGCATCTTTGAGAACTACAGCGCCGGTGCCGCCGCAATGACCGCAGCTGCGCGGCACTATACGCCCAACGGCGCGATTGCTTGCGCCTACGCCAGGCGCTATCGCCTGTATGGCGAGATCAACCAGGCGATGACGCCAATCTGGCAGCGCATCGCCACTGAGCAGGCACCGCAGTGACCGAAGTTCCTTCCTCCTCATTCGGCGAATACGACTACGTCATCGTCGGTGCCGGCTCCGCCGGCTGCGTGCTCGCCAACAGGCTTTCCGCCGACCCGCGCAACCGCGTGCTTTTGCTCGAAGCCGGCGGTTCCGACCGCTATCATTGGGTCAACATCCCGATCGGCTATCTCTACTGCATGGGCAATCCGCGCACCGACTGGCTGATGAAGACCGAGCCGGAAGCCGGCCTCAACGGGCGCAGCCTCAACTATCCCCGTGGCAAGGTGCTGGGCGGCTGCTCGTCGATCAACGGCATGATCTACATGCGCGGCCAGGCCGCCGATTATGACGGCTGGCGCCAGGCCGGTAATGTCGGCTGGGGCTGGGACGATGTCCTGCCCTATTTCCTGAAATCGGAGGATCATCACGGCGGCAAGAGCGCCATGCATGGTTCAGGCGGCGAATGGCGCATCGAAAAGCAGCGCCTGTCCTGGCCGATCCTCGACGCCTTCCGCGACGCCGCCGAAGAACTCGGCATACCGCGCACAAACGATTTCAACACCGGCACCAATGAGGGTTCCGGCTATTTCGAGGTCAACCAGAAGAAGGGCGTGCGCTGGAACACCTCCAAGGCGTTCCTGCGCGGCATAGCTGATCGCCAAAACCTGCGCGTCGTCACCGGAGCGGAGACAGAGCGGCTGACCTTCGACGGCCGTCGCGTCACCGGCCTCGTCTTCCGCAAGGACGGCCAACTCCATCAGGTCAAGGCGGGTCAGACAATCCTCGCCGCAGGCGCCATCAACTCGCCGAAGATACTGGAGCTTTCCGGCGTTGGCCGGCCCGAGCTGCTATCGCATCTCGGCATCGAAGTGCGCCACGCTCTGCCCGGCGTCGGCGAAAACCTGCAGGACCATTTGCAGATCCGCACCGTGTTCAAGGTGACAGGCGCAGCCACCCTCAACCAGCGTTACCACAACCTGTTCAGCCGTGCGGCGATGGGCCTCGAATATGCGTTGAAGCGCAGCGGCCCGCTGTCGATGGCCCCAAGCCAGCTCGGCATCTTCGCCAAGAGTGATCCGCGCCTTGCAACGCCCGATCTCGAATACCACGTCCAGCCGCTCAGTACCGACCGGCTCGGCGAGCCGCTGCACCGTTTTCCCGCGGTGACCGTATCGGTCTGCAACCTGCGCCCCGAGAGCCGGGGAACCGTGCACATGGCATCAGTCGATCCGCGTGAGGCCGCAAAAATCCAGCCGAACTACCTCTCCACCGAAGGTGACCGCAACGTCGCCGTCGCCTCGCTGCGCCATGTCCGCCGCCTGATGAAGGCCAAGGCCGTTGCCCACTTCGCGCCGGAAGAGATGCTGCCCGGCACCCAATATGACAGCGACGAAGACCTGCTCCGCAAGGCCGGTGACATCGGCACGACCATCTTCCACCCCGTCGGCACCTGCAAGATGGGGTCGGACAGCATGGCCGTGGTCGACGACCGGCTACGCGTCCATGGGCTCGCAGGCCTGCGCGTCGTCGACGCCTCGATCATGCCGACGATCGTCTCCGGCAACACCAACTCGCCGGTCATCATGATCGCCGAGCGGGCGGCCGAAATGATCCTGCAGGATGCATCCGCGACGGGCTGACGGCGGGGCGAGTTAACGTCCGCCCTGCCTGGATTTCGCGCAAACGAAACGTCACGAAACTATCAAGGTCTAGCCCGGGCGCGACAAGACCTGCTCGCCTACCCGCTTAAAAAACCAAAAGGCCCGCCGGTTTTGACCGTGCGGGCCTGTCGTATTTGGTTGCGGGCGCGCAACAATCTCAAATTGCGCGTTTAAGCATCAGGGTACCGCCTATTAGCAAAACTCGTGGCATCGTCTGGGAACGGAGTGTTTCGCGCTGCCGCGTAGAACGATCATCCGCGTCCAATCCCGACAAACTGGAAAAGTCTTCGTAGCGCAAATTTTTTGCAGATTGTTCCAGCGGGACAATCTCATTCGGCGTGCCCTGTATTTTTTGCTGTCGAGCGGAATGGCATTTCGGAGACGGACGGTCGTGGCTCGGAAATCCACTTACAAAGAGCCCAAGGCTGGATAATTTTACGGGGCGTTTTGATGCGATATTTGTCTTCGGTTTGTTTTGTTGCGGTATCTCTGGCGGGGCTTGGGAGTGCGGGCGCACAAGCTTCTTCAGATGCCGCGACGCCAGGGCGGCGAGTGAAGCCCTCAAAGCCGACTGTTCCGCCGAAGCGGCTGCGTTGTCACAGAAATGATTGAACAGCACCCGTTCCTGGCGAAAAGCATGACGTCTCTTGCGGTATCCCCCATTGCGCTCGCATCGCTTCTGATGCTTTCCCTGTCGGCGCAGGCCGCCGACGCCATAGCGCCATTGCCGCTCCAGCCCGACTATGGCAGCGAGGCCGCCCCCGGCTGGCATTTCAGCGCCAGTCCGTATTTGTGGGCCGCAGGCGTCGATGGCACGGTCGGGCAGTTCGGTCTTCCTCCGGCCAGCCTCGATTCCGCCTTTGGCGACATTCTCCACCAGCTGGACTTCGCCTTCATGGGAATGGCCGAAGGCAGGAATGACCGCTTCAGCGTTTTCAGCGACATCATCTACACGAAGATTTCCACGTCCGATGCCAGCCCCAAGGGAGTTCTGACGCAAAGCATCGGTGTGACGTCGCAGACCTTCACCGGCTTCTTCGGCGGCGGCTACAGTGTCCTGGCGAACGGCAGGGACCATCTGGATGTGATCGCCGGGGCGCGCGTCTGGTACGCAAGCACGGAGCTGTCCCTGCAAGGCGGGCTGCTCGATGGCATAAACCGCACCGACAGCGCGACGTGGATCAATGCCGTGGCGGGCGTGCGCGGAACGTATTTCCTCTCCGACCGGGTTTATCTGACGGGTTGGGGAAACGTCGGCACCGGGCAGGCGAAGCTCGATTGGGATGTCGCGGCCGCCGTGGGCTATCAAATCAAGGACAGTCTCTCGGCCGTCGCCGGATACCGCGCCCTTGGCGTCGACTACAGCCATGACGGCTTCGTCTTCGACGTTGTCCAGCAAGGTCCGATCCTCGGCCTAGCTTACCATTTTTAGCGTCGATAGCGCACGCGCTATCGGTGGCCGGCGCACGACAGCCGGAAAATTTCAATCGAGGACATCATGAATCCGAAATCGCTCTTGCTCCTGATCGCAGCGACAGTCCTGGCCGGTCCGGCTGCCGCAGAGGAGGCCGAACTTGCGAAGCAATTATCGAATCCCGTCGCATCGCTGATCAGCGTTCCGTTCCAGTTCAATCACGACAGCGGCTACGGTCCCAATGGCGGCCACAAGTCGGTTTTGAACATCCAGCCGGTTATTCCGTTCTCGATCAATGAAGACTGGAACGTCATTTCCCGTACGATTGTTCCGGTCATCTCGCAGAACGATATCGCGGGGAATTCGGGCAGTCAGGCCGGTATCGGCGACGTCGTGCAAAGCTTCTTCCTGTCGCCGAAGCAGCCAACCGCCGGAGGCCTGATCTGGGGCGTTGGGCCCGCCATTCTGCTGCCTACCGCAACCGATCCGCTTCTGGGCGGGGAGAAATGGGGCATCGGTCCGACGGCGGTCTTGTTGAAGCAGGAGGGGCCCTGGACCTATGGAGCGCTTGGCAACCATATCTGGTCCGTCGCCGGCGACAGCGATCGGCGCAACATCAGTTCCACGTTCCTGCAGCCCTTCATCTCCTATACGACGACGGATGCCTGGACGTTCGCGCTCGATACCGAGAGCACCTATGACTGGACAAGCGAAGAATGGAGCGTGCCGATCAACTTTACGGTGTCGAAGCTCGTAATGTTCGGCAAGCAGCCGATAAGTTTCTCAGGTGGCCCGCGCTACTGGGCCGCATCACCCGAAAATGGGCCGGACGGTTGGGGCTTTCGCGCCGGCGTGAGCCTTCTCTTCCCCAAGTAGTTCGCTCTTTCATGGGGCGATGCGAACGCGCGTTCCCTGGGGGCATGCGCACCCAGGGAAGGGAGACTCCATGCGAAGAAGCTGATCCTTTTACGACGGTCCGGCACCCTTGCCATGGCGGCCAGCCGGCTGTTTGACATTGTCAGGCTCGGAAAACCCCCATGCATCGGCTTTACGCTCAAAGGTCTTCCGTTGCGAAGCGCTGCAGTTTATCGGCATTCAGGATGGTGATCGACCGATAGCTGGCCTGCACCCATCCGTTCTCGACAAATCGCTTCAATGCAGCGTTGACTTGTCTGCGTGAAGCGCAGGCCATCGTACCAATCTCGGTCTGCGTCAGCGGGATAGGCCGATCACCGACCAGTGCCGCGCGCTGCAGGACAGAGGCTATCCGGCGATCGGGATCGGGCTTCTGCAGATCATGGATGACCCTGATGAGCACCTCGACGGCGTTCATGAGAATGTGGCTGAAGTTGCGAATGACTGTCGGATCGGCGCTGGCCATCTGGTCCATCTGGTCCAGGGGAAGATGCATTACACAGAGATCCGACAGCGCGCGCAGTTCCACCCGCCGTGGCTGGCGCGTCAAAAAGCAGTTTTCGCCGGTCCAGCCGCCGGGCCGGGCCATGTGGATCAACTGCGGAGTACTGGCCGGCGGAGCGAGGTTTACCGTCACTGCGCCGTCCACCAGACCATGGATGCCTCCCAAGTCGTCGCCGAAGCGATAGATCACGTCTCCGGGTGAGAAACGCATCAGGATGGAGCGTCGCAGGACCTCGTTCTGGAAGTCCTCAGGTTGATTGGACAGCCATCCATTCTGCCGCAGGATGGACTCAGCGGTATCTCTCTTGATCAATGTCATGCTCGTCAAATGCCGTGCTCAAGAAAACGGTGTAGCGCAATTTTTGCGAGTTGTTCCAAGGGGAATATTCCGCATCAGCTTAGTTTTCTACTGTTACAGGGACGTGGCAATCTCTGCACGACTGTCCAGGCCGCAAGCGGGCATGGACGTCACACCCGGCAATCGCGCCGTCCCCTCGCAAGAGGCGAAAGGCGCAACGAGATCGCATCCTTCCTGGCGCAGGTTGGCTACCATCTCGCATCGCGCCGACCGGACTGCACCAGCCAGTGGCGGCGCAATAGAAAGGTGGTCCTTTAGTCGTTTCCACGTCCGGCAGGAGATGGTGGACCGGCTCTACGTTCCCGGCCAACAAGGAAGTGAACCACAAACCCGGCTTCATCGGAATCCCTCGCGGTTCAACCTGAACGTCCGCCGCTCTAGCATTTGCGACCCCGTCCTGACATGTAGCAACGGTTTCGGCGTCTCGGGCAGAGTATTCAGCGCCCCGTGCCTCACTCGGACAGACCTGCCTGAAGTGCATTTTCGCAAGCTATACAGTGCATTGGCCGTTGCGCGTTGCCGGACGAATCTCATAAATCGAAATGAAAGTAGGTGAAGACTTCGCCTGCCAGCCGGGGGGCGAAATCTTGACTGCCGATACGACGACCACGCAGCGCGTAGGCGCATTTCACCTGCTGCGGCTGCTGCTTCTTCCATGGCTGGTCGCCGCCGCCTTTGGATTGTTGGCACCGGGGAACGCCCAGGCCGCGGGAGCGCCGCCCGCCATCATCGCACAGCCTTCCAACTCCACCGTTGCGGCCGGCGCCAACACCACCTTCAGCGTGATGGCATCGGATGCCACCACCTATCAGTGGCAGGTCAATGCCGGCGCCGGCTACACCAACATCAGCAACGGCGGTGTCTATTCCGGCGCGACCACCGAGATCCTCACCATCACCGGCGCAACCGCCGCCATGAACGGATATCAGTACCGCGTCGTCGCAACCGGTCTGGCGTCGCCCGACGCCACCTCCAATGCGGCCTTGCTGACGGTCGTTCCCCCGCCCGCCATCACCGCACAACCGTCCAACTCGACAATTGCTGCCGGCGCCAACACCACCTTCAGCACGACGGCCTCGAATGCCACCACCTATCAGTGGCAGGTCAATGCCGGCGCCGGCTACACCAACATCAGCAACGGCGCCCCCTATTCCGGCGCAACCACCGCGACCCTGACCATCACCGGCGCAACCGCCACCATGAACGGATATCAGTACCGCGTCGTCGCAACCGGCCTGGTTTCGCCCGTGGCCACCTCCAACGGGGCGACGCTGACGGTCAATCCTGCTACACCCACGCTCAATTCGGTCAGCCCGAATTCCGGCCTTCCCGCCGGGGGCAACACCGTCACGCTCACGGGTTCGAACTTTACCGGCGCTACCGCTGTCTCATTCGGGGGAACAGCCGCGACAAGCTTTACCGTTGACAGCGACACCACCATCGCCGCCGTTGCGCCGGCCCATGTCATCGGCACAGTCGATGTCAGTGTGACCGCTCCTGGCGGCACGACAGCACTGACGAATAGCTATACCTATTCCGCGCCCTTTATGTCCTTTACACCGCCGCCCGGCGCGTTGGCCGGCGGCACTGTCGGCATAGCCTACAGCCGGACGGTGACCGCCTCTGGCGGCGTTGCGCCCCTCGGCCACGAGGTGACATCGGGTTCACTTCCGGATGGCCTCACGCTCGATGCCTCGACCGGCACGATCTCCGGCACGCCGACGACAGCCGGATATGCCAGCTTCACGCTGCAAGTGACGGGCGCCGATCACGCTTCGCTTACTGCGAACTTTTCCATCACCATCGCCGAGGTAGCGCCGATCGCCGGCAACGTCTCGGTGACGGTCGCCGCCAACTCGCCAACCAGCACCATCACGCTCGCCCTCTCCGGCGGGGCGGCCACATCAGTTGCAATCGCCTCCGACGCCAGCCACGGCAACGCGCTGGCTTCCGGCACGTCGGTCACCTATATGCCAACGGCAGGCTTTTCCGGCACCGACAGCTTTACCTACACCGCGACCAACAGCGGCGGCACTTCGGCGCCCGGCACGGTGACGATCACCGTGGGGGCGCCAGCGCTTGGGCTGTCTCCGGCGGCTGGAGCATTGGGCGGCGGCACGACGGGCGTAGCTTACGCTGGGGTGACGATCGCGGCTGCCGGCGGCACATCGCCCTACGGCTACGCAGTGACATCGGGTTCGCTTCCAGATGGCCTGACGCTCGATGCCTCGACCGGTGCAATCTCCGGCACGCCGACAACGGCCGGCAACGCCAGCTTCACCATCACCGCCACCGACGCCAACAGCGCGACGGGATCGGCCAGCTACTCGCTGGCCGTGACGTCGGGCCAGCCCACGGTGCAGGACCAGACGATCGTGGTCGGCGATGGCACAACGCCGCAGGACGTGCGGCTGGATGCGGGTGCAACCGGCGGCCCGTTCGACGGAGCCGAGCTGGTTTCGGTGGAGCCGGCCAACGGCGGCCGCGCCGAGATCACCTGGGGCGACTATGCCGCGGCAGGCCCGGTCGCGCCGGTCGGCTGGTATCTGAAGTTTTCACCCGACCCGGCCTATTCGGGACAGGTGCGGGTTCGCTTCCGCCTGACCAACGCCATCGGTAGCTCCAACATCGGAAGCGTGACCTATACGCTCGGTTATGACGCGGCCAAGGTGGCACAGGATGTCGACGCCCTTGTGCATGGCTTCGTTCAGACGCGCCAGAGCATGATCGCTTCGACGATCAAGGTTCCCGGCCTGACGGAGCGCCGCCGCATGGGCAAGGCGATGGATCCCCTCACCACGCGCATGTCGCCTTCAGCCGACGGGCTCACGCTTGGCTTCGCCACCAGCCTGGCGCAGATGCAGGCGGCTGGCGGCACGGCCTCGTTACCCTTCAATGTCTGGGTGGATGGTGCCTTGCTTGCCCATAACCGCGAGGAGAATGGCGGCAGGTGGGGCAGCTTTGCGATGATCTCGCTCGGCGCGGACTATCTGGTGTCGGAAAAAGCCCTGCTCGGTCTGTCTGTCCACTATGACCGGATGACCGATCCGACCGATGAAGACGCAAAGCTGACCGGCAATGGCTGGATGGCTGGGCCATATGCGTCCTTCGAGATCGGCAGCAACGTGTTCTGGGATACCAGCCTGCTCTATGGCGGCTCTTCCAACGACATCGACACGACGTTCTGGGATGGGACATTCGATACCCGCCGCTGGCTCTTCGACAGTTCGCTCAACGGGCAGTGGCAGCTCGACGACATCACGGTGCTGACGCCGCGACTGCGGGCGGTGTACTTCGCCGAAAAGGTCGAGGATTACGCGGTCCGCAACGACGCCGGCGCCGAGATCGGCCTCGACGGCTTCACACAGGAGCAATTGCGCGTCAGCCTGGGCGCCGAGATCACCCGTTCGTTCACGCTGCAGGACGGGGCGACGCTTTCGCCGAAGTTCGGCGCAACAGCGGGCTACTCCGGTCTCGACGGCTCCGGCCTGTTCGGTTCGGTCTCGACCGGCCTGTCGCTGCAGACGGTCAATGGCTGGGCCTTCGACGCCGATTTGCTGTTCAACATCGAAGGCGAGGGCGAGAAGTCCGTCGGCGCGAAGCTTGGTACAAGCAGCAGCTTCTGAGCCGTATCAAGGCAAGCGCTGACAAGGAAAGCCGCGGCCAAATGCTGGCCTGCACCTATGGCCTTGGATGTCCGAGGCCATCTGGCAAAGGCAGGGCCGGCTGAGAGGGTATAGCTAACGCCTGAGGTCTTTTTCATGGACCCGGGCGTGGATGACGCGATGGCTCGCCACCCGGATGGCTTATGATGGCGTGAAGATCGTCATACTGTCGGAAGGCGAGGTAATCCATCTGCCCCCGCTGCACCCGAACATGGCGACCTACTACCGGGTGCAGGGCGCCGAACTGTCCGCTACCGAGATTTTCCGGTCTTCTGGTGAAAGAGATCGTCCTGACACCGCAAGCAGACAAGCTCCAGATCGACGTGCGCGGTGATCTCGCTGGAATCCTTGCCATAGCGCCGAACACAAAAAACCCGCCTTGAGGGCGGGTTGTTTGCAAGTTGGTTTGGTTGCGGGGACAGGATTTGAACCTGTGACCTTCAGGTTATGAGCCTGACGAGCTACCGGGCTGCTCCACCCCG
>NZ_JBXARL010000014.1:0-110463 GCF_058808215.1 Aminobacter sp. GW821-FHT11F06 | reverse complement strand
CGACCAGCATCCCAAGAGGCGACGACTGTCGCATCTCTAACCGGCTCATGTGTCGCATCTCTAAAATGCCGCTACACACAAATGTCGCATAATCTATCTTATGGAACTTACGCGACGGCAAGATGGCTGTGGTTCTCCCCCAGTCCGCAAAAAGCAATGTTCGCAGATCAGGCAGCCACTCATCGGTGCCATCGGTAAGTTCGCACCTGCGCGGGTAAGCCAACATAGAGCAAATTTACCGGCAAATCCTGCCTGCTGGTAGGTTCTGGACGGTCGTAAGAAATATCGAGGCGCCAAGATGCCGGACTTGCTGGTTGAAACTTCCAGCAAGTCACTCGTGCCTTGACCCCGACCTCTGTGCCTCCATCGCCAGGCAAGGAGACTGCCAGGACGATCCCTACTCCAGGCCGAGCTTCTGCCTTCGCCTTGTCGCCCAGGCGGTGATCAGCTGGTCGGCGGTCAGGCCCATGAAGGCGACGCAGAGGCCGAGCACCAGGCCTTTGCCGGCATCGTTGAAGGTCAGCGCCCGGAAGATCTCCTGGCCGATGTCCTTGGTGCCGATGAAGGCGGCGATGATGACCATGAACAGCGCGAACATGATGGTCTGGTTGATGCCAAGCATGATCTCGGGGAAAGCGAGCGGCATGCGGATGTTCCACAAAAGCTGACGTCTCGTGCAGCCTGACGTGATGCCGGCCTCGACGATTTCGGATGGCACGTTGCGCAGTCCGAAGATGGTGTAGCGAACGATCGGGATCATCGCATAGATGATGATGGCCGAAATCGCAGCGACATCGCCGACCTTGAACAGCATGATGACAGGGATCAGGTAGATGAACGATGGGAAGGTCTGGAAGGTGTCGCACAACAGCCTGACGATGCCGGTGCGACGCTCGGTGCGCGATGCCCAGATGCCGATCGGCAGACCGATCAGGACACAGATCACGACGGCGACCGTCACCATATAGGCGGTGATCAGCGACCGCTCCCAATAGCCGGCGAAGGCGATGAACAGCACGAAGCCCGAAACTGTCAGCGCAAGGCGCAGGCCGCCGAGCGACCAGCCGGCTGCTGCGACAAGCGCCACCATCGCCGTCCATGGAATGCTCTGGAACAGGTCACGCACAGGGATCAGCACGTAGAGCAGCATCGCGTTGCGCAGATATTGTAGCGGTTCGTAGAAGGTCACCGTGACCCAGCCGACGAGCGCGTCCCAGAACGGTGCTGTGCTGAGCGTGAGGCTGGATGGCCAGGCTTGCGCATAGGGCGTGACGAGCGAAAGCACGAGCGAACCAAAGATGACCAAAGCCGCGGCGGACAGAAACGGGAAGCGCTGCAGGAATGTGGAATCGGCCACCACATGCGATGGCTCTTTATGGGCTGCCGCCCGGCTCAACTGGTCGAGCGTGATCGCCATCAGGACGATCGCCACGCCGCTTTCCAGTGCCTGTCCGATCTTGAGTGCCTGCAGCCGAAACAGCAGATCGTGGCCGAGGCCCCTGGCCCCGACGAAGGATGCAATCACCACCATCGCCAGGCACTGCATGATGACCTGGTTGACGCCAACCAGCAGCGCTTGCCTGGCTGCGGGAATTTCGACCATCCACAACGTCTGGAAGCGGTTGCAACCGGCCATTTTGCCGGCTTCGCGGATTTCTTCGGCAACCCCTTTCAGGCCAAGAATGGTAAGCCTTGCCATGGGCGGAATGGCGAAGATGACGGTGGCGATGGCGCCGGCCTTGTGACCGACGCCGATGAAGACGGCGATCGGGATCAGATAGGAAAAATGCGGCAGCGACTGCAACACGTTGAGCAGCGGCACGACCATCGCCTCGAACCAGGGCTTCTTGACCGCCATGATGCCGATCGCCAAGCCGATGAAACCGGCGATCGGTGCCGCGACAAGCACCACAGACAGCGTGATCATCGACAGTTCCCATTTGCCGAAGATCGCCATATAGGCAACGCAGCCCGCGGCCAGCGCGCCAAGCCGCCAATCCCTGAGATACCAGCCCAGTACGCCCGACAAGCCAGCGATCATGACCCACGGCATCGCGGGCACACCGATTTGCGGGAAACCGGCGACCAGCAGGCCTTCGACGAAGGCCAGCGGCCAGGTGATGAGTTCGGCAATCCAGCGCGTCAGGTCCTTGAACGAGAACAGCCCAAACATCGCGTCGTCTCGCATGTGCTCGACCAGCGTATTTGCCCAGTCGACGAATGGGACGGTCCAGGCCTTGGGCACCTGCACCGCCCATTCGGGAAGCAGCGAGGCGGCCAACATCAGGACGATGAAGGGCACCACGATGAGCAGCGGCTTGGACATGCCGGCAAGGGTCTTGGGTTGCTTCATCTCTTCTGGGCGGGTCAGCGTCGTTGTGGTCATGCGCACTGTTCCCTGCCGTAGAGCGCGTCGATCAGGCTGTCGCGGCTCAGCGTGCCGACCAATGTGCCACCGTCGTCGATGACATCGACGGGGCGCTCGGACAAAAGCACCTGGCGGGCGACGCTTGCCAAAAGCGCCTGCGCCTGGACGGCAGCCGCGTCAGGGGTGCGCGACGATGCGGGTGCCATGACGGCGCGCACAGACAACAGGCGGTCATGGGCGACGTTGCGGGTGAATTCGGCGACGTAAGGGGTCGCCGGACAGGTCACGAGTTCTTCCGCCGTGCCAAGTTGTTCAACGACACCATCCTTCATGATGGCGATCCTGTCGGCAACGCGGATCGCCTCGTCGAAGTCATGGGTGATGAAGACGATGGTCTTGTTGAGCACCTGCTGGAGGCGCAGGAACTCGTCCTGCATCTCGCGGCGGATCAACGGGTCGAGTGCCGAAAACGGCTCGTCGAGGAACCAGACGTCGGGACCCACGGCAAGCGAGCGGGCAATGCCGACACGCTGTTGCTGGCCGCCCGAGAGTTCGCGCGGATAGTAGCCCTCGCGCCCCTTCAAGCCGACGAGCTCGATCACTTCGCGTGCGCGCGCTTCGCGCTTGTGCCGGTCGGTGCCCCTGACCTGGAGCGGGAAGGCGACATTGTCGAGCACTGTGCGATGCGGCAGCAGGGCGAAGTGCTGGAACACCATGCCCATCTTGTGGCGCCTGAGATCGATCAGTTCGCGTTCGGATGCTGCAAGAATGTCCCGGCCTTCGAACATCACCTCGCCGGCCGTCGGCTCGATGAGACGGGCAAGGCAACGCAGCAAGGTTGACTTGCCGGAACCCGACAGGCCCATGACGACGAGAATTTCGCCGGGCATCACCTCGAAGGAGACGTCACGGACGGCTGGGATGTAGCCCTCGGCCCTGATGGTTTCGATCGAAGGGTTGCCGCCGTGGCGGTGCAGGAAGCTGGCCGGGTCGGAGCCATAGAGCTTCCAAAGATTGCGGCATGCGATTTTTGCTTCGGTCATGTCGAGTTTGCCTCTCGCCAAAGTGGCCGATGGGTGCGCGCGGCGAGGTGACGCCTGCATTGTGCAAGCGTCACGACACCACAACACGACTTTTCGACGCAGGACTTAGCTGGCCGAACCCAGCCAGGTCTTCCAACGCGCCTCGTTGTCAGCCAGCCATTTGTCGGCGGCCTGCTCGGGCTCCATGTTGTCGATGTCGGCCAGCTTGGCCTGGACAGCGATGTCCATGTTGGTGAAGTTGATCTTCTGCAGGATCGAATAGGCCTTGGGCCACTTGGTGGGGAATTCCTTCCAGGCGGCGATCTTCAGATAGCCGTCTTTCGGATTGCCGCAGTCGTAGCTCAATTCCTTGTTGGTGCCCCAGGACGGATCGTCCTTGCATTTGGGGTCGAAGGCCGGGAACTCGACGAACTTGCCGTCATAAAGCGCTTCGACGAAGTTCGGCGTCCAGTTGAACAGGACGATCGGTTCCTTGCGCTTGACGGCGGAATCGAGTTCCGCCCACAGTGCCGCGGACGAGCCGGCGTTGACGACTTCGAAGTTCATGCCAAGCGCCTCGACGCGTTCGGCGTCGTGCTTGAGCCAGTCGACCGGACCACCGAGAAACCGGCCCTTGGGCGCGGTCTCAGCCGTGGAGAACTTGTCGGCGCAGGCATTCAACGCCTCCCAAGCTGGCAATCCGGGGCAGACTTCTTCGACATAGGTGGGGTACCACCACTCTTCGCGCGTCTTGGCATCGTGGGTGGCGGCATCGACGACACAGCCCTCCTTGAGCACCTTTTGGAACGCAACGCCAAAGGCGCCTTCCCAAACTTCGTGCACCAGGCTGACGTCGCCTTCGCAAAGTGCTGTGTAGACGACCTGGCTGTCGGCGGAGACATATTCGACCTTGGCGCCGCCCTTTTCGAGCAGCTTGCCGACGATATGGGCGCCGACGATCTGGCTCGACCAGTTATGGGTCGGGATTTTGATGGCGTCTGTGGAATCGTCGGCGAAAGCCGTGCCAGCCGCGAAGGCCAGGATCGTGGCCATGGCTGCAGACTTCGTGAACTTGCTCATTGAAGCTCCCATTGTTTTGTGTTGCGATCGTTCCCGTGGAGTTTCGGATGTTGGCTCTATAGGCCTGTTCCTTTTCCGCTCCAGCCCCGCAAACATAGCGGTGAGAAGTGAACCGGTGTCGGGAGGGGTGTAAAAGTCGTGGTCTGACTTGTGAAAAGATGTTAATCGGGAATGGGAGGACAAGATGGTATGCGGGTTCAACATCACATCGTGATCGTGGAGGATGACCTGGTCACGCGGGCAAAACTTGCCGGCTACTTCCTGGCCGAGGGCTACAAGGTCAGCGAAGCGGGCGACGGCGAGCAGATGCGCACCATCATGGACCGGCATCCGGCCGACCTGCTGATGATCGACATCAATCTGCCTGGCGAGGATGGGCTCAAGCTTACCCGCGAGCAGCGCGAACGCTCCGACGTGGGCATCATTTTGGTCACCGGAAGAACCGATACAGTCGATCGCATCGTTGGTCTCGAAATCGGCGCCGACGACTACGTGACCAAGCCGGTCGAGCATCGCGAACTGCTCGCTCGCGTGAAAGGCCTGCTGCGCCGGGTCGGCAAGGGCCGGCAACCTGCCGTCACTGCAAGCTCACGCCATTTCTACGGCTGGACGCTCGAAGTGTCGCGCCGCACGTTGCAGGCGGCCGACGGTATTTTCGTCGAGCTGACAGGGGCCGAGTTCAAGCTTCTGTCGGTGTTGACCGCCAACCCCGGTCAGGTGCTGTCGCGCGAGCGCCTGCTGCACGAGATATCGCGGCGCGAATGGGACGCCAGCGACCGCACCGTCGATGTGCTGGTGCGACGACTACGCCAGAAGCTGAACGACAATCCGCGCGCTCCGCGCATCATCGTCACCGCCCATGGCGAAGGTTATTTCTTCGCACCCGATGCGAACCAGGCGGTTCGGGGAGCTGCCAGCTTCTAGTCTCCCCTGCCCTTGTGCCACCTCAGGCCGATTGCGCCGGGGCGCTCTCCAGCATCTTTTCCCATTGCCGCGTGCCCTCGGCAAAGGCTGCCTCGCACGCGTTGACCATGCGCCGCAGTTCGGCAAGGGACGCTGCGGCTGACGCGGTTTCGAGCGCCTCGGCAGACTTCAGCAAGCGCGGAAAGCCGAGTGAACCGGCAGAGCTCCGTGTCGCGTGGGCGAGGTCCCTGAGCGCTTCGCGATCGCTGGTTCTCAAGGCGTCATGCATCGCGCGAAAGCGCTTGGGCAGACTGTCATGGGCGATGCGATGCAGCCGCCGAACCGTCTCGGAGCCGAGTGCATCGAGATCAGCCTGGCAGGCCGCAATGTCCAGTGCCGCGACCGCTGCCTTGGTCGGACCTGCCCGATCGGCGAGTGTGGCAATCGCATCGAGCAGGTGCTCATGCACGATCGGTTTTGCAACGAAGGCATCGACGCCTGAATCGAGATAGCGGTCGACATCGGTCTTGAACACATGGGCCGACATCGCAACGACCGGCAGGCCGGGCGATGAAAGCTCGGCCCGTATCCGTTTCATCGTCTCGATCCCGTCGATGCCGGGCAGACTGACATCCATCACCACGACGTCTGGCTTGAAGTCGGCAATCGCTTCGAGGGCGAGATAGCCTGAGCTCACGGCCTTCACATGGTGACCTGCCTGGGACAGCAAGGTGGTGGAGACCAGCCGCGTCGCATCGTCGTCCTCGACCACCAGGATGTTGCGCGGCATCGTGGCAGGCGCGCGCGTACGGCGACGTTTTTCGGCAGCAAGGTTTGCGCCGACGGCTTTGTCCAGCGGCAATTCGAGCGTGAAAACGCTGCCCTTGCCCGGCTGCGGATCAACCACGAGATCGGCTCCCATCAGGCGGGCAAATTCGCGGCTGATGGCCAGGCCCAATCCGGTGCCACCAAACCGGCGGGTGATTGTCGCATCCATCTGGGTGAAGGCCTGGAAGATGTCCTCCTGACGTTCCGGCGAGATGCCGATGCCGGTGTCCGAAACCACAAGGCGCACGGTCTGCGCCCGCTTGGCGTCGGCTGCGAGCTTGGCCTCGACCAGCACCTGGCCGTGCTCGGTGAACTTGATTGCGTTGCTGACAAGGTTGAACAGGATCTGGCGTATCTTGCCGGCGTCGGCGGTAAAGGCGGGCGCAAGTTTCGGGTCGATTTCCAGCCTGAGATCGAGGCTCTTTTCCGTGGCCATGGGCCGCATGAAGGCGACCACCCCGGTGACAAGCTTCGATAGATCGAAGTCTATTTTTTCGATGGCGATATTGCCCGACTCGACCTTGGAGTAGTCGAGGATGGCGTTCAAAATGCCGAGCAGCGCTTCGCCGGAATTCGCCGCAACCGAAAGATGCTCGCGCTGTTTGGGACCGAGCCTGGTGTCGGCCAGCAGCCGCATCATGCCCAGCATGCCGGTCATCGGCGTTCGTATCTCGTGGCTCATGGTGGCGAGAAAGGCCGACTTGGCGCTGCTGGCCTGTTCGGCCCTGGTTCGCGCCTCGCCATGGTCGATCGCCTCCTGGCGCAGCCGCGTATTGACCTGCCTGATCTGCTCGGTCTGTTCTTCGACCAGTTGCTGCAGTTCTTCGCGGTGCCGCCTGAGTTCGTCGGTGATGCGCTCGCGCTCCTGCTCTAGCTCCAGCCGCCGCCGCGATTCATCACGGAACTGGTTGACCGCCACCGCCATGGTGCGCAGTTCGTCGTCGCCGGTGTCGGTGACCGTGACGTCGAGATCGCCAGCGGTCAGCCGCTGCATGGCGCGCGACAGTCCGCTCAAACGCCGGACAAGGTTGCGCTCGACATACAGCCAGACGATCGCACCCGAAACCAGAACGGCGCCGATCAAGGTGACGATGAGCACGATGACACCGATGCGAACCGCATCGTCGGCGCGGTTCGCTGTGGTTTTGGCGAACTCGTCGGAGCGATCGAGGATGTCCCTCGCAACCTGGTTCTGCGTCACGGCCAGGTCGCGATTGGCCTGGGCCATGGCGTCGAGATTGCCAGCCAGGTCGATGACGTGCTGGCGGCGGCCGAAGATCGATCCCGACACCGGCGCATCACCTGTGGCGGCTTCGATGGCGCCGAAGAACTCCATGCCCTGCTTGCGTCGCACCGGATCGTCGATGCTGAGGATGCGGCGCCGGATGACCTTCACATGATCCTGGAAGATGCCGCTGATCTCGCTGATCTCAGCCGTTGATTCAGCCCGGCTCAACCGGTTGATCAACAGGCTTACCTGCGCGCTGCGGTGGCGCAGTTCGTACATGCGCTCCATCAGATAGATGTCGTGCTCGATCAGCCTGTCTATGGCGCTGTAGGCATCTTCGCGGCGCTGCGGATCGCCGATCAGCCCGTAGAGATTGGCCGTCACCGCCGAGGCGCCGGCCGAGGCGTTGGAGATCAATGTTTCCGACAGCAGCAAGATTGATTGCGCGGCCGCGGCGGTGGCCTCGGCGCCGTCGCGATAGGCCTTGTCCTCTTCCAGCCGCTGACGGACCAGCTCGTTGTTCTGCTTGAGGTTGGCGAGCATCTTTTCGACCGAGCCGGCGAATTCCTCGACCAGCTTGGGATCGATCGACAGGCGCCTGACCTCGGCCAGCGACTTGACGATCTCCTGCGACAGCGTCGAAAGTTTCGTCTGTTCGGCCAGCAGCTCGTCGCGCGAGCGCACGGCGGCAAGTGCCGGGGCGGTGGCGACCAGCTTGGCACTCAGCTCGGCCGTGTGCTGGGTCGCGGCCACCGCAGGCAGCGCCTGGGCATTCACCACGGCCTGGGCGGCGGCGATGTTGCGCAGGATCAGCCAGCTGGCGATGCCGGACGACAGAGACAAACCAGTGATGCACAAGAAGGCGAGGAACAACCTTCCGCCGATGCCGAACCTATGAAGCATGGCTCATATAACCATGGTTTGCACTGCCAACGTAAGCTGTCTAGCGTAAGCGGATGAAATCCCAAGCACGTCGTCATCGCTGGAGCTTCCTTGCCGTTGGATTTCTGGCGCTTGGCGCGACCTATCCTGCCGGGGCGGAAGAAGGTCCGGTCAGCTGGAGGCTGAACGCCTGGGACCCGCCATTCGACTATTCCCGGCCGCCGACGGCAATCGACTACCAGCCGGTTGCCAAGGCCGCCAAACCCTGGCGGATTTGCGCTGCCTATCCGCATCTGAAGGACTCCTACTGGGTCAGCGTCAATTACGGCATGGTCGAACAGGCGCGTTCGGCAGGCGTGAAACTGACGGTCGTGGAAGCTGGCGGCTATCCCAATCTCGACCGGCAGATCGAACAGATCCGGACCTGCAGCGCCACTGCCGACGCGCTCATCGTTGGCACGGTTTCTTATGAAGGGCTGACGCCGACAATCAAGGAAATCGCCCGCCGCATCCCGGTCATTGCCACGGTCAATGACATCGACGACGTCGGAATCACGGCGAAGTCCGGCGTCTCCTGGGAAGAGATGGGTCAATCGATCGGCGCCTATCTCGCCCGCCTGCATCCGGCAGGGACCATGCCGGTCAAGGTGGCGTGGTTTCCCGGGCCCAAGGGTGCGGGCTGGGTCAAGTTCGTTGAAGCAGGATTTCAGCGGGCGCTGAAACAGAGCTCCGCCGAGATCGCCGCCGTCAAATGGGGCGACACCGGGCTCGAGATCCAGCTGCTGCTGATCGAGGAACTGCTCGAGACCCAGCCCGATATCGACTACATCGTCGGCAGCGCGCCGACCGCCGACGCCGCCGTCAGTATCCTCAGGGCGCAGGGCCGGGCGAACCACATCCAGATCCTGGCCGACTACTTCACCCATGGCACGTTCCGGGAAATCAACCGGGGCAAGGTTGTGGCGGCCCCCACGGACTCGCCGCCGCTGCAAGGCCGCATCGCCATCGACCAGGCAATCCGGGCGATCGAAGGCACGCTGCGCTATCGCCATGTCGGCCCGCCGCTGCAAGTGATCGACCGGACCAATATTCAGTCGCTCGACCTGGAGCGGAGCCTGGCACCTGCCTGGTTCAAGCCGACCTTCGAGGTCCAGTGAGGCGGCGTGCCGCCCTCCGGTCACAACTTTTCACATAACGCTTGCTGATTTTTACTTATCTCGGCGGACTGGTTCACAGCCGGCAAGTAGTCTGTCGCGATGATCTGCCTCGGGCAGGTTGCTGCATGGAGGCAGTGATGGCTGTGACGGACGCTTCATATCCCGGCGTGACCGCTGGTCCGCCGCGCCCGAGCCTGATCCTGCAGCCTGGGCTGCTTGTGCCGGGCATGGAGCGCTATCACGTGCCCGGCTTGGGTGCGGTACTGTTTGAGGTCGAGGCCGGCGACAAGGTCACCATCCGCAATGCCGAAGGCGGCCAGGCTTGCGAGCTTGTGGCGTTCGACAAGTCCGGCCGCGCCGATCCCGGCATTCTGGGGGCGCGCACCAATAGCGATGCGGCGGGGCTGAAGGCCCTGCTTTTGAGCGGCGACGACAGCCTGCGGGCCTTCCGCGTCGGCCTTGAACGCCGCAAGCTCGAGCTTGGCCGCACTGAGGCGGTGCGTGTCTTCGACGGCGCGACACCGGCCGGGGTGGAAGAGAGTTTTACCGTTGCCCGCGACGGCACACTGGTGGTTGCTGCCCCCGCAGCGCCGATGGCGATCGACAGCCATGACACGGCGACACCTCTGGTGGTGATGGTCAAGCGCGCGACGATCCGTCCCGCTGGCCGCTCCGACCTGCCCGATCCGCTCGCCGATCCGGTGCTCGATCTCAGGGTCAAGTCGAAGACGGCGGAGTCGTTTTTCGTCAAGGCAGGCGACTACATCCAGATCATCGACGTCGATGGCCGCCAATGCACCGACTTCCAGTGCTTTTCGGCCCGCAAGCTCGACAAGGGCCGCGATCTCGCACTCGATGTCACCGCCACCCGCTCGCTGATGGGCCATGCCTATCCGATGCCCGGGCTGCACGCGAAGTATTACGATCAGGATTTCGAGCCGCTGGTCGAGGTGATCCAGGACACCTGCGGCCGCCACGACGCCTTCGCGCTCGCCTGCTACGCCAAATATTACGACGACATCGGTTATCCCGGCCACATCAACTGCTCGGAGAATTTCAACGGCGCGCTCGCCGATAAGGGCGTCAGTGCCCGCGCCGGCTGGATGGCGGTCAATTTCTTCTTCAACACCGGCATCGACGCCCATGGCGTGATGTTTTCCGACGAGCCCTGGTCCAGGCCCGGTGACTATGTCCTTCTCAGGGCGCTGACCGACATCGTTTGCGTCTCGTCCGCCTGTCCCGACGACACCACCCCGGCCAATGGCTGGAACCTCAGCGACATCCACGTCCGGACCTATTCCAGCCAGCACAAATTCGCGCGCGCCATCGCCAGACGCACGACCCCGGAGGCCGAAGCCAAAATGACCCGTGAGACCGCCTTCCATTCAAGCTTTGCCAGGCACACCCGCAACTTCATCGAATACAAGGGCTTCTGGCTGCCGCAGGACTTCGCCAAGGAGGGCCCGATCGAGGAATATTGGGCCTGCCGCCAAAAGGCGGTGGTGATGGATCTCTCCGCACTGCGCAAGTTCGAGGTGACGGGACCGGATGCCGAAGCGCTGCTGCAATACACGCTGACCCGCGACGTCAAGAAGCTTGGTGTCGGCCAGGTCGTCTACACCGCCATGTGCTACGAGCATGGCGGCATGATCGACGACGGCACGCTGCTCAGGTTGGGCAAGGACAATTTCCGCTGGATCTGCGGCGACGACTATTCCGGCGTCTGGTTGCGCGAGGTTGCCGAAAAGCTCGGCCTCAAGGTGCTGGTGCGCTCGTCGACCGACCAGATGCACAACATCGCGGTGCAAGGTCCCAACAGCCGCGATCTCCTCAAGGAGATTATCTGGACCCCGCCGCACCAGCCGGCACTGTCGGAGCTGGAATGGTTCCGCTTCACCATCGGCCGCATCGGCGATGCGCAGGGCGTGCCGATCGTTGTCTCGCGCACGGGCTACACCGGCGAGCTCGGCTACGAGGTCTGGTGCCATCCGCGTGATGCCGAAGCCGTCTTCGACGCGGTCTGGGCCGCCGGCCAGCCGCATGGCTTGAAGCCGATGGGTTTTGCCGCACTCGACATGGTGCGCATCGAGGCCGGGCTGATCTTTGCCAATTACGAGTTTTCCGACCAGACCGACCCGTTCGAGGCCGGCATCGGCTTCACCGTGCCGCTCAAGACCAAGACCGACGATTTCATCGGCCGCGAAGCGCTGATCCGGCGCAAGGACAACCCGATCCACAAGCTGGTCGGGCTCGACATCGACGGTAACGTCGCCGTCGGCCATGGCGACTGCGTCCATATCGGCCGCGCCCAGATCGGCGTCGTCACCTCGTCGATGCGCTCGCCGGTGCTGGGCAAGAACATCGCCCTTGCCCGCATCGATGCGACGCATGCTAATGTCGGCACCGAGGTCGAGATCGGCAAGCTCGATGGCCAGCAAAAACGCCTGCCGGCGCGCATCGTTGCCTTCGCCCACTACGATCCGAAGAAGGAAAAGCCGAGGTCATAAGGGAGGACGGACCCAAAGGGCGAGTGGGCGTCGCAAACGCCCTCACCGCCTTTTGCATAGGACTTGAGTGACGAGATAGGCGATCGGGCCAGTCAGCTCTTCAAAATGACCTCGGTTTTTTCGAACTTCGTCACGTCGATCAGCCCCTTGTCCGAGATGCGCAATTCCGGAATCACGACGAGCGCCAGCAGCGAGTGCTGCATATAGGCGTTGTTGAGCTCGCAGCCGCATGCGCGCATCGCCTCGACCAGCCTGCCGGCCTTCACGGCGACCACTTCGGCCCGCTCGTCCGACATCAGGCCGGCGACCGGCAGCTCGACCAGCGCAAGCTCATTGCCCTCGCTGATCATCACAATACCCCCGCCGACCTCCTGCAGCCGGTTGGCGGCCTTGGCCATGTCGGCCTTGTTGGTGCCGACGACGATGATGTGATGGCTGTCATGCGCGACGGTGGAGGCCATGGCGCAATCCCTAGTGTAGCCGAAGCCCGAGACGAAGGCGTTGACCACCTCGCCCGTCGCCCGATGGCGTTCGACCAGCGCGATCTGGCAGACGTCGTTGGCGCGGTCCATGCCAACGATGCCATGCTCGACCGCTAGGTGCCGCACCAGCGCCTTGGTCGGCGCCTGGTTTTCGACAACGCCGATGACCCGCACCTTCACTTCGGAAGCCTCGGGCGCGGCAATGTCGAAATCCGACGCCCCGAGCTTCTTGCCCAGCTTCACTGTGTTCTTGGCGCTGTCGGGATATGCATAGGCCGGCAAATCGGCGGTAAGCATACCGTCCTTGGCCAACAGCTTGCCGCGCGCGAAGACCATCTCGATCGGCAGCGCGGCCAGGTCCGAGGTGATGACGAGGTCGGCGCGCCGGCCCGGCGCGATCGAACCCAGTTCGCGTTCCATGCCGAAATGCTGGGCGGTGTTCAGCGTCGCCATCTGGATCGCGGTGATAGGCTTAAGACCCTGCGCGATGGCGTGGCGGACCACCCTGTTCATATGCCCGTCATTGACAAGCGTACCGGAGTGGCTGTCGTCGGTGCAGAGAATGAAATTGCGCGGGTCGATGCCACGTTCGGTGATCGCCTTGACCTGTGCCGCGACATCGTACCAGGCCGAGCCCAAGCGCAGCATCGCGCGCATGCCTTGGCGGACACGGGCAATGGCGTCTTCGACTGTCGTGCCCTCATGGTCGTCGGCGGGACCGCCCGCGACATAGGCGTGGAAGGCACGGCCGAGATCGGGCGAGGCATAATGGCCGCCGACCGTCAGGCGCGCTGATTGCGTCGCAGCGATTTCGGCCACCATCTTTGGGTCGTTGGCCGCGACACCGGGAAAATTCATCATTTCGCCAAGGCCAATGATGTTCGGCCAGGCCAGCGCCTCCCTGACATCGTCGGCGCTGAGCTGCGCGCCTGCCGTCTCCAGTCCCGGCGCGCTCGGCACGCAACTCGGCACCTGCACCAGGACGTTGATCGGCAGGCTTTGCGCCTCCTCGTTCATCAGCCGCACGCCAAACAGGCCAAGCACATTGGCGATCTCGTGCGGATCGATGAACATGGTGGTGGTGCCGTGTGGGATGACGGCGCGGGCGAACTCGGTCACCGTGACCAGACCGCTTTCGACATGCATGTGGCCGTCGCACAGGCCCGGCACGAGATAGCGGCCTTCGGCGTCCACGACTGTGGTTTGCTCCCCGATCGCATGGCCGGCATCGGGTCCGACATAGGCGAAGCGCCCGGCCGAAATCGCGACATCCGTGTGCGGCACGATCTCGCCGGAATAGACGTTGACCCATTTGCCGTTGCGGATCACCAGATCGGCTGATGTCCGCCCCATCGCCACATCGACAAGTCGCGGAGCGGATTCAGACCAAGGCAGAAGCATGTGAAGTATGTCCTTTGAGTACGCAGCGTGTGGCGGGCGCCGGAGCGCCCGCCATGGGGGCTACTGGATCTGTGCGACGAGGGCAGCCGCCAGCAGTGCGACGAACCACATGATCGGCTTCACCTCGCCGGCCTTGCCGACGACCAGCTTGAGCAGCACATAGGCGATGATCGCCAGCGACAGGCCAAGCGTGATCGAGAATGTCAGCGGGATCAGCACGATGGCGAGAAAGGCCGGAATGGCCTCCTCGGCGTCCGACCAGCGGATCCGGCCCATCGGCTCCGACATGAACAGCCCGGTCAGGATGAGCACCGGTGCCGTGGCGATGGCCGGCACCAGCGACAGCAGCGGCGACAGGAACAGGAAAGGCAAAAACAGCAGGCCAGCGACGAGCGCGACGAGGCCCGAGCGTCCGCCCTGCGCGATGCCAGCGCCCGATTCCAGATAGACGGTTGCGGGGCTGGTGCCGAGCGGCGCGGAGATCAGTGCCGCGACGGCATCGACATGCATCGATTCCTTGATGTTGCGCGGCATGCCGTCTTCGTCCTTGAGGTTGGCGGCTTCCGCCAGCCCGAGGAAGGTCGACAGCGCTTCGACGAAATTGGTGAACAAGAACACGAAGATGAAGGGGATGTAGGCGACCTGCAGCGCGCCGAGCAGGTCAACCTGCCAGACGAAGCTGAAGTCGGGCGCAGCCGACAGGCCGCTCCAGTTGACCAGCGTCGTCACGTCGGGCGTATCAGGCGAAAACGCGCTGCCATTGCCCCACCAGCGGCCGATCGGGATCGAAATCAGCGTCGTCAGGATCATGCCGGCCATCATCGCGCCCGGCACGCGCCGGACGACAAGTCCCACCGTCGCGATGAACCCGGCAATGAAGGTCAGCGTGACGGGGTTGAAGGTCGTCAGGCCGACGATGGTGTCGGGGTTGGAGACGATGAACTTGGCATTGACCAGACCGATCAGGGCGATGAACAGGCCGATGCCGCATGCAATGCCATAGCGCAGGTCTGTCGGGATTGCCTCGATGACGGCACTTCTGAGATTGAGCACCGCCATGATCGTGAACAGCACGCCGGCCCACAACACGCAGCCCAGGGCGATTTCCAGCGGCACCTTGGCGCCGATCACCATGGTGTAGGCAAACAGCGCGTTGATGCCCATGCCCGGCGCGACGAGGATCGGGCTGCGTGCATAAAGCCCCATCGCGCAGCTGCCGATGAAGCTGACCAGCACGGTGGCCGTGACGCCCGCCGAAAACGGGATGCCGGCATGGGCAAGGATCGAGGGATTGACGACGATGACATAGGACGCGGCCAGGAACGTCGTCAGGCCGGCCAGGATCTCGGTCCGCATGGTGGAGCCGAGTTTGGTGAATTGGAAATGGCGGTCGAGGACGGAATGCAGCCAGGATGGCTGCACGCCCGCTCTCGCCGGAATCTGCGCTTGGTAGTTCATGTGTTCCTCCCCTTATTGTTTGGTTCCGACGCGGCCGATTTGCCAAAGCCGGGCAGCGTTCCTCACTCCGCTGCCACGGCCCTCCCCTGATCGAGGATCGGCGACGTCACCGTCAGGTTGACGCAGTCGATCACGCCCAAATCGGTGATGGCGTAGTCGGGAATCGCCGTGATCTGAAGCACGAACATGTACATGAACGGCCAGGGCAGATCGCATCCGAGACGGCGCGCCGCGTCGTCCAACCTGCCTTCGATGGCGGCCATCTCCTGCGGTTCGATGTCGGAGACGATGCCGCCGATGGGAAGGTGGAGAAATTCGAGGATTTCTCCGTCCTTCACCACCACCTGCCCGCCATTGTTGGCGATGAGATGGTTGATGGCGACCGTCATGTCTTCGGGACTGGTACCGACGCAGATGATGTTGTTGTCGTCGGGTGCGGTCGAGCTTGCCATGGCGCCTGCCTTGAGGCCGAAGCCCGAAGTGAAGGCCACCGGCCTATGCTGCGTCTTGCCATAGCGCTCGACAACCGTGACGTACTGGATGTTCTGGTCGAGATCGGCGAGCACCCGGCCATTGCGAACCGGAAGCGTCACCTCGCGCTTTGTGCGGACGAAAACCTTTTCGGGAGTGACTGCGATCGCCATGGCGCGCGCGGTGTTTCCCTCACCCTCGTAGGGAACGGCAATGTCGTTCACGGAGATCGGGGCGACCTTGATCGAGCGCAGCAGCGCTTCGCTGCGTGGCGGCGGCGACAGCTCGACCGCCATCTTGCCGTCTCGTGCCGCGACAGCGCCGTTGGCGATCACCGCTTCGATGCGGAATTCGCGCAGATCGTTGACGATCAGAATGTCCGCCGAGCGGCCGGGCGAAATCGATCCGACCTTCTCGTCGATCCTCAGCGCATCGGCGCCGTTGATCGTCGCCATCTGGATCGCCGCCATCGGCGAGATGCCCATCGCGATCGCCATGCGCACCATGTTGTCGAGATGGCCGCGGACGAGGATGTCGCTCGCAACAACGTCATCGGTACAGAAGCTGATGCGGCGCAGGGCCTTCACGCCCATCTCGGTGACGATGCGCAGATTGTCGGACAGGAAGTGCGAGATCGATGATTCGCGCACCACCACATGCATACCGGCGCGCAGCTTCTCCAGCATCTCCTCGGGCGAATAGCTTTCATGGTCGGCGCGCACGCGCGCCTGCTGGTAGCCGTTGAGTCGTGCGCCGCGCGTCATCGGGCAGCAGCCGAGCACCGGAAGCCGGCTCTTTTCGGCGATTTCGAGCGCAGCCAGCACATCGGGGTCTTCTTCCTGGATGAACTCGCGCACAGTCTCCCAGATGCCGACGCATTCCGGCCAGTGATGGGTCGCGGCATGGTCGGCCGGTCCGAAATAGTGGCCGACGGTCGAACGTGGCATGGTGTAGGGCGTCTTGCAGGGCGCGCCCCAGAACACCTTCAGCGGCGTCTGCTTGGCTTCATCGAGGAACTCACGCGCCGCCGTGGGACCGCCAACCACGATGATCTGGTCGAGCCCGGTGACGATCGAGGTCGTGCCGAGCGGCACCACGGCCTTGGCGAAGCTGGTGATCGACAGTTTGGAGCATTCGACATGAAGGTGGCCGTCGATCATGCCTGGGCAGAGATATTTGCCGGTGGCATCGACGATCTCGGTGTCGGGACCGATATGATCGGAGATATCGCCGACAGCGATGATGCGGTTGCCGTAGACGGCGATGTCGGCCTGGTAGATTTCCTCGGACACGACGTTGACCAGCCTGCCGCCACGAACGGCCAATGTCGCCTTGGCTTCCCGCCCCGACGCCGCACGTATGAATTCCCTGATATCAGTCAAACGAACCTCCCTGGTTGATGGGAGTATTTCGAGCCGACGTCGTTTACACAATTGGCCGAACCAGGCTATTTCTTGGACAGATCATCCAATGGATTGGACGAATATGGACCTCTCGGTCATCGATTGTTTCGTGAAGGTCGCAGATGCCCGCTCGATATCGGCGGCATCGCGGCTTCATCGGCTGCCCAAATCGACGCTGAGCCATCGCATCAGGCAGCTGGAAGACGAGTTCGGCATGGAGCTCTTCGTCCGGGAAGGCCACCATCTCCACGTCACCGATGCCGGCTCGGAGCTTCTCCGCCATGCCCGGCGGATCCAGGCAAGCTGCGAGGACGCAGCGACCGCGCTTGCGGAAATGCGCCAGGAGGTGGCCGGCACGCTGCGCGTCGGCTCGACCGGCGAGTTCGGCACGACCATCACCTCTGAACTGCTTTATGCCTTCCGCCAGCAATATCCGCAGGTCAATCTCGATGTCGTCTTCCTGACCTCCAGGCAGCCCTTCTCGGATGTCACGGAACAAGCCCTCGACGGCATCTTCCATTGGGGCGAGCCTTCCGATGTCGACTACATCAGCCGGCGCCTGTCGACGGCGTCTTATGGCCTCTACGCCAGCCCTGATTATCTCGCCCGCCACGGAACGCCTGAAACGACCGACGAACTGAGCGCGCATCGCGGGTTGATCTTCCGCCAGCCGACCCGGTCGCAATCCTGGTATCTGGCGCAGAACGGGCGAAACGAGGTCGACATCCTGCCGGCAGCCAATTGCACCGCCAATGACTATTGGACGCTCAAATATTTTGCCGTCGCCGGTGAAGGCCTGGCCTATCTGCCCGGTTTCTTCGTTGAGACCGAGTGCGAGAACGGCATCCTCGTTCCGGTCTTGCCGCAATGGCGGTCGCCGGAAACCGCGATCAACCTGATCTACTCGCGCCGTCGCCACGTCTCCCGCCGCTTCAAGGCGTTCGTCGAATTCTGCATCGAATTCTACCGTGGACGCGAAGGTCGACGCATTCCCCGCTATTACGTCGAGAAGGTTGGATAAAACGCGGCGAGATGAGGCGCGATCCGAGGCGGCCCCAACTCATGGTGGCGTGGAAAGCCGCGACGGGGTCGAGTGGGTGAGCTTTGCGGCCGGCGCCCTTTTTCGGCCGGCGTCCGCCAATGAGCGATCGCCCGCCGTGCTGATCAACCATACGCCGGCGAGGATCAGGGCGCTTCCAATGAGCTGGAGTGGCGAAATCGGTTCGCTGAAGAAGGTCCAGCTCGCCGCCAGAATGAGGATGTAGCTGAAGGCCGTCAGAGGAAACGCCTTGGAGAGTTCCAGCTCGGTCAGCACCTGCATCCAGATCACAAAACAAACGGCCTCGACCACGATGGCGGCGATCATCCATGGCGATGTCACTGTTTGCTGGAGCCATGTCCAACCGGTGCCACTGACCTGTCCCGCCGCCAGCTTGATGAATATCTGGGCAAGCGCGTTGAGCAGGGGAATTGCCAGCCACATGAGGCGGCCACTTTTCATGTCGACTGTCCCTTGGGGGCCTCGACGGCAAACAAGGGCGAGATGAGCCGCAGCAGCCATTGGACGGCAACGTTGCGGTGCTTGAAATACATCCTGTTGACGGTGAGCTGGCTGCCGAGCCTGAGCTTGTCCCCGTAATATGCCTGGCCGCTTTGAAAACGAGACATTCCCTGATCCAGGCAATAGCGCAGATTGTTGAACCAGCTCAGATAATAAAGGTTGTGTTTGCGCCCTTCGGTGGCGTCCATGCAGAAGAACTTGTCGATCAGCGTATTGTCATTGCGCACGAGGATGTTCGCCGCCAGCAATGTCTCCCCGGCATAATAGAAGAGGCAAAGTGATTTGCCCGGCATGTTGTCGAGGACGCCGGTGAAATAGCCTGGAGTCAGCTCTTCGAACTGCCATTCGCTGCGGTTTCTCGTTTCGTTGTAAAGGGTCATGACACGCGGCAGCAGGTCGGCGAAATCCGTGCGCATCTCGGTCCTGATGTTTTGGGACGATTTCAGCTTCCGGCGCATGTCCTTGCGCGTGCCTGCCGAGAGGCGCGCCAGGTAATCATCCATCGAAGAGAAATCGACATCGAGCCAGGCGGTGGGAAGGCCGGCGGTTGCCGCGTAGCCATGGCTTTCGAATACGCTCTGGAGCGCCGCGCCCTGGCTTTCGGGAAAGTCCTTTATGCCTCGCAACGAACAGCGCTGGCTGTCGGCATAGCGTTCAAATCCGGCCAGAAGTGCCGCCAGCAAGGTTGGCCTGCGTTCCACCGGCACGCCGGGGTGAAATCCGGGCACGCCGGCTTCGGTGCATGGCGATCCCAGACAGGCAAGTTTCAAGGTGAGGAAGCCCGGGAAATAGCGCCTTGTCAGCTGGACGGCCCGGCGCATAGCACCGTCGCCGACAGTCGTTTCGAGTTGATATTCGGTGAGGAAGATCGGCATCGCCGCGATCATCCGCCCGGCTTCATAAAGCGCCACGTAACGCCAGACAAAGCCCGCGATGCCAGCGTCCTCGACGGCCAGCAGGTAGTCATATCCCTCGACCTCACCCGGAAAACAGGCATCCCAGGCCTCCCTGCCGATGGCGCGTATCGACGTGGCGATGCATGTCTGCGGCGTCGCGTCAGCCGGTGTCATGGCGAGCAGGCCGGCAGGCGCCTTGTCAGAAACGAGCTGCAGCATCATTCGCCTCGAAATAATGCGCCGTATGTTCGGCAACCTGGCGGTGCTGACGATCGATATGGATCATATGATAGCTGTCATCGATCCAGACCAGCTTGTTCGGTGCGCCGATATGGTTGCTGATGAAGCGCGCATTTACCGGGCTGCTCAGATCATCTTCCGTCGCATGCAGGATGAGCGTGGGGGTGCGCATATGCGGCAGCTGCTTTTTCAGCGCCCTGCCCAGCCGGTTCATCTCGACCAATCCCTTGCCGGGAAAGCGCTCGATCACACCTTCGGCGGACATCGCCTCCATCATGCCGCGCAGCCGGCCGTCCTTGATGCCGAGGGACGGCGTTTCAGCGAAACTCAACCGGTCAAGGAACGGCACCCATGCCAGCCAGCCAATGTAGCGCGACAGCATGGAATGGTAGGCTGGAACGTTCCAGCCGTCATAGAGAAAGCACGGCGAGTAGATCGCCGCGGCCTTGATCGTACCGGGCCTTTGGTGCGCGGCGAGCAATCCCAGCTTGCCGCCGGCGCAGATGCCCGCGGCGAAAACTTCGTCGGTGCATTCCGACATTTGTCCGACTGCCCGGTGCACGGTTGCAAGCCAATCCTGCCATGACGTGGCGCACAGCGCCTGAACACCCCTGCCGTGTCCGGCCAGGAGCGGCGCATAGACAGTGTAGCCCCGGCGGTTGAGCTGTCGTCCCAACAGACGCATCTCCGCCGGCGCGCCGGTCATGCCATGGATGAGCACGATGCCCTTGCCGTTGGTGCCCTGGATGAAAAACTCGAGCGGATCAGCGAGTTGCATTCAGATCCTCCAGGTCCTGGTTCTCCTTGGCCATGAAACCGAGAGCGTGACAGGTGCTGATGACATGCACGCCTGCCTCATCTTGTTCGTTCTTGATCTGCTCGTGAAAATCCCGCAGCTTCGTCCAGTGGGTGCGCGGGCGATAGTGATGTTCGGCGTGATAGCCGTTGCCGAACCACAGCCAGTTGTAGAAGCGGTTGTGGCTGCTGACGCCCCAGGCAATCGGCGTTTCCGGGTCGCCGTGGAAATGTTCGTAATAGCCGTTGAGCGACGACAGGCAGTTGCCGAGATAATAGAACGGAACGAGGAAAAGCACGGCGCGCCAGTCATAAGCGAGCGCGACCGCGACCGTTCCGATAAAGGCGCAAAGCTCGAAGCGCCCCCATTTCGCATCGAACGGCCTAGTCCGTGCGATGGCATTGTGGATGTCGCCGAGATCGTCGCGAAAGAAGCTCAAAAACGTATAGCTCCAGACATTTTCCGGCTCGCCGTTTTTGCCATAGCGGTAGATCGACAAAAGGTCGGTCGTCTCGCCGGAGGCGTTGGGCCTGTCGCTGTTGCCTGAGTGGTGGCGCATGTGAATCCAGTGATAGTAGCTTTGCGAAAAGCCGATCGTGATCGACTCCAGCAGGGAGAAGGCATAGTTCAGCGGCCGCGCCGCAAAGTAGGGCGTGTGAATGAAGTTGTGGGAGATGCTGTTGATGTTCCACGAGATGGAAACCGCGTAGACGCATCCCAGCAACGCCGAGAGCCACAGCGGCCGGCTTGAGAAGCCGACAATGAGATAGGCATTGAAAAGAAGATGGGCGAAGGCGGCCAGAACAGGCACGGCATCCCGTCTCGTATGCGCAAAGAGTTTCATAGTCCTGTCGCTCCCACACAGACGACGCCGGCCGTGATCAGGCACACGCCGGCGGCATGACGGACGTTGATGTTTTCTTTGAAGAAGACCGCGCCAGCGATCACCATGGCGACATAGCTGAACGCCATGAGCGGAAACGCGATGGACAGCGGGACGTGTTCGAGCACGACCATCCATCCCAGCAATTCCACCAGCCAGAACGCCATGCCGGCCCACGTTATCGGCTTGAGCAGTGTCTGCGCGAAGGAGGCAGCGCCGTTCGCCGCCTGCTTGAAGCAAACCTCGCGCCCCATCTCGGTGAGAACGCAAAAACAGATAAGCGCCAGCATCGGCATGGTCAGCACGCCGCTCATTGCATCGCCTCCGACAGGGCTTCAAGCAGCCGGTGATTGACGGCGCTGTTGATGCTCGTTGTGCTCTGTGGATCAGGCGACCGGCGAGGCTGGTCGATCAGGGTTTCCAAATATTTGGAAACAACCGTCCACGCGCCGCCGGCATGGGTCGGAACCGAATAGTCGCCGATAACGTCGGCGCCGATGATGCGATGATGCTGGCTGATGGCGGCGATCAACGACAGCAGATAAGGCAGCCGCATGCTGCCCTGGTCCCAGTTCGTGACGGCATGGTCACGAACCAGAACATCCTTGTCGATCGTCAGGTAAACGTTGTCGGTTTTGATCCGCGACAACAGATACTCGACGAAATTTTCTTCGCCCGCCGCAGCGATGGTGTTCCACTGTATGGAGCCGGGCACCTGGCTGTGGCTCGAACCGGAACCATAATTCTTCTTCACCCGGCTTGGCGCGTGATCATAGGGATAGAGTTCGAGCACACCCTGGCTCAGGAGCGACAGGTTCGCGCCTTTCCATTCCGGCAGACGCAGATCGCTGCTGCAGACACCAACGGTGATGACCTTGTCGACCTGTGCGTTGTGCGCAGCGCGATTGATCCACGATCCGCAATGCACCCCGCCATTGAAATGGACCCAGTCGGGGTGATTGTCGAAGTGAATCACGGTGGCCGGCTTTTGTTCATTTTGCAGCGCCGCTTCCAGAAGAAGCGAGGTTACATGATGAAAGTCTCCCGACCCCATGAAACAGAGGCGTGCGCCCTGCCTTCCGCGCGGCATCTCCTTCGATAGCTTGGCGCGGAATGCCTCCATGTCGTGCTGCTTGCTCCACAGCCGGAGCGTCGGACCATCGTTTCCGGCCTGGATCTCCCGAGCGCCCGCTTTCAGGCACGAGCGAATGAAGTCCGGTTGCAACTCCAGCGCATCATCGAGATGAAGAAGAAGGAGTTGCATCGGTCTATCTCGATGCCGCCCGCACGAACAGCTGATCGAGCAACGTCAAGGCGAGATCGATTTCCTCGCGCGTGATCAACAGGTTGGGCGCAAGCGTGATGACGTTCTTGTGGTAGCCGCCGACATCCAGCACCAGGCCGTATTTGTTGGCGCCGACGCGAAGATCGCCCTTCATGCCTTCGTCGCACATCCAGTCCAATGTTGCCTTGTCGGGCGTGAAGCCGTCCTGCTGGCAAACCTCCAGGCGAAGCGCCAGGCCCAGGCCGTCGACGTCGCCGATGACCTTGTGACGGGCCTGCAACTGCTTGAGGCCGTCGAGGAAATAGGCGCCCTTGTCCATGATCGACGCGCCGAAATCCTCTTCTTCGAGCATCTTGAGCGCTTCGAGCGCGACCGCTGTTCCCATCGGGTTGCTGGCGAAGGTGGAATGGGTCGAGCCGGGGGGAAAGATACCCGGATTGATCATCTCTTCCCTGGCCCAGATGCCGGAAAGCGGATTGAGGCCGTTGGTGATCGCCTTGCCGAACACCAGGACGTCGGGGTTGACGCCAAAATGTTCGATCGCCCACATCTTGCCGGTGCGGTAGACGCCCATCTGGATTTCATCGACGACCAGAAGGATGCCGTGCTGATCCAGCACATGCTTCAATTCCTTGAAGAAGTTCATCGGCGGGATGACATAGCCGCCGGTGCCCTGGATCGCCTCGACATAGAAGGCCGCGAATTCGGCCTTGCCTGCCTTTGGGTCCCACACGCCATTGTATTCGCTCTCGAAAAGGCGGGCGAATTTCTGGACGCACTGATGGCCGTATTCTTCCTTGCTCATCCCCTTGGGGCCACGGAAGTGATAGGGAAATTCGACAAACTGCGCCCGGTCGGAGAAGTGGCCGTAGCGGCGGCGGTAGCGATAGCTCGACGTGATCGCTGACGCGCCGAGCGTGCGTCCGTGATAGCCGCCTTCAAAGGCGAACATCAGGCTTTTCCCGCCGGTATAGTTGCGCACCAGCTTCAGCGAATCCTCAACCGCCTGCGACCCGCCGACGTTGAAATGCACGCGCCCCTTCATGCCGAACTTCTTTTCGGCATCCTGCGCGATGCGTGTTGCGAGTTCGACCTTCTCGCGGTGCAGATATTGCGACGCCACTTGCGGCAAGGTGTCGAGCTGGCGATGCGCGGCGGCGTTGAGGCGCGGATTGCGGTAACCGAAATTGACCGCCGAATACCACATCTGAAGATCGAGGAACGGCGTTCCGTGGCTGTCGTAGAGATAGGAACCTTCGCAAGCTTCAAAGAAGCTCGGTTCGGCTGCGTAGTGGACCGTATCGCCGTGGGAGCAGTAGATGCTCTCCAGCCGGCGCAGTTCGCTTTCCGAGCGCGGCAGCGGGGAAACCAACTCAGACTCTTTGATTGCAAGATTTACGTTCATGAAGCCTCTCGTTTGCTGTCTTATGCGGTGGCATAGAGGGGGGCGTCGGCCACCCTGTCTTGAAAGTACGGAACGCTGCTGTTCAGGCTGGTGATGACATCGCCGAAATCCCGATAGCCAAGGAATGGGATGTTGCGGTCCGCGCAGTAGGTGGCCAGTTGCCCCTTGGCGAAGACCAGTTCGGGCTTGTCGGAAACACAGAAATCGGAGCGGCCGTCGCCGACATAGATGCGCTGGCCTTGCGTGGTCAGCGACCGGCATTTGCACACCCCGGCCGTCGCCACGCAGCGCTGGTCGGCATAGGGCGAAAACAGTCCGTAAGTCGCCTCGCCGCCATGGCCGCCAACAACCAGTCTGTTGGCGATGATCGGCAGGTGGTCGAGGCCGTGCTTGCTCAGGATGCGCTTGATGAAGTGATCGACGCCGTCGCTGACGATGGTGACCGGCGCGCCATGGGCGGCGCAGAAATCGACGAAGGCGGAAAAGAACGGGTCGATGGAGATGCCGTCAAGGACATCGTCAAGTTCCGCCGGCGTCGCCCGGATCAAGGAGATCTGGCGCCGCATGCATTCGCTCGATCCGATCTGACCGTCCTGCCACCATCGCTCGATGGCCTCCCATTGCGGATCGGCCAGCCGGGACAGGACAAAGTCGGTCGCATCTTCGACCGAGATGGTTCCGTCGAAATCGCAGTACACATGCATGGAGAATGCCCCCGAGGAATCGTCGAGGGGGTTCTAGCAACCGTGGCTGAGTGCAAAATTATGCGGCGATGAGGCGAAACTGAAATCGGAACATCGCGTCTTCGATCAACTACGCGATCTGGGCCCCAGGCAAGGTCACATCTACGCGCAAGCCCACCCCGGAGGACGGGACATTCAAGGCGATGCTTGCGGTGAGGCGCTCGACGATATCCGAAACGATGGCCAGCCCAAGCCCCGCCCCTTCCGCTTCAGGCGTATTCACGCGGTAGAAGCGCTGGAACACGGCCTCGTGGTGCTGCGCGGGGATGCCGGGTCCGCTGTCGCTGATGGAAAGCGTCCAATCGTGCTCGTCAGGGGAAATCGAAACCCTGATCTTGCCCCCTTCGGGCGTGTATTTGATCGCATTGTCGATCAGATTGCCGATCAGCAGACGAAGCAGCGGTTCATCGGCCTTGACCTCCGCCTGTTCATCGCCCTCAAGCGAGACGTCGTGTCGCTTGAGCGTGATGATCGCTCCCAACTCGGCGATGACCGAAGCGGTAACGTTGTAGAGATTGACCGCTTTCAGCTGGATCGGCTGATGGCTGATGCGCGCGGCGCGAAGCATCTGCTCGATCAGATGCATCGCCTTGTCATTGCTGGCAACCAGGTCGCCGAGAATTGCTTGCCGCTCCGGCTCTGAGTCGGCATTGCGCAGCATCTGCAGCAACAGCTTCAGTCCGGCATGCGGTGTTCGCAATTGATGCGCCGCATGATCGGCGAAACGCCGCTCCGCCGTCAGCGAATGGTCGAGCTTGTTCAAAAGCTGGTTGAGCGATCTGCCCAGTGGGGACAGGTCACGCGGCAAGGTGTCGATCGGGATGACGGAAAGATCTTCCGGCGAGCGGCTGCGTATCTGGCGCACGAGCCCGTGGATGGAACTCAAGCCATTGTTGATGCCGTACCATATGAGCAAGGCGATGACCGGGACGAGAATAAGCAATGGAAAGAACAGGTTGAGCATGATGTTCAATACAAGCGTATCGCGCAGCGCCCGTTTCTCCCCCACCTCCACGATGATGCCGGCATTCGGGATTGGAAGGGAATAGACGCGCCATGCCTCTTTTTCGTAGGTCATGTCGGAGAAGCCCGCCCGTTGCACGGGAACGCTCGCCGGGAAGGCCGTGCTGGAAAAAATGAGGATCTGACCGTCCTTCCACGTGCGGAACATGTGGGCTTCGGCGTAGTCGTCGGCGTCCTCGTTCATCGCCAGCTGATTGCCCATTGCCAGATCTATGTCGCTGATCTGCTTGGGCTTCTGATGGTCAGGGTTCTCTATCCGCCGCTCCAGCAACGTCCAAAGCACATTCGCATCGTTGATCAGCTGGGCATCATAGATGTTGTTGATTTCGCGTGTCGCACTGTGAAACGCGAACGCGCCGATGATGGCGATGGCGACGAGGATCGTCGGTGTTATCCGGAAGAAGAGCTTCCAGGTCAGCGTCGAACGGGTCATGGCTCGACCATATATCCAACGCCCCGGATGGATCGGATGAAATCGGCGCCGAGCTTCTTGCGCAGATTGTAGATGATCACTTCGGTCGTGTTGCTTTCGACAGTGGTGTCGGCGCTGTAAAGCGCATATTCGATGTTGCTCTTGGTGACGTATTTGCCCGCCCGCTCCATAAGCAGCTTGAGCAGCTGGAACTCCTTGGCCGTCATCGTGATCTGGCCATCGGCGCCACGCACTACCATGGCAGCCGGGTCTATCGATATGGCACCGCTTTTGAGAATGATGTCGGTGCGCCCGTCCCGCCGCCGCGTCAGCGCGCGCAGCCGCGCCAGCAATTCATCGAGATCGAACGGCTTCGCCAGATAGTCGTCGGCGCCGCTGTCGAGCCCTTCGACCTTTTGAAGCGGTGTATCGAGGGCCGTCAGAAGCAGGATTGGAACGGTGTTTTTGCTCCGCCGCGCCGAACGGACAACCTCTATCCCGCTGATTTTCGGCAGGTTCACGTCGAGCACGACAATGTCGAAGCTCAAATCTTCAAGCGCAGCTATGGCCGCCTCGCCATCCTGCACCCAATCGATGCCATAAGCGTGTTTTTCCAAAGCCTTCTTCAGCGAAGACCCGAGGATGACATCATCCTCGACCAGCAGCAGGCGCATGGCTTGCCTTACCTTTCTTTTGAAGTGCATTGGCGCAAAGCACCGCCGTCATGCCCCACAATGAACGGCATCTCGGTTTTTTTGCGGGCAGACCGACAAATTTTCAGGCCACAGGCTGCTCAGAAGCCGATCTGGAACGACCGCGTGAAGATGAAGCCTAGCGAATTCTGGTTGGGCGAACCCGTGGAGGTGACGACAGGACTATCAGCGGCATCGCCAACCAGGCGGTCGAACTTGTCGTAGACCTGCACGCTCATATTGTCGGTGAGTTGGTAGGTTGCGCCAAACACCAGGCCGACAGATTTGAAGCCGCCGCTGGGATCAAATGGCGCCAGGCTTCCGCTGCTGGCTTCCAACGGTGATATGCCGAAGCTGTTTCGCATGTAATTCGTATCGGCCAGCGATACGCGTGGACCTGCCGACAGAACGAGCTTGGGGCCGAGGGGCTGAAACACATCGGCGCCGAAGTCAGCGACAAATCCGTCGCTCGCGCGCAGGCCTTGTCGCGCTTCGACGCGCAGCCGGAACCGGTCGGCGACCGGCCAGTATTGCGCGAAAGCACCGGCGTCGACGCTCCAGCTGATGTCATGCGTTCCCGCAAGGGCGGGGTCGTCGGATGGCGAGCGATTGCCGCGAATGCCGGCAACCGGACCCAGCTCGATGCCGCCCAGCTCGACCAGCGAGAAGTCGATATTGTCGTCGGGGGCGCTGAGACCTGCCGGCTCGCCGACACGGCGAATGTCGAAAGAGGGAACGAAACTGAAACCGTCGCGCCTGGCGCCTTCATAAGACGGACCATATTCGGCACCGCCGCCAAGTGTCACGATCCACCCGGTCGCAGGCGTTGCGGCGCCGATTGTGGGCGCGTCGCTGGTGTTGCTCTGGGCCAGAGCCGGAGCGGTCAGCAACAGGCTGCAAAGCGCCCCTTTTGCAAAGGTCGAAAGGCGAATACCGGAGGGAACCGCCCGCGATCCGTGAGCCGGTTGTTGCATGCTGGATGTTTGTTTTCCGCGCCTTCGGCTGCAATAGATGGCTAACATCGGGGCTGTCTCGTTGAGCGGTATCGAGCATTATTTCAATGACGGAAACATACTCGTTCTTTTCGGTAACTGAATGCCATAATCAGCGCATGCAAAAACGGCAGCACCGCCATCAGAATTTCGTTCGCGACAGGCGCCCGAACTGAAGACTGACTTGGCACAAGAACTTGACGGTTGCCTTGCCAGAAACATACGGAATTGTAAGTATAACGCACTTACGTCGAGTTGTCGCCATTCCCGGCCCGACGCGGCTGTGCTGCGGCTCTTAGCCCTGGTTACTTCGTATTGCCCACGCGAATGACGCGTTTGCCGAAATTCTCGCCCCTCAGCAGGCCGATAAACGCCTGCGGGGCCTGTTCGAGCCCGTCGATGATTTCTTCGCGATAGAGAATCTTTCCGTCTTCGACCCAGGCTCCCATCTCCTTGGCGAACTCGGGATAGAGGTGGCCGAAATCGTTGAAGATGATGAAGCCGCGAATGGTGATCTGCTTGCGCAGAAGCTGGCCCAGCAGCCAGTTCATCCGATCCGGACCGTCGGGCAGGCTTGTGGCATTATACTGCGAGACAAGACCGCAGAGAGGAATGCGCGCGCCTCTGTTGAGCAATGGCAGCACCGCGTCGAAGACCTTGCCACCGACATTTTCGAAATAGACGTCGATGCCTTCGGGTGCTGCGGCTTTCAATTGTCGGGCAAAATCCTCGGATTTGTGGTCGATACAGGCGTCAAATCCAAGCGTTTCCACAGCGTAGGTGCATTTTTCAGCACCACCGGCAATGCCGACAACACGGCAGCCCAAAAGCTTGCCGATCTGACCCACAGTGGCCCCAACTGGACCGGTCGCTGCGGCGACCGCGATCGTTTCGCCCTTCTTGGGTGCCCCGATCTGCTTGAGCCCGGCCCAGGCGGTGAACCCGGGCATTCCCATGATGCCGAGCGCCCATGAGGGATGCTTGGGCGCACGCCCCAAAGGCACGACGCCAGTGCCATCCGACAGCGCATAGTCCTGCCAGCCATTGAAGCTGAGCACCCAGTCGCCTTTGTTGAAACCTTTCAGTTTCGATGCAACGACCTGGGCGACGGTGCCCCCGACCATGACGCCGCCGATCTCGACTGAGGCGGCGTAGGACGGAGCATCGCTCATGCGGCCGCGCATATAGGGATCCAGCGACAGGAACTCGGTGCGCAGCAGCATCTGGCCATCCTGCGGTTCAGGCACATCCTCCGACACCAGCTTCAGGGTGTTTTCGGTCGGCTCTCCCTTGGGACGTTCGGCGAGCAAGAAGCGGCGGTTCTTCGTGTCGGTCTGTGCCATGATGTTCTTCCTGTTTGTTATGGAAGTGAGCTAGTTTTCCTGGGTTCGCCGGTTCATTGCCGAGACGATCTGGGTCGTGAGACCTTGGTAGTCGCCGTCGAAATGATGATCGCCCGCGACCTTCAACTTCTCCACAGCGGCAAGGCTCGGGTCGTTGCAAGCGGACTCCGTTTCATCCGCGCCATAGACGCACAGCACACGATCCTGCGGCAATGCCGCAATGGCCTGCGCCACATCGCGGTCGCCGCCGAGACCCAGCCAGTTCTCCATCGTCACCTGGAAAGGCGTCGTCTTTTCGGTGCCGAGAAGGCCGATGAAATCGATACGGCTGCGAATCTCGTCAGGCAGGTGCGGCCAGGCAAAGGGCGTGACATCGGCGCCGAAGGAATAGCCGAGCAGCGCCACCGGCAGCTTGCCGGAGGGATCGGCGTCACGGATGATCGACGCCATGTCTTTTGCAACGCGATCAGGCTGACGCACCGACCAGAAATAGCGCAGCGAATCCACGCCGACAACCTGGATGCCTTGCGCCGCAAGCTGTTCGCCGACACTTTTGTCGATATCTCGCCAGCCACCGTCACCGGAATAAAAGAGCGCGAGGCGTGTCGGGGTCCCCACCGTCGGGATATCGACCATCGGCAGAGACTTGTCGCCGGCGTCAGTGGCAGCGATTTCGGCAACCGCATCGACGGCAAGCGACTGCCGCTCCTCCGCTGTCGCTGCGGTTTTTGTCTCAAGGCGGAAGCTGCCGGCTGAAGCGCTCGCGGCTGCTGCTGCCATCGTCGGCGCATCTGCCATGATCATCACCCCAGGAGAGGGCAAAGGCGCGTTGAGCGCGTAGCTGAAGCCGCCGCCGGCCACAGCCGCCGGCTCCGCGCCCTTGCATACCGGCACCGCGGTCTTCAGCGCTTCGGCGGGGTCGATCGACACGGCACCCGCCAAGGTCGCGGCCGGCGCGTCAGCAAGTGCGGCATAAGCAAGTGTTGCGCCTTCGCCGACGCCGAGAACCACGGGATGGAGATAATGATGGCTGTCGAGCAGGCGCTGGGCTTCCTTGGACAGGCCTTCAAGATCGGAACCGAGATAGATGCACTCGCCCGGGTCGGTGTCGAGAAGCGGCCGCCAGGCATCGAGATCGACCGACAGCACCGCGATATCGCGGCGCTCCAGGTCGCGGGCAAGCTTGGCAGCACGGCCATCGTGGTCGTCGGCCGCAGAAACCACGATCGCCAGTCCTTGCACCTTCCCCGCCGGCGGCTGCATGGGCACACTGTTCAACCGGCCGTAGCTGACGCTGATGGTCGGCGGCAGATAGCCGGCCTCACGCCGGATTTGCGGCCAGAACCACACAGCGGCGGCGGCACAGCCAAGGGCGGCAATGCCAGTAAGGATCAAACGCTTCTTCACGCGAAAACTCCGCTCGAGATGAACATCCGCCGCCTATTTGCGCTTGCCGACGAAAGGGCGGCCGCTGATCAAGGTGGTGACGTCGAGAAGTGCCCTGGGGGTATCAAGTGCCGGTGGGCAGATGAGATAGTTGGCGGTCCACACCGGATCGAACTTGTCCTTGAAGGCGCGCAGGCCGTCGAAGCGATAGAGGTTCTGGCCCTTGTGGTACATCAGCGAACCGAAACGGTTCCAGCGCGAGGCAACACGATGGTCGGTCAGCCCGGACAAGGGCGCGACCCCGAGATTGAACCAGCGATAGCCCTCGGCCTTCACCACCATCATGATCTTGGTGAACAGCGCGTCCATCATGACCTTGCAGTCGTCCTGCCGGTAGCGCATCAGATCGACCGCGACCTCGTTGCGCTCGCCGCTCCGCCACAAATTGGCGAAAGCAACGATACGACCGCCGCGCTTCAGCACGGCGACGTCGAATTGGCTTAGATACTCGGCATCGAAAAAGCCGAGCGAGAAGCGTTTTTCGCTGCCGGATTTCAGCCGCAGCCATTCGTCAGAGACCGCCCGCAACTGATCCATGATGCCAGGCACGTCCGCCTTCGCAATGATCTCGAAGGTCAGGCCGTCCTTCTCCGCGCGGCGCTCGGCATAACGCAGCGGCTGACGCTTGGCGCCTTCAAGCGTGAATTCGGCGAGATCGACGCGCGCCACCTCGCCAAGCTTCAAGGCGACCAGGCCCATGTCGAGGAACATCGGCAGGCGCTGCGGGCCGACTTCGTAGAACACTGTGCGCAAGCCCGAGCGGTCGGCCAGTTCGTGGAAGTCCCATGCCAGCGCGGTCACCGCTTCTTCGGTGCCAATGGGCTCGCCCATCGAGATCAGGCTGCCGCCCGAGCGCTGGTACATGACGAAGCCTTCGCCGTCGGCGGCGACAAGGAAACGCTTGTCGCCGAGCAGGGCAAGTGCTGCCGCCGTCGAGGGGGCTTCCGCGACCAGTGCCGGCACGCTTTCGGGCACTCTTCCCAGTGGCGCGAGCGTCAGCACGCGGCGGTTGATCAGCGTGTCGGCAAGCGCGACGAGAAGCAGTGTGACAAGGACCACGCTGGCGCGCAGCATGCGAGGGGCATCACCGTCGAAGGCGAACTCCCACCACAGCTGGCTGCTGTATTCGACATGGCGGAAGGCAAAAAAGCCGAGCCACAAGCAGGCGCAGATCGTCGTGCCGACACTGGCCAGCCAGCCCCAGGAGAGATGCAGGTCACTGCTGAGGGGGCGCCGGTAGAAGGAGTCGCGGAAGACAAACAGTGTCAACGTCATGAGCGACAGCACCAGTGCTTCTTCCCAGTCGAGACCCTTGGCCAGGGAAAAGAGGGCGCCGCTGATGAACAGCATCATCGCCGCAAGCCAGGCGCGCCGCAGCCTTTTGACAAGACCACGGGCAACGATCAGCAACGCCACCGCAACGAAGCTCGCGCCGAGATGGGACATTTCAACGAAGGGCAGCGGGATGAATTCGGACAGTGTGTCGATGCGGTCGGCGAGACTTGGCGTCAGCGCCGAAATCAGGATGACCATCGCGCCGAAGAAGGCGATGCCAGCCGAAAGCGGCGGAATCAGCGGCTCGAGCAGCAGCGAGGCGGCACCGACAGGACCGGCCAGGCGGTGACGGTGGCGGTGGATTTCGGAAACGACCAGGCCGAGCACCGCAACGGCAAAAGGCAGCAACGTGTAGACGATGCGGTAGACGACCAATCCAGCAAGCGCTTCGGAATTGTTGCCCAGACCGAGGCCGGCGATGATTGTCGCTTCAAAGGCGCCGACGCCGCCGGGCGCATGGCTGACGATGCCGAGGATGACGGCAACGACGTAGACGAGGATAAAGGCCGAGAAACTGCCCACACTGCCCGCCGGAAGCAGCACATAGAGGCAGGCGGCGGCGGCAGCCAGATCGATAAGCCCGGCTGCGATCTGTACCAGCGCGCCTTGCGAGGACGGCAGCCTGAGCGAAATCCGGCCGAACCCCAGGGTTCGCTCGCCACGCGACAGCCACACGACGAGTGCTGCGATGCCAAGCAGGACGGCGAGGCCGATGGCGAGATCCAGTTCGGGCCCGAGTGTTGCGAGCCATGGGATCTGGCCCGGTTCGGCGACCATCGCCAGCGCGGCCATGATGGCGAAGGCAAACCAGATCGCAAACCACGACGTGCCGACGATGCGGCCGATATCCGCAAGTTCGATGCCCTGGGCGGCATAGACGCGGTAGCGCAGCGCACCGCCCGTCAGCAGCGAAAAGCCGAGCGCGTTGGAGATCGCGTAGCCTGCGGCACCCGCCAGCACGGACACGCGACGCGGGATGCGGCCAGGGGCAATCGTTTCGACGGCGACGACGTCATAAAACGCGACGGCAGCGAAGCTGATGACCGTGAACAGGATCGCCAGCAGCAGCGGCCCTATGGGGAAGTTGCGCAGATCATCCTGAATTGCCGCAAACGATATCGCATTGATGTGCTGGCTCAGCACCCAAAATGCGAAGATCGCCACGGCGACGCCGGCAAGCGGCAGGGCGACGGCCGATCGGCGTTGCCAGGAGAACAGCTTGCCGCGTTCTGGCTGGATGTCGAGATATTCGTTGGTAGGCTTGTCCATGCGGTCGCCATTCAGTTCGCTGCGCAAAAGGCGTCGGCGAGGCGCGAAGAAGCGACGCGATAAGGGCAATTATGCGGCGGATTTCCTGCTGGAATCTATCGCCAAGCTTAACTTTTTGTCATGTTCCGATGGCGAGGTACTGGCGAATGCGTCGCAACCCCCACGATGTTTGCAATTTTATTCGTGTCGTGGAAGAATTTTCTAAAAATATTTCGAATTCATCTTTACAGTGGCAAAATCAAAATTCCGGGCCTGTTTATCTTCGCATGATTTCTCGAAAAAATATCGCGCGCCTCTTTTTTGAATACTTCTCTGCAACGTCGAATTATTTTTAGCACTCCTGTTATTCGAGTGCCAATAGGTGTACACAAGGAATGCGGTCCCCTACGCGCCGACTGCAGAAAGAATCTCGATGAAATTCCGGCCACTTCACGACCGCGTCGTTATCCGACGCGCCGAAGGCGATCTCAAATCCAAAGGCGGCATCATCATTCCCGACAATGCCAAGGAAAAGCCGCAGCAAGGCGAAGTGGTTGCCGTGGGCCCGGGCTCTCGCGACGAAAGCGGCAAGCTGATCCCGCTCGACGTCAAGGCCGGCGACACCGTGCTGTTCGGCAAATGGTCGGGCACCGAGGTCAAGATCGACGGCGCGGATCTCCTGATCATGAAGGAGACCGACATCATGGGCATCGTAGACAACAGCGAAGCGGCCAAAAAAGCAGCCTGATCCGGCCCTGCAGCCTCAAGAACGAACTGGACGAAAAATCATGTCTGCCAAGGAAATCAAATTCTCCACCGATGCCCGCGACCGCATGCTGCGTGGCGTCGAACTCCTCAACAACGCCGTCAAGGTGACGCTCGGCCCGAAAGGCCGCAATGTGATCATCGATCGCGCCTATGGCGCGCCGCGCATCACCAAGGACGGCGTCACCGTCGCCAAGGAGATCGAGCTTTCAGACAAGTTCGAGAACATGGGCGCGCAGATGGTGCGCGAAGTGGCCTCCAAGACCAACGATCTTGCCGGCGACGGCACCACCACCGCTACCGTGCTCGCCGCTTCCATCCTGCGTGAGGGCGCCAAGCTGGTCGCCGCCGGCATGAACCCGATGGATCTCAAGCGCGGCATCGACATTGCGGTCGCGGCCGTGGTCAAGGACATCCAGGCGCGCTCCAAGAAGGTCGAGTCGTCGGACGAGATCGCCCAGGTCGGCACGATCGCCGCCAATGGCGACGCCACCGTCGGCGACATGATCGCCAAGGCGATGGAAAAGGTCGGCAATGAAGGCGTCATCACCGTCGAGGAGGCCAAGACCGCCGAGACCGAACTCGACGTTGTTGAAGGTATGCAGTTCGACCGCGGCTATCTCAGCCCCTACTTTGTCACCAACACCGAAAAGATGCGCGCCGAGCTGGAAGACCCCTACATCCTCATCCACGAGAAGAGGCTCGGCAATCTCCAGGCGATGCTGCCGATCCTCGAAGCCGTGGTGCAAAGCGGCAAGCCGCTGCTCATCATCTCCGAAGACGTCGAAGGCGAGGCACTGGCAACGCTTGTCGTCAACAAGCTGCGTGGCGGCCTGAAGGTTGCCGCCGTCAAGGCGCCGGGCTTCGGTGACCGCCGCAAGGCGATGCTGGAAGACATCGCGGTCCTGACCGCCGGCCAGATGATCTCGGAGGATCTCGGCATCAAGCTCGAAAATGTCACCATCGACATGCTTGGCCGGGCAAAGCGCGTGCTCATCGACAAGGACACGACCACGATCATCGACGGCTCCGGCGACAAGGCCGCCATCGCGGCGCGTGTCGCGCAGCTGAAGATGCAGATCGAAGAAACCACCTCGGACTACGACAAGGAAAAACTGCAGGAACGCCTGGCGAAGCTCGCCGGCGGCGTTGCGGTCATCCGCGTCGGCGGCGCGACCGAGACCGAGGTCAAGGAAAAGAAGGACCGCATCGACGATGCGCTGAACGCCACCCGGGCTGCCGTTGAAGAAGGCATCGTTGCCGGCGGCGGCGTGGCGCTGCTGCGCGCCAAGACCGTACTGAAAACGCTTGTCGGCGCCAATGCCGACGTGACCGCCGGCATTTCGATCGTGCTCAAGGCGCTCGAGGCGCCGATCCGGCAGATCGCCGAGAACGCCGGTGTCGAAGGCTCCGTCGTCGTCGGCAAACTGGTGGACAGCGATGATGCCGATCTGGGCTTCAATGCGCAGACCGAAACCTATGTCGACATGATCAAGGCCGGCATCGTCGATCCGGCCAAGGTCGTGCGTACGGCCCTGCAGGACGCCGGCTCGATTGCGGCCCTTTTGATCACCGCCGAAGCCATGATCGCCGACATTCCGGCGAAGGAAGCATCCAACGGCAACCCCGCCGGCATGGGTTACTGAGCTACGCCTGAACCATCTGGCCGCCATGCGGCTGGATGGTCACTCCCCACCATCAACAAGGAGCGTTTCCATGGCCATGCACACCAACCAGAAGCAGTCCGTCGCCGCACGATGGGAGAACTATCAGCCGTCCAAATCCACGCTCGTGTGGACATGCGTCGGCACGGCCATCGCCACCATGATCATCGGCTTCAGCTGGGGCGGCTGGGTCACCGGCGGCACCTCGCGGACGCTTGCGACGACGGCCGGCGATGTGGCGCGCGGTCAACTCGCCTCGACAATATGCGTCGAGCGGTTCAATGCGGCACCCGATGCAGCGGCAAAGCTGACCGAATTGAAGGCCAAGTCCGTCGGCTACGACAGACAGAAGTTCGTCGAGGCCGGCGGCTGGGCAACCATGCCAGGAGAAACCGCTCCTGACCGGCGCGCCTCGACCGGCTGCGCCACCGCACTCGCGACCTAAGTCGTTCCAACCCGCGCCGGAACTGTCAGCTCCGGCGCGCGTGTCTTGATTTCCAGTGCCGCGTATGACCGTCGCGCCAACACGCCGACGGTCTGCTTTTCCTCTCCAACGACATGCTGCCGCCGCCTGGAAACACTCCGGCGGGCGTCTCGGCTTCAGCAGAGAAGGATTTCGACAATGATCAAATTCTCAAAGAAGAACGACCCATTGCCGGTAGACAGCAATGAAAACCGCTTCGACTTCATCCGCAGGGCGGCAGCCGAGAAACACAGAAAAATCAAGAGCGACGACGACCGCCACGATCAGCAGGCGCTCGAAGACGACGGGCCGGAACAAGCTTGAAGCCTTCGCGTCGGGTGTCGCGAGTCGTGACAGCGGCACCTGGCCGGTGGGGCTCGCAAATCCAGTCGAGCAGCGGCCGAACGCGATGATCATAGGCTACGTCGCGGTAATGCCTGCGGACGGAAAGGACATTCTAAGGCAGGCGCCTTTCGAGGGAATATCGATGGCCGCGACATGGCCATCGTGGAGATGCATGATTTCCTGCACCAGATTGAGCCCTAATCCGGCACCGCGACCATCCGGTCGCAAGCGGTTGAAAGGTTCAAAAATCTGCGCGCGTTCCTCGGCCGGAATGCCGTTGCCTTCGTCACAAACATCGATGAAGCCGGCGGAACCGACCCGAACCGTGATTGTACCGAGCCGCCCGCCATGGTCGATGGCGTTCTGCACGAGATTGGTGAGCGCCCTTTCGAGCGACGTCTGGTCGCCCATGATCAGGATTTCGTCCCGTTCAGGCTCAAACGACATCTCGTAACCGGCATCGAGTGCCAGCGGACCCAGGTCAAAAACAACCTGCTTGGCCATGCCAACCAGATTTACGGGCAAGAAATGGTTCGGCTTTTGATCAAGGCGCTGAAGATCGAGAAGTTGCCCGGCCAGAGTCGTGAGCCGAGCGGCATCTTCCAGCAAGCTTCTCTTGTCGGCTCCAGGCGGAAGCGCTGCCACGCGCGCATTCAATATGGCGATCGGCGTGCGCAGCTCATGTGCTGCCTGGGCGAGAAAATGCTGATGGCGCGCATATCCTGCATCGAGGCGTTGGAGGGCATCATTGACCGCGCTGACAAGCGGGCCGATTTCGGCTGGCACATCGTTCACCGGCAGTTGCACGCCGCGCTTGTCAAATTCGATGCGGGTCGCTTGCGCCACGGCTCGGTCCAAACCTGTTAGTGCCCGACGCACGACAAGCGGGGTGGCAATCAAGGTCGCGAGCCCCATCAGCATGATGGCCGGCAAGATCACCGACAAGAACCCACCAGACACGCCCATTGCAAGTCGACGAAAGGACATCCGCCCTTGCGTGCCTGTCAAAATTTGAACATCGCCAGCAGCGGTAGCAATCCACTTGATGACAGCATCGGGCTTTCCACGCATTCCAAGCTGCTGCCCCAGCCGTGCGTCGTTCAGCCGGTCGAGCATTCCGACGACGGGCGCAAATTCCTGAGGGATACTGCCCTCCGACAAACGATGCCCTTGCTTGTCGCGAATGACGAACCACAGGTCGGGAACCTCCTGATGCAGGCGAGCAAGCTCAGCCGTCGGCTGGAGGGCCAAGCCGCCAGCCGGTTCCCGCACCACCGCGTCCGCCAGGACATCGAGACTACCCCCCTCATAGTCATCGACGAGATAGCCGGTGCTCCAGAACGCCCCGACGATCAAAAGCAGGAACGCGGCGATCATGCCGGCCTGAAGCGTCACCATCCTGCTGACGAGCAGCCATTTCAGGGAACGCATCACGATGTCTCGCGCAAGAGATAGCCGACACCGCGAATGCCACTGATCGTGACACCTGCATCGGTGTCGGCGAGCTTGCGGCGTGCCCTGGAGATATGCGTATCGAGTGCGTTCGACTCGATATCGTCATTCATGCCAAAGACGGCTTCCATCAGCGTCTCGCGCAGCACCATGCGCCCCATCCGCCGCATCAATGCCTCAAGCACGAGCAGCTCCCGGCGCGGCATTCGCAGATGCGCGCCTTCCACATGGGCTTCACGATGGGTGAAATCGAAAGACAGACGGCCGATGGAAACGATGTCGGGTTGCAGATTGACCGGACGGCGCATGATCGCCCTGAGCCGCGCCAGCAACTCCTCAAAGGCAAACGGCTTGCCGAGATAATCGTCGGCGCCACTGTCGAGGCCGGCAACCCGGTCGATCAGGTCACCCTTTGCCGTCAGCACCAGCACCGGCACCTTGTTGCCGGCAGCACGCAGCGACTTGACCAGCGAAAGGCCGTCGCCATCGGGCAATCGACGGTCGAGTACGACCACGTCGTAAATGTCGCGATCAAGGGCAGCCTCCGCCTCTGACAGGCTTGCGACGTCGTCGACAACCATGTCGTGGCGGACCAGCCCGCTGCGCAGAACGCCGACCATGGCCGGCTCGTCTTCCACCAACAGCACGCGCATTCAGTCAGCTCCGTTGCTCGCTCGCATGGTTTAGCCGGGCGCTAGCGCGGCTGCATTGAGAAAACCTTGCAAGCAAGCTGTCGCGACAGGTTTTCGGATCATCCCGGCAACATCCTCCCGCATTTTTCGATCAACATTTGCGTGACAGGTTTTCTCAATCCGGGCGTGTGAGTTCTCAGCTCCTCAACCGGATAGGACGAAACCAATGCCCTTCAATTGCACCGGCCTCGCGGCCGAACGACGATTCACGCCTGCAGTTTGTGCTTCAACATCGGGTGGGCGGCATGTCGATTGCTGATATCCCCTCATTTTTTCTCGCATGGCTTCGCAATCCGCGCAGCATCGCAGCCGTGACCCCGTCAGGTGCCAAGGTTGCGGCGCTGATGACGCAGGACATCGACGCAGCAACCGGCCCGGTCATCGAATTGGGGCCAGGCACCGGGTCCTTCACCTATTCCCTTCTCAAGCGCGGCGTACGCGAGAAAGACCTGACGCTTGTCGAGTTCAGCGCGGATTTTGTGCGGCTCTTGAAGGAGCGTTTTCCGCGAGCCCGCGTCCTCAGGATGGATGCAATGCAGATGGGCGATGTAGGGCTGTTTGAAAGAGCCTCGGTTGGCGCAGTCGTAAGCGGCCTGGGCTTTCGCGCCATGCAGCCGCACCAGGTCATGTCGATCCTGAGCGGGGCTTTCAAATATATGCGGCCCGACGGCGCTTTCTATCAGATCACCTACGGCCCGCGCTGCCCGGTTCCGGAATCTGTCCTGGACCACCTGGGCCTCGATGCCGCGCGTATTGGCCGGACGCTGTGGAATATTCCGCCAGCATCTGTCTACCGGATTGCGAGATCCAATGGCTGCTCCTGAATTTACGATGGAGATGCCAGGCGCTGTCACCTTGCTGCTGAGCTTCGGGCTTGTCGGCATTGGCGGTCTTGCCATCGTCGAGAAATTCGTCCCGCTCTTTCCATCCTACATACTGCTGATGCTCTTGGGCCTGACTGTGCCGGACACTCCGGCACTTGCGCTCACCGTTGCAGCCACGACGCTGGGATCGGTGATCGGCGGGCTCGGCTGGTATGCAATCGGCCGGTTGCTTGGGCCGAAAAGGGCGCGCTCGGCAGTCGCACATTTTGGAGGATACGTGCTTTTACGGCTTCCCCTGTATGACCGGCTGACAAGTGCCTATCGCCGCAATCATTTCTGGGTGACGCTTTCCGGCCAGATCATTCCGGCGGTGCGGATTTATCTGGCCTTGCCAGCTGGTGCCCTCAAGCTCGACGCCAGAACCTTCCTGGCGGCGACATCGCTTGGCTGCCTGATGTGGAATGCGCCCTTCCTATGTCTTGGATACGCCTTGCGGGGCAGCGGCAGCGATCTGGCCCAGACAGGCTTTTGGACGGCCATCGCCATTATCACGGTCGAAGGCGCGGTGCTGTTGGCCGTTCGATTCCGGAAAACGCGATATGAAGGTGGAAGCCTCTGATACAGCCTCAGATCGCCTTGGTCAGGACGCCGTCGCCGACAAGCCGTTCCTTCAGCATGGCGATGAACATCAGCATCGGCCTGGACAACGGCGCGTCGCGCAGCGTGGCGATGCCGTAATCACTCCATAACGGCGGTGAGAACGGGCGCATGACGACGCGATCGGATGTCAGCAGGCTGCCGATCAGTGCTGGGATGATCGAAACGCCGATGCCCTCGGCGACGAGCGCGACGCTGGCCTCGACCGAATGGGCTTCGACCCGGCAGCGGACAGCGCCCTGGGCGCGCCGCAGCCGTTCCTCGATATCCTCGCGGCTCGATCTCAAACGGCCGAGCAGCACCAGATCGGAGCCGGACAGATCGTCGGCACTGATGGTTTCGCGCCCGGCCAGCGGATGACCGACCGGCAAGGCGCATAATTGTCCGCTCGAAACCAGTGGCATCGTCACCAGACCGCGATCCTCGGTCGGCAGCCGGACAAAGCCGAAATCGACGCTGCGGCCCATGACCGCGCGTTCGATCGTATCGTAGGGACCAGCCACCAGCTCGATGCTGACCTGGTCCTGGGTGGCGAGAAAGTCGGCGACAAGCTTCGGCAGGAGCGTGGTGGTCAGCGAATGCGGGAAACCCATCTTGATCAGCGTCCGGCCCGAACGCCCGGCGCTCAGTTCGTCTGTCCGTCGCTTCAGTCGTGCCAGCACGTCCGAAAGCTCGCCGACCTCCTGCAGCAGTGCGGTCGCCTCCGGCTTTGGAACCAGCCGGCCCTTTTCACGGCGGAAAAGCTCGAAGCCGATGTCTTCTTCCAGGCTGGTCAATTGGCGGCTGATCGCCGACTGCGACAAAGCGAGCACGCCCGATGCACCGATCGTCGAGCCGGTCTGCATCACCGCGCGAAACACTTCCAATTGCTTGAGATTCATCGAGCGTCCCTATTCGCCAAGGCAACGGAGCATAGTCGGCGCCCTTTTCGCATCGAGTAATGCACAAAACTCATAAGATTGCGCGCCTCCCACCCTCGCTGCTACGTCGCACGACAACAGGCCGTCGGCAATCGGCGCGGGAGGAGAGTATTCACGTGATGACCGGGCGCAGCCCTTTCAGGCAAGCCACGCAAGGAGCCCAAGCGCGATGACGACTTTCATCATCCGCCGCTTCAGCCAAAGCCTGTTTGTCGTATTCCTGACGTCGGTGCTGGTTTTCGTCGGCGTCTATGCCATCGGCAATCCGGTCGACATCCTGATCCCCGCCGACGCCAGCTTCGCCGAGCGTGAAGCTGCTATCCGCGCGCTCGGGCTCGACCGGTCGTTGATCGCGCAATACAGCACGTTCCTGGTCAACGCGCTGCACGGCGATTTCGGCCGCTCCTTCGTCTTCAACCAGCCCGCCATCAGCCTGATCTTCCAGCGGCTGCCGGCGACGCTGGAACTTTCTTTCGTCGCACTGACCATAGCACTCGTGCTTGGCATACCGCTTGGCCTGATCGCCGGGCTCAAGCCGCGTTCGGTCGCCGATGAAACCATCATGACCGGATCGATCCTTGGGTTCAGCCTGCCGAATTTCTGGCAAGGCATGATGCTGATCATGATCTTTTCGGTCTGGCTCGGCTGGCTGCCTTCGTCAGGGCGTGGCGAGACCGGCGAGATTTTCGGCATCACCACATCCCTGGCGACATGGGACGGGTTTGCCCACCTCATCTTGCCGGCGACCAACCTGGCGCTGTTCCAGCTGTCGCTTGTCATCCGGCTGACCCGCACCGGCGTGCGTGAAACGATGCCGCTCGACTTCATCAAGTTCGCCCGCGCCAAGGGCCTGTCCGAACGCCGCATCATCTCGGTCCACGTGATGAAGAACATCATGATCCCGATCGTCACAGTGGTCGGCATGGAGTTCGGCTCGCTGATCGCCTTTGCGGTGGTGACCGAGACGATCTTCGCCTGGCCCGGCATCGGCAAGCTTCTGATCGATTCCATCACCGTGCTCGACCGGCCCGTGGTCGTTGCCTACCTGCTGGTCGTCGTCACCATGTTCATCTTCATCAACCTCGCCGTCGACATCGTCTATTCGATACTCGATCCGCGCATCCGGCTGAGTGATACGCAATGACCGCGCTCAGCCACCGTTTTCAGGAAAGCCAGTCGTTTTGGGCGCGCTCGCTGCGCGGCATTCTCGGCAGTCCCAAGGCAACGATCGCGCTGGCGGTCTGCCTGATCCTGATCGCCACCGCCATCTTCGGGCCGTCGCTGGTGCCGCAGAACCCATATGATCTCGCGGCGATCGACTTCTTCGATGCGCGCCTGCCGCCGATGTCGGAAAGCATGTCAGGCACGACCTATTGGCTCGGCACCGACGGCCAGGGTCGCGACATGTTCTCGGCGATGGTCTACGGCCTGCGCACGTCGATGGGCGTCGGCCTGTTCTCCGGTGTCATCGCACTTGCTGTCGGCACGGCACTTGGCCTCACCGCGGCCTATTATGGCGGCCGCATCGACACGCTGATCATGCGCCTCGTCGACCTGATGCTCGGCTTCCCGACCATCCTGGTGGCGCTGATGCTGCTGGCGTTGCTCGGCCAGGGCGTGTGGAAGGTGGTGCTGGCGCTGGTCATCGTGCAGTGGGCGCAGTTCGCCCGCGCCGTGCGCGCAGCAGCCCTGATCGAGCGCGGCAAGGAATATGTCGAAGCTGCCGCATCGCTTGGCCTTTCCAAGCCGCGCATCCTGTTCGGCCACATGCTGCCCAATTGCCTGCCGCCGATCATCGTCATCGGAACGCTGCAGGTCGCCAACGCCATATCGGCCGAAGCGACATTGTCCTTCCTCGGCATCGGCCTGCCGATCACCGAACCGTCGCTAGGCCTGTTGATCGCCAATGGCTACCAGACGCTGCTGTCTGGCCAGTACTGGATCAGTGTCTATCCGGGCCTGTTGCTGCTCGCTCTGGTCTTCAGCATCAACATCGTCGGCGACCGCTTGCGTGAAGTGCTCAACCCCCGTCTTTCGGAGCGCTGAGATGACGCTGAAGGTCGAAAATCTCTGCACCTATTTCTTCACCCGGGCAGGCGTGGCCAAGGCGGTCGACGGTGTGTCGTTCGAAGTTGGCCGTGGCGAAATCCTCGGCCTGGTCGGCGAGTCCGGCTCCGGAAAATCGATCACCGGCTTCTCGATTTTGGGCCTTGTCGATCCGCCTGGACGTATCGCCAGCGGCAAGATCCTGTTCCACGGCGAAGATATTGTCGGCCGCTCACAAAGCGAGATGCGGACGCTGAGGGGAAAGAAGATCGCCATGATCTTCCAGGACCCGATGATGACGCTCAACCCGGTGCTGTCGATCGAGACCCAGATGGTCGAGACGGTGCGCGCCCATGACCGTGTGTCCAAGGCCGAGGCGCGCGCCCGCGCCGTCGAAGCGCTCGGCCTTGTCGGCATCCCCTCGCCCGACGAGCGGCTCGCCGCCTATCCGCACCAGTTCTCCGGTGGCATGCGCCAGCGCGTGGCCATCGCCATCGCACTGCTGCACCGGCCTGAACTCATCATCGCCGACGAGCCGACCACAGCGCTCGATGTCACCATCCAGTCGCAGATCCTGGCGGTGATCCAGGGGCTGAGCCGCGACTTCGGCATGTCGCTGATCTGGATCAGCCACGATCTCGGCGTCGTCGCCGGCCTCGCCCACAGGATCGCTGTGATGTACGCCGGCAAGATTGTCGAGACCGGCGAAACCGACACAGTGCTCGACAATCCGGTCCATCCCTACACGATCGGGCTGATGCGTTCGGTTCCGGCCAATCTCGAGCGCGGCGAACCGCTGACGCCCATTCCGGGCATGGCGCCGCCACCGCTCGGGCGGCCCGCAGGCTGCCCGTTCCGCCTGCGCTGCTTCGCCGCCACTTCAGCCTGCGAGAGCGAACCAGAAGAAACCGCAGCCGACGGCCACCGCTGGCGCTGCTTCCACCCGCAGATCGCGAGGGCAGCATGACGCCTCTTGTCGAAGCCACCACCATCTCCAAACGCTTCACGCGCGGGCTCGATTACGCTGAGCGGCTCGCCCGCTTCCTCGGCGCCAACATCGAGGAGCGCGTGGTTCATGCCGTCGATGGCGTTTCGCTGACGATCAATCCCGGCGAGGTCGTCGGGCTGGTTGGCGAATCCGGCTGCGGCAAGTCCACGCTCGGCCGCATCATGGCGGGCATACTGCCGCAGTCCGACGGCGTCATGAACTGGCAGGGCAAGGACATGTCGGCGCTGCCGCGCTCGGAAGCAAAGGCTGCGCGGCTCGCCTCGCAGATGATCTTCCAGGACCCGATGTCTTCGCTCAACCCGCGCAAGACGATCCTCGACATCATCGGCGAAGCGCCCGTCGCCCACGGTATGGTGGCGCGTAACGACGCTGCCGGGATGGTGACCGCACTGATGCAGCGTGTCGGCCTCGACCCATCCTACCTCAACCGCTACCCGCACCAGTTCTCGGGCGGGCAGCGCCAGCGCATCGGCATCGCGCGTGCGCTTGCGGTGAAGCCACGCTTCATCATCTGCGATGAATCGGTGTCGGCGCTCGATGTCTCGATCCAGGCGCAGATCCTCAATCTGTTCATGGAGCTCAAGCAGGAGCTCGGCCTCACCTACCTGTTCATCAGCCACGACCTTGGCGTGGTCAAACACATCTCCGACCGTGTCGCGATCATGTATCTCGGCCGCATCGTCGAAAGCGCGCCCGCCGACGCCTTTTTCGCCGCGCCCAACCATCCCTACACGATCGCGCTGCTGTCGGAGGTGCCGACGATCAAGCAGCGCAAGCGCCAGTTCAACCCGGTGAAAGGCGAGATCCCCTCGCCGCTTCATCCGCCTTCTGGCTGCCATTTCCACCCGCGCTGCCCGCACGCCTTCGACCGTTGCCGCGTCGAGCGGCCGGTCTTGCGCGAGATCGCCGCGGGCCACGTCAGCGCCTGCCATCTCAACGACATGTCGGGAAAGGCGGCTTCGTCCGCCTCACCCACAACCGCAATTGCATGAACAGAAAAGGGAACACAACCATGCAGATCATCCGTTCGACCTTCGCAGCTTTGCTTTTGGCCAGCAGCCTTTCCACGGCGGCGTTCGCTGCCGATCTCACCGTCGGCATTTCCGCCGAGCCTTCGGCGATCGACCCGCAATTCTCGCGCACCGGCAACAACCAGAACGCCGCCCAGCACATTTTCGGGCGCCTGGTCGAGCAGGACGAAAACCTGCAGATCAAGCCGAACCTGGCCGAATCCTGGAAGAATACCGATCCGCTGACCTGGGAAGTGAAGCTGCGCCAGGGCGTCAAGTTCCACGACGGCTCGCCGCTGACCGCCGAGGACGTGGTCTATTCGCTCGAACGCGTGTCGACGATCGAAAAAAGCCCGGCACCGTTCACCGCCAATGTCGGCTCCATCGCCAAGATGGAAATCGTCGATCCGACCACCATCCGCTTCACCACCAAGAAGCCGACGCCGCAGTTCATGGAACTCGCCGGCATGGTCTATATCGTTTCCAAGAAGGCCTCCGAAGGCAAAGGCATCGCCGACTTCAACAGCGGCGCTGCGACCATCGGCACCGGGCCCTACAAGTTTGTCGAATGGGTGCCGGGCGACCGCCTTGTGCTTCAGCGCAACGATGACTTCTGGGGCGACAAGCCGGAATTCGAAAAGGTCACCTTCCGCACAATCTCCAACAACGCCGCGCGCGTGGCAGCGCTTCGTTCCGGCGCTGTCGACCTGATCGACGCCGTGCCGCCGGCCGACGTCGCGGCACTGAAGAGCGTCAAGGGCATTGCGCTGCATTCGACGCCCTCGGCACGCATCGTCTACCTCGCGCTCGATACGGCGCGCGACGACAGCCCCTTCGTCACCGACAAGGCAGGCGCCAAGCTGGCACCGAACCCGCTCAAGGACGCGCGCGTGCGCCAGGCGATGTCGAAGATGGTCGATCGCCAGCTTCTGATCGACCGCATCCTGTCGGGTGCAGGTGCGGCCGCCGGCCAGCTCGTGCCTGAAGGCATCGGCGGCTACTCGGCCAATCTCAAGCCGGAAGCAATCGATCTCGCCGGCGCCAAGGCTCTGCTGGCGGAGGCGGGTTATCCCGACGGCTTCGGCATCACCGTGCACTCGTCCAACGACCGTTTCGCCGGCGATTCCGATGTCGGCCAGGCGCTCGGCCAGCTGTTCGCGCGTGGGGGTCTCAAGGTCAACGGCGTCGTCACGCAGCCCTACAGCGTCTATGTCGCGGCGGCCGGCAAGCAGGAATTCTCGGCCTTCGTCTTCTCCTTCGGCACCACGACCCCGTCTTCGGCACCTGGCATGACCAACGTGCTGATGACGTTCGACAAGGAAGCTGGCACCGGCTCGTTCAACCGGGCGCGTTATTCCAACCCCGCCTACGACGCCAAGATGAAGGAAGCCTTGGCAGAATTCGACGTCGACAAGCGCAACGCCCTGCTCGCCGAAGCTGCCGACATCGCCTTCGGGGACGTCGCCATCATGCCGCTCTACTGGCCGGTGGTCACCTGGGCGAGCCGCGACGGCATCGCCTTCACCCCCTCCAAGGGCGAAGACACGCTCGCCACCTATGCCCATACGGCGAAGTAAGGCAGTCATGACAGCAGTAGCCGAAACGATGGATGTCGCGTCCTTGCCCGCACCCGAGCCGGTGAGCCCCGGCGTCGTGGTCCACCGCGATGTGATGGTGGCGATGCGCGACGGTGTCCGGCTCGCCGCCGACATCTATCGTCCGGCAAATGATGGCGGGGTGGCTGATGCCGCCCTGCCGGTCATCCTGGAACGTACTGCCTACGGCAAGGGTGAACGCTCGCGCTCGGAAATCGAACTCGGCATGGCAAGGCCGATGACGCGGGCCGAAGTCGCCGCCCACTTCGTTGGCCACGGCTATGTCGTGATCTATCAGGATTGCCGCGGCCGCTACGGCTCGGAAGGCGAGTTCACAAAGTACCTTGCCGAAGGCCCCGACGGCTACGATACGCTTGCCTGGATCGTCGAACAGCCCTGGTCGAACGGCAAAGTCGGCACGATGGGGCTTTCTTACGCAGCACACACCCAGATGGCGCTGGCCTGCCTCAACCCACCCGGGCTCGCTGCCATGGTGCTGGATTCCGGTGGCTTCTCCAACGCCTTTACCTGCGGTATTCGCCAGGGCGGCGCGTTTGAATTGAAGCAGGCGACCTGGGCCTACAACAATGCCCGCGAGAGCATCACCGCCAAGCAGGACCCGAACCTGCTGCGCGCGCTGGAAGCCGAGGACGTCAGGAGCTGGTTCAATGCCATGCCCTGGTCCGAGGGGCGTTCGCCGGTGCGATGGGTGCCCGAATACGAGGACTATCTGCTCGAGCAGTGGCGTCACGGCACCTTCGACGACTACTGGAAGCAGCCCGGCATCTATGCCGCCGAAAGCTACGATACATTCCCGAACGTCCCGGTGGCGCTGCTGTCGAGCTGGTACGATGCCTATGTGAAAACCACCTTCGAGAACTACGAAGGACTGGCGCGCGACCGGGACCGACCGATGGCGCTGCTCATGGGCCCCAATCTGCACGGCAACCGCAACGCCAGCTTCGCCGGCGATGTCGAGTTCGGCGCCGCCGCACCCTTGGGCGGCAATGTCACCGAAAGCTGGCTGGAATTCCGCCGCCGCTGGTTCGACCGCTGGATGAAGAACGCCGACAATGGCGTCGAGAACGAGCCGCGCGCACGTTTGTTCCTGATGGGCGGCGGCTCGGGCCGCAAGACCGCCGAGGGCCGCCTCAACCATGGCGGACGCTGGATCGCCGCGCCCGATTGGCCGCTGCCGGCCTCTGAGGAAACCGTGCTGCACATGCACGAAGATGGCAGCCTGTTGGCCAACGCCCCTGCCCCTGGCGCTGACCCGTTCGTTTATGACTTCGATCCGAAGAACCCGGTGCCGACCATCGGTGGCGCGCTGACCAGCGGCCAGCCGGTGTTCGAGGGCGGCGGCTTCGACCAGCGCGAACAGGCGCGGTTCTTCGGCTGCGACGACACCAACCTGCCGCTTTCGGCGCGGCTCGACGTGCTGTCCTTCGAGACCGAGCCCTTTGCCTCAGACATTGCTGTCGTCGGCCCGGTGACCGTCGAGCTGTTTGCGTCCACCGATGGTCCCGACACCGACTTCACCGCCAAGCTGATCGACGTCTATCCGCCGAGCGAGGATTATCCGACCGGCTTCGCCATGATCCTGACGGACGGCATTTTCCGCTGCCGCTACCGCGATGGCTTCGATGCGCCGAAACCCTGCGTGCCCGGCGAGGTGATGAGCATCACCATCGAGCCCTTCGCCACGGCCAATCTGTTCAAGAAGGGCCACAGGCTTCGGCTCGACATTTCCTCGAGCAATTTTCCGAAGTTCGACGTCAATCCCAACACCGGTGCTCCGGAAGGACGTGGCCGCGCCAAGCGCGTCGCCCGCAACATGGTCTATTGCGACCAGGCGCGGGCCTCGCGCATCAGGTTGAGGACCCTTCCGGCAGCTGCGCTGCAAGGGCTGGTCGAAACTTAGGATTGGCGGGCGCAGCGCGCACCGTCAAAAGCGGACATCAGCCTTCGCCCAGATGCGTACCCACCACGACCTTCGTTGACTTGGGCTGCCTTGTGGCCGGCCCAAGCGCTTTCATGCGAACCCCCGGTCCTTCATGACCGGACGAGAGCAAAAGCACCCCGCCTTGCGTCAGCGCATCGACAAGCAGAGTCTCGGTCGTGCGGTGCAGGGCGTGGCGATGGCATTCGAAGTCCTTGATCGTGCTGCGCGACACGCCAGCGAGTGCTGCCAGCTGTTCCTGCGTCCAGTTGAGCAGGCCGCGCGCGGCCCTGCATTGCTCAGGAAGTAAATTCATCGAATGAAGCCTTGCCGGATCACATGGGAGTCAACCATAATGGGCGAGATCAAGCAATAGTTCCCACCATCCAGATGAGTGCCCACGAAGAATGACAGACGGAACATCATTGATATGGATGATCGTCTTGCCTTTCGTGGGCAGTGCCATTGCCGCCCTGTTGCCCACCAATGCACGTAATGCCGAAGCCTGGCTGGCCGGTGCCGTCACGCTTGTCACGTTGTTCCTTGCATCGGCCAGCTATCCCGCAGTCGCTTCTGGCGACGCCATTCGCAGCACAATAGAGTGGGTCCCCACGCTCGGGCTGAACCTGTCCTTGCGCATGGACGGATTCGCCTGGCTGTTTGCCATGATGATCAGCGGCATTGGCTTTCTCGTAGTGCTGTATGCCCGCTACTACATGTCGCCCGAGGATCCGGTTCCCAGGTTCTTTTCGTTCTTCCTCGCTTTCATGGGCGCGATGCTCGGCGTCGTGCTGTCGGGCAACCTCATCCTGCTGGTGGTGTTCTGGGAGCTGACCGGCGTCTTTTCGTTCCTGCTGATCGGCTATTGGCACCACAACGCCAATGCGCGCGATGGCGCGCGCATGGCTTTGACCATCACCGGCATCGGTGGCCTCGGACTGCTCGCCGGCGTGCTGCTCATCGGCCACATCGTCGGCAGCTACGATCTCGACCGCGTGCTCGCCTCGGGCGACCTCATCCGCTCGCACGATCTTTACGTGCCGGCACTTGTGCTCATCCTGCTTGGCACCTTGACCAAGAGCGCGCAGTTCCCGTTCCATTTCTGGCTGCCAAACGCCATGGCGGCCCCGACACCTGTGTCGGCCTACCTGCATTCGGCGACAATGGTGAAGGCCGGCGTGTTCCTGATGGCGCGGCTGTGGCCAGTGCTGTCGGGTTCCACCGAATGGTTCTGGATCCTCGGCTTCTGCGGAATGATGTCGCTTGCGCTGGGGGCTTATTTCGCCATCTTCCAGCAGGACATCAAAGGCCTGCTCGCTTATTCGACGATCAGCCACCTTGGCCTGATCACGCTGCTGCTCTCCCTGGGCAGCCCACTCGGTGCAGTCGCCGCCATCTTCCACATGGTCAACCACGCCACCTTCAAGGCGTCCCTATTCATGGCCGCCGGCATCATCGATCACGAATGCGGCACGCGCGACATCCGCCGGCTGAGCGGGCTGTTCCGGTTCATGCCGATCACAGCCACTCTGGCCATGGTGGCAAGTGCCGCCATGGCCGGCGTTCCTCTGCTCAACGGCTTCCTGTCCAAGGAGATGTTCTTCGCCGAGGCGATCGAAACTCATGCGATCTCCATTCTCGACACAGCCGCACCTTACGTCGCCGTGCTGGCCAGCGCCTTCGCAGTCACCTATTCCCTGCGCTTCATCCATGGCGTGTTCTTCGGGCCCGCGCCCACGGACTTGCCCAACGTGCCGCACGAACCGCCATTCCTGATGCGGTTCCCGATCATGCTCTTGGTGCTGGCCTGCCTTTTGGTCGGAACCATCCCGAGCCTGACCATCGGACCGTTCCTGCACACGGCCGTCACCTCGGTGCTCGGCGCGCGCACCCCGGAATACAGCCTGGCCATCTGGCACGGCTTCAACGTGCCCTTGATGATGAGTGTCATCGCGCTGATTGCCGGCGTCATCCTCTATCTGTTCCTCAAGGACTACCTGTCGCGCTGCGAAGAGGGACCGCCGTTCTTCCGCCGTCTCAAGGGACAGCGCATCTTCGAGCGTGCCATGGTCACCGTGTCCTGGCGCTGGGCGCGCTTTGTCGACTACCGCCTCGGTGCGCGCCGGCTGCAGCCGCAGCTGCGCCTGCTGGTGACAGTGGCTTTCGTTGCGGCCCTGTGGCCGCTCTACAGCCTGGGCTTCACGCCTGGCCAATTCACCTTGACGGGTGCCGATCCGGTGTTTGCCGGTGTCTGGGTACTCGGCATCGTCTGCGCCCTCGGTGCGGCCTATCAGGCAAAGTTCCATCGGCTTGCCGCCCTGATCCTCCTGTCGGGTGCTGGGCTTGTCACCTGCATCACCTTCGTGTGGCTTTCAGCACCTGACCTCGCTGTCACCCAGCTTCTTGTCGAGATCGTAACCACGGTTCTCATCCTGCTTGGCCTGCGCTGGCTGCCCCAGCGCGTCAAGGACGGTCCCGCCATCGCGATTTTCGTCCCGGGAGCACGCCGCCGCCGCTTCCGCGATCTTGCCATTGCGGTTTGTGTCGGCCTCGGCATGACGCTGATTGCCTATGCGGTGATGACGCGCACGCCGCCGCCCACCATCGCCGACTATTTCCTGGAAAAGGCCTATAGCGAAGGCGGCGGACGCAATGTCGTCAACGTCATCCTGGTCGATTTCCGCGCGTTCGACACATTCGGCGAAATCACCGTGCTCGGCATCGTGGCGCTGACGGTGTTTGCCTTGCTGCGTCGCTTCCGCCCAGCCTCCGACAGCGTCGACTCGCCCGAACAGCAGCGCATCCAGACGGCCTTCGACGAGGCCCAGCCCGATCGCGAGACCGGCGAGACGATCATCGACTATCTGATGATCCCAGCCGTGATCATGCAGTGGCTGTTTCCTGTCATCATCATGTTCGCCGCCTATCTGTTCTTCCGGGGGCACGATCTGCCCGGTGGGGGCTTTGCCGCCGGCATCGCCATGGCAGCGGCCTTCATCCTTCAATACATGGCGGCCGGAACCAAATGGGTCGAAGACCGGCTCAGGGTTCTTCCGGTCAGGTGGATCGGCCTTGGCCTGCTTCTGGCGGCATTCACCGGCGCTGGTTCCTGGCTGTTCGGCTATCCCTTCCTGACCTCGCATTCGCGCTATGTCGACCTGCCGCTGATCGGCGAGATACCGGTGGCCAGCGCCATATTCTTCGATCTCGGCGTGTTCTCGCTGGTGGTCGGCGCAACCGTGCTCATGCTGATCGCCCTTGCCCACCAGTCGATCCGCCGGCATCGCGTCGCCCGCACCATGGCTGCCGCAGAGGAGGAGAACGCCTGATGGAACTGATCCTCGCCATTGGAATTGGCGTCTTTGTCGGCTCGGGCGTGTGGCTTTTGCTGAGGCCGCGCACCTATCAGGTCATCATCGGGCTCTCGCTCATCGCTTATGGCGTCAACCTCTTCATCTTTTCGATGGGCAGGCTACAGATCAACGCAGCGCCCGTGCTGGCGTCCGGCACCGTCAATCCTACCGACTATACCGATCCGATCCCGCAAGCTTTGGTCTTGACCGCCATCGTCATCGGCTTTGCCACCACGGCCCTGTTTCTGGTCCTGCTTTTGGTTTCGCGCGGCCTCACCGGCAGCGACCATGTCGACGGACGGGAGCCCAACTGATGGCGTGGGCGAACCATCTTGTGATCGCACCGATCCTGCTGCCGCTGGTCACAGGCGCCTTCCTGCTTTTGTTCGACGAGCGCCGCCGTGCCCTCAAGGCAATGGTCAGCCTCTTTGCGACGCTGGCCTTGCTGGTCATTGCCGCCATCCTCGTGACCCAGGCCGCTACGACTGCCAACACAGTCTATCTGCTCGGCAACTGGAAAGCGCCTTTCGGCATCGTTCTGGTGCTCGACCGGCTGTCGGCGCTGATGCTGGTGCTGACATCGGCCCTGGCGATAGCGGCGCTGATCTTTTCGCTCGCCCGCTGGCACAAGAGCGGTCCGCATTTCCATACGCTGTTTCAGTTCCTGCTGATGGGATTGAACGGCGCTTTCCTGACCGGCGACCTGTTCAATCTCTTCGTTTTCTTCGAGGTGTTCCTGGCCGCATCCTACGGCCTGATCCTGCATGGATCGGGATCGCTCAGGGTCAAGGCGGGCCTGCACTACGTCGTGATCAATCTTGCCGGCGCGTCGCTGTTTTTGATCGGCGTCAGCCTGATCTACGGCGTCACCGGCACGCTCAACATGGCCGACCTTGCCGTCCGCATTCCCATGGTCAGCGCCGACGATCGCATGCTGCTGGAAGCCGGTGCTGCGATCCTGGGCATCGCTTTTCTGATTAAAGCCGGCATGTGGCCGCTCGGCTTCTGGCTGCCCACCGCCTATAGCGCTGCCGCCGCCCCGGTGGCGGCGATCTTTGCCATGCTGAGCAAGGTCGGCATCTACATCCTGCTGCGGCTGTCGTTGCTGTTGTTCGGTGTCGATGCGGGTGCGTCCGCCGGTTTCGGCGAGCCGTGGCTGCTTTATGGCGGCATGGTCACCATAGCCTACGGCGCCATCGGCGTTTTGGCCTCGCAGGCCATGGGGCGCCTCGCCGGCTCCTATGTGCTGGTGTCGTCCGGCACGCTGCTGGCAGCCATCGGCATGTCCAATGTCTCGGTCACCTCCGGCGCGCTGTTTTACATGGTCAGCTCCACGCTGACGATCGCGGCCTTCTTCCTGCTCATCGAGCTGGTCGAACGCGCCCAGGACCCGGCCGCCGACGTTCTCGCCGTCACCATGGAGGCCTATGGCGACGACATGGACGAGGAAGAGGAGGAAGACGAAATCGGCGTCGCCATTCCAGCGACCCTCGTCATCCTGGGCATCTGCTTTACGGGCACGGCGCTGCTTTTGGCCGGCCTGCCTCCGCTTTCCGGCTTCATCGCCAAATTCGCCATGCTGACCGCCCTGTTCAACCCCGAAGGGCTTGGCACAAGCAGCGGTGGAATTTCGGCGACCACATGGGTTTTCGTCGCCCTGCTCATCCTGTCGGGCCTTGCTGCGATGATCGCCATGACGCGTGCCGGCATCCGTACCTTCTGGGCACCGATCGAAGGCACGGTGCCGCGCGTGCTGGTCATGGAATTCGCGCCTGTCGCCTTCCTGCTCATCCTGTGCCTTGGCCTCAGCGTCCAGGGGGGCAAGGTGATGGACTATATGGATGCAACCGCGCGGTCCCTGCACGACCCGCGTGGCTACATCTCCGATGTCATGTCGGCATCCAGCCTGCCCGGCCCCAAGACCGTGGAGGCCAAATGAGACGCTGGCTGCCCTACCCTGTTCTAACAGCTTCGCTGCTGGTCATGTGGCTGCTGCTCAACAAATTCTCCCTCGGCCACCTGGTCCTGGGCAGCGCCATCGCCCTTGGCGCTTCAAAGGCCATGGCGGCCCTTCAGCCGGCCAAGCCAAGGATCAGGCGCTGGGACAAGATCCCGCAGCTGGTGTGGGTGGTGTTCATCGACATCTGCCGTTCCAACATTGCTGTCGCCGGCATCATCCTCAAGGGACGGCGGCCGAACTCGGGTTTCGTCACCATCCCGCTTGAGCTGCGCGACCGCACCGGCCTTGCCGTGCTCGCCTGCATTGTCACCAGCACGCCCGGCACCGCATGGCTCGAATACCATTCCGCCAATGGCCGGCTGCTGATCCACGTGCTCGACCTGGTCGACGAGCAGGAGTGGATCGACACGATCAAGCAGCGTTACGAGAGCCTGCTGATGGAGATTTTCGAATGAGCAGCGTCATTTTCATCCTGGCCGTCACGCTGTCGCAGATTCTACTTGTCGCTGCTATGGCCTGCGCGGTGTGGCGCCTGGTTCGCGGCCCCCGCGCCCAGGATCGGGTGCTCGGCCTCGACGCGCTTTATGTGGCGGCCATGCTGTTGCTGCTGACATTCGGCATCCGCACCGGCTCGACGACCTATTTCGAAGCAGCCCTGGTGATTGCGCTTCTGGGCTTTGTCTCCACGGTGGCTCTGGCCAAATTCCTCATGCGCGGCGAGGTGATCGAATGAGCCACGCGGCTGATCTGCCGGCCTGGGTAGCCCTGATCGTTGCCTTTTTCCTGGTCTTGGGATCGGGGCTGACATTGTTGGGGGCAATCGGGCTCGTGCGTTTTCAAAGCTTCTATGAGCGCGTCCATGCACCCACGCTTGGAACGACATGGGGTGCTGGCGCGATCCTGATCGCCTCGATCATCTGTTTTTCGGTTCTACAGTCCCGGCCCGTCCTGCATGAAGTGCTGATCACCATCCTTGTGGTGGTGACCACGCCGGTCACCTTGATGCTTCTGGCGCGCGCGGCCCTTTACCGCGACCGCACCGAAGGCACGCCGGGCGTTCCGCAGTTCGAGGCGGCAGCGGAACCTGGAGACGAGCACTCCAGGTCCTCAGACTAATTGGGCGATCGCGTTCTTAAGCTGCCACGGCGTCGGCGATTGCCTTGCCGCAGGTGACGGTGTCGGCCTTGCCGCCAAGGTCGCGGGTGCGCAGAGCCTCATTGGCGAGAACCTGCTCGATCGCCCTGACGATGGCGTCGGCGGCATCGCGATGTCCGAGATGCTCGAGCATCATCGCACCGGTCCAGATCTGCCCGACCGGATTGGCGACGCCCTTGCCGGCGATGTCGGGGGCCGAACCATGCACCGGCTCAAACAGCGAGGGAAATTTCCGCTCAGGATTGATATTGCCGGACGGGGCGATGCCGATCGTGCCGGTGCAGGCGGGGCCGAGGTCGGAGAGAATGTCGCCGAACAGATTGGAGGCGACGACAACGTCGAAGCGGTCCGGGTTGAGCACGAACTGGGCCGCGAGAATGTCGATGTGGTACTTGTCCCAGCGCACGTCGGGATAGTTCTTCGCCATCTCCTCCACCCGCTCGTCCCAATAGGGCATGGTGATCGAGATGCCGTTCGACTTGGTCGCCGAGGTCAGGTGCTTGGCGTCGCGCCGCTTGGCCAGTTCGAAGGCGTAGCGCAGGATTCGGTCGACGCCGATGCGGCTCATCACCGTTTCCTGGATGACCACCTCGCGTTCGGTGCCGGGGAACATCCTGCCGCCGATGGATGAGTATTCGCCTTCGGTGTTTTCACGAACGATGTAGAAGTCGATGTCGCCTGGCTTGCGGCCCGCAAGCGGCGAAGACACGCCGGGCATCAGCCTGACCGGGCGCAGGTTGACATACTGGTCGAACTCGCGCCGGAACTGCAGCAGCGAGCCCCATAGCGAGACGTGGTCCGGCACAGTATCCGGCCAGCCGACGGCGCCGAAGAAGATGGCGTCGTGCCCGCCGATCTGGGCTTTCCAGTCTTCCGGCAGCATGGCGCCGTGCTTGAGGTAGTAGTCGCATGAGGCGAAATCGAAGCTGTCAAAACCGATGTCGATCTTGAACTTCGACGCAGCCGCCTGAATCACGCGCAGCCCCTCGGGCACCACTTCCTTGCCGATGCCGTCACCGGCGATGACCGCGATTTTCAATGTCTTGTCGCTCATTTTATGTCGCCTAATGCAGGATCTGACTGAGGAACAGCTTGGTGCGCTCGTGGCGCGGATGATCGAAGAACTCGGCCGGGGTGTTCTCCTCGACGATCTGGCCCTGGTCCATGAAGATGACCCGGTTGGCGACTTTGCGGGCAAAGCCCATCTCGTGGGTCACGCACAGCATGGTCATGCCCTCTTCGGCGAGACCGACCATGGTTTCGAGCACTTCCTTGATCATTTCAGGGTCGAGCGCCGAGGTCGGCTCGTCAAACAGCATGATGCGCGGGTTCATGCACAAAGAGCGCGCGATCGCCACGCGCTGCTGCTGGCCGCCTGAGAGCTGGCCGGGATATTTGTTGGCCTGCTCGGGGATCTTGACCCGGCGCAGGAAGTGCATCGCCTGCTCCTCGGCCTGCTTCTTCGGCGTCTTGCGCACCCAGATCGGCGCCAGCGTGCAGTTTTCCAGGATGGTCAGATGCGGAAACAGGTTGAAGTGCTGGAACACCATGCCGACCTCGCGGCGGACCTCGTCGATCTTCTTGAGATCGTTGGTCAGTTCCTTGCCATCGACGATGATCTTGCCCTTCTGGTGCTCTTCCAGCCGGTTGATGCAGCGGATCATCGTCGACTTGCCCGAGCCCGACGGGCCGCAAATGACGATGCGCTCGCCGCGCATGACACGCAGGTTGATGTCCTTGAGCACATTGAACTCGCCATACCACTTATGCATGCCGACAATGTCGATCGCCACATCGGTATCGGAGATGTGCATCTTGGCCCGATCGACCTCGAGGTCGTCAGCCCTCACCGTATTTTCCGCAGCCATTTAGCCTCCTCGATATTCTCCAGGCTCACTCCGGCGCAGCATGGTCGCGCCGAAGTGAGCGGTCTTTCGCGAACGACAGTCCGCCGTCAGTAGGCTGGCTGTCCGGCAGCGATCCAATCGGCAGCGTCGTTCAGCGTGCGTTCGAACGCCTGCACCATGTCGTCGATCTGGCTTTCCGTGATGATCAGCGGCGGGCAGAAGGCGAGCGTGTCCAGGATGTTGCGAACGATCAGGCCGTGGTGATGAGCCCTGGCGAAGACATAGGCGCCGACCTTGCCCGGCTCGGCAAAACGAGCCTTGGTCGCCTTGTCTGCGACCAGTTCGACACCGGCGATGAGACCGACGCCGCGGACTTCGCCGACCAGCGGGTGCGAGGCTAGCGCGCCAAGCCGCTTCTGCAGGATGCGGCCCATCTCGGCGGCATTCTGGACCAGTCCGCGTTCCTCGATGATTGCGAGGTTTTCCAGGGCAACGGCGGTGGCGACAGGATGACCGGTCGCGGTGTAGCCATGGCCGAAGGTGCCGATCTTGCCGCTGTTGTCGGCCACTGCCTTGTAGATGGTGTCCGAGATCATGACGGCCGCCAGCGGCTGGTAGGACGAGGTGATCTGCTTGGACAAGGTCATCAGGTCCGGCTTGATGCCGTAATAATCCGAGCCGAAGGTCGTGCCCAACCTGCCGAAGCCGGTGATCACTTCGTCGGCCACGACAAGGATGTCGTTGCGGCGGCAGATTTCCTGGACCTTCTGCCAGTAACCCTCAGGGGCGGGAATGACACCGCCGGCGGCCATCAGCGGCTCGCCGATGAAGGCAGCGATGGTGTCCGCGCCTTCTTCCGCGATCACCGCTTCAAGCTCGGCGGCCAAGCGGTCGACGAACTGTGCCTCGCTCTCGCCCGGCTGGCCGAAGCGATAGAAATGCGGGCAGGTCAGATGACGGACAGGGATCGCCGGCAGGTCGAAATCACGGTGATTGTTCGGCAGACCGGTGAGGCTTGCGGCAGCGACGGTAACGCCATGGTAGCCCTGGGTGCGCGCCAGGAACTTCTTCTTGGCCGGACGTCCGAGTGCGTTGTTGTAGTACCAGACCAGCTTGATTATGGTGTCGTTGGCTTCCGATCCGGAGTTGGTGAAGAAGACATGCGACAGCCCTTCGGGCGCCATCTCGGCTAGCTTTTCGGCCAGCTCGATCGAGGGCATGTGCGATTTGTGGGCGAAGGTGTGGTAGTAGGGCAGCTTGTTGAGCTGCTTGGTCGCGGCGTCGACCAGACGCTTTTCGCCGAAGCCGACAGCGACGCTCCAAAGGCCAGCGAGGCCTTCGAGATAGCGATTTCCCTGATCGTCGAAGACATAGACGCCCTCGCCGCGATCGATGACGATCGGGCCGGTTTCGGCGTGGCGAACCGCATTCGTGTAGGGGTGCAGCTGGTGGGCAATGTCGCGGGCGGCAGTGGAATTCGGTCTGGACATGAAATTTACCTCTGTTGTTTCGGTCGCGGCGGCTCCTCGCCGCAGGACGCACGTCGGGGTCGTCGCCCGGCGTGCTGCCGGGCGATCGGGTGGTAAAACTTTTGCGGGGTCGCCCTTTGGGCGTTCAGCTGGGCGGAGGGCTCATGCGCGTTCGTCTTCGGTATGCGCCAATATTCCAAAGCAGCCGATGATATCCTGCAACAACGCCGCCCTTGCGCTGACACCGTCATGCGCCGCTATCGCATGAAGCGCCCGTTCATGCGGCGGGATCGCCTCCTTGAGACGCCCCGGCTCGGCCTTCGCCATCCTGACCGACGGCCCCATGCGCAGCCACAGCGGTTCGATCATGTCGAAGAGGATCGGCGAGTTGCTCATCCGGGCAATTTCGAGATGGAACCTGGCATTGGCGCGGAGAAAATGGCTGGCATCGTTGTTGTTCGCAGCCTTTGCGAGCGCGTTGAAATGGGCCGTCAGCGGCACCATGGTTTCAGGCGTCGAGTGCTCGGCGGCACGCTCGGCGGAAAGCCCCTCCAGTGCAACGCGAATGTCACGAATTTCGGCCAGTTCCGACGGCGTCAGATTGGGAACATAAAAGGTCCGCTCCAGCCTGAGCGCACCGATGCTCTCCAGCTTTTGCAAGGCGTCTCGCACCGGCACCGGACTTGTTCCCAGCGTTGCCGACAGCTTGCGCAAGACAAGACGGTCGCCCGGCCGGAACTCCCCGGTAATGAGCTTTTCCTTGAGCTGCCGGTAGATCTGCTCGTTCAGCGTATCCTGAACGAGCGATTTATAGACTTGCTTGCGTTCATCAAGCATTGGGCGTTCCTGCCGAAGACATAAGCCTATTACCTGCGTTCATTGGAGAATTCCTGCTCAAGCCGGCGCGAATGCAAGGACAGGATATAGCAGAACACGAAGAAGGCGAAACCGACAGCCAGATAAGCTTCACGATAAAAGCCCATCCATGTGCCATCGGCGATGGCACCACGTGCCCCGCCCAGAACGTCGATCAGGCCGATGATGCTGATCAGCGTAGTGTCCTTGATCGATTCGATGAAGGTGTTGATGATTGCCGGCAAAGCAATGCGGAACGCCTGCGGCAGAACGATGAGGCGCGACACCAATCCATCGTGCAGGCCAAGACTTTGGGCCGCTTCGGTCTGGCCCCTTGGCACCGCCTCAAGGCCCGAGCGGATCGCCTCGGCAAGATAGGCGGCCTGAAACATGATGAGGGCGATCTGGGCGCGCAGGATGGTGTCGATCATGTTGCCGCCGGGAAGCAGCAGCGGCAGCATTGTCGAGGCGACGAACAGCACGGCAAGCAAAGGCAGGCCGCGCACCACCTCGACATAAGCATCGCAGAAATGCTTCACCGGGGCACTTCTGGAGCGTCGGCCCAGGGCAAGCAGCACCGATAAAGGAAGCGCAAGCACGATGCCGAAGGCCGACAGGCCGACGGTCAGCGGCAGGCCGCCCCAGCGACTGGTCGAAACGGGTTGCAGACCGAAGATGCCGCCGGCCATCAGGATGAGGCTGGTGACCAGCACGGCAATCCAGGCGTAGACCAGCGCCGGCCTCCAAAACTGCCTGAAGCCGCTGGCAATGAGCACGGCAAGGACCAGAGCAACCGCAAGAGCGGGGCGCCAGTATTCACCCGCCGGATAGCTGCCAAACAGGATGATGTGGTAGCGCTCGGTCAGCATCGCCCAGCAGGCACCGCCGGCCGCGCGGCATTCGTCCGGTGTCGCCGTGCCGAAGGTCGCGTCGAGCACCGCCCAGCGCAAGAAGCTGAGCAGCGCATAGCCAAGCAGGAACACGCCGAGCACGGTGATGATCGCATGCGGCCAGGGCTTGAAATACGGGCTCAGGCGCGCCTTCAGCGTGGGGCGACGTCGGCGCGCGACAGTGGCGATGGCAATTTCACTCATAGCTTCACCAGTTGCGCGCGCTTTTCGAGCCGGCGGATCAGGACCGAGGTCACCAGGGAGAGCGACAGGTAGATCAGGAGATAGATGGTCACGGTTTCGATGGCGCGGCCGGTCTGGTTGAGCGCGGTGTTGCCGACCGAAACCAGATCCGGATAGCCGATGAGCACGGCCAGCGTCGTGTTCTTGATCAGGTTGAGATACTGGTTGGCGAGCGGCGGCAACATCAGCCGCAGCGCCTGCGGCGCCAGCACCAGCCACAGCGTCAGGAAGGCGCCAAGGCCAAGGGACGCGGCGGCTTCGGACTGGCCTTTCGGCAAGGCGGCGAGGCTGCCGCGCACGATCTCGGCGATGAAGCCGGATGTGTAAAAGGCAAGGCCGAACAGCATCGCCAGATATTCCGGCGTCACGCTCCAGCCGCCACGGAAATTGAAACCAACAAGCGCTGGCCTATCGAGCGTCACGATGCTGGCCGCCCAAAAGCACAAGCCGACAAAGGCCGCCCCACAGCCCGCCAGGGCCAGCTTTCCCATGCGGGGGAACAGGCCGGTCTCGCTCTTGGAACGCAGCGAAAGCCGCCAGGCAAAGCACGTTGCGAGAACCAGCAGCACCGCCGCGACCAGCAGGAGCAGCCCGCCAGCGAAGACCGGCAGCGGCACGTAGAGACCACGGCTGGAAAGAAACAGGCCATCCAGCGGATTCCAGGCCTGTCGCGGCCCAGGCAAGGCACGCACGACGGTGGCGCAAACCACAAGCACCAGCAACAATGGAACGTTGCGGGTGAATTCCACATAGACTTTGGCGAAGCGGGTCAGCAGCGGATGACCGATCCGCGCGGTCAGGCCGACGATCAGGCCAAATATGGTTGCCAGCACGATGCTCGCCAGCGCGAGCCTGATGGTGTTGAGCAGGCCGGCGACTAGTGCCCTGAGATAGGTGTCGCCGGAACTGTAGGAAATTATCGACTCACCGATGGGGAACGACGTCGCCTCGCGCAGGAAGCCGAAGTCGATGGTAATGCCTTTGGCTGCGAGATTGGCGGAGAAGTTGTATGACAGCCACGCCACGACGGCGGTGGCTGCCACAACAAACGTCACACCATGGAGACGTTCCCGGCTGATCATCTCAACGGCGCCGCAAACATGAGGCCGCCCTTGGTCCACAGGTCATTGAGACCCCGGTCGAGCTTCATCGGCGAGCCCTTGCCGAGATTGCGCTCGAAGCTCTCGCCGTAATTGCCGACCGCCGAAACAACTTGCACCACCCAGTCTTCCGACAGGCCGAGATCCTTGCCGTTGCCGGGCTTGACGCCGAGCAGCTGCTGGACTTCCGGATCCTTCGAGGACGAAACCAGGTCCTTCACATTGGCCTGGGTGATTTCCAGGCGCTCGCTCTCGATCAGGGCCGACATCACCCAACGCGCGGTGAGGAAGAGTTCCTGGTCGTCGCCGTAGACGGAGGGAGCATAGGGCTCAAGCGTCAGGAATTTCGGGAAGATGACGTAGTCGTCGACATTGCCATGGGCGACGCGGGAACCGGCGAGATTGCCATAATTGCCGCCGAAGGCATCGCAGCGCCCGCCGAAGAACGCGGCGTCAAGCTGCTCCCAGGTGCCAAGCACGAGCGGGGTGTATTTGAGGCCGCGCGACTTGAAGAAATTCTCGGTGTTCACCTCGAAGGTCGAGCCCTGAAGAATGCAGACCGTGGCATCGGCCAGCTGGTCGGGGCTTTCGACGCCCAGCGACTTGGGCACCATGAAGGTGTAGCCGTCGAAATAATTGGGGAAGGTGAAGCGGGCGTTCTGGCCGCCTTCGCGGTTGAGCGTGGTCGTCGTGTCGTGGGCGAGAACGTCGATTTCGCCGGAGGCGAGCAGGACGAAACGCTCGGAATAGGACGTCTGCCGGTAGGTAACCTTGCTGGCGTCGCCAAGGATTGCCGCAGCCATCGCCTTGCAGAAATCGACGTCGATGCCGGCGAGCTCGCCATTGGCGCCTGGCGCCGAGAAGCCTGGAACGGCCTGGCCGACGCCGCAGGTCAGATTGCCCTTCTGCTTGATGGCGTCGAGCACCTTGCCCGCTTGCGCCTGCACTGGAGCGAGCAGCACCCCCGCCATGGCAATTGCGGCAAGCCCGCCCAAGGCACCGCCTTGCATCCTCCGGATAAACGTCATCTCATTCCCTCTCTTATATTGTTTGACGATGATGATTTCTCGCGGCGGGGCGCCCATCGCCCGGCCAGAAGCCTAGGTGGCCTGACGGGGGTTCTGTGTCAGGCAGATATATTTGAGGTTCAGGAACTCCTCGATTCCGTATTTCGAGCCCTCGCGCCCGACGCCGGATTCCTTGATGCCACCGAAAGGGGCGACCTCATTTGAGATGAGCCCTTCATTGACCCCGACCATTCCCGTTTCGAGCGCTTCGGCCACGCGCCACATGCGATCGAGATCACGGGTGAACACATAGGCAGCGAGCCCCGCTGATGTGGCGTTTGCCGCGGCAATGACCGCATCCTCATCGGTGAAGCGGAACACCGGAGCCACCGGCCCAAAGGTCTCTTCCTGCGTGAACAGCATCGTGTCGTCGACATTGGTCAGGATCGTCGGCTCGAAGAACGTGCCGCCGAGTTGGTGCGGCTTGCCGCCGGTGACGAGCTTGCAGCCCTTGGCCAGCGCATCGGCGATATGGCTTTCGACCTTGACCAACGCGGCAGCGTTGATCAGCGGCCCCTGCTCGACGTCGTCGGCAAAGCCATTGCCGACCTTCAACGCCTCGACCGCCTTTTTGAAGCGCGCGACAAAGGCGTCATGGACGGCGTCCTCGACATAGATGCGGTTGGCGCAAATGCAGGTCTGGCCGGTGTTGCGGAACTTTGACGCCATGACGTTGTGAACGGCAACATCGAGATCGGCATCGGCAAAGACGATGAAGGGCGCGTTGCCGCCCAGTTCCATCGACACCTTCTTCACCGTTGCTCCCGCCTGCCCCATCAACAGCTTACCGACGCGTGTCGAGCCGGTGAAGCTCAGCTTGCGGACGATCGGATTTGCCGTCATCTCGCCGCCGATCGCCTGGGCGTTGCCGGTGACGATATTGAGGACGCCTGCCGGAATTCCCGCACGCGATGCAAGTTCGGCAAGCGCCAAAGCCGAAAACGGCGTGAATTCCGACGGCTTGACCACCACCGTGCAACCTGCGGCCAAGGCCGGCGCGCATTTGCGGGTGATCATCGCACTGGGGAAGTTCCATGGAGTGACCGCCGCGACAACGCCGACCGGCTGCTTCAGCACCATGATGCGCGACTGCGCCCTGGGGGACGGAATGATATCACCATAGACGCGCTTGGCCTCTTCGCCGAACCACTCGACGAAGGACGCCGCATAACGGATTTCGCCACGGCTTTCGCCGAGCGGCTTGCCCTGCTCCGCGGTCATGATCCGCGCCAGGTCCTCGACATTTTCGATGATGAGTTCGAACCAGCGGCGCATGATCGCGGAACGTTCGCGTGCGGCAAGTGCCGCCCAGTCCTTGCGCACCCGGTCGGCACTGTTGATCGCGCGAGAGGTCTCCGCCGCCCCCATGTCGGGGATGGTGCCCAACGCCGCGCCGGTGGCCGGATCGGTCACGACAATCGTGGCCTTGCTGTCGGCGTCAATCCATTGGCCGTCGACATAAGCCTGCTGCCGCAACAGCGACGGATCCGTCAGCCGTCCGATCAGGGCGTGGTTTGAACTCTGATGCAAGGTCATGCGCGAATTGGTCCCGAACTGCTAAACATATGAAATCTGACGTTTGATATATCAAACTCCAAACTTCATAATGTCAAGCCGGGTTCACGCTGGGCCAATGGTTGGTTTGAGTCTGGCTGAGGGGCTGCTTCAGCTCCGCGACCGAGCCGTTGTTTGGCGCGCCTGTCGGCGCGCGGCCAGGCCAGGGGCGATCTCGGCCCGCAGGCGTGCGTTCAACACACAGCAACGGCAGGGGCTCGCTGTGAGCGCGCGCTACCTCATGGGCTTGGAGCTGACCAGGTGCTGTTCGGGCGTGCGCGCCTGGCGGATTTTGAAACGCCCCGGAAACACAGCAGGAGCCGGCGCGCCACTGCCGGCTCTATCCCGCCATGTCGTTTTCAGCGTTGAGGTCGCGCGCCAGGGAATGCCACGACCTTGGACCCTTGATCGACCGTATGTTCGGCCTTCAAGGTGGCATCGATGAGCAGGTTCAAGGCTGCAAGCAGTTTACACGTCAAGTCGTCGTCGCCGGGCAGGTATTTGCAAGCCTGCTCGAGATGACGCCGCGCCATCGCGAAATCCGATCGCATTCGACCCTCCTAACGCCTCCTCAGCCCCAGCATGCTTTGCGATGATTGTGAAACCGCCAACAAAACCGCTCGTATTTTAGCAAGATGTCATAGAGCAGGACCGCAATCTGCCGCCAGCTCTTCGCCCGCGCGGCGGCCGCTCAAGCCTGCGTATCGGCGCGAGCGCAACGATCAAAAGTGGCCTTCGACGAGACCCGCAAAAGGGCCTCGTCGCATCGTCGAAGCGACCGGATACGGTCGAGCGCCACGGCATGAGTGGCTAGACGGGCCGATCAGACGTGGCCGGCGACGTTCTTTGCGCTGTAAGGCGCCTCCATCTCGGCAACATCGGCGTCTGTCAGCTTGATATCCAGCGCGGCGAGCGCATCGTCGAACTGATGCAGCTTGGAGATGCCGACGATGGGGGCGGAAATACCCGGTCGGGACGCGACCCAGGCATAGGCGACCTGCGCCATCGGCCTGCCATGACGCTCGGCGACCTTGCGAACGGCATCGATCACCGCATCATCCTGGAGGCGCGAGCGATCATAAAGCGCATTGGCCGTGCCGTCGGTCTTGGCGCGCAGGGTCGCCGCTTCATCTTCCTTGCGGCGGCCGGCCAAAAGGCCGCGCGCCAGCGGGCTCCATGGAATGACGCCCACGCCTTCGGAGCGGCAGAGCGGCAGCATCTCGCGCTCTTCCTCGCGGTAGATCAGGTTGAAGTGGGGCTGCATCGAGACGAACTGCGCCCAGCCATGCTGGCGCTGCAGGCCGATCGCCTTCATGAACTGCCAGGCATGCATCGACGATGCCCCGAGATAACGAACCTTGCCGGCCCGCACCACATCGTTGAGCGCGTCGAGCGTTTCCTCGAGCGGGGTGTCGTAGTCGAAGCGGTGCAGCTGGTAGAGGTCGATATAGTCCGTGCCCAAACGCTTCAGGCTGCCGTCGACGGCTTCGAACACATGCTTGCGCGACAGACCCCGGTCATTGGGATCGGAGCTCATCGGATTGTAGAGCTTGGTTGCCAGCACCAGCTTGTGGCGTGGAACCAAAGGCTTCAGCACCTTGGCCACGACCTCTTCGCTGGCCCCGTTCGAATACATGTCCGCCATGTCGAAGAAGTTGATGCCGTGCTCGACGGCCTTGGCGATAACAGGGGTCGAGGCCTCCTCATCAAGCACCCAGGGCGCCCATTTTGACGAGCCGAATGTCATGCAGCCGAGAGCGATCCGCGAAATCTTGAGGCCTGAACGGCCCAGATTGACATATTCCATTAGTACACCTCTTGCGTCTTCGATCTGGCTAATCTTCGCATTTGTTGCCACCACGGACTCAGAAAGTCCATAAAATTTCGCAGATACGCAGTTTTTACGAAATTCCAAATTTTTCACACAGCCGCAAATTGCTGTCTTGCGCAAAACGACTCTCGTGTTATCGTTGAGTGTATCAATCGAGTAGAACACGTGTTTGCAATCGACGCGTCCAGTATCGACAAGTCCCTGCCCGTCCCTGTCGGGACGCAGCTTCATGGCTTGCTCAACTATTCGCTGTCGTTTGGCGATATTCCGCACGGCACGAAACTGCAGTCCGTTCGCCAGCTCGCAGCCGAACTCGGCATCGCGCCGATGACTGTCGCGCATGTCTATCAGCAGCTTCGTGACGCCGGTCTGATCGAGATGCGGCAGGGGCTTGGTGCCTTCGTCGCCCACAAGACCTACAACATCGTCGCTGACAACGCGCCGGCTGCGGCATTGCGGATCGACATCGAGGTTTTGCTGGGCAAGGCCGAGCGTCTCGGTGTGCCGACCACGACGCTGGTTTCGATGATCAACGCGCAGTCGCAGTTGCGCAAGCCGAAGACGGGCCTCAACGTCGTTTTCGTCGCCATCTTCGAAGGCCCTGGATACGACTATATCGAGCAGATCCGCCCGGTCTTTGCCTCAGGCGACACCATCTCGCTGCTGACGCTCGATGGGTTGCGGGGCGACGAGGCGTCGCGGCAAGCCTGTCTGGATGCCGACCTCGTCCTGACCTTCCTCAACCGCGAGGCAGAGGTCCGGGAAATCGTGCCCGACGCCAATATTCTGGCGCTGCGCTTTCTTCCTTCCGGACAGACCCGGCAGGCTCTGGCGGTGCTCGATCCGCGATCGCGCGTGGCGGCGATCGCACAGCTACAGGACTACATCGCCGTCATGCGGCCAAGCGTGCGCGAATACGCACCGCACGTCTCCGAAATCAAGGTGACCTGGTCGGCAGCACCCGACATTCGCGAGATCATCGCCGGCTCCGATGCGGTCGTCTACGCCACCGGCGCCGACCACATCGCCGAAATGGTGCGGCCCGGCATCCCATGTTTCGAATACCGGCATGCGCCCGATCCGGCGTCGGTCGAAAACCTGCTCGTTCCTTATCTGAGCGAGCTCAGGCAGGCGAAAATTGCCGGAAACGAGCCTGGCTCCAGCGAGCCGGCCGCAGGCAAATGAGCTGAATCCAGACACTCAAAACAAGAAGGTTGGGGAATGAAAACGTTTTTATCGACTGTAAGCGCCGTCGGCCTGGCACTGGCGGTATTTTCAGCTGGCTCCATGGCAGCGCAAGCCGCCGGAACTCTCGTCGTTGGGACCGACGTCGACGCCGGCACGCTTGATCCGCGCCTCGCCCGCGATTCCACCGCCTACCGCGTTGCCGATCTTGTCTATGCCGGCCTGGTGCACATCACCCCCAAGCTGGAACCGGTGCCCGACCTGGCTGAAAGCTGGGAGACGCCGGACCCGCTGACGTTCATCTTCAAACTCAGGCCCGGCCTGAAATTTTCCGACGGTTCGCCGCTGACGGCCGATGACGTGGTCTTCACCTACTCGACCTTGCTCAATCCCGAATTCAGCTCGCCTATCCGTGCGCTCTTCACCCCAGTCAAGGCGGTCACCGCTGTCGACGCGCAGACAGTGAAGTTCGAGCTTGCCGCCCCTTACGCGCCGCTGCTGACCTATCTCGATGTCGGCATCATCTCGAAGAAGGCTGCCGAAAGCGGACAGGACATCTCGACCAAGCCGGTTGGTGCTGGCCCAATGAAGCTCGCCGCGTGGAACCGTGGCAGCGACATCGTCCTGGAAGCCAATGCCGACTACTGGCGCGGCGCCCCGACAATCGACAAGGTCACGCTCAAGGTGATCGGCGACAACTCGGCGCGCGCCCAGGCCTTTGAAGCCGGCGACCTCGACGTCATCCAATCGCCGCTTTCGCCACAGGACATCACGCGCCTTGCCGCAGACGAGCGTTTTGCCAACGTCAAGATGGCCGGGCTCGGGGTCACTTACCTCAACTTCAATGCGAAGGACCCGCTGCTCGCCGATCCGAAGATGCGGCAGGCCCTGTCGATGCTTGTCGACCAGCGGACAATCGTCAACGACATCTATCAGGGCGTCGACCAGGTTGCTTCATCGCTGATCCTGCCCTCGTCCTGGGCCTATTCGGCTGACATCAAGCAGCCGACATTCGACGTCGAAGGTGCGGTGAAGCTTCTCAACGAGCTCGGCTGGAAGGACACCAATGGCGACGGCATCCTGGACAAGGACGGCAAGCCGCTGACGATCACGCTTGCCACGCACAGCGAGGACCCCAACCGGGTGCAGGCGCTCGAGTTCATGCAGGCCGTGTTCCAGCAGGCAGGCGTGGAAGCAAAGGCGCAGATCTCCGACTGGCCGAGCTTCTCCACCAATTATGTCCAGCAAGGCAAGCATCAGATCGCCCTGCTCGGCTGGCTGAACATCGTCGATCCCGATCGCCTGATGTACGCCCAGTTCACCACTGGCGGCCCGACCAATTGGGGTGGCTATTCCAACCCGGAAGTCGACACCTTGCTCAACGAGGGGCGTTCGACGCTTGATCAGGCCAAGCGCACCGAAGTCTACCAGAAGGCCGCGACCATCCTGGCCAAGGACCTGCCCTACTTCGTCATCTCCGATCAGGGCTACCAGATGTTCTACCAGAAGGACCTGCCGACTGACGTCCAGGCGACCCCGCGCGGTTATCTGCGCGGCCTGATCGGTCTCAACGACTAAGCCGATGACGTCGGCCAACATCGCCCAGGCGCGTTGGCCGACCGCTTCTTACGGCACGTTCTGCGAAATCCGTGCGGCGCGAGGCACTGCACGGGACGGAGAACGGCTGCCTCGCGCCGTATGCGAACTGACAGCAATGGTCGTCGCCTGATGGCCGGACAAACCGCCTTCAAATGGCTTCGGACAAAGGGACCGACCACATGATCGCTTACATCATTCGCCGGCTGCTGCTGCTGATCCCGCTGGCCATCGGCATGGTGGTGGTGACCTTTGCGCTGCTGCTGATCATTCCTGGCGATCCAGCCTCCGTGCTGCTCGGGCAGGAAGCAACGCCGGAAGCCATCGCCACGCTTCGCGCCAATCTGGGGCTGGACGATCCCTGGTACATCAGGCTGTGGGACTATTTCGCGGCCCTTTTGCATGGCGACATGGGCCAGTCGATTTTCCAGAACCAGCCGGTCTCCACCATCATCGCCGGACGCCTGGCCGCAACCATCGAACTGGCCGTGGTCTCGCTGGTGCTGGCGACCATCCTAGGCCTGGTGCTCGGCGTCATCTCCGCGATCTGGCAAGGATCGATCGTCGACACCGCAACGATGCTGCTTGCCCAGCTCGGCGTTTCGATGCCGGTCTATTGGCTCGGTCTGCTGCTGATGTTGCTGTTCGCCGTCAATCTTGGCTGGCTGCCGGCCATCGGCCGAGGCGAGCCGCTGCTCGATGCGCTGGCCGCAGCTCTGTCGGGACGACCAGAGGTGCTGCTCAACTCACTGTCGCATATCGCGCTGCCCGCATTCGCGCTGGCGGTCAATTCCGCCGCCATCATCTCCAGGCTTGTCCGGGCGTCGATGCTCGAGATCCTGCGCGAGGACTTCATCCGCACCGCCTACGCCAAGGGCCTGCGCAAGCCGCGCGTTATTGTCCGCCACGCGCTGCGCAACGCGCTGCTGCCTGTGCTCAGCGTCATTGGCCTGCGCTTCGGTGCGCTGCTCGGCGGTGCCGTGCTGACCGAAACGATCTTCGCCTGGCCGGGACTGGGACAGCTGACCATCGCGGCGATCTCGCAGCGCGACCTGCCGCTCATCCAGGGCATCGTGCTGACCTTCGCGATCATTTTCGCTCTGGTCAATCTGATCGTCGACCTCCTTTACGCGGCTGTCGATCCGCGCATTCGACTGGGATAATCCGATGCAGCTACCCAAAGCCCTTCGCAACACGTCCCTGGTCGTCGGCGCGGCAATCACCTTGACCATCGTCCTGCTGGCGATTTTTGCGCCCGCCATCGCGACCCATGGCGTCGAACAGATGGACATGCGCAACCGCTTCGCGGGGCCTTCGTTCCAGCATCTGCTCGGCACCGACAATTTCGGGCGCGACTTGTGGTCCCGTCTGATCTGGGGCGCGCGCGTCTCGCTCACCATCGCCATCATCGCTGTCGTCTGCTCGGTCATCATCGGCACGATCGTCGGGCTGGTCGCCGGCTATTTCGGCGGCTGGGTCGATCTCGTCCTGATGCGTATCACCGACATCTTCCTGGGCGTACCGGCCATCGTTTTGGCCTTGGCCATCGTCGCCATCCTCGGGCCAGGCGTCATGAATGTCGCGCTCGCTCTGATCGTGGTTGCCTGGACCGAATATGCGCGCGTCGTGCGTGCCACGACATTGGTGCTGCGCGAACAGAACTACGTGCAGGCGGCGCGCGCGCTCGGTGCGCGGCCTTCCCGCATCCTGTTCAAGGAAATCCTGCCGAACGCGCTCGGCCCGATCATCGTGCTGGCCTCGCTCGGCCTGGGCACCGCCATCATCGCGGAATCCGCCCTGAGCTTCCTCGGCTTCGGCCTGCCGCCCCCCACGCCGACCTGGGGATGGACGCTCGCCTACGGCACGAAGTTCATTCGCGACGAACCCTGGCTGTCCATCATTTCGGGCGCGACCATCATGATCACCGTGCTCGGATTCAATCTGCTCGGCGACGGCCTCAGGGACGTCCTCGACCCCCGCCAGCTCTCCCGCGGCGGCGGCAAATCCTGACCCACCCTCTCAAAGCCTACATTTAAGGAAAACTACAATGGTCAAACAAATCAATGCGCTGACGCCCAAATTCACCACCCATGCCGATGGCAGCAACGCCGTGCTGTTCATCAACGAACTGGTGGGTGAACAGGATGGCCCGACCATTGGTCTGTCAGCCTCGATCCACGGTAACGAAAACGCCGGTTCGCAGGCCATGCTCGAACTGTTCCGGGTGCTGATGGACACGCCGCTCAAGGGCCGCATCCTGATGCTGCCGGTGGCGAACCCGCGCGCCATGGCGCTCAATCGCCGCTTCACGCCGCTTGACGAACTCAACCTCAATCGCGAGTTCCCCGGCAATGCCAGCGGCACCTACACCCAGCAGCTGGCCAAGGCGATCAGCGAGCATTTCCTGGAAAAGATCGACCTGCATATCGATCTGCATTCCGGCACCGACCGCCCGACCGTCGACTATGTCTACATCCTGAATGACGAGCCGCTGTCGCGCGCTTTTGGTTCGAAGGTTCTCTATCGCCCGACGGCTTCGAAGGAAGGGACTTCCTTTGACGGCACCACCAAGGCGGTGACTGTCGACAAGCGCGGCATTTCATCTGTCGTGGTCGAACTGGGCGGCGGCATCGTCGACCAGACGCCTTATGTCCAGCGCACCGTCGACGGCGTGCTCAACATGCTGCGTCACCGCGGCGTCATTCCAGGCGATGTCAAGCCGCAGCCCAAGCAGATCGTCGTCAATGAAATCGCTGGCATCCGACCGACCCAGGGTGGCTGGCTCGAGCCCTTGTGCCCGGCACTTGGCGAGACGATCAAGAAGGGCGATCTGCTCGGCCGCGTCGTCAGCCCCTATTCGTTCCAGACGCTGGAAGAGATCCCTGCCCCTTACGACAACGGGATCATGATCCTCTCGCACCTGTCGCGCAATCTGGTCGAGTCCGGCGACTACGGCTTCATGGTCGGCAATCTGGAAAGCGCCACCGACTGACGGGTGAAGGTCCGGCAAGCGGGGAGCGCACCTCGCGCGCTTCCCGCTCACCAACAAGGAACCAAGCAAGATGAGCCACACGTCAGCCGTCAGTTCTCAGCCAGTGCCCGTCAGGTCCGATAAGCCTATCCTGACGGTCAGCGATCTGGAGATCCGCATTCGAACCGGCCAGGGTTCGTTCGCAGTGGTGTCCGACATGGCTTTGTCGGTCGCGCCGGGCGAAACTGTCTGCATCGTGGGCGAGTCCGGTTGCGGCAAATCGATGACGGCGCTGTCGTTGCTGCGCCTGCTTCCGGAAGCCGCAAGCGTCACTGGCGGCAGGATTGAGATCGACGGAGTGGACCTTCTCGGCCTCGACCAGCGAACCGTCGAGGACTATCGCGGCGAAAAGATCGCGATGATCTTTCAAGAGCCGCTGACGGCACTCAACCCTGTCTTGACCATCGGCGAGCAGATCGCCGAAGCGGTGCGCCAGCATCGCAAGCTTGGCCGTCGCGCCGCGTTCGAGCGCGCCGTCGAGGCGCTGCGCCTGGTGCAGATGCCCGATCCGCAGCGTCGCGCCAGGCAGTATCCGCATGAACTTTCGGGCGGCATGCGCCAGCGCGCCATGATCGCCCTTGCGCTGGTCTGCGAGCCGCGCATCCTCGTCGCCGACGAGCCAACCACCGCGCTGGACGTGACCATCCAGGCACAGATACTCGGGCTCATTTCCGACTTGCAGAAACGTCTTGGCACCGCCCTGGTGATGATCACCCATGACCTCGGCGTCGTCGCCGAGATCGCCGATCGCGTCGTGGTGATGTATGCCGGGCGCCGGATCGAGGAAGCGTCGGTCAATGATCTCTTCGACAATCCCATGCACCCCTATACGCTGGGCCTGCTCGGCGCCATTCCGCGCTCGCATGCCGGGGCCAGGGTTGGCGAGCGGCTGGTCGACATATCAGGCACAGTTCCCCCGCTCTGGGACCTTCCCAAGGGCTGCGCCTTTGCGCCGCGTTGCCCAAAGGCTGCGCCGCGCTGCCATCAGGAACGACCGGAATTCGAAGAAAAGCAGCCCGGTCACTTTGCCGCCTGCTGGGAGGTCACTCATGCAAACGGCTGATGCATCCGAACCGCTGCTGGCGGTCAAGGACCTGCAGGTTCACTTCGCGATCCGCAAGGGCGTGTTCAATCGCGTGGTCGGCGCCGTGCGTGCTGTCGATGGCGTAAGCTTTTCGCTGCGGCGCGGCGAAACGCTGAGCCTTGTTGGCGAATCCGGCTGCGGCAAGTCCACCACCGGGCTCGCTTTGCTCGGCTTGCTCAAGCCTAGCGGCGGCCAGGTCGAGTTCGACGGCCAGATCGTTCGTGATTTCCGTGGTTCAGCGCTCAAATCCTACCGCAAGCGCGTGCAGATCATCTTCCAGGATCCGTTCTCGTCGCTCAATCCGCGCCACCGCGTGCGCGACATCATCCGCGCACCGCTCGACATCCACCAGGTAGGCACGCGGGCCGAACGCGACACACGCGTCGCCGAGCTCATGGAGCGCGTCGGGTTGCGTCCCGATCAGGCCGGCAATTTCGCGCACCAGTTCTCCGGGGGCCAGCGCCAGCGTATCGGCATCGCGCGCGCCCTTGCGCTGAACCCCGATATCATCGTCTGCGACGAGCCGGTTTCAGCACTCGACGTGTCAGTGCAGGCGCAGATCCTCAACTTGCTATCGGACCTGCAGCGCGATCTCGGCGTTGCCTTCCTCTTCATCTCCCATGACCTCGGCGTCGTCGAATATCTCTCCCACCGCGTCGCCGTCATGTATCTCGGCAAGATCGTGGAGATCGCCGACAAGGAAGCGATCTTCGCCAACCCTTCACACCCCTACACCGAACTTCTCATCGGTTCGGCACCGTCGCTCGATCCACGCAACCGCCATCAGTTCAAGGCGTCCAACGACGACATTCCAAGCGCCACGAACAAGCCGTCCGGCTGCTCGTTTCACACGCGCTGCCCGCTTGCGACTGACCTCTGCCGCACGACCGATCCGGAACTGAGCCTGCGCGACGACGGCCGTTTGCTGGCCTGCCACCACCGCTAGACGCCATTAACCTGCTGAAATGATCCCATGACCCAGAGCTACATATTCACCGGCGGCAAGGTTCTCGATGCCGCCAAGGGCGTCCTGATCGAGGGGCTTTCCGTGCTCGTGCGCGACGGCAGAATTGTCGAGGTCGCCCCGTCCATCGCAGCTCCCGCCGACGCGGTCGAGGTCGCGCTTGGCGGCAGGACGCTGATGCCTGGTCTTGTCGACTGCCATGTCCATGTGGTGGCGGAATCCCTCGACCTCTGGTCAAACGCCATCGCACCGTCGTCACTCGCAGCGCTACGCTCGGCGCGGGTGATGAACGAGGCGCTGATGCGCGGTTTCACCACCCTGCGCGACCTTGGCGGCGCCGACCACGGACTGGTTCGCGCCGTGGAAGACGGGCTGATCGATGGCCCCAGGCTTGTGATCTGCGGCAAGGGCCTGTCGACAACCGGCGGTCACTGCGACTTGCGCCCGCGCACTGACGACCGCCCTGGCATCATGTCGGATCGCCTTGGGTCGATGGGTATTCTGGTCGACGGCGTCGATGACGTTCGCCGGGTGTCGCGCGAAATGATCAAGGGCGGCGCGCGCTTCATCAAGGTCATGGCCAATGGCGGCGTGTCCTCGCCGAACGATCCGATCCACTCGCTGCAGTTCTCGCGAGATGAACTGGCCGCGATCCTCGAGGAGGCGGAGAACGCCGGCCTTTATGTCTCGGCGCATGTCTATACCGATGCGGCCATCCGCCGTGTCGTCAAGCTCGGTGTCCATTCGCTCGAGCATTGCAACCTGATCACCCCCGAGACCGCCAGGCTTGCGGCCGACAAAGGCTGCATCGCCGTGCCGACGCTGGTTGCCTATGACGCGCTGGCGCTCGACGGCGAGGAACTTGGCCTGGGCGAGGCCGAATTCGCCAAGATCGAAGTGGTGCGCCAAGGCGGCTTGCGCTCGCTTGAGATCATGCGTGACGCCGGACTGCCCATGGCCTTCGGCTCCGACCTGCTCGGCCAGTTGCGCAAATATCATTGCATGGAATTCGAGCTGCTCGCCAAGGTGCTGACGCCTGCCGAGATCATCCGCTCAGCGACGATTGTTGGCGCTCAGCTTTGCCGGCTGGACGTCGGCGTGATCGCACCGGGTGCCTTTGCCGATCTGCTCGTCGTCGACGGCGATCCGCTGACCGACATCGCGCTGCTTCAAGATGACGGCGCGCATCTGAGCGCCATCATGGCCAATGGCCGGTTCGTCAAGAACCGCCTTCTTTAGTTTCAACCCGGCCGCAGTGCCCGCCACCAGATTGTGAGACATGTCATGCAGTTGGGAAAAGAACTGGCCGCGATCACGGCAGGGATAGACCGGCTCTACCGCAACACGCCGCGAAGCGACGGCTTCCTCGACCGCGAGGGTCTTGTTCCGGTCGCTGTCGCCGATGTCGAGCCGGCGGCCCTTCGCAGCTATGACGAGGCGGTTCAGGCCCTGGACGACCTGAATGCCCGTTTGCCGCAAGAGGCCGAGAGCGCGCTGCGGCAGAGCTACCTCGGCGAAATGATCGACTCGCTGCATGCGCTGCTGACCACGTTTCAGGAGAAGGAGATTTCCTTCGCCGACCGCGTCCGCCGCCAGATCGGTGTCGAGACACAGATGGTGAGCCAGTCGGTCCTGGACGGCTATGCCGTCACGATCAGGGAAAGGCTGGATGAGCTCGGCTATCGCGGTTCCTCGCTGACCGAGGACGTTCACCGCTGGGAACAGGACAATCGTGTCGCCCCAAGCGCTGTTCTGGACGTCCTGCGCGGCTATGGCGAGGAGGCGCGCCGGCGCACCAGCGCGCTGATGTACGACATGAGCCAGGAATGGCTCGAACCGGTGGCGGTCGAGAACGTTCCGTTTTCGGCCTATTGCGATTACCCGGGACGGCAGCTTTTGCTCAATCTGGACTTTCCCTACACGCCTTACGCACTGAAGCATCTGGCGTGCCACGAGGCGTTCCCCGGGCATCTGGTGCATCTTGCCTTGCGCCAGCGCTACGTCACTGAGGGCAGCATGCCGCTCGACGGCGCGCAGGTTGTCACGAGTTCGGCAAGCAGTGCGCTTTTCGAAGGCATCGCCGACAATGGCCTGTTCTTCCTCGACTGGGTCGACACACCAGCCGATGAACTCGCTGTCGCTCTGCAACGGCTGCGTAGCGCATTGCGCTGTAACGCGGCCTGGATGATGCACGCCCAGGACATGCGGCTTGAAGACATCGCGCCCATCATCGCCGAAGCTGGGTTTCAGAGCCTAGAGACAGTGAAGGGACGCCTCTCCTTCCTGAACCACAATCTGCGGGCACCTTTTGTCTATGCCTACTGGTGTGGCGAAGTGGCGGTGCACGATGTGTGGAAGACGGTCGAGCGCGAGCGCCACGCCGAGTTCTGGCACTATCTCTACGCCAACATGCACACGCCGACGACGCTTCGCACCTTCTGGGATCAATAGCTGTAAGCCGCGCCTACTGCTTGCGCGGCCAGCTGTCGGCGAGGCGATAGCCAGCCGGCCACGGATCGTCGGGGTCAAGCATCAGCTGATGCGTGCCGGTGATCCAGGCGCGGCCGGAAATCTCGGGAATGATCGCCGGACGCCCGCCGACAGTCGTTTCGCCAAGGATGCGGCAGTCGAACGTCGAATCGATGATCGAGTGCCCGCTGAAACGTTGGCCGACCTTGATCAGGCCGCGCGCGTGCAGTACCGCCATGCGCGCCGAGCAGCCAGTGCCGGTCGGCGAGCGGTCGAGCTTGGCCGGCTGGATCACCACCGTATTGCGGCCATGCAGCACGCCGTCGCGCTCCTCGATCGGCAGCGTCAGCTGGCAAAAGGAGATGTGATCCCATTCCGGATTTTCCGGATGCGAAAAGCCCAATTGTTCGTTGGCCGCGCGGGTGATCCTGATGCCGGTTTCGGCAAGCTCGCGCGCTTCGTCCGGGGTCACCGAAAAGCCCAGTGCACGGGCGTCGGCGATGACAAAACTGTCGCCGCCATAAGCGGTGTCGACGGTCAGCGTGCCGAGGCCATCGACTTCGAGCTTGGCATCGAGCTTGTCGGCAAAGGACGGCACGTTGGTGACCGCGATCCGCTCGGCCTTGCCATTGCGGCAGGTGGCCACGACATCGACCAATCCACCCGGGGCTTCGAGCACAAATCGCGTTTCCGGCTCCTGCATCGGCACGATGCCGCTGTCGAGCAGAACCGTCGCAACGCAGATCGAGTTGGAGCCGGACATCGGCGGGGTGTCCTCCGGTTCCATGATGATGAAGCCCACGGCAGCGCGCGGATCCTTCGGCGGCACCAGCAGGTTGACATGCCGGAAGACGCCGCCGCGCGGCTCGTTGAGCACGAAATTGCGCAAGCCCTGGTCCTGCGCGATGAAGCGGCGCTGCTCCCACAGCGTCTTGCCCGGCGGTGGCGCCACGCCGCCGACGATGACGTCGCCGACCTCGCCTTCGGCGTGGCAGGAAACGATATGGATCACCTTGCTTGTGCGCATGCTTGCCCTCCTTCCAGGTTGCTCCATACGGGCACTGGATGACCGGTTTCGCAAGGGCTGTCTTGCGTTGCAAATGCCCGTGGCTCTCACCGGCGTCTTTTCTTGATTGCAATACTCAACAATGTTAGAGGCGCGCCTCACTTGTAGCCATCGGGGAAAATCATGGTTGAAACGACGGGGCGGTTCGAGACCGAAAACGGCGCCAAATATCTCACCCAGCTGTGCAAGCATTTCGCTCACAAGATAGAGGTCACCTACGCCGATCGCCATGGCGAATGCCACTTTCCGTTCGGCAATGCCGTGCTCGATGCCGACGACACCGCCCTGACGATCCAGGTGGTTGCGCCCGATGCCGAGCAGTTGGCGCGCGTGAAATCGGTGATCGACGATCACCTCGCCCGCTTTGCTTTCCGAGAGCCCGACCGTTCCATCGCCTGGAGCGCATGAGGCCTCCACAAGGTGCGGCTCAGCGGCAATAAAGTGTCCGTGAACGCCGGCCCAAGTCTTGTTTTACACAGGCAGCTTCTGGTATGCGCAAAACAAGAGTATTTGACGAAGGTTTTATGCAGCCGGCGTCATCAGGCAAAGATGGAGACAAAACATGAAGTATGTTCGGGTCCTGGCCAATCTTGTGGCCGCCCTTGCGATAGCAACGGCACCTGCGGTCGCGGCTGAAATTGCCACCGCGACCGGTCCGAAAACCATCGACAAGGTGCCTGCCAGGATCGCCGTCTACGACATCGCCGCCATCGACACGCTGAACCGCCTCGGCATCCAGCCCGCCGGCGTGCCCAACAAGCTGTTCGTGCCTGAACTCGCCGATGTCGCCAAGGGCGCCACTGTCGTTGGCACGCTGTTTGAGCCCGACCTCGAGGCATTGAATGCGCTGGCGCCGGACCTGGTGATCGTCGGCGGACGTTCGTCGGCAAAGGCCGAAGCGACGGCGCGCGTGGCCCCCACCATCGACATGACGATGACTGGTGACGACCTTGTCGCCCAGGCCAAGGAGCGGCTGACGGCCTATGGCGCGCTCTTCGCCAAGACTGACGAAGCCGCGGCCGCCGCCAAGGAACTGGATGCCGCCGTCGAAGCCGCCCGGCAGGCCGTGAAAGGCAAGGGCAAGGCCCTGATCCTGATGACCAACGGCCCCAAGATCACCGCCTATGGCCCCGGCTCGCGCTTCGGCTGGCTGCACAAGACGCTCGACCTCGAGCCCGCCGTGGCCGACGTTGAAGCGGCAACCCATGGCGAGGCGATCTCGTTTGAATTCATCAGCAAGGCCAATCCCGATTGGCTTATTGTGCTCGACCGCGCAGCAGCAATCGGTTCCGGCGAGCAAGGCGCGAAGGCCACCCTCGACAACGAACTGGTGGCGCAGACCACGGCCTGGAAAAAGGGCCAGGTGATCTTCCTGCCCTCGCCCGACTTCTACATCGCCGCTGGCGGCGTCCAGTCCACCCATCGGGTGCTCAAGGCAATCGAAGAAGCCTTCGCCAAGGCGCCGTGATGGCACTGGCAATGCCCAACGCCAGGCTGGTGGTCGCCACCAGCCTGGCCGGGCTTTTCGCGCTCAGTCTCGGTGTCGGCGTCGACGATTTTTCGCTCGACAAGGTCTTCGCCGATGCCGGTGCGCTTGAGCTGCTGCTGGTCAGTCGCCTGCCCCGGACGCTGGCTGCGGTTTTGACCGGCGCGGGGCTGGCGATTGCCGGCCTCGTCCTGCAGATCCTCGCGCGCAACCGCTTTGTCGAACCGACGATGACCGGAACCGGCCAAAGTGCGGCACTTGGCATCCTGGCGGTGACGATGCTGTTTCCGTCGGCGTCGATCGGCGTCAAGACCCTTGCCGCCAGCGTCACGGCCCTTGCCGGCACCTCCGTTTTCCTGTCCATCGCCCACAGGCTGCCGCCGACGCAGCCTTTCCTCATTCCGCTTTTCGGTCTTGTCTATGGCGGCGTCATCGGTGCTGCCGTGACCTTCGTCGCCTGGCAGGCGGACCTGCTGCAATATGTCGATATCTGGACCAATGGCGAGTTCTCCGGCGTGCTGCGCGGGCGCTACGAACTTTTGTGGATCCTCGCCGCGATGGTGGCGCTTGCCTGGTGGATCGCCGACCGGCTGACCATCGTGTCGATGGGGCGCGAGGTCAGCGTCGGGCTTGGCCTCAACTACCAGCGCATCGTCCAACTTGGGCTGGTCATGGTCGCGGTGATCTCGTCATTGGCCGTGGTTGTTGTCGGCATGATCCCGTTTGTCGGCCTGGTGGTGCCCAATCTGGTCTCCAGGTTGATGGGCGACAACCTGAGGAGCGCCCTGCCCTGGGTCGCCATTTCAGGAGCGGCACTGGTGCTCGCTTGCGACATCGTTGGCCGCCTCATCCGCTACCCCTACGAAATCCCCGTCGGCACCGTGCTCGGCGTCGTCGGTTCGGGGTTGTTCCTGTGGATCCTGTTTGGGCGGACGGCACGTGCCTGACAAGCGGCTATGGATACTGGGCGCGCTGGCTTTTGCAGCGGCGGTCGCCTTCATGACCGTCGGGTTGCGCGGCAACATCGCCTTTGCGCTTGAGCTGCGCGTGGTGCGACTGCTCACGCTGGTGCAGGTCGGCGTGGCGATTGCCGTCTCGACGGTGGTGTTCCAGACGGTGACGGCAAACCGGGTGCTGACACCGCAGATCATGGGGCTCGACGCGCTCTATTTGTTCGGCCAGATGGCGCTTGTCGTGGCGCTTGGCAGCGTCGGCTTCGTCGCGCTCGACCCGCGTGTCAAATTCGCCGGCGAGGCCTGCCTGATGATGGTCATGGCCTTGCTGCTGTTTATGCCCATGCTCCGGCGTCGCTTCGATGTCGGGCTGCTGCTTTTGACCGGCGTCGTGCTCGGCGTGCTGTTTCGCAGCCTCGCCTCGCTGATCGCGCGCCTCATCGACCCCAATGAATTCGCCGTGGTCCAGGCCTCGAGCTTCGCCGATTTCAACACCGTGCGCCCCGACCTGATGGTCATCGGCCTCGTCGTCACGGCGATCGCCACTGTGATCACCTGGCGCAAGCGCCATCTGCTCGATGTGCTGGCACTCGGTTCCGACAACGCCATCGGGCTCGGCGTCAACTGGACCCGGGCGCTGACCGGCCTCTTGCTGCTTGTCGCGGCACTGGTAGCGGTCTCGACGGCGCTGGTCGGTCCCGTCACCTTCTTTGGATTGCTGGTGGTGGCGCTCGCCGAACGCATCATCAACAGCCGGCGCCATCACCTTTTGCTGCCGGCGGCGATGCTGACCGCTGTTATCGTGCTGCTGGGCGGCCAAATGTTGCTCCAGCACGTGCTGGGTGGGGAGTCTACGCTGGGCGTCGTCATCGAATTCATAGGCGGACTGGTGTTCCTGGGCATGCTGATCACAACGAGCAAGCGATGATCGAGATCAAGAATGTTTCGCTCCGACATGGCGACACACAAATCCTGAGCGATGTCTCGCTGACCATGCCCAAGGGCGGGGTGACGGCACTTGTCGGGCCCAACGGTGCCGGCAAGTCGAGCCTGTTGTCGCTGATCGCGCGGCTGCAGCCGTTGCAGAGCGGCGCGATATCGGTCGACGGCCTGCCGGTGGACACCACGCCCAGCCGTCGCCTCGCCCAGACGCTGGCGATCCTGCGCCAGGACCCGGCCGTGGCGAGCCGGCTCAAGGTGCGCGAACTCGTCGGCTTCGGCCGTTTTCCGCATCAAAATGGCCGCATCGATGCCAATGACAACACCTTGATCGATGCAGCGCTGCGGCAGTTCGATTTGGAAGCTTTGGCGGACCGCTTCCTCGACAAGCTTTCCGGCGGCCAGCGCCAGCGCGCCATGGTTGCCATGGCCTTCTGCCAGGGCACCGACTACATGCTGCTCGACGAGCCGCTGAACAATCTCGACATGCTGTTTGCCCGCCAGTTGATGCGCGACCTGCGCGCGGCGGCCGACAACGACAGGCGCACTGTCATCGTTGTCCTGCACGACATCAATCATGCCGCCGTCTATGCCGACCGGATCGTGGCGATGAAGGCGGGGCGGATCGTCGCCGACGGATCGCCGGCCGAAGTGCTGCAACCAAACGTGCTGGCCGAAGTCTTCGGCTACGACATGAACGTCATCGACGTCGACGGCGCCCCGCTGGTTCTGCATCATCGCTAGGGATACAGTAACAACGCGTTACGTCTTGAAGCGCGCCGCTTCTTCCGAACCGCGTGTGGCGTCGCCCGCGCTGTAGGAATGCGCGCCGGCTCCGGCGAGCTTGCCGCCATCGACAATCAGATATTCCTCGCGGATCGGCCGTCCCTCGAACCAGCATTCCAGGATTTCGCGGGTGCCGGCGGCATAGCGCGCCTGGGCGGAAAGCGATGATCCCGAAATATGCGGCGTCATGCCGTGATGCGGCATCGATCGCCATGGATGGTCCTTGGGGGCTGGCTGCGGGAACCAGACGTCGCCGGCATAACCTGCGAGCTGGCCGCTCTCCAGCGCAAGCGCGACCGCGTCGCGATTGCAGATCTTGCCGCGCGCCGTGTTCACCAGATAAGCGCCGCGTTTCATCCTGGCGATCATCGTCGCGTCGAAGAGGTTTTCGGTCTCGGGATGCAGTGGCGCGTTGATCGTCACCACATCGCAAATGGGCACCATCTCCGCTACCGTTTTGTGAAAGGTGACGCCCAGTTCCTTCTCGACCGTCTCGGGCAGGCGATGGCGGTCGGTGTAGTGCAGCTTGACGTCGAACGGCTTCAGCCGCCGCAGCACAGCACTGCCGATCCGGCCAGCGCCCACGGTTCCGATCTGCATGCCTTCGATATCGTAGGAACGCGCGACGCAGTCGGCGATGTTCCAGCCACCCTTCATAACCCAGCCGTAAGACGGGATATAGTTGCGCACGAGCCCCAGGATCATCATCACCACATGCTCGGCGACGCTGATCGAGTTGCAAAAAGTCACCTCGGCAACGGTGATGCCGCGCTCCATCGCCGCCTGCAGGTCGACATGGTCGGAGCCAATGCCGGCGGTGATCGCAAGCTTCAGGCTTTTGGCCTTGGCGATCCGCTCCTCGGTCAGGTAGGCCGGCCAGAACGGCTGCGAGATGACGATCTCGGCATCGGCGAGTTCGCGTTCAAAAACGCTGCCCGGGCCATCCTTGTCGGATGTCACGACCAGCCTGTGGCCGCCGCCTTCGAGAAACTTCCGTAGGCCCAATTCGCCCGACACGCTGCCGAGCAGCACGCCTGGTTCAAAGTCGATGGCCTTGGGCGTGGGCAGCGTCTGGCCACCGGGATAGCGGTCGAGTCTCGGCAGGCCGTCCCGCGCATAGCCTGTGGGATAACCGTCGACCGGATCGTCATAAAGGACGCAAACGACCTTTGCCATTTCCTATCTCCCTTCGTCTGACAAGGACGAGGAAGACCTCGATGCTCGCGATAAACGACGCCGGGCAGGACGAGCCAGTGGAGTAAGGACCAGCAGGCGCGTTGCCTGGCGCTTCCTCGTTTGGAAAGTTGCGCACTATGGCGAACTAGATGGCGGAGCTGGACGCGGTTTCAAGCCCTGATGGAGGTCGCCCTGGCGCGACCTCTTGGGCTGATGCTCCATCAATATGCCCGCTCATACGTGCCTTGCAGAACGCGCGTCATTTCCGCCTGATCAAGGCTCGCGCCGAAGATCGGCGTTCCCGTGACAAAGTTTCGGCTTGCGGCAAGTTCGCCGGCATCAACCGGATCGAAGCCGAGACGGTCGATGAACGCCGCCACTATGTCACGAGCTTGCGCGTCGTCACCCGCAACGGCGAGCGCGCGCCGGTCTGGATCGCCGAATGCTCGCGCCTCTTCCTCGATCTCATGGTAGCCCATGTGATTGAAGCTGCGCACGATCAAGGCTTGCGGCAGGTAATCCTGGATCACTTCGCTGCTTGCGCGATCACCTTCGAACTCGGCCATGGTGCCGTCGGTCGGCGCCCAGTAGTTCATGGCATCGACAACGATCTTGCCGGCAAACAGTTCGGGCCGAAGATTGCGGTATTTCGACAATGGCAGCGCCAGGATGACGATGTCGCTGCCGGCGATCACCGCTTCCGCCGTCTCCGCCCTGGCACCGGGCACCATGATCTCGACCAGCAGGCCGATCTCTTCAGGCGACCTGGATGTCGCGATCCTGACCTCGTACCCCGCCGCGATGGCGCGGCGGGCGAGTGCTGTGCCGACACGGCCAGCACCAAGGATGCCGATGGTCTTCACGTCAGCGGCTTTCATGCTGTCTCTCCTAGATCTTGGTAGCGCCGAGTTCGGCGTCGACAAGCGGTTTGACGCGCGTGCCGAGCAGCTCGATCGAACGCAGGAACTCTTTTTGCGGCAACTGCCCAACGTCCATCTGGAAGAACTGGCGCACGTGGCCGATGCTCTTGTGCAACGCGACGATACGCTCGGCGATCTCTTCGGGGGCGCCAACAAACAGCGCACCACCGCCGCTGGCTTCCTTGTCGTAGTGATGACGGGGCGGCGGGGCGAAGCCACGGACCTTGCCGATCGACTCCATCACCGCATGCCAGTGGGTCCAGAAGCGTTCCTTCGCTCCAGTAGCGTCATCGCCGACGAAGCCGGGGCTTGCGACCGAAACCTTGATCCGCGCCTCCGGGATGTTCGCCTGTGCTGCGGCACGCCGGTAGAGATCGGCGAGCGGCGCAAAACGCGAAGCCTGGCCGCCGATGATGGCATAAGAGATCGGCAGGCCGAGCAGGCCCGCACGCACTGATGAATGCGGGTTACCCCCGGTCGCCAGCCAGATCGGCAGCGAACCGCTCTCCGGACGCGGCACGACCAGCGCCTCGTTCAGCGCCGGGCGGAACTTGCCGCTCCAGGTGATGGATTCGCTCTCGTTGATCTTGAGCAGCAGGTCGAGTTTTTCGGCATAAAGCTCGTCATAATCGTTGAGGCTGTGGCCGAAGAGCGGAAAGGATTCCGTCGACGAACCGCGCCCGGCGGTGATCTCGGCACGGCCGTTGGACAGGGCGTCCAGCGTCGCGAACTGCTGGTAGACGCGCACGGGATCGTCGGTGCTGAGAACCGTCACAGCACTTCCGAGCTTGATGTTTTTCGTCGTCGAGGCAGCAGCGCCCAGCACCACAGTCGCGGCGGATGCCGGCATCTCATAGGTGTGATGTTCGCCGATGCCGAAATAGTCCAGCCCGACTTCGTCGGCCAGCTGGATGGCTTCCAGCAGGTTGCGCGTGGCTTGCGCCGTCGAGCCGAGCTTGCCGGTGACAGGATCCTTCTGGACGTCGCCAAAGCTGTAAACGCCAAGTTCCATATTCGCTTCTCCTTCACTGGCGACGCGCCTTGTGGAGCCATGCCGCCATCAGTATATATTCGTAACCTGGCCTAATATTGTTACTGTCCGAATGGACGCAAGGAGGCACATCCATGTTACCTGAACCAAGCGGCTTGCTTGATATGTGCAGGCCCGTCCGCCAGATCCTGGCGCGGGTCGGCGACAAGTGGAGTGTGCTGATCGTCATGGCGCTGCGCGACGGCCCGCGCCGCTTCAACGAGATCAAGCGCGCCATCGGCACGATCTCGCAGCGCATGCTGACACTGACCCTGAAAGGCATGGAGCGCGACGGCCTGATCAAGCGGACAGTCTTCCCGACCAAGCCGCCGCGCGTCGACTATGAGCTGACCGAGCTGGGGCATTCCCTGCGCCGGCCGGTGGAAGAATTGGGCCATTGGGCGATCGAGCACGAGGTGCTTATCGCCAAAGCGCAGCAGGTGTTCGACCGCGACGCCGCCTGACCGGGCCTCAGACCAGGCCGAGATGCCCTGCCAGCTCTCGTGCGGCAGCGGCGCCGGCCCGGTTGGCGCCGATTGTCGAGGCGGAAGGGCCGTAGCCGACAAGATGGATGCGCGGGTCCCTGGCAACTCGGGTCGCGAGGCGACCGTCCATGACGATGCCGCCATTGTCCTCGCGGATTTGCAGCGGTGCCAGATGATCGAGCGAGCTGCGAAAGCCGGTGCACCACAAGATGACGTCGGCCTTTTGTTCGGTGCCATCAGCCCAGCGGACGCCGTCTTCGGTGATCTCGCTGAACATCGGCAGCCTGTTGAGGATACCGCGTTCGCGCGCGGCCTTGAGCGCGGGCGTCCATGGAATGCCGGTCACAGAGACGACCGAACCCGGCACAAGCCCGCGCCGGACCCTGTCTTCGACGATGGCAACGGCGGCGCGGCCGTCCTCAGGGGTGAACGGTGTTTCGCGAAACTGCGGCTCGCGGCGCGTCACCCAGGTGGTGGATGTCACGCGCGAGATCTCGTCGAGCAATTGCAGCGCCGAAACGCCGCTGCCGACCACGACGACGTGCTGGCCGGCGAATTCACCTGATGTGCGGTAGTCGCGGGTGTGCAATTGCCGGCCCTTGAACCGGTCGGCGCCGGGATAGGCCGGGACATAGGGCGTTTCCCAGGTGCCGGTGGCATTGATGATGCCTCGGGCCGAGAAGGTCTCCCTGTCGGTCTCGATGCGAAACCGCTCGTTGCGCTGGCACACGACCTGGACCGTCACCGGCCGATAGACCGGCAATTCGAATTTCTCTTCATAGGCGGCAAAATAGCGGGGAACCGCGACGGAGGCCTTCACCTCGGTGAGGCCAGGATCGATGACATCGGCAAACTGCATGCCCGGCAGGTCATGGACGCGGTTGACAGTGCTCAGCGTCAGCGACGGCCAGCGATATTGCCATGCCCCGCCCGCTTCGGGCGACTTGTCGAGGATCACATAACCCTTGCCGGGCGCGATGCCGAGTTTGTTCAGATGATAGGCCGAGGAAAGCCCGGCCTGCCCGGCGCCGATGACGACGATGTCGGTCTTGAGGATGGCGCCGATATAGCGCCCTTCCGGGCGTTCATCCGTCTTCAACGCAGCAGGTACAGAATCTTCATTAGCCATTCCCGAACCTGAAATATGGAGCTTTGGATTTCAAGCCGGGCCACGTCTGCGAAAAGTGACCTAGCGGAATTGACAACAGGTGTGAGATATGCGGAAATTGGTCTGACCATTGTACCAATTGGATATCGACTTGAACGAACCCAGCCTTCCCCCGATCCAGGCGACCGCCCGCGACGACGCGGTGCTCAACGCGCTCGCCGACTTCGTCATGCAGGAAGAGCTGCAGCCGGGCGATCGGTTGCCGACGGAGCGCGTGCTGTCGGAACGTTTGAAGGTCAGCCGCACCACGGTGCGCGAGGCGCTGACGCGCTGGGAAGGCCTTGGCCTGGTCGAGCGCCTGCAAGGCAGCGGCACCTTTCTCAAGGCGGCGGTGTCGCGCGACATGCTGCATCTGCCCCTGACATTCGCCTCCGGCAACGACTTCGAAAGCCTGATGCACACGCTGGAAATCCGTCGCGGGCTGGAGGCGGAAGCCGCCGCCCTGTGCGCCCTACGTGCCGGTCCGACCGAACTTGCTCTCATCCGCCAGAAGCTCGAGGCGATGGAAGAAGCCTTCCACAGCCGCGCCGGCATGTCGTCGGACGAGGACTGGGATTTCCACCAGGCGATCTATCGCGTTTCGGGCAACCCGCTGTTCGAACAGATCATCTCGGCAATGCACGAGCTGTTCCACCGCTTCTGGGAGCACCCGCTTGGCGTGCGCGATTTCGGTCACGCCAGCTTTCCCTACCACCGCACGGTCTACGAACGGATTGCTGCGCGTGACGCCGAGGGTGCACGCACCGAAGCCTTGAAACTGATCGCCACCGTCGAGGCCGACTTGAGGCGCGGCGACGCCAATCTCAAACGCGCAGGCAACAAATGAGCAACGATTTCGAGCGCGATTTCATTGCCGAGGCGGCAACTTTGCTCGCCCATGACGAGCCCTTTCCCGGTGGCGCGGTGGTACCCCCGATCTACCAGACCTCGCTGTTCACCTTCGACAGCTATGCCGACATGGCCGATGTCTTCGCCGGCCGCAGCACCAAGCCGATCTATTCGCGCGGCAACAATCCGACCGTCATGGAGTTCGAAAGCAAGATCGCGGCCCTCGAAGGGGCCGAAGCGGCACGCGGCTTTTCCAGCGGCATGGCAGCGATCAGCTCGACGGTGCTGGCTTTCGTCGGTACAGGCCAGCGCATCGTTGCTGTGCGCAACTGTTATGGCGATGCCTACCGCCTGTTCGAGCGGCTGTTGCCGCATCTCGGCATCAAGGTCGACTATGTCGACGGCTCCGATCCCGATGCCGTTGCCGCGGCACTTCCAGGCGCGGCGATGCTTTATCTGGAAAGCCCGACCTCGATGATGTTCGAGCTCCAGGACCTCGAACTTCTGACCGCCATGGCGCGCGCGCAAGGCATCGTCAGCGTCATCGACAATTCCTGGGCGACGCCGCTGTTCCAGAAGCCGATCCTGCATGGCGTCGACCTCGTCATGCATTCGGCGTCCAAATATCTCGGCGGCCACAGCGACACTGTCGCCGGTGTCGTTGCCGGTTCAGCCGAACATATCCGCCGCATCAACGAGCGCACCTATCCTTATCTCGGCGCCAAGCTTTCGCCCTTCGAGGCCTGGCTTTTGTTGCGCGGCCTGCGCACCTTGCCGCTGCGCCTGCCGCACCACATGAAGAGCGCGCTAACCATCGCCGAGCGGCTGAAGGGCCACGCCCATGTCGAGCGCGTCAACCACCCCGCCTTTTCCAACCATCCGGGCAAGAAGACGCTCGCGGGTTATTCGGGCCTGTTCTCCTTCGAGGTAACCGAAGACATCGACGTGCCGGCCTTTACCGATGCGCTGAAATTGTTCCGCATCGGCGTCAGCTGGGGCGGGCATGAAAGCCTCGTGGTGCCCGCGCTCGCTTCGCTGCAGCAAACGCCGGATGCCAATTCCATCGGCCGGTTCGGGGTCAGCCCGCGAACCATCAGGCTGAATGTCGGGCTGGAAAATGTGGAGGATCTCTGGGCCGACGTCAGTCGGGCCTTTGAGGGTGCAAAAAGAAAATAGCTTCAAATCCAAGAATGGGAGTGACTGGAATGAAGAAATACAGCCTGTTGTTGGCGACGGCGCTTGGCCTCGCCCTTTCTGCCGGATCGGCACTGGCCGACTCGACAATCAAGATGGTCGAGGTCATCACCAGCCCGCCACGCACCGAATTCCTGAAGAAGCAGATCGCCCAGTTCGAAGCGGCCAATCCGGGCGTCAAGGTCGAGCTCGTCTCGCTGCCCTGGGGCCAGGCCTTCGAAAAATTCCTGACCATGGTGCAGGCCGGCGACACGCCTGATGTCGTCGAAATGCCGGAGCGCTGGCTCGCCCTTTACGGCGCGAACAACCAGCTCGAAGACCTCGGCCCCTACATGGCGAAGTGGAAAGACGCCGCCACGCTGGGCGAACGCGCCAAGGAGTTCGGCTCGGTCGTCGGCGGCAAGCAGTACACGATCCCCTACGGCTATTATCTGAAGGCGATGTTCTGGAACAAGAAGCTGTTCAAGCAAGCCGGCATCGACCATGCGCCGGCGACGCTCGACGAATTCGTCGACTCCGCCAAGAAGATCTCGGCCATTCCCGGCAAATATGGCTACTGCCTGCGCGGCGGGCCGGGCGCGATCTTCGGCATGAACATGTTCATGAACATCGCCAACGGCAAGGGCGGCTATTTCAACCCTGACGGCACCGCGATCATCAACGAGCCGGGCTCGGTCAAGGGCCTCCAGATGCTCGCCGATATCTACAAGAACGGCTATGCGCCGAAGGACGCCGTCAGCTGGGGCTTCAACGAAACCGTCACCGGTTTCTACTCCGGCACCTGCGCCATGCTCGACCAGGATCCGGACGCGCTGATCGGCATCGCCGAAAAGATGAAGGCGGACGACTTCGCGGTGGCGCCGGTTCCGGCCGGGCCCAGCGGCAAGTCGTTCCCGACGCTCGGCTATTCCGGCTGGTCGATGTTTGCCAATTCCAAAGTCAAGGACGACAGCTGGAAGCTGATGGAGACGCTGCTGTCGCCTCAGGGCAACCTCGAATGGGCCAAGATGGTTGGCGTGCTGCCGATCCACAATGGCGCTGACCAGGACGCCTATTTCAAGACCGAGCAGTTCAAGGGCTGGTTCGACGAGTTGAACGGCGGCGACAAATACGAGTTCGTGACGCCGCCAACCCATCTCGAAAACCTCGGCAACTTCGTCGACCAGATCGCCATCAAGGGCTTCCAGGAAGTGCTGCTCGCCAAGCGGCCGGCCAAGGAAGTGGCCGACGAATGGGCGGCATACCTGACCAAGGAACAGCAGGACTGGATGGCCAAGAACAAGAAGTAAGCGGCCTTGGCGGAGCAGCGATGTTCCGCCGACCACGCCCTTTTAGGGCTCCCTTGCTGCCCCCTCGCTCGACCGCGCAACGGTCATCCGGCATCGCCGCCAAGCCTCTTCTCCCCTTGCGGCGCGAGGCCGGGCAAGCGAGGGGGCGATTTTTTCGCCATGTCGAAAGTAGGTCGCCATGACCACAGCCGTCACCGAATTGAGAACACCCGGGAAGGCGCGGCGCGGACGCTCATCGCTGCCGGGCCTGGAACCCTGGCTCTATCTCAGCCCGGCGCTGATCCTGCTGGTCGCGGTGCTTCTGGTGCCTTTGATCGTCGGCATCAGCTACTCGTTCCGCAAATTTTCGGCGTTCAAGTCCGAGTTCGTCGGCCTTGGCCAGTATCAGGCGATGCTGCATGACCCGCTGCTCGGCCAGGCGCTGGTCAATACGCTGTGGTGGACTGTTGGCAGCCTGTTTTTCCAGTTTTTCCTCGGGCTTGGATTGGCGCTGTTGCTCGACCGTCCCTTTGTCGGCCGCAAGTTCGTTCAGGCTGTGGTGTTCCTGCCCTGGGCGGTACCGTCCTTCCTGTCGGGCCTGACCTGGGCCTGGCTGTTCAACCCCATCGTCGGGCCGTTGCCGCACTGGCTTTATGCGCTCGGCCTGCAGGCGGAGCCGACAAGCATCCTCTCCGACCCGGCCACCGCCATGTGGGGGCCGATCATCGCCAATGTCTGGTTCGGCATCCCCTTCTTCGCCATCACGCTGCTTGCCGCGCTCAAGTCGATCCCGTCCGAACTGCATGAGGCGGCCGCCATCGACGGCGCCTCGCCGTGGCAGCGCTTTTCCAAGGTGACGCTGCCTTTCCTTGCACCCACCATCGCCATCACGGTGATGCTGCGCACGATCTGGATCGCGACCTTCGCCGATTTGATCTTCGTCATGACCACCGGCGGCCCGGCCGGCGCCACCAACACGGTTGCCACCTACATCTATGTCAGCGCCTTCAAATCGCTCGACAAGGGCTACGCCTCGGCGGTCGCGGTGCTGCTGCTTGTGCTGCTCATCCTCTATGCTGTCGTGCTCATCGGCATCCGCCGCTCGCTTGCGAGGAATTCGTGATGATTGCCGGACGCTCCACTTCCTCGCGCGTTCTCGGTAGCATCGGCCTCTATGGTGCGATCAGCGCCTATGTGATCTTCGCGCTTTTTCCGATCTACTGGACGCTGAAAATCTCGGTCACGCCGGAGTCGCTGCTCTACTCGGAAGGCATCACCTGGTGGCCATCCGCCACGACCTTCGAGAACTATGTCACCGTGCTCAAGGCAACCGACTTCCCGCGCTATTTCTTCAACTCCGTACTGGTTTCGGTGACCACCGCCCTTTTGGTGACCGTCATCGCTTCCGGCGCCGGCTATGCGATGTCGCGCTTTTCGTTTCGCGGCAAGACCACGGTGGCGATCGCGCTGCTGCTGACCCAGACCTTTCCGCTGGTGATGGTCATTCCGCCGATCTATCGCATCATGGGCGAGCTTGGCCTCACCAACAGCCTGACCGGCCTGATCATCATCTACACCGCCTTCAACACAGCTTTTGCCACCTTCCTGATGCAATCCTTCTTCGACGGCATCCCGAAGGACCTTGAGGAGGCGGCGATGATCGACGGCTGCACGCGTTTTGAGGCGCTGCGCCGCGTCATCATTCCGCTGACGCTGCCCGGCATGGGCGCAACCCTCGGCTTCGTCTTCACCGCCGCCTGGAGCGAGCTTTTGTTCGCGCTGATGCTGATCTCCAGCGAAGGCCAGAAGACCTTCGCCGTCGGCCTGCTGACTTTCATCGGCAAGTTCGCCGTCGACTGGGGACAGATGATGGCGGCCTCTATCCTGGCGCTGATCCCCGTCTGCATCTTCTTCGCATTCCTGCAACGTTATCTCGTGACCGGCCTGACCGCCGGCGCCGTCAAAGGATAGGACCATGGCCTCGGTATCGCTCGACAAGGTCCAGAAGAACTACGGCACCCTCAACGTGCTTGAGGCGGTCGACCTGGAGATCGCGGATGGCGAGTTCGTGGTGCTGGTCGGCCCCTCCGGCTGCGGCAAGTCCACGCTGCTCAGGATGATCGCCGGGCTAGAGGAGATCTCGGCCGGCGAGATCCGCATCGGCGAACGCGTCGTCAACGATGTCGCCCCCAAGGACCGCGACATCGCCATGGTGTTCCAGTCCTACGCGCTCTATCCGCACATGGATGTCGCCGCCAATATGGGCTTCAGCCTGGCACTGCGGAAAACCGAAAAGCAGGCGATCGACACCCGCGTCGGCGGTGCTGCCAACCGCCTCGGTCTCAACACGCTGCTCGCCCGCCTGCCGCGCCAACTCTCCGGCGGCCAGCGCCAGCGCGTCGCCATGGGCCGTGCCATCGTGCGCGATCCCAAGGTCTTCCTGTTCGACGAACCGCTGTCCAATCTCGACGCCAAGTTGCGCGTTCACATGCGTACCGAGATCAAGGCGCTGCACCAGCAGCTCAAGACCACGTCGGTCTATGTCACCCATGACCAGACCGAGGCGATGACCATGGCCGACAGGATCGTCGTCATGCATGACGGCGTCGTCCAGCAGGTTGGCGCACCGCTCGATCTCTACGATCATCCGGTCAACACCTTCGTTGCCGGTTTCATCGGTTCACCGGGCATGAATTTCCTGCCGGCGACGGTCAAACGAACTGGCGATGTCGTCGCTGCAACCCTGGCTGACGGGCAGAAGCTGCCCGTGCTGGCGAGCCTGCCAGTGAGCGACGGCGACACGGTGACTATCGGGCTGCGCCCCGAGCACCTGCACGTCGCACCCGATGGCGACATATCGGCCGAAGTCTCGGTCGTCGAGCCGCTTGGGGTTTCGACGCAGTTCTATGCCCGGCTTGCCGGCCAGCAGATTTGCGTCTTTGCCATGGGCCGGGTCGCGGTCAAGCCGGGCGACATTGTCCGCCTGTCGGCAACGGCATCCGACCTGCATCTGTTCGACCCCGAAACCGGACGGCGGATCAACTAGATAGATCTGGTTCAGAGTTCTCTAACACCTCTGCGGTATGCGTCTGATCGAATGCAACCTGTGTTGCGTAGATCAGATCGACAAACAGAGATGAGTGAAGTCCGTCCCTTTACAGTTTCGGATGTTCCGGTGGTGGCGGAGATGTTTCAGCGCATCCTTCGCAAGACCAGGCAACCGGCGACAAGCTCTCTCGAAGCCTATTTGCAGGAGCTCTTTCTCGAAGCGCCCGACGCCCAGCCGGATATCACGTCGCTGATCCACAAGCGCGACGACGGAAGCGTTTCGGGATTTGTCGGCGTGCTGCCGCTCGCGCTCGAATTCGACGGCAAGCCTTTGCGCGGCGCCCTGTGCGGAACGATGATGGTCGACCGGCACAAGGAGGATCCTTTTGCCGGCGCGCGCCTGTTGCGCGCCTTTTTTGCCGGCCCGCAGGATATTTCGCTGACCGAAACAGCCAACGATGTCTCGACCGCCATGTGGCGCAAGATGGGCACGACAGTGCTGCCGGATTACAGCCTCGAATGGATCCGCGTCATTCGTCCGGCGGGCTTCATGGTGGAACTCGCCGCGGCCGGCATTAGTGCCGCGCGCGTCTTTTCCCCCTTGGCTCGGCCGATCGATGCCCTGATCCGCCGGCGCGCCACCGATGGCGAAGCGCACTGGTCGCATTTCACGCCGGCTCCGAAAAGCAACCTTGTCGATGCTGACCTGGCTGAAGACGAGATGGTCGACCTCATGCCCAAACTCACCGCGCATTACGCGCTGCGCCCGACGTGGCAGCGCGACACGCTCGCGCGCAGCATCGTTCATGCGCGACGCAAGGCCAATTACGGCCAAGATGTGCGCCGTGTCGTGCGCACGGGCAGCGGCCATCCGGTCGGGCTCTATGTCTACTACGGCGACAGCGGGCGCATCGGCCGCGCCATCCAGACGATGGCTCTGCCCGGCCAGGAGGGCGCTGTCATCGACAACATGATCGCCCACGCTGCATCGAACGGGCTTGTGGCGCTGCGCGGCCGCACGCAGCCGGCCTTGCTCAATGCGATGCTCGGACGACGATTTGCCTTCGTCCACGCCTCGTCAAGCATCGTGCATGCGCGTGATCCCGCGCTGGTCCAGCCATTTCTCCAAGGCAAGGCCTTCTTCAACGGATTTGCCGGCGAGTCATGGTGCAGATTGATGGGGGATGCGTTTGACTGACGATCCAGCCGGGGTTGCCACCTGATGTGCGGGATAGCTGGCTACTATGGGCCTGCGGTCGGCACGGATGGTGCACGCGCGCTGCTTCGAGGCATGACGGGCGCGCTGCGGCATCGCGGCCCTGACGATGCGGGTCTTTATGTCGGCAAGGCTGCCGGTCTTGGGCACAGGCGCCTTTCGGTCGTCGGCATCGCTGACGGACATCAGCCGATGGCGAGCGGCGATGGGCGTGTCCACATCAGCTACAATGGCGAGATCTTCAACTACCTCGAGTTGCGCGACGCGATGAAGCAGCGCGGGCGCGTTTTCAAGACGTCGTCCGACACCGAAGTCATTCTCCAACTCTACGAGGAGATGGGACCGGAGTGTGTCTCGCTCCTCAATGGCGATTTCGCCTTCGCGATCTGGGACGAGCGCCGCAACCGCATGATGCTGGCCCGCGACCGGATGGGTGTGCGGCCGCTCTTCCATACATGGCACAACGGCACCTTGTTCTTTGCCTCCGAGGTGAAGGCATTGTTGCAGGTGCCGGGCGTCGTCGCACGGATCGATCCCGTCGCGCTGGACCAGATTTTCACCTTGTGGGCGCCGATCGCGCCCCGCACGGCGTTCGCAGGCATATCGCAACTGCCACCCGCTCACATGATGCTGATCGAGGGCGGCCAGGCGACAAGCAGGCCCTACTGGCATCTTGAGTTCCCAGACCATGACGACCCAGGCGACGACCGCTCTGAGGCAATGCTTGCCGAGGAATTGCTGGCGCTTCTCGATGACGCAACACGCATCCGGCTGCGTGCCGATGTTCCTGTTGGTTCATACCTGTCGGGCGGCATAGACTCCTCGTTGATCGCGGCCATGGCTGCGAAAAAGGTTCCGCAGAGCTTGCGCACCTTTTCCGTCACTTTCACCGATGCCGACTACGACGAGAGCGCCTATCAGGCTCAAATGGTCGACATGCTCGGCACGGCCCACACCTCGGTCGCCTACCGCGCCAGCGACACGGCCAGCCTGTTTCCGGAGATCGTCAACAGCACCGAGCAGCCTATCCTGCGCACCGCGCCGGCGCCGCTCTATCGCTTGGCCCACCATGTTCGCGAGCAGGGCATCAAGGTGGTGCTGACAGGCGAAGGTGCTGACGAAATCCTTGCCGGCTACGATCTTTTCGCCGAAGCCCGCGTGCGGCGTTTCTGCGGTCGCCAGCCCCATTCGCGCATCAGGCCGCATCTGTTCCGCAAGCTTTATCCCTATCTGCCGGCCCTGCGGCAGCAGACGCCGGAATATCTCGCCGCGTTCTTCGGTGCCGGCATCGATGCCACCGATGATCCGCTGTTTTCGCACCGGCCGAGGCTGCGCAGCACGGCGGCGACCAAGATGTTTTTCTCCGACGATCTGCGCGCGACCCTGGGCGGCTACGATGCCGCCGAAGAGCTGGCTTCAAGCCTGCCGGCTGCGTTCATCAGGTGGCACCCGCTGCATCAGGCGCAATACATCGAAACGACGCAGCTTTTGCCCGGCTACATCCTGTCCAGCCAGGGCGACCGGATGGCGATGGCGCATGGCGTCGAGACCCGCTTCCCGTTCCTCGATCACAGGCTGGTGGAATTCTCCGCACGCATTCCGCCAAGGTTCAAGCTGAGGGGCCTTTCGGGCAAACACCTGCTGAAGATGGCAGCACGCGGTCTCGTGCCCGAGACCATCATCAAGCGCCCCAAGCAACCCTATCGGGCACCCGAGAGCGTGTCCTTCGCCGGAGCCGGCGGCTACGTCAGCGAACGCCTGTCGTCCGCCGCACTTGCCGATGCCGGCCTGTTCAACCCACGCTCGACCGGCAAGCTGGTCGAAAAATGCCTGAACAAGCAAGCCGCCGGCTTTCGCGACAACGCGGCATTCGTCGGCGTGCTGTCGACGCAGCTCTGGGTCGACCGCTTTGCCGGCAAACAGTCTGCGGTTTCGGAAGACGCCGCCATCCTGACGTGAACCCCTGGAACAACACCATGACTGAACCCACCAATGCCGAAATCCGCAGCTTCATCATCGACAATTTTCTGTTTGGCGACGAAAGCACCCCGCTCACCGACGACATGTCGCTTATCGACAACGATCTGATCGACTCGACTGGCATTCTCGAGCTCGTCGCATTCCTGGAGCAGCGTTTCGCCGTCCCGGTCGCCGATGCCGACATTGTTCCAGCCAATCTCGATTCCATCGCCAGGATCAGCGCCTTTGTCGGAGGCCGTCTCGGCCAGGCCGCGACCGTGCAGTCGGCATAAGGCTCGGGATAGGCCATTCGCCATGCGCGTTGAGGAATTCCTGCGCGAAAGCGCGCGCAAGTACCCCGCCAAGACAGCACTTGTCGCGGGCGCGCGCAGGTTGAGCTACGCCGTGCTCGACGATCTGTCGGATCGTCTGGCCTCGGCGCTGCACATCAATGGCATCGTACGTGACGACCGCGTGCTGGTGTTCATGGACAACTGTCCTGAAGCGGTGATCTCGATCTTTGCCGTGCTCAAGGCCGGCGCGGTCGTGGTACCCGTCAATTCTTCCGTGAAGGCTGAGCGCCTGAGCTATCTGATGCGCAACTGTCGCGCGCGCGGAATTCTGACGCTGGCGCGGCTTCAGGGCGTCGCTACCGAGGCCGCGAGCGGCGCGCCGGATCTCGGTTTGATCGTGGTGTCTGGGGCCGAGGAAGCCGCCTTGGGAGAGGCGCTGTCTTTCGAGGCCTGCCTTGAAAAGGCGCCTGCTCCACCCGCTCATGGTGGCATCGATATCGACCTGGCGATGCTGATCTACACGTCCGGCTCCACCGGAGAGCCCAAGGGCGTCATGATGAGCCATCGCAATGTCGAGGCGGCGGCTTCATCGATCGCGACCTATCTGGCTTCAGGCCCCAGCGACATCGTCCTCAGCGCCTTGCCACTGGCTTTCAACTACGGTTTCTACCAGCTGATCGTGACGGTTCGCAGCGGCGGCACGCTTGTTCTCGAAAAGTCCTTTGCCTATCCCTACGCCGTGCTTGAGGTGATGCGCGCTGAGCGGGCGACAATTCTGCCGCTGGTACCGACCATGGCCGCGATGCTGTTGCAGATGAAGGACCTCGGGCCGGCAACGCTGCCTGACTTGCGTACCATTACGAGCGCCGCCGCTCCCTTGCCGCCCGACCATATCGGCCGGCTGCAAGCCTTGTTTCCGGCCGCCCGAATTTTTTCGATGTACGGCCAGACCGAATGTGCCCGCTGCACCTATATGCCGCCTGAGGAGCTTTCCAGGCGGCCTGAATCGGTCGGCATCGCCATTCCAGGTACAGAACTGTTCATCGTCGACGAAGACGGCGTTGTCACTGAGCCGGGAATGGCAGGCGAACTCGTGGTTCGTGGCCCGCATGTGATGCAGGGCTATTGGGAGAACGAGCAAGCCACCGCTCGCGCGCTTCGGCCTAGCCGTCACGCCTGGGGGAAGGTGCTGTACACCGGCGACCTATTCAGGCGCGATGAGGAAGGGTTTTTCTACTTCATCGCCCGCAAGGACGACATCATCAAGTCGCGCGGCGAAAAAGTGCCTCCGAGACAGGTGGAGGCGGTGCTTCACGATTGCCCGGGTGTCGCGGAGGCCCTGGTTGTCGGCATCGCCGATCCGGTCCTGGGCCAGGCGATCCATGCCGTGGTGGTGCCTTCGAACCCTGCCCTGACACAGCGCGACGTGCTGCGCTTTTGCAGCCAGCGGCTCGAAGATTTCATGGTCCCGAAGACGGTGGAATTCCGCGCCAGCCTGCCCAAGACCGACAGTGGAAAGCCGAGCCGACGTCTGGCGGCGGCGATGATGGAGACCAAATGATGCGTGTTGCGAATGATCGAGAGACAAGCGGACCGTTCTCGATGGCCGCGCTCGATATCGACTGCGCGGCCGAAGCCAACAGGATCGCCACAGCCATGCGCGAACAGCTGCGCCACGGCCTGAGGCGGCGCGGTTATGTGCTTGGCCTGTCGGGTGGGATCGATTCCAGTGTCTGCGCCGCCCTCGCTGTCCGGGCGCTTGGCGCAGCGAACGTGTTTTGCATTTTCATGCCCGAGCACGATTCCGATCCTGAAAGCCTGCGGCTCGGCCGCGCGGTGGCGGCGACATACGGCATCGAGGCCGTCGTTGAGGATATCGGCCCGACGCTTGAGGCCATGCGCTGTTATGAGCGCCGCGATGCCTGCATCCGCGAGGTGGTGCCTGATTTCGGCCCCGGCTGGACATCCAAGATCGTCTTTGGCAACGCGCTGACGACGGGTGGCTACAATATTTCCTCGCTCGTCGTGCGCTCGCCCGACGGCAAGACCGAAAAGCACCGCCTGCAGGCCCCCGCCTATCTCGGCATCGTCGCGGCCACGAACATGAAGCAGCGCACGCGCAAGCAGATGGAATATTACCACGCCGACCGCCTGAACTACGCGGTGATCGGCACGCCCAACCGGTTGGAATACGATCAGGGTTTCTTCGTCAAGAATGGCGATGGCGCTGCCGACATCAAGCCGATCGCGCATCTCTACAAGTCCCAGGTCTATCAGTTGGCCGCCCATCTCGGCGTGCCCTTGGAAATTAGGCAAAGGCCGCCGACGACCGACACCTATTCGCTCCCGCAGACGCAAGAGGAGTTCTATTTCGCCGTACCCTACGCCCAGATGGACCTGTGCCTCTATGGCCTCAACAATGGATGGAGCACTGCTCACACCGCAAGGGCAGTTTCAATGACCGATGAGCAGGTAACCTCGATCTGGCAGGACATCGCCGCCAAGCGAAAGGCGGCGCGCTATCTTCATCAGCAACCGCTTCTGGTCGAAGCGTGACCAACGCTGCTGGCTCCGCTTACGATCATGGCGGCAGCTTTCGGCGGCTTCATCACATTCCAGCTTATCGAGCGGCCTTTGGCCGGTAACTGGTCTACCTACGCAAGGATTTGGGGCTTTCGCCATGGTTGCGGAGGGCACCCTAAATGAAGACGCCGGGATGATAGCTGTGTGCCTACGCCATAAGGTGGCCTGCCTACTTCCTTTGGATGCGCAGGGCATCTCGTGCCGTACTCGCCAGGATGCCAACAATGCGCACAAGCATCGCTGGTCATGCCGAAAGGACAATGCGGGAGGCGTATCCAGCGGGTAATGGTGCCGTGCCTGCGCTTGCGGCGTTGCACCTCCACGTTGCTTACATGTTGTGCAATGATCTGCTAGCTTTGGGGGCTAGGGACATCGCTGTGCCGGGCGGACGCGTGATGTTCCTGCGTAGAGGAGGATACCACATGTGCGACTTGGTCGATCACGATGTGCTGGGCCCCAAGCAATACGCAATTCTTTTGGAAGTTTATGAATCTGCTCGCCGGATAGAAGCCAAGCTTCCGCGCACGCACATTGCGAGCATCGCAGCCCGGCGGCTGATTGCGGCATTCGACGGCAAGGCCGACGGTGTCGGCATCGACCTGCGGCATGTCACGCCGCAAGGTACCGCGTAAGCGCAAAGTCGCATTTCCGGCCTGCCTGCGCCCGCGCACGACCCGAAAATCGAAAGCGATTTTCGGGGAGAATTTCGTGCGCCAGTCCAGGTGCAACGGCGTCCGTCGCGCGTCCTGCCGGTCGCCGCGCTGGAGCCGATACTCACGTTCCGGTTGTGTGTTGTGGCTTGCCCTGGCAATTGCCAAGGGAGGAGGCGCGATAGGAGAGCCGCTGGGCGGTGGGGCTGGGGTGGCGACTCCCCTATCCTGTCGCGTGCAATAACACGATCAGACCGCGTGATGAGCAAGCGCGCCTCCACGCAGGCAAGGGGAGTTTCCGGCTTGTAGACCCAAACGGTCAATGGCGCATTGGTGGTAGAGGGGGGCCGCCGATAAGCCCCATGGACATCCACTTGCGCATGATATCAGATGACATGCTGGATACTAAGTATCTACGGGGTGAATTTGCCTGGCATAAGCCCGTCAGGCTGTAAGCATGCTATGAAATACGGGGACTCAATTCACGACAAATCCAAAATGTCGGAGCGTTGCAGCATCCATGTCACGCGTTCATAGTAAAATCTATGTCTGATCACACATTGCTGAAATTCATGCAGTCGTCCCCAATAGGGGTGACTATTGCAGTCGAAGACAGGATAGCAGAATTCCTGGAGGTGACTCCAAGGATTTACCCAGCCAGCTCCGTTGTAAGCCACCAGGGTGACAGCAATACACGGCTTTTCATCATTGCGTCTGGATGGTCTTGCGTCTCCCGTCACCTTTCGAACGGCAGCCGGCAGATCATCGACACGCCGCTCAGGGGGGACATCCTCGGCTTCCCCCAATTTGATGGCGGCGGCATCAATTCGCTCAGCTGCGTGTCCGAAGTGGCGCTGTATGAGATACCGGGGCAGAGCTTCAGGAAAGCGCTCGACCAGAATGCGACGTTGAGCGTGCTTTTTGCGCGGATGGCCGCGCGGCAGCATGCGATCACCGTCGAGCGGCTGACCAGCGTCTGCCGGCGTAGCGCCCTGGAACGAACGGCCCACTACCTGCTCGAATTGGGCGAAAGGCTGGGGTCGGGAGACCACGATTACGACTGCCCGCTGACACAGCACGATCTCGCCGATGCGCTCGGCCTCACGCAGATCCATGTCAACCGGACATTGCGCGAGTTGCGCGAAAGGGACCTGGTTTCCTTCCGGGCTGGCTCCGTCGAGTTCCTCAATCGCCCCAAGCTGGTGAAGCTGGCTGGCTTCGACAGGGCCTACCTTCAGTACAATTGGCCCGCCGTTTTGCAGAAAACCGCCAGTTCACGGCAGCCGCCTGCGTCGCGACCCGCGGCCCTCTGACGGCGCCTCTCCAGCACATCGGCCGGGTACACGCAAATGCCTAAATTGGATGATCTCCACCACCTTAGGTTATATTAACCTATGTTAATGAAAAAAGAACTAGTTGAGTTATCGTAACACGTTGTTCGGTCATTTGGGTGAAGGCTGACAATCTGAAACAGAACCGAAAGACGCTATAGGTAAATACAAGCGTCTATAGATGTATGAAAGGCAAAAAGCGAACTAAATCGGGTCTCATGGGGTGTGCGGATCGCTAACAAATGTGATCTTTGTGCAGAAAGGGCGGGTATTTCTATGGATTCCATCTTTGGAGAGCATGGGAAGAGTTCAACTTTACCCAGTGCTAGGAGCAGTGTGGACGTGTCGCGGCCAGGTGTTGACGTTGATCAACACCCGCACGATCGTCTTCTTATCATCGACAACCGTGCGCTTGATCGCGAATGTCTTGCCAGGGCCTTGGTCTATCATGACCTTGGCATGGAGGTTTCCGCGCTGGCGTCGGTCGAAGAGTGGCGAAAGCAAAAGGACCTGCATCCTTCGCTGGCAGCTATCCTTCTCAATCTCGGCGGGAAGAGAATAACCGACGCCAATGTCGCCGGCGAGATTTCTCGGCTTACCGCCGAATTCAAGTCGGTTCCGGTCGTTATTCTGGCCGATACCGACGAACTCAAGCAGATCATGAAAGCGCTGGAGTGCGGCGCGCGCGGCTATATCCCGACGACCGTCGGGGTCGACGTTTGCGTGGAAGCGCTCGGTCTTGCGATTGCCGGTGGCATCTTCATTCCGGCAAGCAGCCTGCTTGCCATGCGCCACCTTATCGACTCGAGCGGCCAGGAGGCGCGTCCGCTGGCCGGAATGTTCACGCTTCGCCAGGTCGAAGTGGTGCAGGCGTTGCGCCGCGGCAAGGCCAACAAGATCATCGCCTATGAACTCAAGCTGCGCGAGAGCACGGTGAAGGTGCATATTCGCAACATCATGAAAAAGCTGAAGGCCACCAACCGTACCGAGGTTGCCTACAAGCTCAACGACCTGTTTCCCGGCGACGTATAGCCCCCGAACGGCGCCGATGTAACCACCCCGCAAGGCAACGACAGCCTTGCGGGCAAACCTTCCTGAAAACGCAGACCGGCAGCGCAGCCTATAAGGCTGCGCTTGCCCGCGCCTACTCCGATTTGGGGCAGGCATGGGAGACCGTGTCTTCACTTCATGGCGGACAGCATCCGGCAGCCTGACTGCCTACCCCCATTGGACGATGAGCGGTCGTCTTATTGGGGACGCTCTGTCTGCCAGCGAAAATGTACACTTCCAGACATCGACGCATGTAACCCGGATGGCCGCGATGACCGAGCATTTCCGACGTTTCGAAAAATCAGACAGGCTGCGGCATCGCGCCCACCAGCTGATACCGGGCGGCAGCCACACCTATGCCAAGGGCGACGACCAGTACCCGTTGCTGGCACCCGGCTTCATCGAGCGCGGCCTGGGCTGCCATGTCTGGGATGTCGACGGCAACAAATACATCGAATACGGCATGGGCAACCGCGCGGTTGGGCTTGGCCACGCCTATCCCACTGTGCTGCACGCCGTCGAAAAAGCGCTTGCCGACGGTAGCAATTATACACGCCCGGCACGCATCGAAGTCGACTGCGCGGAAGCATTCCTCGATCTCTTTCCCGCAGCCGACATGGTGAAATTCTGCAAGGACGGATCGGATGCGACCTCTGGCGCCGTCCGACTGGCTCGCGCCTATACCGGCCGCGATCTGGTCGCCTGCTGCGCCGACCAACCGTTCTTTTCGACCGACGACTGGTTCATCGGCACGACCGCAATGAATGCCGGCATACCGCAAGCCGTGCGGCAGCTCACCGTCACCTTTCGCTACAACGACATCGCAAGCGTCAAACACCTGTTTGCGAGCAACAAAGGCAAGATCGCGGCACTCGTTCTCGAAGCCGCCCGGACGGAAGAACCACAGGGCAATTACCTGAACGAGGTTCATCGGCTGTGCCGCGAAAACGGAGCGCTGCTGATCCTGGACGAAATGATCACCGGCTTCCGCTGGAACGCCGGTGGCGCGCAGGCCGAATATGGCATCGAGCCCGACCTGTCATGTTTCGGCAAAGCCATGGCAAACGGGTTCTCGGTCTCGGCGCTTGCCGGAAAACGCGAATATATGCGCCTCGGCGGGCTGGATCACACCGACCGTCCGCGCGTGTTTTTGCTGTCGACAACGCACGGAGCTGAAACGCACGCGCTCGCCGCGGCCATCGCGACGCTGAGGGTCTACCAGAACGAACCGGTGATCGAGCACCTTTACCGGCAGGGCCGTATCCTCAGGGACGGCTTCGAGGACGCTGCGCGACGGCATGGCCTGAGCGATTTCGTCAAGGTCGTTGGCCGTCCAAGCTGCCTTGCCTACCAGACGCTCGACCAGCAAGGGCAGCCGTCGCAGGCGTTTCGTTCGCTGTTTTTGCAAGAGACGATCAGACGCGGCGTACTCATGCCGTCTTTGGTGCTCGGCTACATGCATGATGAGGTGGCAATTGCCGAGACCGTCGAGGCGGTCGACGGCGCGCTGGCGGTCTACGCCAGGGCGATGGAAGACGGCGTTGAAAGGCACCTTGTGGGCCGGCCGTCGCAGCAGGTGTTCAGGGCGTTCAACCAGCCGCAGGAAAACGATCTCAATCGCGTCATTGCCCGCCTGGCGTAAGCAACGTCTGGGCCGGTGCATCGAACGCACGCATTTTCGACAGTGAAAACGAGGGACGAGATGAAAGTTCTGGTAACAGGCCATCAAGGCTACATCGGCTCGGTCATGGTGCCGATGCTGCTCAAGGCAGGCCACACAGTCACCGGCTATGACAGCGACCTGTACCAGCGCTGTACCTATGCTCCAGGTGGTAGCCCTGCCCCGGTGCCGTCGATCCGCAAGGACATCCGCGACGTCGAAGCCGGCGATCTCGAGGGTTTCGATGCCGTCATCCACCTCGCAGCACTTTCGAATGATCCGCTCGGCAATCTCGACCCGGACCTGACCTACGACATCAACCATAGGGCCAGCGTTCGGTTCGCGCAGGCCGCCAAGGCTGCCGGCGTCAGCCGCTTTCTCTATGCCTCGTCATGCAGCAATTACGGCCTGGCTGGCGATGGCCTTGTCGATGAAACCGGCGAGCTCAATCCGGTCACGCCTTACGGCTGGTCGAAGGTGATGTCGGAGCGCGACATTTCCAAACTGGCGGGCGCCAGCTTCTCGCCGACCTATTTCCGTCCCGCGACAGCCTACGGGCTTTCGCCGCGGCTGCGTTTCGACATCGTGCTCAACAATCTTGTCGCCTGGGCCGTCACCGAGGGCGTCATCCTGCTCAAATCCGACGGCAGCCCGTGGCGGCCGATCGTGCATATCGAGGATATTTCCCGCGCCTTCATCGCGGGCCTCGAAGCGCCGCGCGAGGCCGTCCACAACGAAGCATTCAATGTCGGCCAGACCAGGCACAATTACCGTATCCGCGACATCGCGGCGATTGTCGCCGAGGTGGTGCCCGGTTGCCGGCTGGAGTTCGCCGCCGATGCAGGGCCGGACAAGCGCTCCTACCAAGTCAGTTTCGAAAAGATCGCGCGCGTGCTGCCGGCCTTCAAGCCGCAGTGGGACGCGCGGAGGGGGGCGGAGCAGCTCTTCGCCGCCTATACGAGCGCGGATCTGACGCTCGAAGAGTTCGAAGGCCCGCGCTTCCAGCGTATCGGGCACATCAAGCATCTCATCGCCAACGGACTGATAGACAATAACATGCGGCTACTGACGATGGCGGATACGCCAGCCGGGTCGATAGCCGCTGAGTAGATCGGTTCGGCCATGGAGCATCCAGGTTCCACCGTCTCCGGCTTGTCCACCGACAAGATTGGCGAGACAATCTACGCACTTGCCGAAAGGCTTTATCCGATCTGCCGGAGCATCACCGGAGACGGCGTGCGCGAGACGCTGGCGATCCTGGCCGAGACTGTGCCGCTTGACGTGCACGAGGTCGCGACCGGCACGCCGGCTTTCGACTGGACCATCCCCAGGGAATGGAACATTCGCGGCGCGACGATCAAGGGCATGGATGGTGCCACTGTCGTCGACTTCGCCGACCACAACCTGCACGTGTTGAACTACAGCATGCCGTTTTGCGGAACGGTCTCGCTGGAGGAGCTGAAGCGTCATGTCTACACGCTTCCCGACCAGCCGGACCTGATCCCTTACCGCACGTCCTACTACGCGGAGAACTGGGGCTTCTGCATGTCCCACAACAGCCTGGCCGAGCTGCCCGACGGAGACTACCAGGTGGAGATCGATGCCGAGTTCAAGGACGGCAGCCTCAGCTATGGCGAATATCTGCATCGCGGAGAAAGCGAGCGCGAATTCCTGCTGTCCGCCCATATCTGCCATCCGTCGCTCGCCAATGACAACTGCTCGGGTCTGGCACTGCTTGCCTGTCTTGCGAGCCAACTCCGCGCGCGCAAGACGCGCTACAGCTACCGCTTCCTGTTTGCGCCGGGCACCATCGGTTCGCTTGCCTGGCTGTCGCGCAACGAAGACGTGACGCAACGCATCGACCATGGGCTGGTCGTCTCCTGCGTCGGTGATGGCGGCGGGCCAACCTACAAGCGCAGCCGCCGTGGCAACGCCTACATCGATCGGGCGATGTCGCATGTGCTCGGTCATCGCGAAAAGGCAGCGACCCTGCTCGACTTTTCACCTTACGGCTATGACGAGCGGCAGTTTTGCTCGCCCGGCTTCAACCTGCCCGTGGGCCTGTTCCAGCGCAGCGCCTTTGGCACCTTTCCCGAGTACCACACCTCGGCCGACAATCTCGATTTCATCAAGCCAGGCCATCTGGCCGAATCCTGGCGCATCATCATGGACGTTATCGAGATCGTCGAAGGCGACTGGACGCCGGTCAGCCTGAACCAGAAGGGCGAGCCCCAACTCGGACGCCGAGGCCTTTACGCGGCCCTTGGCGGCGACAAGTCGACCGGGCTGAGTTCGATGAGCCTGCTTTGGGTGCTGAACCTCGCCGACGGTCAACACTCGTTGCTCGGCATGGCCGAGCGGTCGGGCCTGTCGTTCAAGGAGATCGCGGGCGCGGCCCAGCTGCTGCGCATCCATGGCCTTCTGGCAGAGATCTAGCCGTACAGGCGACCTGTCAGCATTGGCCAGTTGCGATCACGCTCGGACATCGCGGTAGGCGCCCAAGGCCATTGGATGCCGAAGGCCGGGTCGTCATATCTGACGCCCACCGAAGCCAGCGGCATGTAAAACTCCGAGATCATGTAGGACACCACCGCATCGTCGGTGAGCGTTTGAAAACCGTGGGCGAAGCCGGTTGGAACATAGACCTGCCGCCTGTTCGCCGGGGTCAACTCAAAGCCCACCCATTTGAAACGGGTGGATGATGTGGGTCGCATGTCGACGATGACGTCGTAAATAGCCCCCTGGATGCAGGAAATCAGCTTCACCTCGGCGTGCGGCGCAATCTGGAAATGCATGCCGCGCAGCGTGCCTTTTTGCACGGAATGCGACTGGCTGTTTTGAACGAAGCGCGTGGCAAGGCCCCTTTCACCGAACTCTCTTTCGCAAAAGGTCCGCATGAAGCTTCCACGCTCGTCGGTGATCGGCTCTGGCTCGACAAGCCATGCACCATGCAGTTCGGTCTCGACAAATCGCACGGCTTTGCTTGCCTTTCGCGGGAGTTCTGATGCGAGATTCTTTTCTTCGGCGGTGAAACACGGAAGCGCCTCCTAAGAGGTATGCCCCATCACCCGATGGATCGATGGCATGAGGCGGTGCGTACCCATTCGGGACGAGGCTTAGCCCTTCCTGCTTCAGGCACCGCCTTTTGACGCCGCGTTCTACGGCTCGACCGCCCGATCGGATGACACCTCCCATCGTAAGGGCAAATCGAAGCGGCCAAGCAGTGCCCGTATTCTGTCGATGGGCAAACTGAAAGTGCAGCTCCAGTTGACGCGGCTCGCACGATCTTGGGGAGCGTATCTATGAACATACAAAAACTTGACGCCGTCAGGGATGTAACAGCGAGACATCCTTATTTGGCACCGGGCTGCCGTCTCTGCGGCGCCCGTCTCAGCCACACCTTCGTCGACCTCGGAATGTCGCCGCCCTGCGAGAGTTATCTCCGGGCGGATGAGGTCGACCAGATGGAAGCCTATTTTCCGCTCAAGGTCCTCGTCTGCGACACCTGCTATCTGGTGCAGCTCAAGGAATATATGAGCCCCGAGTCGATCTTCAGCGAATACGCCTACTTCTCATCCTACTCGACAAGTTGGGTGGCCCACGCCAAGCAATATTGCGAGGCGATCACCGCGCGTCTCAAGCTCGGCAAAGACAGCCTCGCCGTCGAGCTCGCCAGCAATGACGGCTATCTGCTGCAGCACTTCCTGCCGCTTGGCGTACCCGTACTCGGGGTGGAGCCGGCCGCCAATGTGGCGCGCGCCGCCGTCGAAAAAGGCATCCCGACCCAGGTCGACTTTTTCGGCGAGCGCCTGGCCACCGAGATGGTGGCTGACGGTGCCGCAGACTTGATCATCGGCAACAATGTCCTGGCCCAGGTGCCCGATCTCAACGACTTCGTCGCCGGCATGAAGATCCTGCTCAAGCCGGAAGGCACCATCACGCTGGAGTTCCCGCATGTCGAGCGGCTGATCGCCGAAAACCAGTTCGACACGATCTACCACGAGCATTTTTCCTACTTCTCGGCTGTGACTATCGACATGATGGCGGCACGCCACGGGCTCAAGCTTGTCGATGTCGAGGAGCTTTCGACCCACGGCGGATCGCTGCGCGTCTATCTCGCGCATGAAGACAGCATCCAGCCGGTATCGGTTCGCGTCGGCGAGATCATCGCCCGCGAGCGGCTGCACGGCCTGACCAACATGTCGACCTATGCCTCCTTCGGGCATAAGGCCGCCATGGCCAAGCGTGACCTTTTGGCATTCCTGATTTCGGCCAAGAATGAAGGCAAGCGCATCTGCGGCTACGGCGCGCCCGGCAAGGGCAATACATTGCTCAACTACTGCGGCATCGGGCCGGATTTCCTCGACTTCACCGTCGACCGCAATCCCTACAAGCATGGGCGCTTCACCCCAGGCATGCATATCCCGATCCGCCCGGTCGCGGCCATCGACGACGCCAAGCCCGATTACATCTTGATCCTGCCGTGGAACCTCAAGGACGAGATCATCCGGCAAATGTCGCATGTCTCGGCCTGGGGCGCGAAATTCGTCGTTCCCATCCCCTATGTCACCATCATCGATCCCGCGGAGCTATGAAGATGAAGGTCGTCCTGTTTTGTGGCGGGCGCGGAACCCGCATCCGGGAATATTCCGAGGGCATTCCAAAGCCGATGATACCGCTCGGCCAGCAGCCAATCATGCGCCACGTCATGCAGTGGTACAGCGACTATGGGCACGACGAATTCGTGCTGTGTCTGGGCTACAAGGCCAATGTCATCAAGGATTTTTTCCTGAATTCGCGGCCCCAGACATTTGCCGACTGCGTCGTCTCAGGCGGCGGCAAGGACATCCAGCTGCTCGACGAGAGCACCAAGGACTGGCGCGTCACGCTGCTCGATACCGGCATCTGGCGCAACATCGGCGAGCGCCTGTGGGCGGCAAAGGACCAGGTGAAGAACGACAAGATGTTCCTCGCCAACTACGCCGACGGGCTGACCGATGTCGACCTCAACGACATGATCGCCAAGTTCGAAGCCAGCAACATGTATGGCTGCTTCCTCGCCGTGCGAGCGCCCCTCACCTACCACCTGGCCGATATCGACGAGACCGGCCGCGTGCGCTCGTTCAAGACGACCGACACGTCCGAAATCTGGATCAATGGCGGCTATTTCATCTTCCGGCCCGAGATCTTCGACTACATGGAAGAAGGCGAGGAATTGGTGCTCGAGCCATTTAGCCGGCTCATCGCCGACAACAAGCTGATGGCCTATAAGCACCAGGGCTTCTGGCGCTCGATGGATACCTTGCGCGACTGGCAATCCCTGGAAGATATGGTCGAGCATGGCGACATGCCGTGGAACGCCGCCATACGAGCCGAGCGCGCCAGGCGGAACGTCATCAAGGCCGCCTCATGAAGAGTCTGAGCCTCGCGCGAAGCGGCGAGCAGCTTTCGGTTCTGTGCCTTGGCGCGCATGCCGACGATATCGAAATCGGCGCGGGCGGCACGCTCCTGAGCCTGGTCGCCGCCGGCGTGCAACTCAGCGTGCACTGGTGCGTGTTGAGCGCTGCCGGCCAGCGTGCCCCGGAGGCGGAGGGGTCGGCCCGGGCTTTCCTGAAGGAAGCAAGGGAACAGCGTATCGAGGTCGCCGGGTTCGAAGACAGCTATTTTCCCGAGCAGCGGCGGGCGATCAAGCAATGGCTCATCGACTTGAGGGCGCGCACTGCTCCCGACGTCGTGTTTACCCACACCCGCAAGGACGCCCACCAGGACCACCGCGAGGTCAACCAGCTGACCTGGAACATCTTTCGCGATCATCTTGTGCTCGAATACGAAATTCCGAAGTGGGACGGCGATCTTGGCCAGCCCAATTTTTACGTGCCGCTGACAAGTGCTGTGATGGAGCGCAAGATTTCCCTGCTGCACGAGCATTTCGGAACGCAGCGCTCGAAGGACTGGTTCGACAAGGAGACCTTTCAAGGCCTCGCCCGCCTGCGCGGCATGGAGTGTCGGGCGCCCGAGTTCTACGCCGAGGGCTTCGTCTTGAGGAAGGCGCGCCTGCTGTAGCGATCAACCGCCTGCGCGCCAGAAGTCTGTTCAACAAAGAACAATTCAGACAACCTCGAATTTCCACAGAAAACCGAGAAGGTTTACTGTGTTGCGGCTGGATTCTATGGTCTACTTGTAACGGTTTCTATAATCGTCTAACAATTGCCATCTAGTGTATGAGTGCGTTTTCTACCCTGTGCGCTTTTTGTGAGCACGGCATGCATTTTTAGGTCAAGTTTTACCGCAGGGGAATGAGGGGCTGCTCGCATGAGCAATGTTACGTCGCCTCACGGCGAAGAACTGCAAGATTTTGCCTTTTTGAATGTCAAGCTAGGAACAGTCGACGGAGGGGAACACGGACTCCTGGTGATGAAATCGGACCAGCTTGTAGCTGTTCTGACGCAGGTCGATGAAGAACAATACGCGGTAAAGAGCGGCTGGTTTCTGGAAACAGGCTACGGTCGCCTGGGCGGTTGCCATCGAATGTTTGAAACGCTGCAGGAAGCGACAAGCTGGATCGCCGGACATTTTCCCGCTGAAAAGCGAGTGGCAGTAGAAAGCTGAGAGGCATTCCAGCTGGTAAGAGCATGATCCCGAACCGAGTAGCGAAATGTCGGGACCGGTGTTGTCGGGAGAAGGTCGCGCTCTAGAGCATTTCAGGTTTTGACGGAAGCATATCCGGCATTGCGGAAGTAGTTGGCGCATTCGGCGGGTTCGATCGAGGGGACGAGGGTGCCGATGTGTCGCCATGTCTCCTCGATGGTTCGCTTCTGCGCCTGTCGCATCCAGTGCTTTATCTTGGCGA
>NZ_JBXARL010000013.1:108718-110673 GCF_058808215.1 Aminobacter sp. GW821-FHT11F06 | reverse complement strand
AACACGACAAGGGCGGGAACGCCAACCTGACGGGCAAGCAGGATGTGCTCGCGGGTCTGCGGCATCGGGCCGTCGGCAGCCGACACGACCAGGATCGCGCCGTCCATCTGGGCAGCACCGGTGATCATGTTCTTGACGTAGTCGGCGTGGCCGGGGCAATCGACATGGGCGTAGTGGCGAGCCGGCGTCTCGTATTCGACGTGGGCCGTCGAAATGGTGATGCCGCGGGCCTTTTCTTCCGGCGCTGCGTCGATCTGATCGTAGGCCTTGAACTCGCCGAAATACTTGGTGATCGCCGCCGTCAGCGACGTCTTGCCGTGGTCAACGTGACCAATCGTGCCAATGTTCACATGAGGCTTATTACGCTCGAATTTACCTTTTGCCATTGTCTCTTTCCTTGGGCATCGGGACCTTGGTTCCGGTCGGATGCGGGGCGATTACCGATAAAGGCCGAAAAAGACAAGCGTCTTTTGGCCAAAGGCCGAGGTCGGGCTCAAAAGCCGCGGTGCTCTTTCAGTGCTGGACGCACATATGGTGGCAAGCGAATGCAAATAAAAGGCTTCTCGCTTCGGGAGAAAGCCCTGGAGCGGGTAGCGGGAATCGAACCCGCGTATTCAGCTTGGAAGGCTGCTGCTCTACCATTGAGCTATACCCGCGCCCTGAGCGCAGCGCGCCTGTTCAGGAGCGAAGCACGCTCTGGTATTCACCTTGCGGCATGGCCCTCTGAAAGATGAGATCACCTTTCGAGGCCATGCGTTTTATGGCTTCCGAGCCGGCAGTGGTGGAGGAGGTTGGATTCGAACCAACGTAAGCTGAGCTAACGGATTTACAGTCCGTCCCCTTTAACCACTCGGGCACTCCTCCAACTGCTTTGCCGGAGCCATGCAACGAGGCATTTTTCGATCCCGGTTCTGAGCAACGTGCCCTGCCCCGAAATCTGGGTGGGCTTATGGCGACAAGGATTTGGCCTGTCAACCGGACAGGGTGCGTTTTCATGCGGATTATTCAAAGCGCCTGATAACGGGCCGTATCCAAAGCCAGGAGCTGGCGCTATAGCAGGCGCATGAACGATACAAAAAAGCCCGGAACACCCAAGGATAGCCACTACGCCAAGCTGCGTCGCACCTTCCGCGACCAGAAAAGCGGCGGCGCGCCTGAATTCAAGCCACGCAAGCCTGTGCCGCCCGGGGAGAACGCTCCCGACGGGCGGGTGCGGCTCTACGGGCTGCATACGGTGCGCGCTGCACTCGACAATCCGCGCCGCAAGATCCGCCATATGTGGGTCACCCGCAATGCGCTGGAACGGCTGGAGATCGCCGACCTTGGTGCCCTGCCCTTCGCCACCGAATTGGTGGAACCCAAAGACATCGACAAGATCACCGGTTCGGACGCCGTGCATCAGGGCGTGCTGATCGAGGCCGAGCCGCTGCAAGCCAAGGCATTGTCGGCGCTGGGTGATTCGCCGTTGATTCTGGTGCTCGACCAGGTCACCGACCCGCACAATGTCGGCGCGATCATACGCTCGGCGGTGGCTTTCGGTGCCGGTGCGCTTGTCACCACGCAGCGCCACAGCCCCAACGAGAGCGGCGTGCTCGCCAAATCGGCATCAGGGGCGCTCGAACACATCGACCTGATCGAAGTGCGCAATCTCTCTGACGCGCTCGGTGAGTTGCATGAGGCCGGCTTCCAGACGATCGGACTTGATTCGGAAAGCCCTGCGGAGCTCGAAAAGACGTTTTCGGGCAACAGGGTCGCACTGGTGCTCGGTGCCGAGGGCAAAGGCCTGCGTCAAAAGACACGCGAGACGGTGACTGCGCTTGCCCGCCTCGACATGCCAGGCGTAATCCATTCGCTCAACGTGTCCAATGCGGCGGCAATCTCGCTTTATGCGGCAAGGAAGTTTTTGGGCTGAGATAAGTCAGAGCCTCCTGGTGTCGGTGGGGGGGGGTTTTGTT
>NZ_JBXARL010000013.1:0-108709 GCF_058808215.1 Aminobacter sp. GW821-FHT11F06 | reverse complement strand
TTCCCCCCCCCCCCCCCCCCCCCCCCCCCCCCCCCCCCCCCACCCCGGATCTTGGTTTCATCGCGAACAGCCCTTGACCTTCCACCTGGCGGAAGCCGTAGCCTGACGGCGAACGGAGATACGTCATTGGCACACCGCCCCAAACTCATCCCTTTGCTCTCGCTCGCCTTGGCGCTTGGTATTGCAGCCCCTGCTCTCGCCCAGACCAAGACCGTCGCCGATCTTGCGGGGAACACGCATATCCATGGGCTCGCCTTCGATCGTGCCGAGCCCAGCAAGATCCTGATCGCCACGCATCATGGCCTGATGCGGGCGGCAGCCGACGGCAGCGTGAGCGAAATTTCGGACAGCCGCGACGATTTCATGGGCTTCAGCCCGCACCCGACCGATGCCGCGATTCTATTTGCAAGCGGCCATCCAAAGGGCGGCGGCAATCTCGGCTTCATCAAATCGACCGACGCGGGAAAAAGCTGGACGCAGGTTTCGCCTGGTGCCAACGGGCCGGTCGATTTCCACCAGCTGGCGGTCAGCCCGTCGAACCCCGACGTCTTTTATGGTTCATATGGCAGCATCCAGACCAGCAGCGATGCCGGCGCAACGTGGACGATCGCAGGTGAAGCCCCGCCCAAGCTGATCGATCTGGCCGTATCGCCGACCGATCCAGCGGTCGTTTACGCCGCGACGCAAACCGGGCTGCTGATCAGCCGCGACGGTGCCAAGAATTGGCAGACGCTGATCGCCGATGTGCCGGTCACGACAGTCGAACTGACCGCCGAGGGCACGATCTACGCCTTCGTGCCCGGCCGCGGCCTGCTCAGGGCTACAGAAGCCGCGCCGAAATTCGAGACCATTGGGCAAGGACCCGACAGCGCGGGCTACATCCTGCATCTTGCAGCCGATGCCAAGTCGCCTGAGCGTATGGTCGCCGTCACCGGCGAGCTGGCGATCGTGGTCAGCGGCGATGCGGGCGCGACCTGGAGCAAGCTTGGCGCGAACTAAGACGCAGCGGCCCCGGAACGAAACGCGGAACGGGCTCCGGCGATCATGCCGGAACCCGCTCTTCGACGGCTTGGAAAAGGCGCAACTTGGGAACGTTACGCCACGCCCTCTCCTGCCTATGCTGCTTCGTTCTTGACCCCACCTGCCTCAGAACCGACCTCGAAATTGGCCATCCTTTCGAGCGCGCGCACCAGGGCCGAGTGATCCTGCTTGGCCCCGCCATTGGCGATGCAGGAGTTGAACAACTCCTGCGTCATCGAGGTGTTGGGCAGCGACACGCCGAGCGCCTTGGCGCCTTGCAGAGCAAGGTTGAGATCCTTCTGGTGCAGTTCGATGCGGAAGCCAGGCGCGAAGGTGCGCTTGACCATACGCTCGCCATGCACTTCGAGGATGCGTGAAGCTGCGAGACCGCCCATCAGCGCCTGCCTCACCTTTGCCGGATCGGCTCCAGCCTTCGACGCGAACACCAGTGCCTCGGCCACAGCTTCGATGGTGAGCGCGACCACGATCTGGTTGGCGACCTTTGTCGTCTGGCCGACGCCGTTGGGGCCGACCAAGGTGATGTTCTTGCCCATCTTTTCGAACGCGGGACGGGCACGCTCGAACGGCTTTTCCTCGCCGCCAACCATGATGGTCAGCGATGCCGCCTTGGCACCGACCTCACCGCCGGAGACTGGGGCGTCGAGATAATCGCAGCCTAGCTCGTTGATCTTTCTGGCGAATTCCTTGGTCTCGATCGGTGAGATCGAGCTCATGTCGATGACGAGCTTTCCCTTGGAAAGACCTGATGCAACGCTGTTTTCACCAAACAGGACATCGGCGACCTGCGGCGTATCCGGCACCATCAGGATGATGATGTCACAAGCCTTGGCCAGCGCCTGATGACCGGTCACTTTCTTCAGGCCCTTGGCGACCAGCGCCTGCGGCAGCGCCCCGCGATGGTCGCTCGCCGTAACCTCATAACCCGCGTCCAGCAGATGCCCCGCCATCGGCGCACCCATGATGCCGAGCCCGATGAAGCCAATTTTTTCCATTTTCATATTCCTTCAAAACGTCGTTCGGGGCTCAAGCCGCAGCACTGTCCTTGCTGGCAAAGTCCGCGAACCATCCCAGTCCCTCGACCGTCCCTGCCTTTGGCTTGTATTCGGCGCCGACCCAGCCGGTGTAGCCGATGCTGTCGAGGTGATCGTAGAGGAACGGGTAGTTGATCTCGCCCGTTCCCGGCTCGTGACGACCGGGATTGTCCGCCAACTGCACATGCGCGATGCGGCCGAGATTGGCCTCGATGGTGCGGGCGAGATCGCCCTCCATGATCTGCATGTGATAGATGTCGTATTGCAAATAGAGGTTGTCCGAGCCGACCCGGTCCATGATGCCAAGCGCCTGCCTGGTGTTGGTCAGGAAGAAGCCCGGAATGTCCCTGGTGTTGATCGGCTCGATCAACAGGCGAATGCCCGCCGCCTTCAGCTTGTCAGCGGCAAAAGCGAGATTTTCGACGAACACGTTTTCCAGCACGTCACGCGCATTTCCGGCTGGCGCAATGCCGGCAAGGCAGTTGACCTGCTCGCAGCCGAGCGCATGCGCATAGGCGATGGCCTTGTCGACACCCTGGCGGAACTCGTGGATGCGATCCGGCAGCACGGCGATGCCGCGTTCGCCTGCCGCCCAATCGCCGGGCGGCAGGTTGAACAGCGCCTGGGTGAGGCCGTTCTTCTTCAGGCGCGCAGCCACCACATCGGGGGCGTGGTCGTAGGGCGCGATGTATTCAACGCCCTTGAAACCGGCGCGGGCGGCGGCATCGAAGCGGTCGAGAAAGTCATGCTCACCAAAGAGCATCGAAAGATTGGCTGAAAACTTGGGCATAGGCTCTTCCTCGGAAAATCAATCGAGCAGCATGATTGCGGTCGGTGCGTCTTCGTTGCTTTCGGCAAGCTCCTCGAACTCGACGACATTGTCGATCTCGACGCCCATGGAGATGTTGGTGACCCGTTCGAGGATGAACTCAAGGACGACGGGCACCTGATGCTCCTTCATGAGCTGCTTGGCCTGCTTGAAGGCCGCGGCGAATTCCTCCGGCTTGCGCACCCGAACCGCCTTGCAGCCCATGGCCTCGGCGACAGCGACGTGATCGACGCCGTATCCTGCCTCGGGGTCGCCTGAGCGGTTGATGTTTTCAAACGACAGGCTGACCTCGAAATCCATCGCAAAACCACGCTGCGCCTGGCGGATGAGGCCGAGATAGGCGTTGTTCACGACAACATGGATGTAGGGCAGCTTGTGCTGCGCGCCGACGGCCAGCTCCTCAATCATGAACTGGAAGTCGTAGTCGCCAGACAAAGCAACGATGTCGCGGTTCGGATCGGCGGCACGAACGCCTAGCGCTGCCGGCAGTGTCCAGCCGAGCGGGCCGGCCTGACCGCAATTGATCCAGTTGCGCGGCTTGTAGACATGCAGGAACTGTGCGCCGGCGATCTGCGACAGGCCGATGGTGGTGACGTAGGTGGTGTCGCGGCCGAACGCCTTGTTCATCTCCTCATAGACGCGCTGCGGCTTGAGCGGCACCTGTTCGAAATGGGTCTTGCGCTTCATGGTCTTCTTGCGCGCCTGGCACTCCTTGGCCCAGCCGGACCAGTCGCGCAGCTTACCAGCCGTCTTCCACTCGGTGGCGACGTCGAGTAGCATCTTCAACGCCGCGCCGGCGTCGGAGGTCACGCCGAGATCGGGCGCGAAGACGCGGCCGATCTGGGTCGGCTCGATATCGATATGGATGAACTTGCGGCCGGCAGTGTATTTTTCGACAGAACCGGTGTGGCGGTTCGCCCAGCGGTTGCCGATGCCCAGCACGAAGTCGGAGGCGAGCATCGTGGCGTTACCGTAGCGATGCGAGGTCTGCAGGCCGCACATGCCGGCCATCAGGCGGTGATCGTCGGGGATCGAGCCCCAGCCCATCAGGGTCGGAACAACGGGGATGCCCGATATCTCGGCGAATTCGATGAGCAGATCGGACGCGTCGGCATTGATGATGCCGCCGCCGGCGACGATCAGCGGCCGCTCGGCGTCGTTGAGCATCGACAGCGCCTTTTCGGCCTGGGCACGCGTCATCGCCGGCTTCTGGACAACCATCGGCTCGTAGGTGTCGATGTCGAATTCGATCTCGGCGAGCTGGACGTCGACCGGCAGGTCGATCAACACCGGCCCCGGCCTGCCCGTGCGCATCAGGTGGAAAGCCTTCTGCAACGCCATCGGCACCAGATACGGCTCCATGACAGTGACGGCCCATTTGGTGACGGGTGCGGCGATCGCCGCGATATCGACGGCCTGAAAGTCTTCCTTGTTGAGGCGTGCGCGCGGCGCCTGACCGGTAATGCACAGGATCGGGATCGAGTCGGCCGAGGCCGAATAGAGCCCGGTGATCATGTCGGTTCCGGCCGGACCTGAGGTGCCGATGCACAGGCCGATATTGCCGGCTGTGGTGCGGGTATAGCCCTCGGCCATATGCGATGCCGCCTCGACGTGGCGCGCCAGGATGTGGCGGATCGAACCACGCGCCTTCAACGCCGAATAGAACGGGTTGATGGCCGCGCCCGGCACGCCGAAGGCACAGGAGATACCTTCCTTTTCGAGAACGAGGACCGCTGCATCGACAGCACGCATCCTTGCCATGGTCTTACCTCCAACTGGAAACCGAATGTTGGCTGATCGTGTCACTGCGATCTGGTTTTTGCAATTTTTTCAAAATATTTTTTCATTATTTAAATCAGCACACTTCCCATTGATTTTGCGTATGTTTTCATTTTTCGTTGCGCAGCACATCAATTTCAGTGAAAAAGTTTTTTAGACGCAATCTGGAGCACTGGCATGGCAACGACCGAAAAGCGGCAGCGCGGACGACCCCGTGCCTTCCAGCCCGCACCAGAGGCCGGATCGGTGCAATCGCTTGATCGCGCACTGCGCATCCTTGCCATCGTCGCACATAGCGACGGGCTTTCGCTGAGCGAGATTTCAGCCGCATCGGACCTTGCCGCGGCAACCGCCTACCGCATGCTGACCACCTTGCAGAACCATGGCATGGTCGAGTTCGACAGCGACGGCCAGCTCTGGTCGATCGGGGTCGAGACCTATCGCATGGGTGCCGCCTTCCTGCGTCGGCGCAAGCTTGTCGACCGTGCCCGTACCGTCATGCAGGAACTGATGGAAAAGACCGGCGAGACCGCCAATCTCGGCGTCGCCGAAGACGATTGCGTGGTCTTCGTCAGCCAGGTCGAGACGCATCAGGCAATCCGCGCCTTTTTCCGGCCGGGCACGCGCAGCCCGTTCCATGCCTCAGGCATCGGCAAGGCAGTCCTTGCCCATCTCGACCGCGACCGCGTCAACGCGATCGTCCGAAAGGCAGGGCTCGATGCCTATACCGAACGAACGCTGTCGGAACCGGCAGCCCTTGCCCGCGACCTCGACCAGATCCGCGCGCGCGGCTGGTCAGTGGACGACGAAGAACGCTATCCCGGCATGCGCTGCGTGGCAGCAGCGGTGTTCAACGAATTCGGCGAACCCATTGGCGGCGTTTCGGTTTCCGGGCCTACTGTACGCGTGACGCCCGAACGTCTCGCCGAAATCGGGCCAATCGTTCGCGCCGCCGCCGCCGAGCTGACCAGGATGATCGGCGGTTCGCCGGACGGCGCCTTGCCAAGCATCTGACCTTGACAGCACAACCACAACGGCTGAAGTCAGGGCCGAATTTGCAATGACAAGTGCTGGAAACGAACATGAGCCTGCAGTCGGTCAAAGCCTTCTTCGCCGAACACGCCCCCGACATCGAAGTCATCGAGACGCCGACAAGCTCGGCCACGGTTAGCCTTGCGGCTGAAGCTCACGGTGTCGAGCCGGCCCAGATCGCCAAGACTATCTGCCTGCGCGTCGGCGACCGCGTCCTGCTGGTCGTTGCCCGTGGTGACGCCCGCATCGACAACAGAAAGTCCCGCGATGCGTTCGGCGGCAAGCCACGCATGCTTGATGTCGAGCAGGTTGCCGAGATCACCGGCCATCCGGTGGGCGGTGTCTGTCCCTTCGGCCTGGCGACACCGCTGCCGATCTATTGCGACGTATCGCTGCGCGCTTATGACGAGGTAGTGCCGGCTGCCGGTGCCACCAATGCGGCGGTCAGGATCGGCGTCGAGCGCATGGCAACGCTGGTCAATGCCGATTGGTGCGACATCTGCCAGGATGCCGTCGGCAAGGCAGACGCGGAAGCTGCGGAATAGTTTCCTCGCATCCGACGGAAAACTGCGCCTTGGTTGTTTGGGCACAGCCGCCCGCTATACTCGGTAGTATCAATCAGGTTCGGGCGCATCGATGCCGCAATTTCCAGGAGGACGCCGTTGGCTGTGGTCGGGTCTCGCCGTGGCGACCCTGGCAGTGGCCATCGTGTTTTTCGGCGGCGCCTTCGCCAACCGGATCTATCTCGACGAAGCAGCATCGCGCGGCCAGACCACGCTGCGCCTCGCGGTCGCTGCACTCTCGGGCCAGATGAACCGCTTCGAGCCCTTGCCCGAACTGATCGCCGACCATGACGATATCAAGGAACTGGTCAGCGACCCGGACAATCCGGCACTGCGCGCACGCGCCAACGATTACCTCAAGGAAATCAATGCGCTGCTGAAATCCTCTGACATCTACGTCCTACTCCCCGGCGGAGAGACGATCTCGGCTTCCAACCACGACCTGCCGATCAGCTTTGTTGGCGAGAATTTCTCCTACCGGCCTTATTACCAGGATGCCATCCGCGGCAACCAAGGGCGCTTCTTCGCGCTCGGCACCACCTCGCTCAAGCGCGGGTATTATTTCTCCTCTCCGATCCGCATCGGCATGGAAATTCGCGGCGTCGTTGTCTTCAAGGTCGACGTCGACGCCATCGAAGCGTCGTGGAAAGGTGGCGATCAAGAGATCATCGTCACCGACCCCGAAGGCATCATCTTCATGAGCGGCCAGCCAAGCTGGCTTTATGCCAGCCTCCGCCCGCTGACCGACGAACGTCTCGCCCGCACCGAAGCCTCGCGCCGTTATGCCGACGCCATGCTGCGCGAGCTGCCGGTCACGCGAAGCACCACCGACGACGGCAATCTGCTGCTCCGCATCACCGAAGGCGGCAAGTCGCGCGAGTTCCTCGAACTCGCCGAGCAGATGCCACAGGCGCGCTGGACGGTTCATGTGCTCGCCGATACGGCTTCGGCGCATACGCAGGCTCTGGCAGCCGTTATCTCCGCCCTTCTGGCACTTGCCCTTGCCGGTCTCGGCGGCGCGATCATCCTGCAGCGCCGCGCCCGCCTCACCGAGCGCATGCAGATGCAGCAAAGCGCGCAGGTCGAGCTCGAACGGCGGGTCGAGGAGCGCACCGCCGATCTGGCGCAGGTCAACAGCCGGCTTGAGACCGAAGTTGGCGAACGCCGCGCCACCGAGCAGCAGCTGCGCCGAACCCAGGCGGACCTGATCCAGGCCGGCAAGCTCGCCGCCCTTGGCCAGATGTCGGCTGCCCTTTCGCATGAGTTCAACCAGCCACTGGCGGCAGTGAAGACCTATGCCGACAACGCCGCAACGCTGCTCGACCGTTCCCGAATCGAAGAAGCCCGCGACAATGTCTCGCGCATTTCCAAGCTCGCCGACCGGATGGCGTCGATCAGCCGGCACCTGAGGAACTTCGCCCGCAAGCCGAACCAGAAGCTCGGGCCGGTAGCACTTGAAGAGGTTGTGCGCGATACGCAGGAAATCGTCGCCTGGCGCCTCAAGGCAGCCGACGCCAAGCTGATCGTCGATCTCGGCTCGACGCCGCTCGCCGTCAAGGCCGGCTCGGTGCGCCTGCAGCAAGTGCTGGTCAACATCGTCACCAACGCGGCCGATGCGGTCGAAGGGTTGGCGGACCGGAACATTGAGCTTACCGCACGACGCAAGGGCGCCAAGGTCACCATCTCGATCCGTGACCATGGCCCCGGCGTGTCGGCAGCCATTGCCGAGCGCATCTTCGATCCGTTCTTCTCAACCAAGGGCGTCGGCAAAGGGCTAGGCCTTGGTCTTTCCATTTCGTATAATATCGTCAAGGACTTCGGTGGGAGTCTTGGCATCTTGAACCATCCAGAGGGCGGCGCCTTGTTCACCATCGAGCTCGACGCGGCACGAGCAGCCGTCCGCGAGGCCGCGGAATGAAACCACCCATCGTTCTTCTGGTTGACGACGAGGACGAACTCAGGCGTTCAACTGCGCAGTCGCTCGACCTTGCCGGCTTCATCGTCGAGGATTTTTCGTCGGCCGAACGCGCGCTCGACTTCATCACCCAAGGCTTCAACGGCGTCGTCATCACCGATGTGCGCATGCCCGGCATGGACGGCATGACGCTGATGAGCCGTATCCGCGAGGTCGACGCCGACATTCCTGTGATCCTTGTCACCGGCCACGGCGATGTTCAGCTCGCGGTCCGCGCCATGCGCGAAGGCGCTTATGATTTTGTCGAAAAGCCATTCGTCACCCAACATCTCACCGAGATGGCGGCGCGTGCCATCGACCGGCGCAGCCTGGTGCTGGAAAATCGCGAGCTGCGCGCAGTCGCCGGCAAGCGCGACGACATCGAAGCGCGCCTGCCCGGCCGCAGCCAGACGATGGTCGACCTGCGCTACAAGCTGCGCGCGGTCGCTGCCACCGACGCCGACGTTCTGATCATCGGCGACACCGGCACCGGCAAGGAGGTCACGGCACGCGCGCTGCACGACATCAGCGGCCGCGCGACAAAGCCCTTCGTTGCCATCAACTGTGCCGCCCTGCCCGAAACCCTGATCGAAAGTGAGCTGTTCGGCCACGAGGCCGGCGCTTTTCCCGGCGCGCTCAGGTCACGCTACGGAAAATTCGAGCACGCGCGCGGCGGCACGGTGCTGCTGGACGAGATCGGCTCGATGCCGGCGGACCTGCAGGTCAAGCTCCTGCGTGTCATCCAGGAGCGCGTGATTACCCGCCTGGGCTCCAACGAGCCGATCGCGCTCGACGTTCGCTTCGTCGCCACAAGCAAGGTCGATCTCGACGCCGAGGTCGCCGCCGGCCGTTTCCGCGCTGACCTGCTCTACCGGCTCAATGTCGTGACGTTGCGCATGCCTTCCCTTTCGGCACGGCGCGAGGACGTGCCCTTGCTGTTCCTCCAGCTGGCGCGTGAAGCAGCAGCACGTTACCGGCGCGACGATGTCGAAGTGCCGCCCCAGGCCATCGCCGAAGTCGCCCGCCGCGACTGGCCGGGCAATGTGCGTGAGCTGCGCAACGCCGCCGACCGCTTCGTGCTCGGCCTTGGCCTGCAATTGCCCGAAAGCCCAACTGCGGCGAACGGCAGTGGCGACCGCCTTGCCGACCGCGTCGCAGACTTTGAGAAAAATGCGATCTCGGCGGCCCTGCTTGCCCATGGCGGCAGCCTCAAGCCGGTCTATGAGCAGCTCGGAATCTCCCGCAAAACGCTCTACGAAAAGATGCAGCGCTACGGCCTCGACAAGAACCGCCTCGGTGGCAGCGACGGCCCGGAGGCCTGACCGGCTGCGCCCGTGTGTGGAAATCCACACACGGCAAGAGGGCAACGTCACCTTTTCCACCCACCGGTGCTGATCTCGAACGTTTTTAGCCGCCCGGATGCGTGCGCATGCCTTGCGGTGCGCGCATCCAGTCGCTCCTAGTTACCCATCCACCGCCGGCGCAGGGAGGGACCAGGCGCGGGTGGAAGCACAGATACAGATCCCGGGAGGATTTCATGAAGAGACTGCTCGCCTCGCTGACGGCCGCCGCAACGCTTGCCGCATTCCCGCTCGCCGCCAACGCGCAGGCCTATCCTGAGCGCACCATCACCGTTGTCGTGCCGTTCTCCGCCGGTGGCCCGACCGACACGGTCACGCGCCTCGTCGCCGAATCGATGTCCAAGGACCTCGGCCAGCAGGTCATCGTCGAAAACGTTGGCGGTGCCGGCGGAACGCTCGGAGCCGGCCGCGTCGCCGCCGCTGATCCGGATGGCTACACGCTTCTGCTGCACCACATCGGCATGGCCACCAGCGCCACGCTCTACCGCAAGCTCGCCTATGACACGCTGAATGCCTTCGAATATGTCGGCCTGGTCACCGAAGTGCCGATGACGATCGTTGCCAAGAAGGACCTTGCGCCAACCGACCTCAAGGGCCTGGTCGAATACGCCAAGGCCAACAAGGACACCGTCACCGTCGCCAATGCCGGCATCGGTGCGGCCTCGCATCTGTGCGGCATGTTGTTCATGAGCGCCATCGGCACGCCGCTGGTAACCGTTCCCTACAAGGGCACCGGCCCTGCCATGACCGACCTGCTCGGCGGCCAGGTCGACATCATGTGCGACCAGACCACCAACACCACCAAGCAGATCCAGGGCGGCACCATCAAGGCTTATGCCGTCACCTCGCCCAAGCGCCTCGACGTGCTTGCCGACGTTCCGACCACTGGGGAAGGTGGCCTCGACGGCATGGAAGTCGGCATCTGGCACGGCCTCTATGCGCCCAAGGGCACCCCGACTGAGGTGACCGAGCGTCTGTCCAAGTCGCTGCAAGTCGCTCTCAAGGACCCCAATGTCGTTGCCCGCTTCGCCGAACTCGGCACCGTGCCGTCGTCGGACGCCGACGCCACGCCGGCCGCCCTCAAGGCCAAGCTTGAAGGCGAAATCGCCCGCTGGAAGCCGATCATCGAGAGCGCCGGCCAGTTCGCCGACTAAAGCCGTCTCGCCTGCAGCGGAAACCGGCAGCGCCAGGCGCCGCCCCCCATCCGCCTGCCGGCACCTTCTCCCCGTGAACGGGGAGAAGGCAGACTGCCGCAGCCTCTTGCTCATCGCCGACGTCGCAGAGCGGCGTTTGATGCCAGTTCCCTTCTCCCCGTCACTCTACGGGGAAAAGGTGCCGGCAGGCGGATGAGGGGCAGCGCAACATCGACATCAGGCGCCAGCGGAGGGCCTTCCCATGAAAAACCTCGCCATAGATCCCACCAACGCCGCCTGCGGAGCGATCTTCGTCGCCACCGGCGCGTTTTTCGCCATCCAGTCGCTGGGTCTTGAGCTCGGCACCACCTTCCGCATGGGACCGGGTTACTTTCCGCTGGTCCTGGCCTCGGTGCTGATCCTGCTTGGCCTCGTCGTCATCGTCCAGGCCACACGGATCGAAGGCGAGCCGATTGGCCCCGTCGCCTGGCGCGGCATGGCCTTCATCTTGCCGGCGCCCATCTTCTTTGGCCTCACAGTGCGCGGGCTCGGTTTCGTTCCGTCGATCTTTTTGACCTGCCTGATCGCGGCCTTCGCCTCGTCACGGATGAAGCCGCTCGCCGCTGTCATCCTCGCCGCCGGGGTCACGCTGTTTTCGGTCGCCGTGTTCAGCTACGCGCTCGGCCTGCCGTTCCAGCGTTTCGGCCCCTGGCTGCCGTTCTGAGGAGGATGTGATGGAACTCTTCGACAATCTCGCGCTCGGCTTTTCAACCGCCACAACGCTCGCCAATCTCGGCTTCTGCCTGATCGGCGTTTTGCTCGGCACGCTCATCGGCGTGTTGCCCGGCATCGGCGCCACCGCCACCATCGCCATGCTGTTGCCGATTACCTTCCAGATCGGCGATCCGGTCTCCTCGCTGATCATGCTCGCCGGCATCTATTACGGCGCGCAGTATGGCGGCTCGACCACCGCCATCCTGATCAACATGCCCGGCGAATCCTCATCCGCCGTCACCGCAATCGACGGCTACCAGATGGCGCGCAAGGGCCGCGCCGGCGCAGCACTCGCCATCGCCGCCATCGGCTCGTTCTTTGCGGGCACAGTGTCGACGTTCCTGGTCGCCATCTTCGCCCCGCCGCTGACGGCCATAGCGCTACAGTTCGGTGCTGCCGAATATTTCTCGCTAATGGTCGTAGGCCTGGTCTCGTCTATCGCGCTTGCGCATGGCTCGATCATCAAGGCGCTGGCGATGGTCGTCCTTGGCTTGCTGCTCGGCCTCGTCGGCACCGACATCTACACCGGCACGCCGCGCTTCACCCTTGGCATCCGCGAATATGCCGACGGGCTCAACTTCGTTGCGGTCGCGGTCGGCGTGTTCGGCGTCGCCGAAATCCTGCGCAACCTCGAAAGCGAAAAGACCCGCGAAGTGCTGATGGCCAAGGTTTCGGGCCTGATGCCGACGCGCCAGGATTTCCGCGAGATGGCAGCGCCCATCCTGCGCGGCACCGCGATCGGCTCGGCCCTCGGCATCCTGCCCGGCGGCGGCGCGATCCTTGCGGCCTTCGCCTCCTACACAGTCGAAAAGCGCGTATCCAAGCACCCTGAAGAGTTCGGCAAGGGTGCCGTGGCAGGCGTCGCAGGTCCCGAATCGGCCAACAATGCGGGTGCGCAGACCTCGTTCATCCCGATGTTGACGCTCGGCATCCCGGCCAACCCGGTCATGGCGCTGATGATCGGCGCGATGATCATCCAGGGCATCGTGCCTGGCCCCAATGTCGCCACCGAGCAGCCGGCCTTGTTCTGGGGCATCATCGCCTCGATGTGGATTGGCAACCTGATGCTGATCATCCTCAACCTGCCGCTGATCGGGCTGTGGGTGAAGCTTTTGACGGTGCCCTATTACGTGCTGTTTCCGATCATCATGGCGTTCTGCGCCATCGGTGTTTACAGCGTCAACTCCAACGTCTTCGACCTCTACGCCGTCGCCTTCTTCGGCCTCATCGGCTACGCGCTGGTCAAGCTGCGTTGCGAGCCGGCACCTTTGCTCCTCGGCTTCGTGCTGGGGCCGCTGCTCGAAGAAAACCTGCGCCGGGCCATGATCCTGTCGCGCGGCGACCCGACCACCTTTGTCACCCGTCCGATCAGCGCCGGGTTGCTGGCATTGGCCGCCTGCGTGCTGATCGTCGTCTTGCTGCCGGCAGTGCGCAAGAAGCGCGACGAGGTCTTTGTCGAAGAAGAAGCCTGATGCCATGCGACTGCGCGCCGACCAAGCTTTGCTCGGCGCGCAGTGGCCGCATAGCCTTGCCCCCACGAAAATGGGTATATCCGGTGCAAAAACGCGCATGGTGATTTGACCATGCGCCTTGCCAGCGCGAAAATTACACTTTGAATGCACGCGCGAAATTCGGTCGCGTTGCAAGCTGGCGCTTTACGCGGTCGCGCAACGCGCGAACTCCTGGAACTGCGGGAGTTGGACCGCGAGATGGAAATCCTCCAAACTTCAACACAAGCCCAAACTTGGACATCTTGCGAGATCACCCTTTGTCCTGCAATTCTGCTGCAAGATCAGGCGGGTGGTGAGAGCGGCAGTCAAGCAAAAGACCGGGCTGCGCAAACACACGAACACTGGTGCAAACACTATGGGTTCGATATCAAACACATCGAGAACGGTCGCAATTGCGGTCCTCGTCTCCGGTTGCTTAGGTATGACACAGGCCATCGCCGCAGCCGCCGATTTTGGCCCCGAGACACTTGCCCTGATCAATGCCTACAGGGTGAGCCGCGGCCTTGCGCCCCTAACCTCCAATCGTACGCTGCAGGCTTTGGCGCGGCAGCATAGCCGGTACCAGGCGGCTAGAAACAGCCTCGGCCATGATGGCTTTCGCCAGCGATCAGCCCAGGCGAAGGCCGCCGGGCTCAGTGTGGTATGTGCGGAGAACGTTGGCTACAACTATCAAAACGCACAGCAACTTTTTGCGGGATGGAAGAACTCCGCCCTCCATAGGACGAACTTGCTTCGGCCCAATCTGCGCTACGCGGGTGTTTCGGTAGTTGGCCCATATTCGACTTTCTTCGCTTGCCGATAGGGCCGTCTCCCGTTTTCAGCGATGCTATTCGAGGCCAGGTGGGGAGAGGAAATACCTCGCAAAGCACGAACGAATTATTGTTCGAGCAACTCTCTCGCCAGAGCCGAGACGGACTTGGCACCAAAATTAGCAGCGGCTTGTGAAATGGTGCCCCCGGCAGGAATCGAACCCGCGACCTTCGGTTTACAAAACCGCTGCTCTACCATCTGAGCTACAAGGGCAATTTGCTCCCGTTAGCATATTTTGCGGTCCAGTAAAGACAATTTCGAAAGAGTGGCGCAGCATCCCCAGGCAGTGCGGTGTGAGAGACCTAAAACTGCGTGCAGGTACTCACTACATATTTGGCGCGGGTCGATCGGCCCCTGCTTGGGAGGTGATGAATGCTCAGGTTCGTGATCATTGCCGTGGTGGTGATTGTCGCCTGGCTGCTGTTGCTCAAGCTGTTTCGCCAGATCAAGCAAGCGCGGGTCGATTGGACCGGCATCGCTGCGATCATTGGCTTCATCGCGCTCGCCTTCTACCTGCGCCACGTCACCGGCCTGGGCTGACCTCTTCGGCGGCAGGCTGCCGTTCGATTTGCTAGGTGACCGACGTCATCGACTTTGCAAACACCACACGATTGCGCCCTTGCTCCTTGGCCTCGTAGAGGCAGCGGTCGGCCAGGCGCATCAGTTGCGATGTCGGCTGCTGCCCGTCCGACACGACCGCCCCGATACTGACGGTCAACCGATGCAGGTATCCATCGACCGGATGAAAGACCAGTTGCTCGACCTCCATGCGAATACGTTCGGCGACAGCTGCCGCGTCGTTGCGATTTGTCGCAGGCAAGAAAACGCAAAATTCCTCGCCGCCGACGCGCCCGACAAGATCATGCTCGCGGATCGACACCCGCAACGCGCTTGAAATCAGCTTCAGCGCCTCGTCGCCGACGAGATGGCCAAAGCTGTCATTGATGCTCTTGAAATTGTCGGCGTCGATCAACAAAAGCGCGCCGTGATCGCATTTGCGCCGCGCTTGTTTCGACTTCTCGAAAAAGGCCTCGCGGTTCAACAGCCCGGTCATCTGGTCATGCGTCGCCTTTGCCTTGAGCTGGGCGTGAGCCTCACTCAGCTCCGCAAATGCCCGCTTCAGCTTCTCGTTTTGCCAGACAATCATGAAGCCGGCCGGAAACGCCGTCAGCACCGGCAGGATCGAGTTCATCGCGAAAACAAACGCCGTGAAGGGCTGGCCGGCCGAATAGCGGATCGAAAACGAGACGATCTGGCTGACGAAGATGACGGCAATGGTGATCAAGCTGGCCTTGAACGCGATTTTCCACACAGCGCTGCCCCTGCAATTCCAATCCCTGTCGCCAAGGTCGATAGCGGCCTAAGCTTAATGCTTTGCCATCCTGGCACCGATGTACAGGCCTGGCCCCGCCCGGTGCGCAGCGGCATATGCGAGATCGTCAGGGCCGCGGCCGGATGGGCTTTGGCCGACTGGCCCGGCGACACACAGCGCCTATCTCGCTCCCTTTGCTTCGACAAATCAGCATGCTACCCCGGTTGCCGGCGGACGACATCGGCGTTCGGACCGCCTCTAGGGAGCACATGGACGCCAAGTCGCTGACATTCTCGTTCGCATCCTCCGGCACACCGGAGGCGGACGCCGCGGCCGAGCGCCTTTCCAAGCGCTATGGCCAGACGCCTTACGATCAGGCCGACATCGTTGTCGCCCTGGGCGGCGACGGTTTCCTTTTGCAGACGCTGCGCGAAACGATGAGCACCGGCAAACGCGTCTACGGCATGAACCGTGGCACTGTCGGCTTCCTGATGAACGAATACAACGAGAGCGCCCTGCCCGAGCGCCTTGCCGCAGCGGTTGCCGAAACCATCCGGCCACTGGAAATGGTGACGGTCGACGATGCCGGCGTGACCAGGGACGCGCTTGCCATCAACGAGGTCTCGCTGTTGCGCCAATCCTACCAGGCGGCGCGCTTGCGTATCTCGGTCGACGGCAAGGTCCGGCTCGAGGAACTGATCTGCGACGGCGTGATGGTGGCAACGCCGGCTGGGTCCACAGCCTACAATCTATCGGCCCACGGCCCCATCCTGCCGCTCGACGCGCCGCTTCTGGCGCTGACGCCGGTCAGCCCGTTTAGGCCACGACGCTGGCGCGGCGCTCTGCTGCCCAAGACGGCGGTGGTTCGCTTCGACATCCTGGAAGAACAAAAGCGTCCGGTGAACGCCGTTGCCGACCACACGGAAGTCAAGTCGGTGGTCTCGGTCGAGGTCAAGGAATCGGCGAACCATACCGCCACCTTGCTGTTCGATGCCGGTCATTCCTGGAGTGAGCGCATCCTGGCCGAGCAGTTCAGATACTGAGCATTGGGCCAAAGCTTGAAGTAAACAGCTGCAATCGCCGTGTTGGTGCCAGTTTGAGTTGACAAATCGTGCACTTACGCCTATCGCGTTGCGGCATATTGCAGGCGAGTTGCGCCTGTCGTGGCCAGATCGCCGCGCCCTTGAACGAGCAAAGACAGCCAACAAACTTGTCCGAAGACACTCAGACCGCTTCAGAAGCGTTGACCTTCGCAGACCTCGGCCTTTCGCCGAAGGTCCTTTCCGCAGTCACCGACGCCGGCTACACCCAGCCTACGCCGATCCAGGCAGGTGCGATCCCGCACGCGCTGCAGGGAAAGGACGTGCTCGGCATCGCCCAGACGGGTACCGGCAAGACGGCGTCCTTCGTGCTGCCCATGCTGACGCGCCTTGAAAAAGGCCGCGCCCGGGCACGCATGCCACGCACGCTGATCCTCGAGCCGACGCGCGAACTCGCCGCCCAGGTGGAAGAGAATTTCGTCAAATACGGCAAGAACCACCGGCTCAACATCGCGCTTTTGATCGGCGGCGTGTCGTTCGACGAGCAGGAAAAGAAGCTTGAGCGTGGCGCCGACGTTCTGATCGCCACGCCCGGCCGCATGCTCGACCATTTCGAGCGCGGCAAGCTTTTGCTCACCGGCGTCGAGATCCTGGTCATCGACGAAGCCGACCGCATGCTCGACATGGGCTTCATTCCCGACATCGAGCGCATCTGCAAGCTGATCCCCTTCACCAGGCAGACGCTGTTCTTCTCGGCGACCATGCCGCCTGAAATCACCAAGCTGACCGAGCAGTTCCTGCACGCACCTATCCGCGTCGAGGTCTCCAAGGCAGCATCGACCAGCACCAACATCACCCAACGTCTCGTCAAGTCCGGCCCCAAGCCGTGGGACAAGCGCGAAACGCTGCGCAAGCTGATCAATGCCGAAGGCGACGAGATCAAGAACGCCATCATCTTCTGCAACCGCAAGGTCGACGTGTCGGAGCTGTTCCGTTCGCTGGTCAAGCACGACTTCGACGCCGGTGCGCTTCATGGCGACATGGACCAGCGTGCGCGCATGGCGATGCTCGCCGGCTTCCGCGACGGCAAGCTGAAGCTGCTCGTCGCCTCCGACGTCGCCGCGCGCGGCCTCGACATTCCCGAAGTCAGCCACGTCTTCAACTACGACGTGCCGATTCACGCGGAAGACTATGTCCACCGTATCGGCCGCACCGGTCGTGCCGGACGCCTCGGCAAAGCCTTCACCATCGTCACCAAGTCCGACACCAAATATGTCGACGCCATTGAGCGGCTGACCGGCCTGCCTGTAGAATGGCACGATGGCGACCTGTCGACGGTTGTTGCCAGCGAAGGCGACGACGAGGCTCCGCGCCGTGGCCGTGGCGCACCACGCCGCGCCGGCAAGGAAAAGCATGGCCGCGAACGCGACCGCAAGCCGCGTGAAGAAGCGCCTGTCGTCCAGGCTGCAGTTGCAGCAACCGAAGCTCCTGTCGTCGGCAACGTCGTTTCCGACATCGACGAGCGCCGCGAGCGCAAGGAAGCGATCAAGAACGGCAACGCCGATCGCAGGCCGCGCGAGCATGAAGACAAGCCACGTCGCGACGATAATCGCGGCCACCGCCGTAACAATCGCGACCGCGAGGAAGACGACGACCGCACGGTTGGTTTCGGCGACGACCTGCCGGCCTTCATGCTGATCACGACAAATATCTGAGAGCCAAGCGCCTCATTGTTAAAAAACGGCCCCCCGCGCGGGGCCGTTTTCTTTTGTGCCCAGAGCAAGTTGGAGAGCTGCAGCGCCTTTTGCGCATCAATCAGGCTTCGGAGGCTCAAACGAAAAACGGCCCCTCGCGGGGCCGTTCTCGTTTGGCTGTTCGAAAGCTCAGCTCAGGTGAGCGGCGACAGCTGGATCTCGACGCGGCGGTTTTGCGCGCGGCCATCGGCGGTTGCGTTGGATGCGATCGGCCGGGTCGCACCAAAGCCGGTGACGGCAAAGCGACGCGAATCAACACCCTGGGAACCGAGGTAATTGGCCACCGACAACGCACGGCGCTGCGACAGGTCGAAATTGTGCTGGTCGCCACCGGTCGAATCGGTGTGGCCGAACACGTCGACCGTGGTCTGGTTGAACTTCTTCAGCACCAGCGCCACCGAATTGAGGGTGTTGTAGAAGCCCGATTTCACCGCGTCCTGATCGGTGGCGAAAGTGATGTTGGACGGCATGTTCAAGATGATCTGGTCGCCGGCGCGGGTGACGCTGACGCCGCTGCCCTGGAGCTGGGCGCGCAGTTCGGATTCCTGCCTGTCCATGTAGCCGCCGGCAAGGCCACCGGCCAACGCGCCGACGCCCGCGCCAATCAGCGCGTTGCGGCGGTCGTTGCCACCGGCGAGCAGGCCAAGGCCTGCACCCGCCAGCGCGCCGATGCCAGCACCTGCTGCTGCGTTCGAAACCTTCTGCTGACCCGTATAGGGGTCGGTCGTGCAGGCGCCGACAAACATGCTGCCAGCCAGCGCGAAAATCACTGTCTTCTTCATATAAGGATGTCCCTCTCAGTACCCGCGAAACGCAACGGCGCATCGCGCAAAGCCCTTCCTCGGCCTTGTAGCATGAAATACGGCGAAAAACGGAACGGCATCAGTAACAAGCGAGCAAAGTCGAGCTCGCCTGCATGAGAAATTTTGCCTGTTACCAAAGGTTCTTTCCGTCGATCACCACCACCTCGACCTTGTCGAGATCGAAGTCGTCCAACAGGCGCGAATTGACGCTGATCTTGGGGTTGCCGAAATCCGGTTCGCCCGTCGACCAGTCGGGCGTCTCGGTGAAGGTGCCGCAGCCGCAGATGGCGCAGAAGCCATGCTTCACGGTTTTCGATCCCCACTCATAGACCGAGACATTTTCCGGCGGACTGGTGAGCTTGAACTGGGCAGGCGTGTAATAGGCCCACAACGAGCCGCGCTTGGAACAGAACGAACAGGTGCAGGACGTCACCGTTTCCGGCGCCTCCGTCACTTCAAACGTTGTCGCCTTGCAATGGCAGCTTCCCTTGATGACCATGGCCGTCTCCTCATGTTGCCACTCCACCTCTCAAGCAACAGCACACAATAATGGGCTGCTCCTGACAAGGAGCAGTCGAGACAATCGTCACCAGCATCAATACGATTTCGATGGCACAAACAGGCAGATGGTTCGGGTATTGTCGGCACCTCTGACTGAACACCAGTGGTACTCGCCATCGGGCGAGGTTTTGACGCGCGCGTCCTGATAGGTGATGACCTCCCCCGTGCCTTCGATGACGTAGCCTTGCGGGCGCTCGCTGATCGCCTTTTTCGGCACTTCGCGGCAGTCATAGCCAGAACAGCAGGCAAAGGGGTAGGCCCAGCCCTTTGGGGCGTCGTGCGAAAAGGCAGCTGGTGGGAGGTTGAGAGCAATCAGCATAAGGGCGGAAACAGCAAAAATTCTCTGCTGTGGGCGTTTTCCTGGGCGCAGCATTGCGTGTCCCCCTGAGGTCCCGCCCCAAGCGAATCCCACGCCCGCATGCTTAACGAAAACCTACCGAGAATGTTCCGCAGTGCTGACCCGGCCATTGCGGTAAAGCTATGGCCGGGTTCAAAATGCGCCAGGGCGCAAGCCGCTAGTCGAGATCGGCGACGGCCTGCCCTGCCCCACCTTCGATTCGCTGCGACAGCGACGCTTCCATGAAGTCGTCGAGATCGCCGTCGAGCACATCTGACGGGCTCGTGCTTTCGACGCCGGTGCGCAGGTCCTTCACCAGCTGATAGGGCTGGAGAACGTAGGAACGGATCTGGTGGCCCCAACCGATGTCGCTCTTGGACGACTCGGTGGCATTGGCCACTGCTTCACGCTTCTTCAGCTCTTCTTCGTAAAGGCGCGAGCGCAGCATTTCCCAGGCCTTGGCCTTGTTCTTGTGCTGCGACCGCTCTGCCTGGCAGGCGACCGCGATGCCGGTGGCAAGATGCGTGATGCGCACAGCCGAGTCGGTGGTGTTGACGTGCTGGCCGCCCGAACCGGACGAACGATAGGTATCGATGCGGACATCCGACTCCGAGACGTCGATTTCGATCGCGTCGTCGACGACCGGATAGACCCAGATGCTCGAAAACGACGTGTGGCGCCGCGCATTGCTGTCATAGGGCGAGATGCGGACCAGGCGATGGACGCCCGATTCCGTCTTCAGCCAGCCATAGGCATTGTGGCCCTTGATCAGAAGCGTTGCCGACTTGATGCCGGCTTCTTCGCCGTCATGGACTTCGAGAATCTCGACCTTGAAGCGGCGGCGTTCGGCCCAGCGCGTGTACATGCGCAGCAGCATGTTCGCCCAATCCTGGCTTTCGGTGCCGCCAGCGCCTGCGTGGACTTCGAGATAGGTGTCGTTCTTGTCGGCTTCACCTGATAGCAGCGACTCGATCTGGCGCGCCCGGATCTCGCCGGCCAGCGAACGGATGGCGGTTTCAGCTTCGCTGATGATGTCGCCGTCGCCCTCTTCCTCGCCCATCTCGATCAGGCCGATATTGTCGTCCAGTGCCTGGCTGAGGCCCTGGATGGAGCGGATGCTGTCGTCGAGCGACTGGCGCTCGCGCATCAGCTTCTGCGCTTCCTGCGGGTCGTTCCAGAGATTGCCGTCCTCTGCCCGCATGTTCAGGTAATCAAGCCGTTTTACCGCCTGATCCCAGTCAAAGATGCCTCCTCAGCAGGCTTATGGCCTGCCTGATTTCGTCGACAATGTTCTGCGTTTCCGCGCGCATGGAGATTGCTTCTTTTTGCTTGTTTCGCGCCCGAAGGCGGCTTGTTGAATCCGCGCGGAACATAGGGATGAGGCCGCCCTGTGTAAAGCAAAATGGGCGGGAGCCATGTGCTCCCGCCCATCGGCTTTGCCGTGCCCTGCGTTGCCTAACCGGCGTAAGCCGCCTCGAGTTTGGCGACGTCGATCTTGGTCATCTGCAACATCGCCTGCATCACCCGGCTGGCCTTGGCGGCATCGGCATCGCCGAGCAGCCGCGGCAATGCCTGCGGAACGACCTGCCAGGAAAGGCCGAACTTGTCCTTCAGCCAGCCGCACTGGCCGGGCTGACCACCTTCCGACAATTTGGTCCAGAAATAATCGACCTCGGCCTGATCCTTACAGTCGATGGACATCGAGATCGCTTCGGTGAACTTGAAGTGCGGACCACCGTTCAGGGCGGTGAAACCCATGCCCTCGAGCTCGAACTCGGCCACCATGACACTGCCGGCCGGACCGGGACCCGCCTCGCCATATCTGGTCATCTTGCCGATCTTGGCGTTCTTGAACACCGATGTGTAGAATTTGGCGGCCTCTTCGGCCTGGTTGTCGAACCATAGGAACGGGCTGATCTTCTGCATCGTCTTCTCCCTGCTTTGAAATCGGACTGCGTCCCCGCGTCTTGGCGGCTGCTGCTTCAAGGACGGCTGGGCTGCGCGAGTTCCGACATGTCTTCGAACTTCGCCATGCCCGCTTAATAACCAATAGGCTATATAACTGATTGGATATTTGCAAGAGCGGAGTTGGCTGCAATCACACAAACAAAAAAGCGCGCGGCCAGGCCGCGCGCTTTTTTAGTTCCGTCAATGAGGCCGGCCTCAGCCGGGCCGAAGCGCCAGCCTAGTAAAGGCCGCCGCCGCCTTCGCTGATGGCTTTGCTGGCCTGGGGCGAAAGCGCGCCGCCATAGCCATTGGCGCCGTCCTCGCCCATGCCGATGACCCAGTAGCTGTCGGCAGGTCCGGTGCCGGGCTTGAAGGCTTCCATGATCGTGCCAGGAGCGCCCTCCGCCGCCTGCATGCCGGTCTTGCGGTCGATCGAAATCACCTTCATGCCGTCTGGCAAGACGAAGTCGACCTTGGGCGTGCCTTCGAGCGCAACAGTCATGAAGTCCTTGAACACCGGTGCTGCAAGACCGCCGCCGGTAGTGCCCTTGCCCAGCGTCTGCGGCTTGTCGAAGCCGAAATACAGGCCGACGACCAGGTTCGGGGTGTAGCCGACGAACCAGGCATCCTTTTCGTCGTTGGTGGTGCCGGTCTTGCCCGCGATCGGGCGATTGAGCGACAGCAGCGTCGTTGCGGTGCCGCGCTGGACAACGCCTTCCAGCATCGAGGTGATCTGGTAGGCGGTCATCGGGTCGAGCACCTGCTCGGAATTGTCGACCAGCTCCGGCTCGGGCTGGTTGGCCCATTCGGTAGCGACGCAGCCTTCGCAGCCGCGCTCGTCGTGCTTGAACACGGTCTTGCCGTAACGGTCCTGGATGCGGTCGATCAGCGACGGCTTGATCTGGCGGCCGCCATTGGCCATCACGGCATAGGCCGAAACCATGCGCATGACGGTGGTCTCGCCCGCACCAAGCGCCATTGGCAGATAGGGCGCCATCTTGTCGTAGACGCCGAAACGTTCGGCATATTCGGCGACCGTCTTCATGCCCATGTCGTTGGCCAGGCGAACAGTCATCAGGTTGCGCGAGCGCTCAATGCCGGTGCGCAACGTCGAGGGGCCGGCGGCCTTGCCGTCGTAATTCTTGGGCGACCAGCTCGTGTTGCCGGACTGGATGGTGATCGGCCCGTCCATGATGACGGAGGCCGGCGTGTAGCCATTGTCGAGTGCCGCCGCATAGACAAACGGCTTGAACGCCGAACCCGGCTGACGCATCGCCTGGGTGGCGCGGTTGAACTCGGACTGGGCGAAAGAGAAGCCACCGACCATGGCGAGCACACGGCCGGTGTGCGGATCCATGGCAACGAGGCCACCCGACACTTCCGGCACCTGGCGCAGCGCATAACCGGCGCCGTCGTTCTTCTGGACGTAGATCACGTCGCCGGGCTTGAGCACTTCGGCGGGCGAATTGGCCTTGAGACGCTTGCCGGCGGAGACATATCGCATGGCAAAGCTCATGTCGTCTTTCGACACGGAACCCTGCTCGCGATCCTTGGACAGCGCACCGGATATTTCGCGCTTGGGCTGCAACCCGATATCGAGCCCTGTCTTCGAGCTGTCGAGAACGACTGCCAGGCGCCATTCGGGAACGTCGCCCAGGCCCTTGACCGCCCCAAGTGCCGTGCCCCAGTCGCCCGAGATGTCGATATTCTTGACCGGGCCGCGATAGCCGCGCAGGCGGTCATATTTCTCGAAGCCCGACTGCATGGCCTTGCGGGCCATGACCTGCAGCTTTGGGTCAAGCGTGGTGCGTACCGACAGACCACCTTCGTAGAGCGCATCCTGGCCGTAGCGTGAGATCAGTTCGCGGCGCACTTCCTCGGTGAAATATTCGCCGGCGAAGACATAGGTGCCAGTACGGCGCGGCGTCACGCCGAGCGGCTCAGCCTTGGCCTTGTCGCCCTCCTCGCTCGAAATGTAGCCGTTGACGACCATCTGCTGGATTACCCAGTTGCGCCGCTCGACGGCGCGCGCGGCGTATTTGAACGGATGATAGTTGGACGGACCTTTCGGCAGTGCCGCGAGATAGGCGGCCTCGGCCACCGTCAGCTCGTTCACCGACTTGTCGAAATAGGTCAGCGCCGCGCCGGCGATACCATAGGCGCCGAGGCCGAAGAATATCTCGTTGAGGTAAAGTTCGAGGATGCGGTCCTTGGAGTAGGCCTGCTCGATACGGAACGACAGGATGGCTTCCTTGGCCTTGCGGTCCATCGTCTGTTCGTTGGAGAGCAGGAAGTTCTTGGCGACCTGCTGCGTGATGGTCGAGCCGCCTTGCGTCGGACCACCGGTGACATAGGCGAGCGCGGCGCGCGAAAAGCCCATGATGTCGATGCCGGGGTGCGAGTAGAAATTCTTGTCTTCAGCCGACAGGAACGCCGCCTTGACGCGATCTGGCACAGCCTGGATCGGCAGATAGAGCCGGCGCTCGCGCGCGAACTCGCCCATGAGCGCGCCATCGGAGGCATGGATGCGCGTCGTCACCGGCGGCTCGTACTTGGCCAGCACCTCGTAGTCGGGAAGTTCCTTGGTGAGCTGGCCGAGATAGAGCGCCACGCCCGCCGCAACGACGAGCGCAAGCGTCGTGCCGATGCCGAAGAAATAGCCGATAAGACGAATCATGCCCGCTCCAGTATAAGGTTCGGAGATTCCCTAAACCAACCCGCCATCACCGCAAGCCGCAGGTACTGTCCCGATCCGCAATCGGCCACCCATGTCGTGCGGTTGTGGACAAAATACGGCAATGGCCGACAAGCGCCGAAGATTCTGGCCACAACAACAACAAAATGCTCGCTCCGTGACCTCTCGGCAACGCCGACATGAGGTCCCCGCGATCATCGTCAGCCGCCTGTGCCACCTCGCTCGGCGACGAAGGCAGCGACAGCCTTCGAAATGCTCGTTGCGGCCTTTTCGCGCCAATCGGCGCTGCGAAGCTGCTCTTCGTCCTGTGGATTGGAGAGATAGCCGAGTTCGACCAGCACCGACGGCACATCAGGTGCCTTGAGCACCTTGAAGCCGGCGGAGCGATGCGGGTTGTTGATCATGCCAACAGTCGGCGTCAGTTCGCCAACCAGAGAGCGGGCAAAGCGTGCCGAAAACCCATGCGTCTCACGCCGGATCAGATCGACCAGAATGTCGGAGACTTCGTGGTTTTCTTCGGCAACATCGACGCCGGCAAGCTGATCGGAGAGGTTTTCGCGATCGGCCAGCGCCTGCGCGTCGGCGTCGGACGCCTTGTCCGACACCGTATAGACGGTGGCGCCGCGAATCCCCTTGAGCCGGATCGTGTCGGCATGGATCGAGATGAAAAGGTCGGCCTCCTGCTGGCGCGCGATGCGAACCCGGTCGTCGAGGCGCAGGAACTCGTCGCCCTCGCGCGTCAGAACGACCTTGTAGGCGCTGTTGGCCGCCAGCTTGTCCTTCAATTCCTTGGCAAAGGCGAGCGTGACGGTTTTCTCAACCGTACCGTTCAGCCCTTCAGCTCCACCGTCGATGCCGCCATGGCCGGGATCAAGCACAATCGTGAACGGCCGGTCGCCGCGATTGGCCATCTTGCCGAGCCTGTCGGTCTTAGCCGTCGTCGAGCCGGTGGTCTCCGCCTGGATGGCAAGTGCGGCATCGAACTCGCGCTCCGAGGCCGCAGCGATGTCGGCGACCAGGCGGTAACCCGAACCATCCTCGTTCTTGAGAACGTCGACTTTCTCGACGTTGAAAGGCCCTTTCGAGGTCACGATCAGCCGCGAGGCGCCCTCGCCCGAGGCACCATAACGCACACTCTTGATCAACCCACGCGGCTTGAGATCCTTGGCATCGAGCGCAAGCGTGGCATCAGGCAGATCGATCACCAGGCGATGCGGATTGCGCAACAGCATCCACTTTGGTTCTGGCTCACGGTCGAAATTCATGACGATGCGCATGTGGGTCGCGTCGCCTGCCATCTTGTAGTCGAGCGTCTTGATCGCTTCGGCGGCGCAAACCGGCTGGCAATTGATGCCGGCAAACACGACGAGGAATGCGATCAACGCCAACATCACGCGGCACAATGCGCCCTGGGGCTGAACGCCCACAAACGGGAAGCTCTTGCCAGTCAATGCCACGAACCCCATCTCTTTATTGCCGCTCCAAAAGGCAGGTGCGCAGTCGCTGCGTACCGTTGTCGTTCGCGGGCCGAATACGCGGCTCCTTCGATTAACGAGTGGTAACCAGAGAAGGTTAACCGAGTCTTTGTCGGAATGCTTCCCTCCACGTCGAGCATCAGGCTTTGCCGGCATCGGAAATCGGGGTTGCGCTCGACCTCGCCAAATCATAAAAGCGACATTGGATCACTGTAATCCAGGGCCCGCGCCCTCAGCGCCTTCCGCTAGGGAACCACGCGACGAGCGATGGCCCGACTCGCAAAAGAGATGAGATTTCAGTGATCGCGACGAGATTCGCAGGCGCGGCCCGTGGCGGGGTAGCGACTGCGTGAGAAAAACGGCCGGACACTCATTCCGCGCCGGCTCTGTAAGAGCAAAGTAGCTGGTCCGGATTCCCGGGCTTAGATTTGAAACAAGGTTCCGCAAGGTCACGCATTGGCCACTGACGCAATCATGGACAGGTCCGCAGGTAACCGCGCCATCACGGCAGCGGGCGGCTCCGTCATGGCGTTTTGGCTGCGACCGGCGGGCGCAAAATCATCCGGCACCCCTTCATCAGCAAACTCACGGCGGCGGACGAGTTCCCGCAAGCCGCGGCTGACGGCTGCCGGGAGGACAAACAATGCCCAACAAGATGCTGATAGACGCCTCCCACCCGGAGGAAACACGGGTTGTCGTAGTTCGCGGTAACCGTATTGAAGAATTTGATTTCGAATCACAGGACAAAAAGCAGCTCAAAGGAAACATCTACCTCGCCCGCGTAACGCGGGTTGAGCCGTCCCTTCAGGCCGCCTTTGTCGAGTATGGCGGGAACCGTCACGGTTTCCTCGCATTCAGCGAAATCCATCCCGACTACTACCAGATCCCGGTTGCCGATCGGCAGGCGCTGCTGCGCGCCGAGGCGGAAGAAGCCGAGGACGAAGAAGACGAAGAAAACGAAGGCGACGATAGCAAGAGCCAGGATCGCAACCGTGGACGCCGCAGGCGCCGCGGCGGCAAGAATCGCGGCCGCGACGAAAACAAGCCCGAAGGCTCTTCCGAAGACGACGGTGACGCATCGTCGGATGACGAAGGCGAATCGGTCGCGGCCAGCAACGGCGCTGATACAAACGCTGGCGACTCGACGGCTGAAGCTGCCGATGAAAACCGTGATGCCGCATCGGATGAGCGCGAGCAGACCTCGATCGCCGCATCCGTCGATGCCGATGTCGTATCCGAAAAGGCGCCCGAGCCGACCGTCACCGAGAATGAAAACGGCGGCGTGATCGAAGAAGTGCATTCAGCCCATAACGACGATCACGAGATCGAGTCGGTCGGCGCTGAAGATGCGCTTGAAGAAGTGCGCAACCGCCGCAAGCCGGTTCGCCGCCACTACAAGATCCAGGAAGTCATCAAGCGCCGCCAGATCCTTCTGGTCCAGGTGGTCAAGGAAGAGCGCGGCAACAAGGGCGCTGCACTGACGACCTATCTGTCGCTCGCCGGCCGCTATTCCGTGCTGATGCCCAACACAGCACGTGGCGGTGGCATTTCGCGCAAGATCACCAACGCCCAGGACCGCAAGCGCCTGAAGGAAGTCGTTGCCGATCTCGAAGTGCCGAAGGGCATGGGCGTCATCCTGCGCACGGCAGGTGAAAGCCGCACCAAGGCAGAGATCAAGCGCGACTACGAATATCTGATGCGCCTGTGGGAGAACGTCCGCAGCCTGACGCTGCAGTCGACGGCACCCGCGCTGGTCTATGAGGAAGGCAGCCTGATCAAGCGATCGGTGCGCGACCTCTACAACAAGGACATCGACGAGGTTCTCGTTGCCGGCGAAGACGGCTACCGCGAGGCCAAGGACTTCATGCGCATGCTGATGCCCAGCCATGCCAAGGTCGTCCAGCCGTATCGCGACATCACCCCGATCTTCGTGCGCAGCGGCATCGAATCGCAGCTCGAGCGGATGGTCCAGCCGCAGGTGACGCTGAAGTCAGGTGGCTACATCATCATCAACCAGACCGAAGCGCTGGTTGCCATCGACGTCAACTCCGGGCGCTCCACCAAGGAGCACTCGATCGAGGAGACAGCCCTTCACACCAACCTTGAAGCAGCCGAAGAAGTTGCGCGCCAGCTCAGGCTACGCGATCTCGCCGGCCTGATCGTCATCGACTTCATCGACATGGAGGAGAACCGCAACAACCGCGCGGTCGAAAAGAAGCTCAAGGATTGCCTGAAAAACGATCGCGCCCGCATCCAGGTCGGCCGGATCTCGCATTTCGGCCTGATGGAGATGTCGCGCCAGCGCATTCGCGCCAGCGTGCTCGAATCGACGATGAAGCCCTGCCCGCATTGCGGCGGCACCGGCCATGTGCGTTCGGACTCCTCGGTTGGGCTGCAGGTCGTTCGCGCCATCGAAGAGTTCCTGCTCAAGGACTCGCGCAGCCACATCACGGTCAAGACGCCGATGGTGACCGCGCTCTACGTGCTCAACCACAAGCGCTCGACGCTGGTCGATCTCGAGGCCCGCTTCGGTGTGACGATCACACTTGAGGCAGACGACAGCGTCGGTTCGCAGAACCATGCCATCTTCCGCGGCGCCATTGCCGAGAAGCCGGCGAACTTCGCCCTGCCCGTGCAGACACCGGCTTATGAAGAGCCCGACGACATCGAAGACGAGATCGTCGAAGAGGAAGAAGAAGAGATCGTCGTTGCCGAGGCACGGCCAGCCCAAGCGCCGCAGCCTGCTGCGGCCGAAGGCGAGCAGCACGACCGCAAGCGCCGCAAGCGCCGGCGTCGTCGGGGCGGCCGCGATCGCGAGCATGCGGCGCCACAGGATGGTGAGGCCGTTGCTGGCGTGGCCAGCGAGTCCGAGGATGGCGAGGCCGACATCGCCGTCGACGCAGCTGTTTCCGAGGACGCCGGTGAAGCCGTGGCCCTGGACGCAGCCGACGATGCTGCCGCCAAGAAACGCCGGCGCGGCAAGCGCGGCGGCAAGCGCAGCCGCAAGGACGACGAAGAGCAGTCGACCGAGGGCGACGAACAGGTCGCATCCGACGACGCGACTGTCGCCGAAACCAGCGTAAGCGAAGTGGTGGCGGTTGAAGCCTCCACCGCAGAGCCTGAGGCTGTCGTCGAAGCCAAGCCGAAAAAGGCTCCGCGCCGTTCGGCCAAGGCCAAGAAGGCTGAAGCTGAGGCCGAAACGGTCGAAGCTCCCGCCGCCGAGATCGTTGCAGAAGCTGTGGCGCCCGAGGCCGAAGCCAAGCCTGAGAAAAAGGCTGCCAAGCCGCGCGCGCCGCGCCGCAAGGCTGCTGCTGCTCCGGCCGAGGACGACGTCGTCTCCGAAGAGCCGGCAGCGCCTGTAGCGCCCGCCACCCCCGTCGTCACATCCGTGGTCGAAGCCGAGGCGGCAGTCTCGACCGAGACCAAGCCGAAAAAAGGCGGCTGGTGGCAGCGCAAGGGTTTCTTTTGATAAGCTAATATAAATGGCCCCGCCCAGCGACTTGCTGGTCGGGGTCACTGTTTTTTGAGATTATTTTGCTTGCTGTCCGACACCATTTGCACCGATATACGGCGCAGCGAATGCATAGATTCATACTTTGCTTTAATACTGCGCGGAGAGACGGTCGATGACGAATGACAGCAAGATCGACATCCTAGGACTGACTGCCCATATCGTCAGCGCCTATGTTGAAAACAACAAGGTTCCTGCCACCGGCCTGCCGGAGTTGATTGCCAGCATCAACGCGTCGATCCTGTCGCTTGACCAACCCACCGAAGCGCCGGCCGAAGCCCAGCTGCCTGCCGTGAACCCGAAGCGCTCGGTTCTTCCCGACTACATCATCTGCCTGGAGGATGGGAAGAAGTTCAAGTCGCTGAAGCGCCATCTCTCGGTCCACTTCGGACTGACGCCCGAGGAATACCGCACCAAGTGGGGCTTGCCGGCCGATTACCCGATGGTTGCGCCGAATTATGCCGCCGCTCGTTCGGAACTGGCCAAGTCGCTTGGCCTCGGCCGCAAGGCAGGCACTACCTCTACCAAGGCAGCCACTGCGCCCGCCAAGGCACGCGGCCGCGCCAAGAAGGCCTGATTTCTGGAATTTCAACAACGCGCTTCGGGACATCCCGGAGCGCGTTTTTTATTGTGCGGCGACGACATCCGCCGAATAGCGCATTTCACGCATGGGGCGTACGCGCTGGGTCGTCCGGTCATAGAGCGGATGGGCCTTGTAGGCGGCCAGCGCTGCCTGGTCGGTAAACTCGGCGTAGACGACGATGTCGATCTCGTCCGAATACGGATCGACCTTCGTATTGACTGTCACTTCGAAGACCGTGGAATGCGGAATGCCGCCAAGCGCCGACAATTCCTCACGAATCATCTCGACGTCCTGTTTCTGGCGCGCACTGAAGAACACGATGTGCCGGATCAAGCCGCGACTCCTTTTGCTGCTTTCGCTGGCGCCTTTTGGGTCGGCTTTTGATCCGCGTCAATCTGCCAAAAAGCAGCGGCGCGATTCGCGCATCAGCACTTTCAGCCGGTAATCATCCGCACGATGCGGTGCGTTTCCCGGACCGTCGTGCCGATGGCGTTGCCATGGTTGTAGAGAACGTCCCAGATGAGGAACAAGGTTCCGCACATTATCACGACCACATAGCGCAACGCCTGCCCTCCCCAACTGGCTGCGGAAGCCTGAAACTCCGCGGCTCGCCTCAGTCTTGCTGACGTAAATTAGTATCCCGCAATATTTAACAATCTCGCATTTCGCTTTCGCAGCGCATCTCGCCCCGGCTGGAAGTTTCGTCTGGCATATCAGCGTTTGACAGATGTCACTTGAAGTTAGTGATTTTGGCGGTGAAGATCACAATTGGAATTCACCGCAGCACGCGGAAGTCTTGGCAGCCCCAGGCCAAGTCCTTCGCAAACTGACCGGAGATGCAGCGGCGGCGCATCTTCAGCCAGGCGCGGCAGCGGTGCAAAAGCTAGGAGCAACGGGCCCGACACGCCGTACCGGGCAAGAACTTGGGACGTCGACATGGCCCAGCGGAATTTGGACGGTTCTACGAATCATGGCGTGACGAGGCTTCACGAGGGCAACGTCGCGGAATTTGCCAGGGGCTTGCCGGCGCGCGTGCGCATGGCGCTGTCGGCAGCACTTCATCTGCCGCGCGGTTCGCTCAAGGTGAAGATGCCCGACGGACGCAGCATTCTTGTCGGTGGCAAGGCGCCGGGACCGGATGCGGAGATCGTGCTGCACAATTGGAAGCTGCCCTCGCGCGCCTTCAGCGGCGGCACCATCGGGGTTGCTGAATCCTACATCGACGGTGATTGGGAAAGCCCCGACGTCACCAGCTTCCTCGAACTGTTCGTGATCAACACCGAGGCGGGGGAAGGTGTTGCCGGCGGCACCAACTGGCTGCTCACCACCATCCAGCGCATTCGCCACTGGCTCAACGAGAACACCCGCACCGGATCTCAGCGCAACATTTCCGCCCATTACGACCTCGGCAATGCCTTCTACAGCCAATGGCTCGACCCGAGCATGACTTATTCGTCGGGGCTCTACGCAACGGGTGCCAACGACCTGGCGGGCGCCCAGACGGAGAAGTACCGGGCGTTGGCGCGTGACACCGGCATCGGCCCCAACGACCATGTGCTCGAAATTGGCTGCGGCTGGGGCGGTTTCGCCGAGTTTGCGGCACGCGAGATCGGCTGCAAGGTGACGGGGCTGACAATCAGCCGCGAGCAGTTCGATTTCGCCCAAAAGCGCATCTACAATGCAGGGCTTTCCGACAAGGTCGAATTCAAGCTGCAGGATTATCGCGACGAGACCGGCAGCTATGACCGCATCGCCTCGATCGAGATGTTCGAGGCGGTGGGTGAACGATACTGGCCGGCCTTTTTTGCCAAGATGAAACAGTGCCTGCCTTCGGGCGGCACGGCGGGCCTGCAGATCATCACCATCAACGAGGCGGCCTATCCGCTCTACCGCAAGCGCCCCGACTTCATCCAGCGCTACGTCTTTCCCGGCGGCATGTTGCCGACGCCGACACTGCTCAAGTCGCTGGGCGCCGAGCACGGCCTCGACTATCTGCGCGAGCGTGTCTTCCCGCAGGATTATGCCCGTACACTCGCCGAATGGCGCGGCCGTTTCTGGTCGTCATGGGAACGCATCGTGCCGCTCGGCTTCGACGAGCGCTTCAAGAAACTCTGGGAGTTTTACCTCCATTATTGCGAAGCTGGGTTCCGCGCCGAATATATCGACGTGCGCCAGGTGGTCTACAAGGCCTGAACTTCATCCGCCTGCTTCAGTGAGCACGTTTTCTTGCGGTTTCATTCGCAAGACAATTTGGCGACGTATTTCGGTCGTGAAAACGCCCGATCTGTCTTCAGTATAACTTCGTGGGTGAGGCCTCGGAGCGATCAAGACATGCGCAAGCGCAGCATTTTCCTCCTCTCTACTCTGGCGGCCGCCGGAGCGATCTATCTCAACAACACGTCGCTGCTTTCCAACCGGCCTGCCGGCGAGCCGGTACTGCGCGCGCACCGCGGGCTTGCACAGGAGTATGACCGGAACGGACTGACCGGCGACACATGTACAGCCGAGCGGATGCTGCCACCTAGGCACGACTATCTGGAAAACACCGTCCGCTCCATGGAAGCAGCCTTTGTCATGGGTGCAGACGTGCTTGAGCTCGACGTGCACCCCACCACCGACGGCAAGTTCGCCGTCTTCCACGACTGGACAGTGGATTGCCGCACCGAAGGCAGCGGCGAGACGCGCGACCATACGATGACGGAGCTCAAGAATCTTGACGTCGGCCACGGCTATACCGCCGATGGCGGAAAGACATTTCCGTTCCGCGGCAAGGGCGTCGGGCTGATGCCGACGCTCGACGAGGTTCTGACACGCTTTCCCGACAAAAGCTTCCATATCAACGTCAAGAGCAACGACACCAAGGAAGGCGAATCGCTGGCAGCCTTTCTGTCGGCCTTGCCGGCAGAGCGCCTGTCAGCCCTCACTGTCGTTGGCGGCGACAAGCCGGTGCAAGCGGTCAACAAGGCCCTGCCCGCGATGCGAACGCAGTCCAAGCAATCGTTGATGCGCTGCCTGCTGCGATATGAAGGATTGGGCTGGAGCGGCTATGTGCCCGAAGACTGTCGCGGCACCACGTTGTTTGTCCCGCTCAACATCGCACCCTGGCTTTGGGGCTGGCCGAACCGCTTCCTCGACCGGATGGATGCCGTGGGAACCAATGTCTTTCTCCTCGGACCCTACAATGGCGGCGGCTTTTCCGATGGCATCGACGATCCTGCGGTCATCGATGCGCTGCCTGCAGGCTATTCCGGCGGCATATCCACCGACGCGCTCGATCTGGTTGCGCCGGCGATTGAGCGTCGCCTCCACTGACTTGAGCCAAAAGAAAGGGCGGCAGGATCGCTCCAGCCGCCCTCGTGCCTCGTTGAAAGCTCAAAGTGTGATGCGGTATTTCGCAAAACCCTCGGCGCCATCGCCCGCCGGCTCGATCTTGACCGCCTTGACCTCTGCTATGTGATCCTTGGCCTTTGGACCGGTCTCGAAGATCACCGATGCGCCCTCAACCGGGGCAAACGACCAGTTGGCATCGGCGGTCGGGTTGATCGTGCCCTGATCGACAATGTAGCGCACGATCACGTCGCGGTTTGTATCGGGTGCTTCGAACACCAGCTTGGAGGCGTTGATCTCGGGGAAGTTGCCACCGCCACCAGCCCGGTAATTGTTCGTTGCAACGACGAACTTCGCCGCCGGATCGATTGGCTTGCCCTCGAACATCAGGTCGACGATGCGGTTCGAGCTCGCGTTCAGCACGGCGCCCTTGGGGTCGTATTTCGGCGGTTGCGCCAGATCGATCTTGTAGGTCACCCCGTCGATGACGTCGAAATTGTAGGACGGGAAATCGAGATTGATCAGCGCCTGGTCGGCCTTGCCGGGCTCGACCTTGTTGAAGATGCCGGCCGACATCTCCAGCCATTCCTTGACCTGCGCGCCAGTGATCGCCACCGCCTGCACCGTATTGGGGTAGAGATAAAGATCGGCGACGTTCTTGATCGCCACGGCACCCGCCGGAACGTCGGTGTAGTAATCCGGACCGCCGCGCCCACCCGACTTGAAGGGAGCCGCAGCCGAAAGCACAGGCAGATCCTTGTACTCCGTGTCCTTGAGCATGTCCTTGATGTACCAGATCTGCGCCTGGCTCACGATCTGCACCGACGGATCGTCGGCAACGAGCGCGAAATAGGAGTAGAGCGGCGCCGAGGTCTTGCCGACCGGAGTGCGGACATAAGCGAGCGTCGCCTCGTGCTCCTCCTTGGCGGCCGCCTCGACCTCGGGCTTGCTCTCGACAGTCGGCACCACCTTCTTGTCGACGCGCTTGGAGATCGGACGCGCCTCGCTGGTCGAGCTGATGACCTTCCAGGCATTGCCGTCGCGCTCGAGCAGCAGGTCGATCAGGCCGAGATGCGAGCCCCAGAAGCCTCCCATCACGCCCGGCTTGCCGTTGATCGTGCCCTTCGCGTTGTCGACACCGTCGACCTTGTCGAATTTCGGCCCGGGGAAGTCGAGATGGCTGTGGCCGGTGACGATCGCGTCGATGCCATCGACCCCGGCAAGCAGAATGGAGGCGTTTTCAAGGTTTTCCGCAGCTTGCGGCGTGCCCATGCCGGAATGCGAGAGCGCAATGACGATATCGGCGCCCTGTTCCCTGATCTGCGGCACCCAGGCTTGAGCTGCCTTGACGATGTCGCGGGTCATCGCCTTGCCATGCAGGTGCCTGGAATCCCAGGTCATCACCTGCGGCGGCACGAAACCGATCAGACCGATGCGGATCGGATGTTCGGCACCCGAGCCATCCTTCACTTGTCTGTCGAGGATCACGTAAGGCTTGAGAAACAGCTCGTCCTTGGTCGCGTCGGCGGCCAGTCCGCCCTTGGTCAAATTGGAGCAGACGACCGGGAAATTGGCGCCGTTGAGCACCTTGAACATGTAGTCGAGCCCGTAATTGAACTCGTGGTTGCCGAGCGTCGAGCAATCATAGCCCAGCGTGTTCATCGCCTTGATGATCGGGTGGACGTCGCCGTCCTTCATGCCGCGCTGATAGGCCATGTAGTCGCCCATCGGGTTGCCCTGCAGGAAGTCGCCATTGTCGACCAGGATCGAGTTGGTAGCTTCAGTGCGGATGGCGTCGATGATCGAGGCTGTGCGGGCAACACCCATCGTGTCGTTCGGCTTGTCGGCGTAATAATCATAGGGAAAGACGTGCACGTGCAGGTCGGTGGTTTCCATGATGCGCAGATGGGCCTGATTGGCCTGGGCGCGCGCCGAAAACGGGTGCAGCATCACAAGCGCACTCGCCGCGGCCGATCCGGCAAGAAAGGAACGACGAGACATAGGGTGAACCATGTTGGACATTTTCATTCTCCAGGAAATGAACTGACAGTATTTAGCCGGCGTCCCAAAGATCAAATGTCGCGCCAAAATCCGCGCGAGTCCAGCCGACTCGCATGACAGCCGCGCGACAGCCTGTGGGCAAAGAATTGGTCCAGGCGCTTTGCGACCTGTTCGGCCAGCGCGATGTCGCCCGTTGACCACAGGCAGCCAGCATGCAGGACTAGACTTGACGGTGCTCGAAACCTCAAAAAAGGTGCGACATGGGCGATCTCGACGACGAAGAACCCGCGCAATACGCCTCGCCGCCGTGTTTCATGCATGAGCTTGATCCGGAATTCCGCGCGGCACCCGCGCCGGAATGGCCGGAAGTCAGGCGCTGGCGCAAGGCCGAGCGCGCAAGGCTGATCGAAGCCCGCCTCGCCATCCCCGCCGACGCACGCACCGCCATGGCCGGCCTGATCGCGCAAGGGCTCGACCAGGCCATCGGCGATGTGGCGGGCAAGATGGTCAGTCTGTACTGGCCGTTCCGCGGCGAGCCGGACGTGCGGCCATGGCTGGCATCGGTCAACGCGCGAGACGGCAAGTCGGCGCTGCCTATCGCGATCGAACTGGGACGACCACTGATCTTCCGCGCCTACGCACCAGGCGACAAGCTCGAACGAGGCGTGTGGAACATACCAGTCCCGGTCGCCGGCCCCGAAGTGATCCCGGATATCGTCATCGCCCCGCTCGTTGGCTTCGACGCTACCGGCTACAGGCTCGGCTATGGCGGTGGTTTCTTCGACCGAACCCTTGCCGCGCTGCCGAAAAAGGCCCTGGTCATCGGCATAGGCTACGAGATCGCGCGTATTCCGACGATCTTTCCGCAGCCGCACGACATTCCAATGGACAAAATCGTTACCGAGGCAGGCATCATCCGCTGAAGCCGCGCCTTCGGGCAGTCAGAGCAGATCCGGCCGTATCCCCATGACCGTGCGATCGACAATCTCGCGCAGGGCGAATGAGGAGTTGATCTTGGTGACGTGCGGCATCGCCGAGAGCCATTCCTTGTGGATACGCTCGTAGTCGGGCAGGTCGCGCGCGGCGATGCGCAGGATATAGTCGTACTCACCCGACATGAGATGGCAAGACAGGATGTTGGGGCAGCGCTTCACCGCGACCTCGAAATCCGAAAGCGTCTTTTCGAACTGCCCCGACAGCGAGATATGCACGATCACCGTCATCTGGTGACCGAGTGCAGCGTTCGAAAGCCTGGCGTGATAGCCGCTGATGATGCCCGACTTTTCGAGATTGTCGAGGCGACGTGAACAGGCCGATTGCGACAGCCCGATCTTTTCGGCCAGCGCCGCGTTGGGCATCCGCCCATCCTTCTGAAGCGCGTCCAGAATAGCGATATCGATCCTGTCCAACGGCATTCTTCGAATTTCCTTCGACAATACAGAGGATGCACGCAAAAATTATCGATCAACCTGAGGTAGCGCAACCTTTTTCGCAAACATATTCGGAACGATTCGTGATTGACTTCGTCATTAGGGAAGAAGGCCGAAATGGCTGCGGAGGAGCAGGAAAATGCGTGTAGGTTGCCCCAAGGAAATCAAGAATCATGAATACCGCGTCGGGCTGACGCCCGGCTCGGTTCGCGAATATGTCGCCCACGGCCATGACGTGCTTGTCGAGACCGGTGCCGGTGCCGGGATCGGTGCCGATGACAACGCCTATCGCGCGGCGGGCGCCCAGATCGCCAAGACCGCCGAAGAGGTGTTCACCCGCTCCGACATGATCGTCAAGGTCAAGGAGCCGCAGCCCAATGAATGGGCGCAGTTGCGCGAAGGCCAGATCCTCTACACCTACCTGCATCTCGCCCCTGATCCGGAGCAGACCAAGGGGCTGCTTGCCTCGGGTGTGACCGCTGTCGCTTATGAAACCGTGACCGACGAGCGCGGTGGCCTGCCTCTGCTGGCTCCGATGTCGGAAGTGGCCGGCCGGCTGGCAATCCAGGCGGGCGCCACGGCGTTGCAGAAGGCCTATGGCGGCCGTGGCGTGCTGCTTGGCGGCGTGGCGGGCGTGCTGCCGGGCAAGGTCGCGGTCATCGGCGGCGGTGTCGTTGGCCTGCATGCTGCACGGATGGCAGCCGGCCTCGGCGCCGATGTATCCATCATCGACCGCTCGATCCCGCGCCTGCGCCAGCTCGACGACCTTTTCGCCGGACGCGTGCACACACGCTACTCGACGGTTGAGGCACTTGAGGAAGAGTGCTTCTCAGCCGACCTCATCATCGGTGCCGTGCTCATTCCAGGTGCGGCCGCACCCAAGCTGGTCAGCCGCGAAATGCTGTCGGGCATGAAGAAAGGTGCGGTGCTTGTCGATGTCGCCATCGACCAGGGCGGCTGTTTCGAGACCTCGCATGCGACGACCCATGCCGACCCGACCTACGAAGTCGACGGCATCATCCACTATTGCGTCGCCAATATGCCAGGTGCCGTGCCGGTGACTTCGGCCCATGCGCTCAACAACGCCACGCTGCATTACGGTCTGGCGCTGGCCGACCGGGGCCTCAAGGCGCTCGCCGACGAGCCACATCTGCGCAACGGGCTCAACGTGCATCGCGGCCGCATCACCAATCGCGCCGTCGCTGAGGCCCTTGGTTATGAGATGACAGAAGCCAAGTCCGCGCTGGCGGCTTGAGCTTTCTGTATCAAGGAAGGAGCCCGCCTCAGCGATGCGGCGGGCTTCTCCTTAAGTCGTCGGCAGTTCAGCAGATTTCCAGCACCCGTTGACAGAACCCTGAGTGAAGCCGGCTCATCAGTTCCAGCATGAGTGTGACATTTTAGCTGCATCGCAGTTTACCCAGACATGCCAAACAGGCCGCATTGGTAGTGGGGCAGTAATTATGAAATTTGGTAAGACTTTTGCGGCGCTTTTGCTGGGCGCGGCGTCGATGCTTGCGATCTCTTCGGCATCATATGCAGCGGACGCAGTAGCAACGGAAGTGCCGGTCGCTTCCGGTTTCAACTGGAGCGGCATCTATGTAGGCTTCGGCGGTGGCGTCGGTGCAGTCAAGCACGGCCTTGAGATCGCCAATCCCAACGGCCCCGAAAGAATCGGCATGCCGGATCTCGGCGGCGGCGGCTTCTTTGGAGAAGTGACGGCCGGCTACGACTACATGGTATCGGAACGCTTCCTGCTGGGCGCCTTGGTTGATGGTCGTTTTGGCAACATTGGACTTTCGCTAGAATCGTCGGATGGCGCATTGGACGCCTCGCTCGACAACAATTACGGTTTTGATGTCGCTGCACGCGCTGGCTATTTGCTGACCTCCAATACGCTGGGCTACGTGCTCGGCGGCTACACGTGGCAGCATTTCAAGCTCGACGGAACATTGGTCGGCACACCGATCAAGTTTGAAGACGACCGTAGCGGCTACGTGCTTGGCCTGGGCATGGAAACAGCGGTCAGCGGCAACTGGACCGTCAAGAGCGAGTATCGTTACGCCAACTATGGCAATGACACGGTAGCCGACCTTGGAGGGGCTCTCCTCAACATCGAGCCGTCAACGCATACGTTCCACGTCGGCGCGAATTACCGCTTCGGTGGCCAGAACGGCACTGGTGCGTCGATTGCCGCGCCGGCCTACAGCTGGACGGGCTTTTACGTCGGCGGCGCGCTCGGCGCGGGCGCGATCACCGACGAAATCAATCTGGGTGGCGGAATGGCAACCCTCGACGGCTTCGGTGGCGACGGCGCCTTCGGCGAATTGAGCGTGGGCTATGACCACGAGTTCAATGGTATCTGGGTTGCCGGTCTGCAGATCGACGGCCGTTATTCCGGCATGACGACCCAACTGGCCGACGATCTGGCGTTCGGCGGCGCAAGATACGAAGCCAAGGCCGACTACGGCTTCGATGTTCTGGCCCGTGTTGGCGCAAAGCTCAACGAGTCGACCCTCGCCTATGTGCTCGGCGGCTATAGCTGGCAGCATGTCGAGGAAGAGATCACGTTTGCCGATATGTCCGACCGCAGGGATTGGAGTGTTGGCGGCTTCTCGGTTGGCGGCGGCCTCGAAACGGCTGTGACCAACAACGTGGCAGTCAATCTCGAATACCGCTATTCGCAGTATGAGGGCCAGGACTATGACAGCGGTGGTTTCTGGGAGACTGTGCCCGCGTTTCATACTGTACGTGTAGGCGCGAAGTACAAGTTCAACTAAATTCAACTAAAACCGTTTCAGGCAAAATGCCAAAGCCCGTCGCAGCGATGCGACGGGCTTATACATTGCGAGGCTGGAGCATCGGTTATGATGCTCCAGCCTCGTTTGTCATTGGGGTGATTGCAACACCTTGCTGACGCTGCGCAAAGCGGTTGGTCCTCGCGGGCCTGAACTTTCGTTCGTAAAAAAGCAGAACCCTTTGCGCATTTCGAGGTTTTGTCGAACCGTTGAGAGAGCTTCGCGCTCGCGTATAAGGGGGACTTGCCTCGTGACCTATACTAGCCGTTTTGTCGGCATCGACATATCGAAATCGTCTTTTGACATCTGCATCCTGCCGGAACGACAGGTGGCGACCTTTGCCAATACGGCAGCTGGCATTGCCGACTTCATTGCTCTCATGGCCGATCTCGTAGGGATCGAGCGCCTCGTCCTGGAGCCGACCGGCGGCGATGAGCGCGGCGTGGTGGACGCACTGCTGGCCGCGCAACTGCCTGTCGCCAAGGTGAATGCCAAGCAGGTCAGGCAGTTTGCTCGCGCCTGCGGCCAGCTCTCCAAGACCGACAGGATCGACGCCTTCGTGCTGGCCGACTACGGCCGGCGCATGCAAACAAAGGTTCTGGCGCCATCTTCGCCAGAACAGGCGGCGCTGGTCGATCTGGTGTCGCGCTACAGGCAACTGTCGCACATGATCGTGCAGGAGAAGAACCGCCGTGAGAAGTTGACACGTCAGGCCGATGACAGGGCGCGGGCATGGATCGAGGAGAGCCTGCATTTCCTGCTGGCGCAGCGCCAGTCGGTCGTCGATGCGATGACGGCCTGCCTCAAGGCGGATGCAGACCTCAACAGCAGGGCCGAGGTGCTGATGTCCCTCAAGGGCGTCGGCATGAAAACGGCCTGTTTCCTGATGGCCGGCCTGCCGGAACTGGGGCTGATGGACAAGGGACAGATCGCCAAGCTGGTCGGCGTCGCGCCGCTCAACCGCGACAGCGGCCTGATGCGCGGCAAGAGGATGATCGCCGGGGGGCGAAAGCCCGTGCGAGACGCCCTCTATATCGCAGCCCTGCCGGCAATCCGCTTCGATCCGGACATGAAGGCGCTCTTCCAACGGCTCAAGGCAAAGGGAAAGCCGGGAAAGGTCGCCCTCGTCGCCGTCATGCGCAAGATGATCGTCATTCTCAACGCAAGAATGCGCGATCATAGAGCAACAGCGCTTGACGCCTAACACCGTTGCTTTTTCGTTGGTATCCCAGCCGGTTTCCCAACGGCTTGCGCCCAGTTACTCGTCCCGTTCGATCCGGCACTGGTAGCAATTGTTCTTTGCCGAACGCATGTGCACGTAGGCCACATCCGGCCGCTTGAGCAGCATCGCAGCCCAGCCAACAATCTCCGGCGTCAGCGTCACCGCACCAGTGCCGTAGACAATGCGGTCGTCCGCACTGTAGCCGCGCAGGATATAGTCCTTTGTCCTGCTGAAGAGTTCCGGCAGATCGCCGGTCTCCTCAGCGCGCGCACATTGTTCGGCATGCAGGAAGATCGGCCCGGTTTCGGCATAAGGCTGGAGTTCCGGGAACGGACGATAGGCGAGCACGAGGTAAGGCTCGCCTGCTGCGACATTGGTCAGGCAATGGCGGCACGGCACGCCAACGCCGTCCGAGATCTTGCGCTCGGGTGTCATGCCGTAGGCGTCCGGGGCGCCACGCTGAAGGGCCCGCACGGTATCGGTGGGAAGTGCCAGAAAACGAATGGTCATAGCGGCAATCCTGGTTGATCGATTGCCGCAAACTATGGCGAGCACACGCGCCCGCCCACCCGATTTCCAACATCGGCAATTTCTCGCCGAACGGGCAGAAAAAAGCCCGGCTCTCGCAAACCGGGCTGCATAGATATCGAAGCGATTAGACTCTCACCGGATGAAGGCGTCGTAGCGGCGCAGCGTCACGCGGCGATTGCGCCAGTTCTCGTTCTGGGTCGGCACGAGCAGGAACTCTTCGCCATAGCCGACAGTCTCCAGCGCATAGCGCGGAATGTTGAACTGGCGCACCAGCGTCTGCTTGAGCGACGCCGCGCGACGCTCCGACAGCGCCTGATTGGCAGAGAACGACCCGACCGCGTCGGTATGGCCCTCGATCAGCACCCGCGCGCCGGGATCGCGGCGCAGGATGCGGTCCAGCGCGTTGGCGATGTTTTCCACCTTGCCATATTGCGAATAAGGCACCTCGGCCGAGCCGAAGGCGAAGTTGATCGACTGGATGTCGATGGACGGCGCCATGCGGCGCAGGTCGGGCCGGCGCTTGAATTCGCGCACGGTGACGCGCTGGTTAGGCTGGAGCCTCGTTGTCGGCGCGGCCTGGAGCTGGCGCTCGATCTGCGACGCCGAAGGCGTCGTCGCTTGCGCTGCTGCGTAAGACGGTGCGGCAAGCACGGCGATCAGCGCGGCGGCAAGCATACGGCGGTTCAACATCTTCATTCTCCTTGCATATTTCGACCTTCCGGTCGGACGTGATGCAGCGGAAAATGCCAGACCCAAGCTGAAGAAGCGATGAACGGGCGGTTCAGCTCGGGTTGTGTGTGATCAAGGTCGCATCACGCTTGCCGAGCGCTCGGCGAAGGTCATCGTCCGCACCGTCTCCATCTTCTGCGCCACAGGCGAGAAGCCCATCTTCTGATAGAGCGGCAAGGCCGCCGGATGGTCGAGCGTGCAGGTCTGCACCGTCACCTTGTGCGGCTGGTAGGACCATGCGGCGGCGATCGCCGCGCCGAGGAACCAGCGCCCGATCCCCTGCCCCATGGCATGATCCATCATGCCGAAATAGGCGAGTTCGACCTCATCTGGCAGATGCGGCTTGATGTCCATGAACCCGGCCGGCGCCCCATCGAGATAAAGCACCCTGATGTCGCGGTCTTCGCGGTGCAGGCCAGCGGCGAGTTCCTCATCGTCGAGCCTGAGGATGTTGACCCAATGCCATTTGCGGCCGACACGGTCGGCGAGATAGCGATAATAATGCAGCGGAATGTCGCGGGTCTTGAGCAGCGCTATCTGGCGATTGACCGGCAGCGGCGGCGTGTAGGCCGGCGGTGCGTGCATCTCCAGAAAGGTGACCGTAACCTCGATATCTTTGCTGCGATCCGCGACCATATTCATGCTTTCCCCGTCACCACCGGGGTGTCGGACAAGCCGCCCCATTCCGTCCACGAGCCGTCATAGAGCCTGACGTCGCCATGGCCGAGCGATTGCAAGGCAAGGGCGATGACGGCGGCGGTCACGCCTGAGCCGCACGACGTGACGACGGGCTTAGACATGTCGATCCCAGCCGCCTCGATCGTCGCTTTCAGACGATCGAGCGGCAACAGCTCGCCGTTCTCAGACAGCGTTCCAGAGGGCACGTTGCGGGCGCCGGGCATGTGGCCCGAACGCAAGCCTGCGCGCGGTTCCGGATCGGTGCCCTCGAAACGCCCGGCGGAACGCGCGTCGGCGATCTGCGCGCTACCGGTGTCGACGACCTTCCGCATCTCGGCGAGCGAAACGACCTTCGAGGCATCGTAGTCGACATGGAACACGTTGGCGGCGGTCTTGGTCGGCTCAGAGGTCACCGGCCGGCCGGCAGCCTTCCAGCGGTCGAAGCCGCCATCGAGTATGTAGACCTGGAACACGCCCATGATGCGGAACATCCACCACACGCGGGGTGCCGACGAGAAACCTGGCCCGTCATAGATCACGATGGTGTCGTCGGCCGAAATCCCCATCGAACCGGCAAAGCGCGCGAACAAAGAAGGTGACGGCAAGGTGTGCGGCAAAGTCGAATCCGGATCGACGACCTGGTCCTGGTCGAAGAACACCGCACCGGGAATGTGGGCAGCATCGTACTCGGCGCGTGCGTCGCGCTTGAGTGCGGGCATGTACCAGGAGGCGTCGACAATCGACAGCCCGGGCGTGCCCAGCCGCTTTTCCAGCCAATCCGCATCGATGACGAAGGCGCTTTTCTCGCTCATGGCAATTTCTCCGGGTTCAATTAGCGGGCATCGCGCCGAAGCGGATGCGGAAGCGGCGGTTCTCGCGCCCCTTCTTTTCGATCTTGCCGATATGGATCTCGCCGATTTCGGCCGTGCCGGCGACATGGGTTCCGCCGCAGGGCTGGCTGTCGACCGAGCCATTGTCACCGATGCAGACCAGCCTGATCTTGCCGGTGCCTGAAGGCGGACGCACGTTCTTCGACTTCACCAGGGTCGGATTTGCGGCGAGCTCGTCGTCGGAAATCCAGCGCGTGTAGATCGGATGGTTGGCGCGGACGAGTTCCATCAGCTGTGCTGTCACATCCTCCTTGGTGAAGCCAGCATCAGGCAGATCGAAATCAACGCGCGAATCGTCCTCGCTGACCGAAGCCCCGGTGATCGGGTATGGGCAGACGACGGTCAGCAGATGGCAGGCAGCATGCATGCGCATCAAAAGATGCCGGCGCGGCCAGTCGATCGCAAGCTTCAGCCGCTCGCCGATTTCAGGCATTGCCTGATCCAGCGCCGGCACATGGATGATCTCGTCCTTGCTCTCGCCGGTGATTGTGGCGGCAACGGCGATGCGGCTGCCATCATCGCGCATCAAGGCGCCGGTATCGCCGGGCTGTCCGCCCGACGTCGCATAAAAGATCGTCCGGTCAAGGATGATGCCGCCACGCTCGTTGACCCCAACGACATTGGCCTCCGTCTCGCGCAGATAAGAATCATCGCGAAAAACCGCCTCGGTGGAAAACGCCATCACGCCACCTGCTCGAACGGAACCGAAATCCTGGGCTCGCGCTCCATCCAATCGGGCACAGGCAGGCTCTTGCCGCGCAGGAACTCCGGATTGAACAGCTTGGACTGATAGCGCGTGCCAAAATCGGCAAGCACAGTCACGATGGTGTGGCCGGGGCCAAGCTGGCGCGCGAGCCGTATCGCGCCGGCAATGTTGATGCCCGTCGAGCCGCCGACGCAGATGCCCTCTTCCTGGATCAGCCCGAAGACGATCGGCAGCGCCTCCTCGTCCGGAATCTGGTAGGAAAAGTCAGGCGTGAAACCATCCAGATTGGCGGTGATGCGGCCCTGGCCGATGCCTTCGGTGATCGAGCTGCCCTCGGCTTTGAGCTCGCCTGTGGTGTAGTAGCTGTAGAGTGCAGCACCCAAGGGATCGGCAAGCGCGATCTTGACGGCGCCGCTCTTCGCCTTCAGCCCCATCGCCACGCCGGCCAATGTCCCGCCGGTACCGACCGCCGACACGAAACCGTCAACCTTGCCGCTGGTCTGCTGCCAAATCTCTTCAGCCGTGGTGCGGATGTGGCCGTCGCGGTTGGCGATGTTGTCGAACTGGTTGGCCCAGATGGCACCGTTCGGTTCGGACTTGGCCAATTGCTCGGCGAGACGGCCGGAAACCTTCACATAATTGTTCGGGTTCTTGTAAGGGACGGCCGGAACCTCGATCAGTTCGGCGCCTAATAGCCTGAGCGCGTCTTTCTTTTCCTGGCTCTGGGTGTCGGGAATGACGATCACCGTGCGATAGCCGAGCGCCTTCGCGACCACGGTCAGGCCGATGCCGGTGTTGCCGGCCGTGCCTTCGACGATGACGCCGCCTGGCCGGAGCAGGCCACGCTTTTCAGCGTCGCGGATGATGAACAGGCCGGCACGATCCTTGACCGACTGGCCGGGGTTCATGAACTCGGCCTTGCCGAGTATCTCGCAGCCGGTTTCCTCCGAAGCCCGCTTGAGCCGGATGAGAGGCGTGTTGCCGATGGCATCGATCACCGAGCGCATGAAGATTCCTTCCTAATTCGCCTGAGAACCCTAGAAATGTGAGGCGGCGCTTTCAAGGGATGAAATTCTCTGGACCAGTCGCATCCGGGCGTCAACGCGCACAAGCCTCCACGCGGCTCTTCCTAAAACAGCCTTTCCATATGAATGGGGCATCGCTAGAGCTACATGAGAAAGCACCGCTGAGGGGTTTGACGTGAGCACATACCGGGCCGACCCAGAACATGGGGTCGCGTGGATTACAGGCGGCAGTACCGGTATCGGCCGCAGCGTGGCCCGCATGCTGGCGCGCGAGGGCTACACCGTCGCCGTCACCGTCCGCCCAGACGATCCGATCGACTCGCTGATTGAAGAGACCAAGGACTTGAAGGGGCGCGTACTGTCGTTCCCTTCCGATGTCACCGACGAAGCAGGCATGACGGCTGCTGTCGCTGCCATCGAGGCACAGGCCGGCCCCATCGTGCTCGCCATCTTCAATGCCGGTGCCTACGTGCCGGTGACGGGCGAGAACCTGCGCATCGGCGCCTTCCGCCAGAGCTTTGAAGTCAACGTCTTCGGCGTCATCAACGGACTGGTGCCCGTCATCGAGCGCATGCGCAATCGCGGCCGTGGCCATGTCGTGTTCATGGGCTCGATCAGCAGCTATTTCGGCTGGCCAACGACTGCTGCCTATGGCGCCACCAAGGCAGCGGTCAACATCATGGCCGAAGCGCTGAAGTTCGACTTCGACAAGATGAACATCCGCACCCAGGTGATGAACCCCGGCTTCATCGACACGCCGCTGACCGAGAAAAGCGCGTTCTGCATGCCTGCGATGATGCCGGTCGAGGTCGCGGCGGCACGCATCTGCAAGGCGATACGCAAAAGCGGTTTTGAGGTCACCTTCCCGCGCCGCCTGACTTGGGCCATGAAACTGCTGTTCCTGCTGCCGCGCCCGCTGCGCGAAAAAGCATTGCGTTTGGCCACGCGATGGAAGGCCGAACCCCTGATCTATCTCAGGCGCTCAAGCTTCGACTGACCCTCGGGCCAGTTTGGCCCTGATGGCGCGATTGCCAGCGTCGCCATTCCGGCCATCGGTGCCAAAAAATGAAAGGGCGGCCGAAGCATCGCTCCGACCGCCCTAACCTGTTCATGCCATGTCAGCAAATGGACCGAGCCGGCCCGATCTGCCGCACAGATTACGCTGCGCGCGTGTTCGGCTTGCCGCCGCCAAAGCGGCGCTTGCCGCCCTTGGGTGCTGCGCCGTTCGGACGATCGCCCTTGGGCTTGCCGCCATTGTTGCCACGCGGGCGCTGACCGCTGGGCCGGCGTTCTTCGCGGTCGCCACGGTCGTTGGCCGGCACAAAGTTGCGCTCACCAGCCGGACGAGCCGGATCCGGCTCGCCAAGATGGTCGGCATCGATCGTCAGCTTCATGCGGATGATACGCTCGACCGCCCGCAGCTTGGAGTTTTCCGAGGGATCGACCAACGTGACAGCGATACCATCAGCGCCGTTGCGGCCGGTACGCCCGATGCGGTGAACGTAGCTCTCCGCTTCGTCAGGCAGGTCGAAATTCACGACATGGCTGATTCCGGGCACGTCGATACCGCGCGCTGCGATGTCGGTGGCAACGAGGATACGGACCTTGCCGGCACGGAAGCCGTTAAGCGCGGCCTGACGCGCGTTCTGCGACTTGTTGCCGTGGATGACGGCGGCGGGAAAGCCGTCGCGGTCCAGATCCTTCACGACACGGTCAGCACCATGCTTGGTGCGGGCAAAGACCAGCACCGAGGTCATGGCTTCATCGGCCAGCATCTTCGCCAAAATCTGACGCTTCTGCTTGGTGCGGGCAAGAATGACGCTCTGGCGAATTTCAGCCGCGGTCGTGCCCTGCGGCGCAACCTCGACACGAATCGGATCCTTGAGCAGGCCTTTCGCCAGTTCGGCGATCTCGGTGGGCATGGTTGCCGAAAACAGCGCAGTCTGACGGTTGCGCGCGGTCGCCTTGGCGATGCGCTTGACGTCGTTGATGAAGCCCATGTCGAGCATGCGGTCGGCCTCGTCGAGGACCAGCCACTGGGTGTCGGCCAACACAAGGTCGCCCTCGCGGACGAGATCGGTCAGGCGGCCCGGCGTGGCAATCAGTACGTCGACGCCCGGAGCGATCTTCTTGACCTGCGAAAAGCGCGACACGCCGCCAAGCACAAGTGCTGTCGAGATATGCGCGCCCTTGGCGAGGATCTTGATGGTGTCTTCGATCTGCACCGCGAGTTCACGCGTCGGCGCAAGGATCAGCGCACGCGCCGTCTTGGGCCGGCGCTTGGTGCCAAGCGCAACGATCTTGGCCAGGATCGGCAGCGAAAACGCTGCGGTCTTGCCCGAACCGGTCTGGGCGATGCCGAGGATGTCGCGTCCTGCCAGCTGAGCCGGAATGGATTCGACCTGGATCGGCTTGGGCTCGGTGTAGCCCGCAAGCTGGGTAGCCTTGAGCAGAGCGCCGGTGATGCCGAGTTTGGCGAAGCCGGTCAGCTCCGCATTGATTTCATTCGTCAATATCATCTTCTTTCGTGTGGCTTTCCGCCACAAACAACATTGGCGGCAGGGCGCAACCTGCCGGCCTAAATCTCTCGTGAAACGACAAGGCGGCGGACGACCGTCCGCTCGGCTGCGCTGTCGTGCCCGCTGGCCTCATGCCGCGGGTCTATTTCGCCGCTTTCCGTTGCCGGAAAGGGTGAAAACAGACGCAACCAGTCTCTCTTAGGAGAAAGCCGTAAGCCCGGCTCAAGCGCCTATACCGCCGCATATGGATGATTTGGCAACAAATAGCAAGCCCACCATGTTGCAATGCAACATGGCAAATCGAACATCCTGGTATCGATCTGCGTCAGGCGGTACCGACAACCTCGTTGAAAGTGTCCAGATCGACATAGAATATCCTGGTGATCGCAATGATCAGCTCGTCCCCCCAATAGCCGTGCGATTTCAATATGCTGACTGCGGTGAGTATGTCGACCGGTTCGGTCAGACGCCTCTTCATGCTTTCCTCGACAAACTGTTCCATCAGGCTGTCCCTTCGTCCGATTGCCCATACGCAATGAACACAGACCAGAACGTCCAATCAGAAGTATGGATCGCAGCTTGCGCGGAACTTGCCGGCGCGGCCGGCGATTCCATTCTTTGATCGGGATGACACGGGAAAAGCGGCCGACTCACAAGGCCGCGGCAATGGTAACACGAGCGCAGGGCCGCGCTAGCGCCGGGTCACATCCCTCTCGGCCGCCGCCGAAGGCAAGCCGGTCACGACATCGAGCGCGAGACGCACCATGCCGGAAAACAACGCCTGTCGCTCGGCCGGATCAGTCTGCTCGCCAGTCACCAGACTGTCGACGACGGTACAGATCGATAGTGCCTTTGCACGAAAGCGGGCGGCGACCGTGTAGAGAGCGTTAGTCTCCATGTCGACCGCCAGCGCGCCATGCGCCCGCACCCCGGCAAATCGCCCGAGCACATCAGGATGGTAGAACACGTCGCTGGAAGCTGTCTGGCCGACATGATGATCGAGATCCAGTTCGACGGCGCGCTGCGCCGCGCGCCGCAGCAACTCGAAATCAGCGCTCGGCGCATAGTCATAGACGCCGAAAACCTGGCGATTGATGGCACTGTCGCTGCTAGAGGATTGCGAGATGACCAGGCTGCGCAGCTTGACGTGTTCGGCCAGGCCACCGCAGGTGCCGACACGGATCAGCGTCTTTACGCCGTACGTCTCAAGCAATTCATGCGCATAGACGGCAAGCGACGGCGCACCTATTCCGGTCGTCTGCACGCTTACCGGTACACCGCGGAATCTGCCGGTGTAGCCAAGCGCACCTCGCAGCCGGTTCACGCATCTGGCGTCTTCAAGGAAGGTGGCGGCAATCCATTCCGCACGCTGAGGGTCGCCGGGCAAAAGAATGGCCTCGGCGTAGTCGCCTCGTTTTGCTTCGTTGTGCGGCGTTGTCTGCATATGTCCACCCCGACGACGCGCTTGCCGGCATGATGGCATCATAAATGCCTGCGGGAAAGCGGTTCAAATGGTCGGGCAGACCTGCGCGAAGCCTAACCGCGCAGCCTTTAGCTTTCAAGCACCTCTTTGACGACCGTTGCCAGCTGCTTGAGCGAGAACGGCTTGGGCAGGAAGCCGAATTGCGCATCCGCCGGCAGGTTCCTGGCAAAGGCATCTTCGGCATATCCGGAAACGAAGACGAACTTGATATCCGGCTGGCGCTTGCGCAGCTCACCGAGCAGCGTCGGCCCATCCATCTCGGGCATCACCACGTCGGAAACAACGATGTCGATCTGGCCTTGAAGTTCGTCGAATATCTCGAGCGCCTCGACGCCCGACGATGCCTCGTGAACGGTGTAGCCGCGCGAGGTCAGCGCCCTGACGCCACCCATGCGTACAGCATCCTCGTCTTCGACCAAAAGCACGGTCGCCGAACCGGAAAGATCCTTGGCGACATTGCTCGGCGCGGCTTCCGATTTGGCCAGCGCTGCTGCCTCGGCGCCAGCTTTGGCTTCTTCCACCGACTGTGGCTTCACGACATGCCGCGGCAGGAAGATGCGGAATACGGTGCCCTTGCCGACTTCGGAGTCGCAATAGATGAAGCCGCCGGTCTGCTTGATGATGCCGTAGACCATCGACAGGCCAAGACCAGTGCCCTTGCCGACTTCCTTGGTGGTGAAGAATGGTTCGAATATCTTCTTCAAGACCTCGGGCGCGATGCCGCTGCCTGTATCTTCGACCTCTATCACCACATAGTCGGCTGCCACCAGCTCGCGATAACCATAGGCCTTGCACTCTTCGACCGGCACGTTCTTGGTGCGCACCACCAGGTCACCGCCGGCAGGCATCGCATCGCGCGCATTGACCGCGAGATTGACCACGACCTGTTCAAGCTGGCCGATATCGGCACGGACGGGCCACAGATCGCGGCCATGGTCAACCTTGAGCTTGATGCCGTTGCCGACAAGGCGCGCCAGAAGCGTACGCAGATCGGCGAGAACATCGGTGAGGTTGAGCACCTCCGGGCGCAGCGTCTGCTTGCGCGAGAACGCCAGAAGCTGCCTGACCAGCGAGGCGGCGCGGTTGGCGTTCTGCTTGATGTTCATAATGTCGGGGAAAGACGGATCCGACGGTCGGTGATTGGTCAGCAAAAGGTCCGATGCCATGATGATGGCGGTCAGCACATTGTTGAAGTCGTGCGCGATGCCACCTGCAAGCTGACCCACCGCCTGCATCTTCTGGCTCTGCGCCATCTGGTTTTCGAGCGCCTTCTGCTCGGTCGTCTCGACAGCGTAGACGATCGCCGCTTCCTCGGCGCCCTCGGCATCCGAACCGTCGGCCACCGCATTGACGTAGAAGCGCATGTGGCGCTCCTCATTGTCGGGCATCACAGTGTCGATGGGGGCGATGTCGGCCTGGCGCAGGTGTGCTTTTTCGAGTGCAGCGGCAAAGGCCGCACGATCGCGGTCATGGATGACCGTGTCGAGGCGCACCTTGCGATCGACGGCGTCGCGATCGACGACCGACGAGAACAGCGACAGGAACGGCGCGTTGGTGCGCAGGATGCGGCCGTTGTGATCGACACCGGCAATCGCCATCGGCGTCGAGTTGAAGAAGCGCGTGAAGCGCACTTCCGAAGCACGCAGCTGCGCCGACGAATCCTCGCCCTGGGTGCGGTTGAGCACAATGGTGCGCGTCGGGCCGTTGACGCCTTCGCGGCTGGCCGAGACACGGTGCATGAAACGGACAGGCAAAGCCTCTCCATTCACCGTTGCGAGATCGAGATCGATCACCGCATTGCGCGTCGTACCCGGGTCGGCCTTGACCGAACGGACAAGCGCCATGCCATCGCCGGCGACGACCTCGTCGAGGCTGATGGCGCCAGGTGTAAAGCTTGCAAGGTCGATGCCAAGCCATTCAGCCAGAGTCGCGTTGACATAGGTGATGCGGCCATCCTGGTCGGCCGAGAAGAATCCAGCCGGCGCGTGATCGAGATGGTCGATGGCCTGCTGGAGGTCGAGGAAGAAACGCTCCTGCTCCGCTCTCTCGGGCGAAATATCGGCAAGTTGCCAAGCATTTAGCGGCTGACGCTGCGCTGGTACGTTGAAAGCGCGTGCCCGCACCCGATACCAGCGCGCGCCGGGCGCTGCGCCTGGCCGGACGGATTGCGCAAGGCGGAACTCGCCGTCGCCCGCCTGGCCGTCACGTAAACCGGACGCCAGCTGCGAAATTGTCGACGATGCCTCGGTCACATCCGAGAGCAACCCTTCGACCGTCTTCAGGTCCGAAGCCGTCGTGGCGCCGGTCATGTCGGCATAGGCGCGGTTGGCGTAGACCACCCGGCCCTTGGCGTCGGTCACGACAAGGCCTTGCGACATGGAATCGACAAAGGCCTTGGACAGGCCGTCGGAAGGCGAGCGCGGGGAAATCTGGACGAAGCCGATCGCGGTGGCGAAAAGGTAGCCGACGCCGATCATGGCGAGAACGCCAAGCATGCCCATCAGGAACGGGTCACCAAGGCGCTCGCGGAAGATTCCGAAGACGATGGCCGCGCCGGTCAAGACGACGATGAAGATGATCAGCCGGGTGATGGCATCGGGGCGCGCTGCCTGATCCACGATGGGAACCGGATAAAAGTCGTTGCGCGTTTCTTTGGCCATGCCCCTGCGAGTCTCTCCGGCTCCCTCATAAGGAAGCGGTTGAATCACATTCTCCTTACCGGGAAAAGGCCTAGACACAAAAAGGCGGTGCAAGCTCGGGGCAAGATCATGCGCTTAGCTTCAATCTTGCCTGTAATGCGCGAATGGCAACTTGCCGTGCGCGGCGGCGAAGAGTTAGTGTCGCCCCGGCGCGGCGACGGGGGGTAACACATGTTCGAATGGCTGGATAACGTAGCGGGACCCGGATATGCCGCGGCGGTGCTGTGGACCTTTGCTGCGCTGGTGCTGCTCGTCATCGTACTTGTCATCGTCAAGCTGATCCGCAGCCTGACCTTTGGCACTTTCGTTGCCGGCGGCAGGAACAGGAAAACGCGCCTGGCCGTCATGGACGCAACCGCCGTCGACAGCCAAAGGCGGCTGGTATTGGTTCGCCGCGACGACATCGAACATCTGCTGCTGATCGGCGGACCAACCGACGTGGTGATCGAAACAGACATCCGCATGAGTTCACCGCGCCGACCGGCACTGACAGGCAGCGAGGGTGGACAAGAAGCTCCGCCAAGACCGCGCCAGCCCGCGCCAGTACAACAGGCATCTCCACAACAGGCAGTCCCTCAGCCGGTGGCACAAGCACCAGCAGCCAGGCCGCAGCAGCAGCCCGCCCCTGCCCCAGCGCAACCGCGCCCCGCTCCGCCCAGGATGCCGGTCGCACCAGCACCGCAGCTCGCGCCGAACACAGCGCCCCAGGCATATGTCCAGCCAAACCATGCCGCACCAGTGCGGCAGGCACCTGTGCCTGCGGCGGCACCGCCACCCCGCGACGCCATTGACGATACGCTGATGAAGGAGCTGGAGGTTTCGCTCGACGACAAACCCCAGGCCAAGGCGGTCAAGAGCGCCGATCCGTCACTCGACGATGAAATGGCAAAACTGCTCGGCGAGCTATCGAGCCAAAAGCGATAAGCTGCCAAAGCAAACCGTGCGCAAAGAAAAAGGCGGCCGAAGCCGCCTTTTCATTTCTTTCATACCGCAATCAGTCGTCTCGATAGACTTTCTCGCGGCGCTCGTGACGCTCCTGCGCTTCGATCGACAGCGTGGCGATCGGACGCGCGTCCAGTCGCTTCAGCGAGATCGGCTCGCCGGTCTCCTCGCAATAGCCGTAGGTCCCCTCGTCAATCCTCTGCAGCGCCGAGTCGATCTTGGAGATCAACTTGCGTTGACGGTCGCGCGCTCGAAGTTCGATGGCACGGTCCGTCTCGGATGATGCACGGTCGGCAAGATCCGGGTGGTTGGCATTTTCCTGCTGGAGTATTTCGAGGGTTTCGCGAGCTTCGCGGAAGATGTCGTTCTTCCAAGCAATCAACTTAGCTCTGAAGTAAGACTTCTGCCGTTCGCTCATGAACGGCTCCTCCTCAGAGGGCACATAACCAAGTGTAACGGTATCGTTCATTCGACTCACCCGATAACCCCGTTTCGCCGCCTATATATTCGCGGGTCAACCCTCACACAAGTGCATTCCTAGAAAAGTTGTCGCAGGCCTGCGTGTAGTGATTCGGGCGTGGCAAGAGCGCAACTCTCCTGCACAAGCAACGAGGAACGGCATCGTCCGGTTGCAAGGTGCCTGGCGCTTGGCTACATCCTCAGATGGCTGTTGGCACAGGCTCGTCGGGAGCTTGAGCTTCCCGGGAGCGACATTTGAGCAAGCTCTATCTTCTCAGGCACGCCAAGGCTGGCTGGGCGCTGCCCGGCGTCAGGGATTTCGACCGACCGCTCGACGCCACCGGCATCGCCGATGCTGAGGCGACCGGCACGGCGATGCGCGCCAATGGCTATGTTCCCGAACTGACGCTCTGTTCCAATGCCCGCCGCGCCCGCGAAACTCTGGCGGGTATCGCAGGCCATGCCGATACCGGACGGGTGGTTTTCACCGACGACCTCTACAGCGCGGATGCCGCCGGCTATCTTGCGAAAATCCGCGAAAATGGCCGGCACAGCTCGGTGCTGGTCATCGGACACAATCCGATGATGGAAGATCTGGCCATGGCCGTTACCGGCGACGGCGATGAGGCCGCGATGCATACGCTGCAAACAGGTTTTCCGACGTCGGGCCTGGCAGTGGTTCGGTTCGAAGGCGAGCTTTCCACAGCCGAGCTCGGTCAAGGTTATCTCGAAGCCTTCCTCACGCCGGCCGATCTTTGAAATCACACGCCATTTCAAATCCGGCCGGCGCCACCTATATCGGAGGCGACCGCATGGGGATCGACGATTGGCGTCTCTGACCACTTTCACCGACGAGGCGCGCATTGCCCTCGACACGCTTTCCGGCCGTGCCACGGGCATGTTTGCGCCTTCGCTGCGGCTTGGCGTCACCGGCCTTTCACGCGCCGGCAAGACCGTGTTCATCACCGCATTCGTGCACAATCTGATCCATGGCGGCCGGTTGCCGCTGTTCGAGGCACAGAAATCGGGCCGCATTTCACGCGCTTTCCTCGAAGAGCAGCCCGATGACGCAGTGCCCCGCTTCCAGTACGAGGATCACGTCGCCGCCCTCGTCGACCAGCGCATCTGGCCGGACTCGACCCGCGCCATCTCGGAACTCAGGCTGACAATAGAATTCGAGTCGGCTTCAGGCTGGAACCGCATGTTTTCAGCGGGAAAGCTGTCGGTCGACCTGGTCGACTACCCCGGCGAATGGCTGCTCGACCTGCCGCTGCTGGGCAAAAGCTACGACGATTTCTCGAGAGAGGCGTTTGAGCTCGCAAGTTTACCGGTTCGCGCCGATCTGTCGGAAGACTGGCGCGAGCTTGCCGCCACAGTGAAGCCCGATGCGGATGCCGACGAGATGACGGCGCGACGCCTTTTCGAGAGCTTCGCCGCCTATCTCAAGGCGTGCAAGGATGACGAGCGCGCGCTGTCGACGCTGCCTCCGGGGCGCTTCCTGATGCCGGGCGACCTCGAGGGCTCGCCGGCGCTGACATTCGCACCGCTGCCCGGCCTTGCCCAGCGCGCCCGCCCCGGCTCGCTGCATGCGATGATGGAGCGGCGCTACGAGGCCTACAAGACCCATGTGGTGAAGCCGTTCTTCCGCGAACACATCGCCCGGCTAGACCGGCAGATCGTGCTGATCGATGCAATGCAGGCGTTGAATGCCGGCCCAGGCGCCATCGCCGATCTCGAACGCGCGGTGACGGAAATCCTCGCCTGCTTCCGTCCCGGGCGTGGCAATTTGTTCACCGACCTGTTTTCGCGGCGCATCGACCGCATCCTGGTCGCGGCGACAAAGGCCGATCATTTGCACCATGAGAGCCACGACAAGCTGCAGTCGATCGTGCGGCGGCTGACCGATCGCGCCGTCGCACGTGCCAATCTCTCAGGCGCCGAGGTTGACGTTCTCGCGTTGGCCGCTGTCCGCGCCACGCGCGAGGGCACTGTCAAGCAAGGCCGAGAAACGCTGCCCGTCATCATCGGAACGCCGATCGAAGGCGAAACCATCGGCAAGGACCGTTTCGACGGCAATACCGAAACCGCGATATTTCCCGGTGACTTACCGGAAAAGGCCGATGTCGTGTTTCAGGATTTCGGCACCAATCATCGCCAGGACGCGAACGACCCGACGATCCGCTTCGTGCGGTTCCTCCCTCCCCGGCTTGAGCGCACGGCCGAAGGCGTGACGCTGTCGCTGCCGCATATTCGGCTCGACCGCGCCCTGCAGTTTCTCATCGGAGATCACCTCGCATGAGCGCTCCCCGAAAACCCGCTGCATTTCGCATCGAGCCGGAAATCGCAGCGCCGGACGTAGCTGCGAGCAAGAAGGCGCATGCGCCCCAGCCCGTCGAGCGCAAGCCGCGCGCGCTGGCCGCTGAAGCTGCAATCGTCACGCCTGCGGAGTTCGATGTCTTCGACGAGGCCGACATCGCCGCCGCCGAACCGCCGCCGGCGACCGCACCCAAGCGTAAGTCTCGCATCGGCGCGATCTTCCTTGCCGCTGCAGGTGTCCTGATCTCGCTCGGCGTCGGCCTTTGGACCGACCGGCTGATCCGGGACCTGTTCACCCGCGCCGACTGGCTCGGCTGGCTCGCTATAGGCGCCGCTGGTATCGCGGCGTTTGCATTGCTGGTCATTCTTGTCCGCGAGCTTCTCGCCGTCTTTCGCCTCGCTTCTGTCGAGCGGCTGCGCAACCGGGCGACGGACGCCATCGAACGCAATGACCCTGGCTTGGCGCGCAATGTCGTCGATGAATTGTCGAACCTTTTGGCGTCGAAGCCCGAAACGGCCGCCGGGCGGCGCACGCTTGCCGATCTGCGCGGCGACGTGATTGATGGCGCCGATCTCGTGCGGCTCGCCGAGACCGAGATCCTGACGCCCCTCGATGCACAGGCAAAGATCCTGATCCTCGATGCCGCCAAACGCGTGTCGCTGGTGACGGCGGTCAGCCCGCGCGCATTGGTCGACATCGCTTATGTGGTGTTCGAAGCCGGACGCCTCATCCGCAGGCTGGCCGAGCTTTATGGCGGGCGTCCCGGCACGCTCGGCTTCTTCCGGCTTACCCGCGCAGCCCTTGCCCACCTCGCCGTCACCGGCTCGATCGCCGTCGGCGACAGTTTCGTCCAGCAATTGGTCGGCCACGGCCTTGCCGCGAAACTGTCGGCCAAGCTCGGCGAAGGCGTGGTCAACGGCATGATGACGGCGCGCATCGGCATAGCTGCGATGGAGACCGCGCGCGCCCTGCCCTTTGCCGCCGTAAAACGCCCCGGCATGGGCGATTTCCTTGCGGCGCTCACCACATTCGCGACCAAGGACAAGACCACTGAAAAGGCCAAATAGACGAAGCATTAACCATTCTTGGTCATGGTCCTAACAGCCAATTGTTCCAGTTTCCTGCTGTCGGGTGTACCCATGAAGCGCTTGTTGTTGTCCGCTGTCCTGCCTGCCATGGCGGTAGCGCTGCCATCTGTGGTGCACGCGGAGACAATCAAGGCGCCTGAGAGCGACAAGAAGTTCTTCAAATCAGTCGAAGGCGAATGGGTCGGCCCGGGCGAGATCGTTGCCGGCAAATACAAGGGCACCAAATTCACCTGCAATTTCACCGGCTCGACACCAGACAGCAAGGTCGGCATGTCGCTTGACGGTGGCTGCCGCGTCGGCGTGTTCACCCAGAAGATGTCGGCAACCATCGAGCAGAAGGGCCGCAGCGGCTATAGCGGCAAATTCCTCGACGGCTCGGAAGGCAAGGGCCTCGACATCGTTTCCGGCAGTGTCGTCGATGGCCGAAAGGTCGTGCTTGCGATCAACCGCAATCAGCTCAACGGCGTGATGCAGGCGCGCGTGCCGGACGACAACTCCATGAATGTCACCATTTCGGTGCGCGTCGACAAGCAATTGGTGCCGGTGATCGGCATGAAGCTGTCGCGAGTCGACGGCACGGCGGTCGGCGCCATCGCCAAGAACTGATTCTTGCCTCAGACCCAACAAAAAAAAGGGCGGCACCTGAGGCGCCGCCCTTTGCTTTTTAAGGCTGAAGAATCAACCCTTGATGGCCGTCAGCAGCTCGTCATAAGCCTTGCAGGCGTCCGCCGAAGTCGTCGCACCGCTGAACTTGGATGCAACTTCCGTCACCTTGGCAGACAGATCGGCCGCCTTGGCCGGATCCTTGGTGATGGCTTCCTGAAGGGCGGTTGCTACGTCCTGGCTCTTCTTGGCCATGATCTCGGTGGTGCATTCCGGCGCCTTCGAGCAGGCCGAAAGGCCAAGTGCAGCAACGCCAAGAACAGCAAGCAGAATATTTTTCATGTCAGTCTTCCCTCGTAACCGGCAGGAAATGCCGGCAGCATTTCGACCTCCGCTGGTCGAAACCACGCCCGCCATAGCGGCATGACCTGTGAGACGCAATGGCAAGTTGCGAGGCCAGGACTGCCGCGCCGGACGTCGAAACCACCGACATTTCGAAACCCGGCGATTCGATTGGACGTTCGGGCTGTTCGGCTGCCCCCGAAGCACTTATCTTGGCCCTTTCCGCCAAAGCGGCAGCTGCCGCACGCATAAGGATCGACAAGGCGCATGGCAGCAGAAGCATCGGGTGTCGACCTGGTTCCGGTGGTGGCGCTGCTCGCGGCAGGCGTCATTGCCGTTCCCATCTTCAAACGCCTCGGCCTCGGCTCGATCCTTGGCTATCTCACCGCCGGTGTGATCATCGGCCCGTTCGGCATCGGCATCTTCTCGGAATCCGAGACTATCCTGCACGTCGCCGAACTCGGCGTGGTGATGTTCCTGTTCATCATCGGTCTCGAAATGCAGCCATCTCGGCTATGGGGCCTGCGCCGCGAAATCTTCGGGCTTGGCGCCCTCCAAGTCGGCATTTGCGCGCTTTTGCTGACCACAGTTGGGCTGGCGGGCGGCTTTTCGGTCGCTCAATCCTTCGTTGCCGGCGCGGGTTTCGTGCTGACCTCTACCGCAATCGTCATGCAGTTGCTCGACGAGCGCGGCGAGATGTCGACGCCAAAGGGCCAGCGCATGGTCTCGATTCTTCTGCTCGAAGATCTCGCCATCGTGCCGCTGCTGGCGCTGGTGGCCTTCCTCGCGCCGGTTGCGGCCGATGATCTGGGTACAGGCTGGGCAGGCCGGCTCACCGAGATCGGCATCGGCATCGCGGCGATCACCGGTCTGGTGATCGCCGGGCGCTATCTGCTCAACCCGCTGTTTCGCGTCCTTGCTGATTCGCGCGCCCGCGAGGTCATGACGGCCGCCGCTCTGCTGGTCGTGCTCGGGTCGGCACTTGCCATGCAGCTCAGTGGCCTCTCCATGGCGATGGGCGCCTTCCTCGCCGGCGTGCTTCTGTCCGAATCGACCTTCCGTCATCAGCTCGAGGCCGATGTCGAGCCTTTCCGCGGCATCCTGCTCGGCATGTTCTTCATTGCCGTCGGCATGTCGCTCGACCTTATGGTGGTCGTCGCCAACTGGCAGCTGATAGCGCTCTACGTCGTAGTCTACATGCTGATGAAGGGCCTTGGCATCTACATCGTTGCCCGTTTCCTGCAGTCAGGCCATCGCGAGGCGTTGGAGCGCGCCGTGATCATGGCGCAAGGTGGCGAATTCGCCTTCGTGCTTTATTCCTCCGCCCTTGCGGTCGGCATCATCGACGGCGAAGCCAATGCGGTGCTTACCGCCATCATCATCATTTCGATGGTGCTGACCCCGCTGGCGATTGCGGTGTTGCGCCGCTTCACGCCCCAGGACGAACAGTCGCTCGAAGACGTCGACGTGGCGGCCGAACTCAGCGGCACGGTGCTGGTCATCGGCTTCGGACGTTTTGGCCAGATCGCCAGCCAACCGCTTTTGTTGCGCGGCGTCGACGTCTCGATCATCGACAATGACGTCGAGATGATCCAGGCGGCGGCCGACTTCGGCTTCAAGATCTATTATGGCGATGGCACCCGGCTCGATATCCTGCATGCGGCGGGTGCGGGGCGAGCGCGCGCCGTGCTGATCTGCGTCGACAAGGAGGATGTCGCGGTCCGCATCGCTGAAAACCTCGCCGCCGAGTTCCCGCTGGTGCCCGTGCTGGCCCGCGCCTATGACCGCGGCACGGCGATCCAGCTCATTCGTGCCGGCGTCGACTACCAGCTGCGCGAGACATTCGAATCGGCCATCGTCTTTGGCGGCGCCACGCTCGAAAAGCTCGGCGAGGATCCAGACGATGTCGCCGAGGTGATCGAAGAAGTGCGCCGCCGCGACGCCGCCCGGCTGGAAATGCAGTTCGCCGGTGATATCAGCTCGGGCGGCGACTACCTGCAGGGCAATATTCCAGGGCCTGTGCCGACACCGCTGACACCGCCGCGCCGCGCCGCCAAGGCGCTCAATGAGGAAGCCGCGAGCATGATCGCCAAGAAGACAACGGAAAAGACGGAAAGGAACTGACGATGGTGGACAGGCAGCGCGCAACCGAGATTGTCGCCTATTGGCGCGAGGCCGGCCCCGACGGCTGGTTCCGCAAGGACGACATGTTCGACGACGGTTTCCGCAGCCGTTTCGGCGACCTGCATATGGCGGCAGCCAAGCGCCGGTGTGATGCCTGGGCGGAAGACGCGGAAGGCGCGCTGGCGCTGATGATCCTGCTCGACCAGTTTCCGCGCAATTGCTTCCGCGGCAGCGGCCACATGTATGCCACCGATCCGCTCGCCCGCCACTTCGCGCGCAAGGCGAATGCCGATGGCCATGACCTCGCCACCGATGCGCCGATCCGGGTGTTCTTTTATCTGCCGTTCTCGCATTCCGAGTCGCTCGCCGACCACGACATCCCGCTTGAGCGCTCGACTGCCCTTGGCGGCGAATACCTGAAACATGCCATCGGCCATCGCGACATCGTCGCGCGTTTCGGCCGCTTCCCGCATCGCAACTTCATCCTCGGCCGCGAATCGAGCGAACAGGAGCTGGCATTCCTGGAGGCGGGCGGCTTTTCCGGCTGAGCCTTCAAAGCTCCAGGCGCATCAAGGGGCGTCCGGGCCGGCGTTCGACGGCACGCGCAAAGCCGGCCTTTTCGAACACCCGCGTGGAGCCGACGAACAGTCCGACCGAGCGCGAGTCCTTCGACTGGTCCATCGGGCACGCTTCGACAACGCGCGCGCCCGATTGCCTGGCGAACGCGACGCCGGCATCGACAAGTCGGTGCGTCAGCCCCTGGCCGCGCGCCTTGTTGCGGATGAAGAAGCACGAAATCGCCCAAACAAGCGGATCGCTGGCATCGCCTGGCTCGAACGGTGCCGAGCCCCTGCCCGCATTGTTGAATTCCGGCACGTCGGCACGCGGACCGATCTGCATCCAGCCGCTCGCCTCACCATCTTCGAAAGCAAGCAGACCCGGCGGCGGGCCGGCCTCGATGCGCGCCTTGATATGATCCTTGTTGCTCTCGCGATTGTTTTGGCGGCGTGCCGCCGGCGGCAGCCTGAAATAGGTGCACCAGCAGCCGTAGCAGGCGCCCTGCTTGCCAAACAGGTCCTCGAAATGCGGCCACAGATCGGGCGTCAGCGGCGAGATGGCAATAGTCATGGCATGGCTCCGTCACGCAGCCTTGTCCCGGCGGGGCAGCTGACATAAAATCGCATCTGTTCTCTTTATGTTCGCAGCGAAGGCAATGCCTGTCAACGATCCCAGCCACGGTTTCTGCCGCGACTGCCTTGCCCTTCAGCGCGGCGCGGGGCCGCGTTGCCATGCCTGCGGCAGCCCGCGCCTGTTGCGCCATCCCGAGCTCTACAAGCTGCATCTCGCCCATATCGACTGCGATGCGTTTTATGCGGCGGTGGAAAAGCGCGACAATCCCGACCTGAAGGACAAACCCGTGATCATCGGCGGCGGCAAGCGCGGCGTGGTCTCGACCTGCTGCTACATCGCCCGCATCCATGGCGTACGCTCGGCGATGCCGATGTTCAAGGCACTGGAGGCTTGTCCCGAAGCTGTGGTCGTCAAACCCGATATGGAAAAATATGTCCGCGTCGGGCGCGAGGTGCGTACGATGATGCAGGCGCTGACGCCGTTGGTCGAGCCGATCTCCATCGATGAGGCCTTCCTCGACCTCGACGGCACCGAGCGGCTGCATGGCCTGCCACCGGCGCTGGTGCTCGCCCGCTTTGCAATCACGGTGGAAAAGGAGATCGGCATCACCGTCTCCGCCGGGCTGTCCTACTGCAAGTTCCTCGCCAAAATCGCCTCGGACTTCCGCAAGCCGCGTGGATTTTCCGTGATCGGCGAAGCCGAGGCTGTCGGCTTCCTGGCGCAACAGCCGGTGACGATGATCTGGGGTGTCGGCAAGGCGTTTGCCGCGACGCTTGAAAGCGACGGCATCCGCTCCATTGGCCAGTTGCAGCGCATGGATCGCGGCGACCTGATGCGCCGCTACGGCGTCATGGGCAGCCGGCTCTTCCATCTGTCGCGCGGCCAGGACGACAGGCAGGTTTCGCCCGACCACGAGGCCAAGAGCGTTTCTGCCGAAACCACCTTCGACAGCGATCTCGCCTCGGCGGCGGACCTCGTGCCGGTGTTGCGGGCGCTGTCGGAAAAAGTCTCGGCCCGGCTGAAGAAAGCGAACATCGCCGGCCGCACAGTCGTGCTCAAACTCAAGACGCAGGACTTCAAGACAAGGACACGCAACCGCCAGCTCGCCGATCCGACACGGCTCGCCGACCGCATCTTCCAGACCGGGATGCAATTGCTGGAGAAGGAGACCGACGGCACCAAATATCGCCTGCTCGGCATCGGCGTCAGCGACCTGTCCGACGACGAACGTGCCGACCCGCCCGATCTTGTCGACGTCCAGTCACGCAAGCGCGCGCTCGCCGAAGGCGCCATCGATGCGCTGCGTGACAAGTTCGGCCGGAAGGCCGTCGAGACAGGCTATACTTTCGGCAAGGGCCGCAACGCCCATCCACCGGAGCCGCTCGAAGATTAAAGCACCGCGACGGGATTTAGCCTTGCTCAGGCGGCCTTCTGCACCGAGCTCACCGTGCCCATATTGTCGACGACGCAGGTGTATTTCTGGCCCGATGCGTTGAGATCGACCTGATATCTGGTGGCGTCCAGCTGCGACGAGCCGACCGGCAGCACCTTGTTGGCATCGACGCCGGCCTGCGTTGCCGCCGCACTGGCACACATCAGCTGCAGATCGGCCGGAGCGGTCTGCACGGTGGTCCGCGCCATGTTCTGCGGTTCGGGCGCGGTAGAGGAACAGCCTGCGGCCGCAAGGCCGATCAGCAAGCCAGTCCCGGCAAGCAAAGTCGTTCGCATGATATCCCCTCGTTGCACGCGTTTGTTGTTATCGGACGGCGGCGCTCACACCCCCTTGTAGAGCGCGGCCCCTTGCATCAGCACCACGACCTTGGCGCCCACCTGGACCTGCGAATGCAGGTCGACGATGTCGTCATTGTTCATTCGGATACAGCCCGACGAAACGTCGAGACCGATCGTCCAGGGTTCGGGCGTGCCATGGATGCGATAGATGGTGTCCTGGTCGCCCTGGTAAAGGTAGAGCGCCCGCGCACCGAGCGGATTGTCGGGACCGCCGGGCATGCCGCCAGCGAACTTCACCGCGTTCGGATCGCGTGCGACCATCTCGGCCGGTGGCGTCCAGGTCGGCCATTCCGCCATGCGCCCGACGCGCACGATGCCGGCCCAGCCAAAACCATCGCGGCCGACGCCTATACCGTAGCGCACCGCCTTGAGACCCGGCAACACGAGATAGAGGAAGTGCTGGTTGCCATCGATGATGATCGTCCCAGGCTTCTCGGCGGTGCGGAAGTCGACAATCTGGCGCCGGAAGGCGTCGGGAACCTGGCCATGGGCGGCGTAGTATTGCCGCGCCTTCTTGCGATCGTAGTTGATCCACTTGTGCGTCTTCGGATCGAAGATCTGCGTCTGATCGGCCAGCGCCAGCGTCGTTCCGAGCCCGATGGCGACGGACAGTGCGACGGCCTGGCCCAACCTTCCACGTAGACGCGATATGCCTGTCATTGAGCTTGTCCCCGTTTGCCGCCTGTCCGGCCTACTGCAGCCATGCCTTCACGCGATCTTCGTGGCTCGCCACCCATTGCTCGGCAAACTTCGCCGGATCCTGCCGCTCGACTTCGATGGCGTAGCTCATCGCGGTCACTTCGTCGGCGGTGAAATCGATGTTGTCGAGGAACTTGGCAACTTGCGGCAAGCGCTTGGACAGGGCCGTCGCATAAGCCAAGCTGAAACTTGACGGCTTCCAGGCCACCGGCGCTTCCGACTTCGACAGCCACATCGGATCGTCCGCCTGCAAGACGACGTTCCATTTCGAAGCATCGAAAGCCGGCTCGCTCAGCTGCTTGATCTGGTGAAGTTCGAACACGTGATGCGGGCTGTAGCAGTAGAAAATGATCGGCCTGTCGGTAGCGGCCGCGGCATCGACCGCCGACATGGCAACCTCCTCGGGCATTTCGAGCAGCGTCATGGTGTCGGCATAGCCGTAGCTCTTGGCGCGAATGCGCTCGACATCGGTCGACAGCCAACCGCGGGCGCCGATCCACATCTCGCCCTTGCCGTCGCCATCGGTGTCGAAGACCTTGGCCTTGGCAGGGTCCTTCAGATCGGCGACATCGTGAATGCCAAAATCATCATAGGTTTTCTGCGTGACGCAAAGCCCCTGGGTCGCCGCCACGTTGCGCGAGCTGAGATGGACGGTCCCGCGCTCAGTGCTGAATTTCTGGATGAGCTTGTCGAAATTGGGTTGCCAGACTTCGGGGTAGACATCGACAGTGCCTGAATCCAGGCCAGTGAAGGCGATCATCGTCCCCATCTCCTGGACGTCGACCTTGACCTGAAGGGACTTTTCCAGCGCGGCCTTGATGATGTTCGCGGATGCCTGTCCAGAAGGCCAGTTGGGCATCGCCACGACCAGATCGGCAGCCGACGCCTGGAGGGCTCCTCCCGAGATCACAGCCGCAACGCAGACACCTCGCAATAGGGGCTTCATATCGTCCGCCTGCCTCGTTTCCGCTGATGGGCAGGATTTATTCTTATCGATGCCAAGTCAAGCCGCGTTCCGCGACAATCAGTGGCGGCCCAAAATCAGCTGTTTCAGGCAGGCTTACCTTCGATGATGCTGATACGCGGGCCGGCGCCGATTGTGCGCGTCAGCCTGAAGCCGGAAGCTTCGAAGAGTTTTGCGAATTCCTCGGCGGTCCTTTCTTGCCCTCCGGGCACCGCCAGCATGTTGAGGTCGGCGAATTTGACAGGCGCGCCTTCGTTGGGCGGCGCCAGCACAGCCTCCAGTACCAGCAGCGTACCGCCTGGCCGTATCGAATGCCGGCAGCTTTTCAGGATTGCGATGGAACGCTCGTCGTCCCAGTCATGGATAATCCACTTCATGACATGCGCATCGGCACCGTCAGGAACCGAGGTGAAAAAGTCGCCGCCGACAATTTGGCAGCGGTCCGCGACCGAGGCGGCCTGAAGCGTCGAGGCAGCACCAGCCACCACCTGCGGTTGGTCAAACAGGATGCCTCTTTGGCCGGGATTTCGCGAAAGGATCTGGGCGAGAAGTGCGCCCTGCCCGCCACCGACATCCATGACGACTTCGAATTGGCCAAAATCATAGGCAGCAAGCACCGCGTCAGCCACCAGGCGCGACAACGCCGTCATCGCCCGGTCAAAGATAACCGACTCCTCGGGATGCTCCACCCGATACTGCCAGACGCCCTTGCCATGCGCATGCTGGAATGCGTTCTCGCCGGTGCGCACGCTGTGCAGCAATTCGCTCCATGCCTGGCGATAGTTGGAGCGTTCGACGAGACGAGCCCAAGGCGCCACGGATCGTGGTGCATCCGAACGCAGCCCTGATCCAAGCGCGGTCAGCGAGAACCGACGGTCGTCGCCTTCATGCAGCACTCCGACAGAAGCCAGTGCGCGCAGCAGCCGGTAAAGCGTCTGCGGATGGCAATGCGTGGCCGTGGCCAGATCGTCGCTGGTGCGGCTGCCGTCCTTCAGCTGATCGGCGACGCCAAGGGCTGCGGCAACGCAAATCGCCTGGGACACCTGATATCCGTTGACCATCTGCATGAGCTGAGTGGCGGCGGCATTCTCGTCCATGACGATACTCCGGCTTCCAACATGAGGAATAGCTAAAGTACCAGCACAGGTTGCCACCGGCAACGCGCCTTCGTTTGGCGGCATCGAAGAAAAAACTTTGACGTGTCGATTCTGCTGTTTTCCATTCGTCGTGTTGGCAGATCGAGGGTCGGGCAATGGGTGCCCGGTCTCGCAACCTGGGAGCACAGACCATGCGTTTCATGTTCGTTGTCAAAGCCAGCAAGGATTCCGAGGCGGGCATCATGCCGCCGCCCGATTTGATCACGGCCATGGCCGACTATCACGAAGAGCTGTCAAAGGCTGGCGTGCTGCTTGACGGCAGCGGGTTGCAGCCGAGTTCGAAGGGCTGGCGGATCAGCTGGAGCGGCGGCAAGAAGACGGTTACCGACGGCCCGTTCGCCGAAACCAAGGAACTGATCGCGGGCTACACCATCATCCAGGTCAAGACGCGCGAGGAAGCTATGGAATGGGCCAACCGGTTTCCCAATCCGCAGCTTGAAGATGGCGAGCTCGAAATCCGCCAGATGTTCGAGCTTGAGGACTTCGAATACATTGAAGCCATCGATCGCTTCCGCGAGATGGGTATTGCGCACGAAAAGAAATAGATGCCCACCAATCATCAATACCCTCCCCGGCCGGCCTTGCCGGCCCGGGAGGAGACTGCAAGCCTGGCGAAGAGCCGTGCGACGCACCGCGCCATCGAGACGGTCTTTCGCATCGAGCGGCCACGGATCATCGCAGCCGTCGCCCGCCTGACGCGGAATGTCGACCTCGCGGAAGAGTTCGCCCAGGACGCGCTGATCGCGGCTCTTCGGCATTGGCCTGACGCCGGCGTTCCCGACAAGCCTGGCGCCTGGCTGATCGCCAGCGCCAAGCGGCGCGCCATCGACCATTTCCGCCACGGCAAGATGGCCGCGCGCAAGATGAGCCTGCTCGAAATCGACGCCGAGACCGATAGCGCGTTCGAGACAAGCGACGACGATGTCGGCGACGAGTTGCTGGGCCTCATGTTCATCGCCTGTCATCCGATATTGCCGCCCGAAGCGCGAGTTGCGCTGACACTACGATTGATCGGCGGACTGACGACGGAGGAGATCGCGCGCGCCTTTCTAGTCTCCCAGCAGGCGATGGCACAGCGTATCGTGCGCGCCAAGCGCAGCCTTGCCGAGGCCCAGCTCGTCTTCGAGCTGCCGCAAGGTGCAGACAGGGCCGAACGCCTGTCGTCGGTGCTGGAAGTTCTCTACCTCATCTTCAACGAAGGTTATTCCGCCACCAAGGGCGAGGATCTGATCAGGCCCCAGCTCTGCGAGGAAGCGCTGCGGCTGGGCCGTATCCTGGCCGGCCTTGTCCAAACCGAGCCGGAGGTCCACGGCCTCGTCGCATTGATGGAATTGCAGGCGTCGCGTTTTGCCGCCCGCACCGATCGGGCCGGCACGCCGGTTTTGTTGCTCGACCAGAACCGGGCGCGGTGGGACCGGCTGCTCATCAAGCGCGGGCTTGCGGCGCTTGCCCGTGCCGAAATGCTCTCGGCGCGGCCCGGACCCTACACCTTGCAGGCGTCAATCGCGGCCTGCCATGCGCGCGCCCGAAGTGCCGATGAAACCGATTGGGTGCGCATCTCGGCACTTTACGCGGCACTGGCCACGCAAATCCCCTCGCCGGTTGTCGAGCTCAATCGCGCTGTCGCCCTTGGCATGGCCTTCGGTCCGGCAACCGGCCTGGAACTGGCCGATCAGTTGGCGCGCGATCCCGCTCTTCGCGGTTATCATTTACTGCCGAGCGTGCGCGCCGACCTGTTGATGAAACTCGGCCGGCGCGATGAAGCGCGCGCGGAATTCGACCGTGCCGCTTCGCTCACCCAGAACGAGCGCGAGCGCGCGCAATTGCTTCAGCGCGCGCTGGCCTGCGAAGACCCAAACAAAAGCTAGACCAGCTCTACCTCAACGACACCCGGCACAGCCCGCATCGCCGAGGCGATCGACGGCGTGATGCGATAGCGATTGGGCAGTTCGATCTCGATCTCGCCCTGCGCCTCGCCTTTGAGCACGATGAAGCTGACCTCGCCCTCGCCGCGCACGGTCAACTGGTTGGACAACATGTTGAGGGGCGCTGCGTCGCGCACGAAGATGCGCAGCGTCTTTTGCACCCGGCTTGCTTCGTCCTCCAGCGACTGCACGGTCTGGATACGCAGGTTGACACCCTCCGGGCGGTCCTCAGCTGCGACGGTGATGACCACCGATCTGCCCGGCTCGAGCAGGTCGCGATACTGCGCCAGCGCTTCCGAAAACAGCACCGACTCGTATTGCCCCGAGACGTCGGAGAACTGGATGACGCCCATCTTGTTGCCGGTCTTGGTCTTGCGCTCCTGCTTGGTGGTGACCGTTCCGGCGAGGCGGCCGGCGGTCGCGCCACGTTTCACAGCCGCGGCAAAATCGGTCCAGTTCTGGACACGCATCTTTTCGAGCGCTGACTTGTACTCGTCGAGCGGATGCGCCGAGAGGTAGAAGCCGACGACCTGGAACTCGCGGTGCAGGCGATCGGCCGGCAGCCAGGCATCTGCCACCGGCAGGTGCAGCGACGGCGCTTGTCCAGAAGCTGCACTGCCGAAGATGTCGGACTGGCCGAGCGTGGCGTTTTCGTGGGCGCGCGAGGCCAGGCCCATCATACGCTCGACGCCCGCCATCATCGCCGCGCGCTCATGGCCAAAGCAGTCGAGCGCGCCCGCCATGATCAGGCTTTCGAAGACACGCTTGCCGACGACCTTCGGGTCGACGCGCTCGCAGAAGTCGGCAAGGCTGGCGAAGGGTTTTTCGGCGCGCTTGGCAACGATATGCTGCACCGCCGCTTCGCCGACGCCCTTGATGGCCGCGAGCGAGTAGAAGATTTTCTTTTCGCCGACCTCGAAGTCGCGGAAGCTTGTCATCACCGATGGCGGAACGACATCGATGCCGAGACGCATGGCGTCCTGGCGGAAATCGTTCAGCTTGTCCGAGTTGGACATATCGTAGGTCATCGAGGCCGCGAGGAACTCGACCGGGTAATGCGCCTTCAGATACGCCGTCTGGTAGGAAACGATGGCGTAGGCTGCTGCGTGCGACTTGTTGAAGCCGTAGTCGGCGAACTTGGCGAGCAGATCGAAGATGGAATTGGACTGCGGCTTGGAGACGCCCTTTTCCATCGCACCGGTGACGAAGCGCTCGCGCTGCTTGTCCATCTCGGCGCGGATCTTCTTGCCCATGGCACGACGCAGAAGGTCAGCTTCGCCTAGCGAATAGCCCGACAGTTCCTGCGCGATCTGCATGACCTGTTCCTGGTAGACGATGACCCCTTGGGTCTCCTTCACCAGATGGTCGATCATCGGATGGATCGAGGCGATCTCCTCGTCGCCGTGCTTGCGGGCGTTGTAGGTCGGGATGTTCTCCATCGGGCCTGGACGATAGAGCGCGACCAGCGCGATGATGTCTTCGACGCGGTCGGGCTTCATGCCGATCAGCGCCTTGCGCATGCCCGCACTTTCAACCTGGAAGATGCCGACAGTCTCGCCGCGCGACAGCATGGCATAGGTCAGCGGATCGTCGAGCGGGATCAGCGCTAGGTCGATGTCGACACCACGCCGGCTGATGAACTGCAGCGCTTTCTGCAGCACTGTCAGCGTCTTCAGGCCAAGAAAGTCGAACTTCACCAGCCCGGCCTGCTCGACATATTTCATGTTGAACTGGGTGACCGGCATGTCCGAGCGTGGATCGCGGTACATCGGCACCAGTTCGGACAACGGCCGGTCGCCGATGACGATACCGGCGGCATGCGTCGAGGCATGGCGATAGAGCCCTTCGAGCTTTTGTGCCATGTCGAGCAGCGTCTGAACGATCGGCTCGCGCTCGGCCTCTTCGGCGAAACGCGGTTCGCCCTCGATGGCCTGGCCAAGCGTCACCGGATTGGCCGGGTTCTGCGGCACCATCTTGCACAGCTTGTCGACCTGGCCGTAGGGCATCTGCAGCACGCGCCCGACGTCGCGCAGCACCGCGCGCGCCTGCAGCGTTCCAAAGGTGATGATCTGCCCGACCTGCTCGCGGCCATACTTGCCCTGGACGTAGCGGATCACCTCTTCGCGCCGGTCCTGGCAGAAGTCGATGTCGAAGTCGGGCATCGAGACGCGGTCGGGATTGAGGAAGCGCTCGAACAGCAGCGAGAAACGCAGCGGGTCGACGTCGGTGATGGTCAGCGCATAGGCGACCAGCGAACCCGCGCCCGAGCCACGACCGGGGCCGACGGGGATGCCTTGCATCTTGCCCCATTTGATGAAGTCGGCAACGATCAGGAAGTAACCCGGGAACTTCATGCGTTCGATGATGCCGAGCTCGTATTCCAGCCGCTCGGTGTATTGCTCCGATGTGTAGCCGTCGGCCAGCCCGCGCGAGGCTAACCGCATGGCCAGGCCTTCGTGGGCCTGCCGCGTCAGCTCCTCGGCCTCGGCTGCAACCGCGGCAGCCGCATCTGCGATGTCGCCACCGGTGAAGCGCGGCAGGATCGGATCGCGGTTCTTGGGATAGTACGAGCAGCGCCGGGCGATCTCGACAGTATTGTCAATCGCCTCAGGCAGATCGGCAAAAAGCTCCGCCATCTCCTTTTGCGTCTTGAGAAAGTTGTCGGGCGTCAACCGCCGGCGATTGTCTTCGGCGACCACCGAACCTTCGGCAATGGCAATAAGGGCGTCATGCGCCTCATAGTCGGCGCGCGCCGGAAAAAACGCCTCGTTGGTGGCGACCAGCGGCAGATAGTGGCGATAGGCGAGTTCGATGGTTGCCGCCTCGACAACGCGGTCATAACCGGCCAGCCGTTCAATTTCGACATAGAGCCTGTCGCCGAACAACGCCTTGAGGCTCAGCAGACGGCTTTCGGCGAGTGCCGCGTGATCGCTCTTGATCGCAGCCCCGATCGGCCCGCGCGGTCCGCCGGTCAGGCAGATGATGCCTTCAGCTGAAGCGGCTAGCCAATCGAGCGTCGCATGCACCGGGTCACCTGGTGGCGTTTCGAGATAGAGCCGACTGACCAGACGCACGAGATTGGCGTAGCCGGCCTCGGTGGCGGCGATCAGCACGACGGGGAACAGGACGAGCGCCTGCTTCCAGCCATGGCTGCGCTGGGTGTCGTCACCGCCATCGGCGAAGTCGATGTCGACCTGGCAACCGATCAGCGGCTGTGCGCCGGCCTTGGTCGCCTTCTGGGCGAATTCGAGCGCACCAAACAGGTTATTGGTGTCGGTGACGGCGATCGCCGGCGCCTCATCCTTTACGGCATGGGCCACGACCTTATCGAGCGGCAAGGCGCCTTCGAGCAGCGAATAGGCCGAATGGACGCGAAGATGAATGAACATCCGCGACGAAACCTCTGGCTTTTCTGCTTTTTTTAACGCTTCGCGCTTGAGCGGATCGCGCGGGAGCCTGTCACTCGACATCGAATCGTTTGCCTTGCAAGGGAGATTTCCGCCGCCATGTTCCGTCACGCCCGCCACCATGTCCATCCCGCAAGGGGTCGCGCCGGCAACGCCTTGTGGAGTACCATCGCAGGCGCCGCTTTACGACCGCCAGGTGTCGCCTTCCAGGTTGATCGCTTTTACAAAACCTGAAACCCTACCGCCAAACTTTTGCCCCCTGACTTGCTTGAAGGAACACCGTCATGAAAACCCGCGCCGCAGTCGCCATTGGAGCTGGAAAGCCGCTTGAGATCATGGAGGTCGATCTGGAGGGGCCGCGCGAGGGCGAAGTGCTGGTCGAGATCAAGGCGACCGGCATCTGCCACACCGACGAGTTCACGCTGTCGGGTGCCGATCCCGAAGGCATTTTTCCCGCGATCCTTGGCCATGAGGGTGCCGGTGTCGTCGTCGATGTCGGCAAGGGTGTGACCTCGCTCAAGAAGGGCGATCATGTCATCCCGCTCTACACGCCCGAATGCCGCTCATGCCCGTCTTGCCTCAGCCGCAAGACCAACCTCTGCACCGCCATCCGCTCGACGCAAGGGCAAGGGTTGATGCCGGATGGTTCGAGCCGGTTTTCGATCGGCAAGGACAAGATCTTCCACTACATGGGCTGCTCGACGTTTTCGAACTTCACCGTGCTGCCCGAGATCGCGCTCGCCAAGGTCAATCCAAACGCGCCCTTCGACAAGATCTGCTACATCGGCTGCGGGGTTACGACAGGCATTGGTGCTGTCATCAACACCGCCAAGGTCGAGATCGGCGCGACCGCCATCGTTTTTGGCCTCGGCGGCATCGGCCTCAACGTGCTGCAGGGTCTTCGCCTTGCCGGCGCCGACATGATCATCGGCGTCGACATCAACAATGAGCGCAAGGCCTGGGGCGAAAAGTTCGGCATGACGCATTTCGTCAATCCGAAGGAAGTCGACGGCGACATCGTGCCCTATCTGGTCAACATGACCAAGCGCGGGGCCGACCAGATCGGCGGCGCCGACTACACCTTCGACTGCACCGGCAACGTCAAGGTCATGCGCCAGGCGCTGGAAGCGAGCCATCGCGGCTGGGGCGAGAGCATCGTCATCGGTGTCGCCGGTGCCGGCCAGGAGATCTCGACGCGGCCATTCCAGCTGGTCACCGGCCGGACCTGGAAAGGCACCGCCTTTGGTGGCGCGCGCGGCCGCACCGACGTGCCGAAGATCGTCGAGTGGTACATGGAAGGCAAGATCCAGATCGACCCGATGATCACGCATACGCTCAAGCTCGAAGACATCAACAAGGGTTTTGACCTGATGCATTCAGGCGAAAGCATCCGCAGCGTCGTGGTTTACTGATGAGCGGGATCGCATATGAGGTCGACGTCAGGAGCCTGGACGAACTAACTCCGCGCGACCTCTATGCGATGCTGAAAATGCGCATCGACGTATTCGTCGTCGAACAGAAATGCGCGTTCCCCGAGTTGGACGGCCAGGACCCCGATGCCCTGCATCTCAGGTTGCTGGCCGGCACGGAGTTGCTGGCGAGCACGCGCATCATCGCCCCGTCCGACCCCAACGACCCGGCCTATATCGGCAGGGTCGTCGTGTCACCCGAGCATCGCGGCAGGCGGCTCGGCGACAAGCTGATGGCCGAATCGATCGCCGCCTGCGAGCGGCTGTTTCCGGGGAGCCCGATCGCATTGTCGGCGCAGAGCCATCTCCAAAAATTCTATGCTTCCTTCGGTTTTGCTACCGTCTCGAAAGAGTATCTGGAAGACGATATTCCCCACATCGACATGCTGCGGCCGGTCAGCCCTCCAGCCTGAAACCCAGCCGGCCAGCCGCGTCGCTGCCGCGTGCCGGGCGGCTCAACCATTGCTCGCGGTTGATGACATATGCCATGTTCGACCTCGCTCCCGTTGGACGAGACGGACCATAGCCAAACACCGCGCTTGCCGGAACCAGAGCCTGAATGACCAATACGCATCCTGTCATCTATGTCGATGCCGACGCCTGTCCGGTGAAGGACGAGGTGGTGAAGGTCGCCGAACGGCTGGATGTTGTCGTCACCTTCGTCTCCAATGGTGGGCTCAGGCCGTCACGCGACCCGATGATCCGCAACGTCGTCGTCTCCAAGGGCGCGGATGCAGCCGACGACTGGATCGTCGAGAATGCACACGCCAACGACATCGTCGTCACCGCCGATATTCCGCTGGCTGCCAGAGCGGTAGCGCTTGGCGCCCATGTGCTGGGGCCAACCGGCAGGCCGTTCACGCCCGAAAGCATCGGCATGGCGGTGGCCATGCGCGACCTCAAGCAGCATCTGCGCGAAACCGGCGAGAGCAAGGGCTACAACGCCTCCTTTTCACCGCAGGACCGTTCGCGTTTTCTTGGAGAACTCGATCGTATCTTGCGGCGCGCGCTCAAATCCGCCACACCGGGCTGAAATCGTCAGCGCCAGCCATGGTCACTTTGCCCAACAAGATTACCACCAACCGCCTCCTGCCTTTTGGCTTGTCCGCATGCGTCGGCATCGTGGCGCTGGCCATCGCGCTTTATTTCAAGATCGCGATCGCATATTCGATCGGCGCGGACGCCTTTTTCATTGTCTATATCGGCATGATGCTGCGGCGCATGCCGCATCTGACGGCCACCTATCTCAGCCGCAGGGCCCGGGCCAGCGACCTGCCGGTGCGGGTCATCTTTGCCGTCACCTTTATTGTCGTCGCCGTCGCCGTCGGCTCGCTGTTCCTCATCATCAATGGCGGCCACCGCCACCCACCGCTTGAACTTCTGATAGCGTTGTTGTCGCTGCCGCTTGGCTGGTTCACCATCCACACAATGGCCGCCCTGCATTACGCTCACGTCTACTGGCGCGACGACGACGAAGTGCGCGACGCCAGGGGCCGGCCAGTCAAGCAGCCGGTCGGCGGGTTGCAGTTTCCCGGCGACGAGCCGCCCCAGGGATGGGATTTCCTCTATTTCTCGGTGGTCATCGGCATGACCGCGCAGACCGCCGACACCGGCATCACCACAACGCGCATGCGCCGGATGGTGATCCTGCACTCCGTCGTATCGTTCTTTTTCAACACGGTGATCGTGGCGGCGGCCGTCAATCTGGCGGTCACGCTTGGCAATTGAGCCGCCAGTTTCACGCGAATATCATCGCGGCAACGAAACAAATCCCAATCTCCAAGCGTAATCACTTCCGAAGGGGCGTAAAATGGCGCCCCGTGATGGCTGAGGCCACAGGAGGTCAGGTGCGATGGAAAGCCAGGCACGTATGGCGCAGCAGGCGGATGAGCAGCCCGCGCCGATCGCCGATGGCGAACTCGTCTACCGGCAAACGCGCTGGACGCGCCTCACCCACTGGGTCTGGGCGCTGTCGCTGTTTTTCCTGCTGCTCAGTGGCCTGCAGATCTTCAACGCCCACCCCGCGCTCTATATCGGCCAGCAATCAGGCTTTGCTTTCAACAATGACGTGCTGACCATCGGTGCGGAAAATACAGCAACAGGACCAGTCGGTTACACCACAATTCTCGGACATCGTTTCAACACGTCGGGCGTGCTTGGGCTTTCCGGTCCGGCCGACAATCCGAGTGGCCGCGCCTTCCCGGCATGGGCGACAATTCCCTCCGGCCAGGACCTTGCGACCGGGCGCGTGGTGCATTTCTTCTTCGCCTGGCTCTTATCAGGCACGCTGCTCGTTTGGCTCTTTGCCAGCCTGCTCAACGGCCATCTGCGCCGCGATCTCGCACCCGGTGTCAAAGACCTGCGCCAACTGCCCAAGGACATTTCCGACCACGCCAGGCTGAAATTCCATCACAGCCGCGACTACAACACACTGCAGAAGCTCACTTATGGCGGCGTCTTGTTCGTGCTGCTGCCTCTGATGATCCTGACCGGGCTCGCCATGTCGCCCAGCATGAACGCCGCGATCCCCTTTCTCGCGGACCTGCTCGGCGGGCGGCAGACGGCACGCACCATCCATTTCGTCACCATGACGCTGATCGTCGGCTTCTTCGTCATCCACATGCTGATGATCCTCGCGGCAGGGCCGATCAACGAACTGCGCTCGATCATCACCGGCTGGTATCGCACCGACCCGCCTGAAAACGACCGTCCCGAAGGGAGCGCCTGACATGCCAAAGTTCCAGCTCAACCGCAGGCGTTTCCTCACCGCCGCCACGCTTGGGGCATCGACCGTTGCGCTGTCGGGCTGCGATGCCTTCGACTTCCTGCAGGACCGCGACAGCAAAGTGCGCAACTTCCTCACCGGAGCCAACGACCTGACCTACCGCGCCCAGCGACTGATCGCCGGTCGTGACTCGCTCGCCCAGGAATTCACCGAGGCCGACATCCGCCAGCCGCAGCGGCCGAACGGCATCACAGCGCCCAATGACAGCGTCTATCTGGGGCTCCAGTCCAACGACTTCGCCGATTGGCGGCTGGAGGTCGTAGGCCTTGTCGAAAAGCCGCTGTCGCTGTCGCGGCAACAACTGATGGATATGCCCTCGCGCACCCAGATCACCCGCCATGACTGCGTCGAAGGCTGGAGCTGCATCGCAAAATGGACCGGCGTGCCGATGGCTCTGGTGCTCGACCAAGCGGTGGTCAAGCCACAGGCACGTTATGTGGTCTTCCACTGCCTCGACACGATCGAGCAAAGCCTGTCGGGCGACATCAAATATTACGGCTCGATCGACCTGATCGACGCGCGCCATCCGCAAACGATTCTCGCTTATGGCATGAACGGAATGCCGCTGCCGGTGGAGAACGGGGCGCCGCTGCGCGTGCGGGTCGAGCGCCAGCTCGGCTACAAGATGCCGAAATATGTTAACAAGATCGAACTGGTCGACAGTCTCAGTGCCATGGGCCTCGGCAAGGGCGGCTATTGGGAAGACCGCGGCTATGACTGGTATGGCGGCATCTGACGGTGTTCACCCGACTACCCGACCGACCGTTCTGTGCGTCCACTACCCGGAAGTATTGGATGGGACTATCCTCCCGGTGAATAAGCACTGCGCCTCTAGGTGACAAAGTGTCGTGCTTGGGATATTGACGACTCGTCGAGGGCCTTAACCGGCTCTACCTGTTTGCGGGAGAGAACAGCGGAAGCTGTCGCCGAAGGGGAAATCGCCCGAAATCTCTCAGGCAAAAGAACCGTAGACGGGAAAGACACTCTGGAAAGTCGGGACTTTGATCCCGCGCCGAAGGTGTAAGCGCTGCCGACAGAGTTCCGGAGCGCGAGTCTCTCAGGCTTCAGACAGAGGGGCACGGAATGGCCGCCGCAGCGGCTGGACACGTGCGACTCTGGAGAAGACATGACGGGCGACCATACCTACCAACTACCCCTTGCAGACCTGCATTCCGCCGCTGGTGCGCGCTTTGGCGCCTTTGCCGGCTGGAACATGCCGCTGACCTACCCTGCCGGCGTGATGAAGGAGCACCTTCACACCCGCGAGCATGTCGGCCTGTTCGACATCTCCCACATGAAGCTGTTCGTGGTCAGTGGCCCCGGTGCCGCCGATTTGCTCAACCGCGCCTGCCCGCTCGACGCCAAGGCGCTTGAGCTCAAGCAGTCGAAATACACCTTCTTCCTCACCGAGACGGCCGGCATCATTGACGACCTGATCATCACCAGGCTCGGCGAACACCGTTTCATGGTCGTTGCCAATGCCGGCAACGCCGCAACCGACGAGGCGCATCTGCGCGCACTCGCCAAGGGTTTTGACGCCAAGATCGAACCGCTTGACCGCGTCTTCATCGCTATCCAGGGCCCGGAAGCAGCAAGCGTGCTCGGACAAGCCGGCATCGCCACCGACGACCTGTTCTTCATGCAGGGCTTCGAGCCACGCGCCAACTGGTTCATGAGCCGCTCTGGCTATACCGGCGAAGACGGTTTCGAGATCGGCCTGCCGGAAGCCGACGCCCGCGAACTGCTGGGCAAGCTGCTCGGCGACGAGCGCGCCATGTGGATCGGCCTCGCTGCCCGCGACAGCCTGCGCCTTGAAGCGGGTCTTTGCCTGCACGGCAACGACATCACGCCTGACACCGACCCGGCAAGTGCCGGCCTGATGTGGGCGATCCCCAAAGACCTGCGCGCTGAGGGTAAGTTCATCGGCCAAGCCGCGCTCGCCAAGATTCTCGCCGACGGGGCAGGACAAAAGCGCGTTGGCCTCAAGCCCGAGGGCCGCCAGCCGGTGCGCTCGGGTGCCGAACTCTTCGACGCCGATGGCAACCCTGTCGGCCGCGTCACCTCCGGCGGCTTTGGCCCTTCGGCTGGCTTCCCCGTCGCCATGGGCTACGTCTCGACACCGCTCGCCAAGGCCGGAACCCGCGTCTTCGCCGACGTGCGCGGCGCCAAGGTGCCCGTCGACGTCCATTCCCTTCCCTTCACGCAGCATCGCTATCGCAAAGGATGATTTCAATGACCAAGACCTATTACACTGAAGATCATGAGTGGCTGCGCGTCGAAGGCGACATCGCAACTGTCGGCATTACCGACTACGCCCAGGAACAGCTTGGCGACCTCGTTTTCGTCGACCTGCCCGAAACCGGCCGCAAGATTGCCAAGGGCGACGTCGCGGTTGTCGTTGAATCCGTCAAGGCGGCTTCCGACGTCTATGCGCCGCTCGACGGCGAGATCATCGACGCCAACGCAACACTCTCTTCCGACCCGGCGCTCGTCAACTCTGCCGCCACCGGCGACGGCTGGCTGTGGAAGATGAAAATCGCCAATGCGGGCCAGCTCGAAGGCCTGATGGATGAAGCGGGCTACAAAGCCCATATCGGTTGACAGGATCGCCTGAGATGACCACTGCACCTTACCCATTTTCGGCCCGTCACATCGGGCCCGGCGCGGCCGAAACCCGCGCCATGCTGGCCGCCATCGGCGTGCCTTCGGTGGAAACGCTGATTTCGCAAGCGGTTCCGAAGTCGATCCGACTCGACCGCCCGCTGGATCTGCCGGCGCCCGCGAGCGAACATGAAGCACTCGCCGAGCTCGGCGAGAAGATGGGCCGCAACAAGGTGCTGAAGAGCTTCATTGGCGCCGGCTACCACGGCGTCAACGTGCCTCCGGTCATCCAGCGCAACCTGTTCGAAAACCCGGCCTGGTACACCGCCTACACGCCTTACCAGGCCGAGATCAGCCAGGGCCGCCTGGAATTGCTGTTCCACTTCCAGACGCTGGTCGCCGAATTGACCGGCCTGCCGGTCGCTTCCGCCTCGCTGCTCGACGAAGCGACAGCGGTTGCCGAAGCTGTCGGCATCGCGCTGCGCCATCACCGCGACAAGCGCAGCCGCGTCGCCCTTGCCGGGGCTGCCCACCCGCAGGTCCTCGACGTCGTGCGCACGCGCGCCGAGCCGCTCGGCACCGAGATCGACGGCGAAACCATCGATGACAACACCGCGGCGCTTATCGTTTCCTGGCCCGACACCAACGGTGTCTATGGCGACCACAAGGCAGCGATCGAAAAGGCCAAGGCCGTCGGCGCGATCGTCATCTTCGTCTCCGACCCGCTCAGCCTGACCGTCACCGACACGCCGGCCAGTCTTGGCGCCGACATCGCCACCGGTTCGATGCAGCGCTTTGGCGTGCCGATGGGCTTTGGTGGCCCGCACGCCGCCTATTGCGCCGTTTCCGACAAGCTGACCCGTCTGATGCCCGGCCGCCTCGTCGGCCAGTCGGTCGACAGCAAGGGCCGTCCCGGCTACCGCCTCGCACTGCAGACGCGCGAGCAGCACATCCGCCGCGACAAGGCGACGTCGAACATCTGCACCGCGCAGGCCCTGCTCGCCAACATGGCGGCATCCTTCGCCATCTGGCACGGCCCGTCGGGGCTGCAGGCGATCTCTGAGCGCATCCACTCGCTGGCCAGCCGTCTCGCAGAAGGCCTCAAGGCCGCCGGTCTGTCGGTGGTTGGCGACAAGCGTTTCGACACCGTCACCATCGAAGCCAAGGGCAAGGCGGAAGGCTTCGCCGCGGAAGCCGAGAAGACCGGCCGCCTGCTGCGTGTCATCGACGCCGACCATGTTTCGGTCGCCTTCGACGAGACCTCGACAGGGGCCGATCTCGAAGCGATCGCCACCTTGTTTGGTGCGAAGGTTCCAGCCGAGGCCAAACGCGCGCTGCCGGGCAAGCCGCGCGGCAAGGAGTTCCTGACCCAGCCGGTGTTCCATGAGAACCGCTCGGAAACCGACATGATGCGCTTGCTGCGCAGGCTGGCCGACAAGGACCTCGCGCTCGACCGCGCGATGATCCCGCTCGGTTCCTGCACCATGAAGCTCAATGCGGCCGCCGAGATGATGCCGGTCAGCTGGCCGTCGGTCGCCAACCTGCATCCGTTCGCGCCGACCAGCCATTCGCTTGGCTACCGCGCGATGACCGACGATCTTGAAGCATGGCTCTGCGAGATCACCGGCTTTGATGCTGTCAGCCTGCAGCCGAACGCCGGCAGCCAGGGCGAATATGCCGGCCTTCTGGCGATCCGCCGCTATCACCATTCGCGTGGCGAGACCCAGCGCAACATCTGCCTGATCCCCTCTTCGGCGCACGGCACCAACCCGGCAAGTGCCGCGATGGCGGGCATGGAAGTTGTGGTTGTGCATTGCCTCGACGACGGCGACATCGATGTCACCGACCTCAAGGTCAAGGCAGAGCAGCATGCCGACCGGCTTGCAGCACTGATGTTCACCTACCCCTCGACACATGGCGTGTTCGAGGAAGGCGCGCGCGACATCTGCGAGATCGTTCATGCACATGGCGGCCAGGTCTATTTCGACGGCGCCAATCTGAACGCGATGGTCGCACTTTCGCGGCCCGCCGACATCGGCGCCGACGTCTGCCACATGAACCTGCACAAGACCTTCTGCATTCCGCATGGCGGCGGTGGCCCCGGCATCGGCCCGATCGGCGTCAAGTCGCATCTTGCGCAGTTCCTGCCCGGCCACGTCGAAATCGGCAGCGCTCATGCGGTTTCGGCAGCACCTTTCGGCAGCGCCTCGATCCTGCCGATCACCTGGATGTACATCCGGATGATGGGTGCCTCGGGCCTTAAGCAGGCGACGGAAACGGCGATCCTCAACGCCAACTACATCGCGACCAAGCTCGAAGCGTACTATCCGGTGCTGTTCAAGGGCAAGAATGGCCGCGTCGCGCATGAGTGCATCCTCGACACCCGGGTGCTCAAGGATCGTGCGGGCATCACCGTCGAAGACATCGCCAAACGCCTGATCGACTATGGCTTCCACGCACCGACCATGTCGTGGCCGGTTGCCGGCACGCTGATGGTCGAGCCGACCGAGTCCGAGCCCAAGCGTGAGATCGACCGTTTCTGCGCGGCGATGATCGCCATCGCCAACGAAGCGACCAAGGTCGAAAAGGGCGAATGGCCGAAGGATGACAATCCGCTGGCCAACGCACCGCACACCGCGACGGAAACGCTGGCTGGGGAGTGGAAGCACCCCTACTCGCGCCTCGAAGCTGCCTATCCGGGCGGCGATCCCGACACCGTGGCCAAGTACTGGCCGCCGGTGTCGCGCATCGACAACGTCGCCGGCGACCGCAACCTGGTTTGCGCCTGCCCACCCCTGAGCGAATATCTCGGCGCCGCCGAGTAAGCAGGTTCAAAGCACCACGAAACGGCCGGACGCTCTGTCCGGCCGTTTCTTTTTGGCGGATCAGTTCGTGACTGGCCTCCATGACGGACACCCCGGATGAGCGCCGAGCTTAAGCGGACAGGAGCTCGGGGACGCACGCCAGAACACTGCCTGACGAACTGGCTGTGACGACCCGATTGCGGCCGGCGCGTTTTGCCTCGTAGAGCGCTGCGTCGGCTGCGGCCAGAACGTCTTCCAGCGCCTTCCCATCTGCCTGGCCAAAGCCGATGCCGACGCTGACGGTGCTGCGCAGCGGCCCGAGCTTGGTCGCCACGATCTCCGCACCGAAAGCAGTGCCGATCACGCGCGGAATCTCAAGGGCCTTGTCCTCGGCGATCCTTGACATGACGATGGCGAACTCCTCGCCGCCGAGCCTGAAACCATCCACGCCGGCCTGCGCATGTTCCTTGATCACTTCGGCAAAGCGCTGCAGCACCCTGTCGCCAACAGCATGACCAAAAACGTCATTGGTGCGTTTGAAATGGTCCAAATCGAACATGGCCACCGCCATCGAAGGCCCAAACAGGGTGCCGCCATAGAGCGTGGTCAACGCCCGGCGGTTCATCAGCCCGGTCAGCGGGTCAGTCATCGCCTCGGCGGTAAGTTTGTTTTGAGTACGCAAATGATGGAGCGAGATCGTCAACGCGCCCAGTGCCGTCATGCAGGCTACGGCGACGACTGTGTTCAACCGTTCCGCCCAGTTGTCAGGGGCCCCGTCGAGGACCCATTGGCCGTTTACGGCGAGGACCAGGGCACAGAGCGCAAACGAGACGGCACAACTGCCCGCCAGCATCGAAACGGCGGCAAGAATACGCCAGTCATGAGCTCCGCTGATCCAGAAACCGCCGCCGGTCATGACCAGCAGAACCGTGACGGTTGAATAGGCGATCACAAACCCCAGGCCATCAAAACCGGCAGCCGTGACGGCGCTGGTCAAAAGCATCGCCGCCAACACCGGCAGCGCCACAACCTTGTGGCGGGTCTTGTCGAGATACTGATCCGAGGAGCTGAAAACCAAGAAGAAGCCAGCTATCAGCAATACCAAAACGAGCGGCGCGAGCCAGGTGCCGCCATCATGGCCATATTGCCAAAAGGCGATGACATGGGCGACGAGAAGTAGTATCCCGAGCGCCATCGTAAGAACGAAACTCGCCTGGCGTTCGGTCAGCCACATAGCGAGCATCGTTCCGCTCAGGCAGGCGCCGGACAGTGCCGTCGCGAGCAGAAGGGAACCGAAATCAAGCACGAGGCCCCCGCCTTCTTGTTTAATTGATCGGCTAGCAGTTATTAATCATTTTGCCGCCCAGCAACCGCCTAAGGCGAAATCATCGGTCATGGTGAACCGCCAATTCTGGATAGCGTTTACGAATGGTTGCAAGGCGCGGTCGCATCCGACAACGTGTCGCACGAACATATCAGGAACTTCTATTGCGATGCTGGCAAAACTGGCACACTTGGCAAACTGATTCGCAGCATCGGAAAAACCGTATTGAGCATGGACGATAGCAACGATCTTTTCGGCAGCCTCGACAAGCAGCCGCCCCGCCCCGTTTCCCGCCCGGCGGATCCGTTGGTGCAGGCAGCCGCAGCAGCCAAGCGCCCCGCACCAGCCAAGGATGGCAGCGAAGGCTATAGCGCGGCCGACATCGAAGTCCTGGAAGGCCTTGAGCCGGTTCGCCGCCGGCCTGGCATGTATATTGGCGGCACCGACGAAAAGGCGCTGCATCACCTTTTCGCCGAAGTCATCGACAACTCGATGGACGAGGCGGTTGCAGGCCATGCCACCTTTATCGAAGTCGAGCTCGATGCAGAAGGCTTTTTGACCGTCACCGACAACGGCCGTGGCATCCCGGTCGAGAACCATCCGAAATTTCCGGGCAAGTCGACCCTCGAAGTGATCATGACCGTCCTGCATGCGGGCGGCAAGTTCGACAGCAAGGTCTACGAGACCTCCGGCGGCCTTCACGGCGTCGGTGTGTCGGTGGTCAACGCGCTGTCCGACCAGCTCGAGGTCGAGGTCGCGCGCGGACGCCAGCTCTACCGGCAGCGCTTTTCGCGCGGCATTCCGCAAGGCGGTCTGGAAAAGCTCGGCGACGTGCACAACCGGCGCGGCACCAAAACGCGTTTTCACCCCGATCCGGACATCTTCGGCAAGGGCGCGCATTTCGAGCCAGCTCGCATCTGCAAGATGGCGCGCTCCAAGGCCTATCTGTTCGGCGGCGTTGAAATCCGCTGGAGCTGCGATCCCGCGCTGCTCAAGGAGAAAGACGAGACGCCGGCCAAGGCGGTGTTCCACTTCCCCGGCGGCCTCGGCGACTATCTCAAGGCCTCGCTCGGCGACGAGATGCAGGTCACCCGCGAGATCTTCTCGGGCAAGACCGAGAAGCAGGGCGGCCACGGCGCGATGGAATGGGCCATCACCTGGTATGGCGGCGACGGCTTCGTCAATTCCTACTGCAACACCATCCCGACCGGCGACGGCGGCACCCACGAAATGGGTTTCCGCAACGTGCTGACGCGTGGTCTGCGCGCCTATGCCGACCTCGTCGGCAACAAGCGCGCCTCGATCATGACCAGCGAAGACGTGATGATATCGGCGGCTGGCATGCTGTCGGTGTTCATCCGCGAACCCGAGTTCGTCGGCCAGACCAAGGACAAGCTGGCGACTGTCGAAGCCATGCGGTTGGTCGAGACCGCGATCCGCGATCCGTTCGATCACTGGCTTGCTGACAATCCGCAGGAAGCTTCCAAGCTGCTCGACTGGGTCATCGCGCGCGCTGACGAACGCGTGCGCCGACGCCAAGAGAAGGAAGTTTCGCGCAAGAGTGCCGTGCGCAAGCTGCGCCTGCCCGGCAAGCTCGCCGACTGCACGCAAAATGCAGCCGCGGGTGCCGAGCTGTTCATCGTCGAAGGTGACTCGGCAGGTGGCTCGGCCAAGCAGGCGCGCGACCGCAAGATGCAGGCGATCCTGCCGTTGCGCGGCAAGATCCTCAACGTCGCCAGCGCTGGCCACGACAAGCTGACCGCCAACCAGCAGATCGCCGACCTGATCCAGGCGCTGGGCTGCGGCACACGCTCGAAATACCGCGACGAAGACCTTCGCTACGACCGCGTCATCATCATGACCGACGCCGATGTCGATGGCGCCCACATCGCTTCGCTGCTGATCACCTTCTTCTACCAGGAGATGCCGCAGCTGATCCGCGACGGCCATCTCTACATGGCTGTGCCGCCGCTCTACAGCCTGCGTCAGGGCGGTAAGGTCGGCTATGCGCGCGACGACGCCCACAAGGACGAGCTTATGCGCACCGAGTTCAGCGGGCGCGGCAAGGTTGAGATCGGCCGTTTCAAGGGCCTCGGCGAGATGATGGCGAGCCAGCTCAAGGAAACCACGATGGACCCCAAGAAGCGCACGCTTTTGCGGGTCGACGTGCTTGATACAGAAGACGTTACCAAATCGGCCGTCGACGCGCTGATGGGCACCAAGCCGGAAGCCCGCTTCCGCTTCATCCAGGACCGTGCCGAATTCGCGCAGACGGAAGTGCTGGATATCTGAGTGGTGCCGGCTGCTTAGGCGGCCGCTATCGCCAGTGCATGGCCACGCGCATTCTCGCGCAACGCTTCGAGGTGGATCGACTTCACCAATCCGGCCAGTTCGCCCTCGGCTGACTGGCCGCCCAACTCCTTGAGCATCAGCCAGCTGACTTCCTGGGCACCGGCAACACGGCGGCCATTGGCCACCTCGCGCCAGACTTTCAGGGCGCGCAGGATGATCGCATGCGTCGCATCGGCAAGGCCAGCGGAGCGGAAAAGGGCTGTCAGCGCCACATCCTGTCCGGCAGACAGCAGCGCTCTCACCCTTGGCTCGTCGCGGCCGGTCAGAACCACCAGCGCGGCACCAAAGAAGTCGACCTTGCCGTGGGCAAGGATGCGGATGATGAAGCTCGGGGTCAGATCGCCGCGTAAGCGCAGATGTTCCACCAGCGCCATATGCTCGTCGGTGCGGGTGCCTTCGATGAGCGTCAGCGAAGCCTTCACGCAGGCGTCGCGTGTCACCTTTTCGGCGCGCGCAGCACCCATCAGCGCCGTGACGAAGGGCGATGCCCTCAAGGCCTCGCCAAGCTTGACCAGGAGCAGGTGCCGACACTCGGATGGCAGGCGCGGATCGGCGGCCAGTGCCTCGCGTATGCGCGCATCATGACCAAAGCGTTCGGCCATCCGCCGAAAGCTCATCGAGGCGATGTTGGCGCCATAATTCCGCAGCAGGACGACGCAGGCGTCCGCCTCTCCGACTTCGGCGATTGCGGCTGCAAGCGACATCGAAACGACGGCACGGTCGGCAATGAGCTTCTGAATGGCAGGTGAACCCGAGGCCACCCGATCGATCAGGTCGGCATCGGTCAGCAAGGGCGAACGCGCAATGACCATTGCCGCGACGTCGGGTTGATCAGCGGCAAGAGCCGCAATGATCTGAAGCGGCGCATGCGTGCTCATCGACAGCGCCTCGGCCAGCGCCTGGCGCACCTTCGATGACGGATCGTCGAGCAGCAACGTCAAGGCCGCTTCGGCGGCACAGCGGTCTTCGAAAGGCATCTCGCGGTTAACATAGGCGCTCGCCAAGGCAGCCGCGGCAGCCACGCGCTCGCTCACCTTGGCGGTGTCGATCCATCGCAAGAAATGCGAGACAACCATTCGCTTTTTCGCCCCCGGCAGCCGATGCCAATCCCCAGAAGCGACCCTAGGAAGAAAAGGTTTACGAACGGTTCACCATATCCGTTAACCCGCTTGCCGCCTGCCATGGCAACGCCTATCAAGCCCTCACAACAGGAGGAAATGCCGATGGCTGGACTGTATCTCGAAGAATTCGTGGTTGGTCAGGTCATCCGGCATCAGCTCACCAAAACGGTCACCGAGAGCGACAACATGCTGTTCTCTACGATGACGCTGAATGCGCAGCCGCTGCACATCGATTTCGACTTCGCCGCCAAGAGCGAGTGGGGCAAGCCGCTGGTCAATTCGCTGTTCACGCTTGGCCTGATGATCGGCATTTCGGTGCACGACACCACGCTGGGCACGACCATCGGCAATCTCGGCATGACCGAAACTACCTTCCCGCATCCGGTCTTCCATGGCGACACGATCCGCGTCGAGACCGAGATCCTGTCGGTGCGCGAATCGAAATCGAAAGCTGACCGCGGCATCGTCGAATTCCTGCATCGCGCTTATAATCAGGACGGTGTGCTGGTCGCCAAATGCCAGCGCCAGGCCATGATGAAAAAGAAGGCTGCTTGAGGCGATGCGTTCCCTGCTGTTTGTCCCGGGCGATTCGGAAAAGAAGCTTGAACGCGGGTTTTCCTCCGGGGCCGACGTGGTCATCGTCGACCTCGAGGATTCTGTTTCACCGGACAACAAGGCGCATGCGCGCGGCGTCGCTGCCGATTTCATCGCCAGCCACCGAACCGAAACACGCGCCGCGATCTATGTTCGCGTCAACGATCTGTCGACTGGGCTTGCCGACGACGACCTCAGGGCGATCGTGCCGATCGCGCCAGACGGCATCATGCTGCCCAAGTCGAACTCAGGCGCCGATGTCCAGCATCTCTCCGCCAAGCTGCGTGTGCACGAGGCCGAAAACGGCCTGCCGGACGGTGCGATCCGTATCATTCCGATCATCACCGAAACGGCCGGCGGCGTGCTCGCAACCGGGAGCTATGCCGGGGCAAGCACCCGGATTTCCGGCCTGACCTGGGGTGCGGAAGACCTCTCAGCCGCGATCGGCGCACGCGCCACGCGCGACAATGCTGGCCGCTACACCGACGTGTTCCGCCTGGCACGGGCCATGACGGTGCTGGGTGCCGCGGCAGCCGATGTCGCGGCCATCGACACGGTCTTTGTCAACTTCCGAGACGCCGAAGGCCTGCGCGCCGAATGCCTGGACGCCGAACGCGATGGTTTTACCGCCAAGATGGCGATCCATCCTGCCCAGGTCGCTGTCATCAACGAGGCGTTCACGCCGTCGGGCGAAGCCCTCGAACACGCCAACGCCGTGGTCGCGGCTTTTCGGGCGGCGGGTAATCCTGGCGTCGTCGGCATTGACGGCCAGATGTATGACCGCCCGCATTTGCGCCGCGCCGAGCGTCTTTTGGCACGCGCAAAGGCGGCTGGTATCTAATCTTCCCAGCGCGGACGGCGCATCGGAAAGACCGCGTCGACGGTCGAATAATCCATGTAGCCGAGGCGCGCGACATTGCCGGCCTTGACCGTGTCGAACAGCCCGTCGGTCAGGAACGCCTCGTCGATATGGACACCGACGACTTCGCCAATGACGACGAACACACCCGCGTCGTTGCCGTCCAGTCCCTTCGGGCGAAAGATCTCGGTCACCTTGCACTCGAGCGCGGCAGGTGCTTCGGCGACGCGTGGCGGCGCCACCAGCCGCGATGGCGCAGGCGTGAGACCAGCATAACCGAACTCGCTGATGCCACGCGGCGCATTGACTGAACTGCGGTTCATCTTTTCAGCCAGATCCCGGCCAACAAGATTGGCAACGAACTCCCTGGTCTCGCCCGCGAAAGTGGCGCTGTCCTTTGGACCTTCCGACGAAAACCAGACCAGATGCGGATGGCTGGAGAAGGCGTTGAAGAACGAATAGGGCGCCAGATTGAGCGCCCCATCCTTGCCGAGCGTCGAAATCCAGCCGATCGGCCTGGGCGAAACGATCGCCTTGAACGGATCATGCGGCAGGCCATGGCCTTTCGACGGCTCGTAGAACACGTGCCTATCCTTCCCAGGGGCCCGAATAGTCGGAATAGAGCTTAGCCACGTCCGGGCGCGGCCGCTCGGGTGCTGGGCCATCATAGCTGCCGATGTGGATGAAGCCTACGACGCGCTCGTGCGGTGCCAGGCCCAGTAGCGCGCGCCCTTCCTCGTTGTCGGAGTACCAGTTGGTGATCATATTGGTGCCATAGCCGAGCGCGTTGGCAGCGGTGATCAGGTTCATCGCCGCCATGCCACCCGACACGAACATCTCCCATTGCGGAATCTTGGGGTGATCCTTGGGGCTCGACACCACGCCAATGACCAATGGAGCACGCGAAAACCGCGCCAGCTCCTGGTTGCGCCGGCCTTCCGCAAGCGGACCCTCGCGGCGTTCGGCAAGTTCGGCCAGCTTCTGGCCAATCTCGATGCGGACATCGCCGCGATAGATGATGAAGCGCCAGGGCTCCAGCCGGCCGTGATCCGGCACGCGGCTTGCGGCACGCAGCATCGTCTCGATCTCAGTGTCGGAAGGCGCAGGCGCCCGCAGTTCAGGGATGGGGGCGGAATTGCGGGTCAGCAAAAAATCGATGATCGGCGATGGCATGGCGCAGGCGCTCCTTGGGTTTTGGGCTGAAGCGCCGGCCGAAATGGCGGCAACTCTGGCAGCGGCGCATAGCGGTTGAGAATCCGTCGCGCCGGAATAGCCTTGAAATTGCCACCGCCTTGCGCTTCAAACAAGGCATGTCCAGGGGATACTTCCGACTTTTCGTGCCGATTCTGGGTGCCACACTGTTTACGGTGCAGCCTTCGGCTGGTTTCGCGCAGGATGGCGCGACCGCGCTCGAAGGATTGACCCTGCCCGGCATATCGAGCTTTGCCTCGCCACGCGGCGACGAACCGCTGGCAACCGGCGCGCAGGGCGAAATCACGCTTACCGCTCAGCTGACCGACAAGGGCAAGGACATCAGTCGCGGCCTGGTCTGGCGCGTGTTCCGCCCCGAGGCAGGCCCGGACGGCAAGCTGCCGCTGGTTGCCTCGGCGCAAGGCGGCACCAGCATGTTCCAGCTGCCGCCCGGCAGCTATCTCGTCCACGCCTCCTATGGCCGCGCGGGCGCCACCAAGCGCATCACCGTCGGCAAGCAAGGCAAGCGCGAGAGCCTGGTGCTCGACGCCGGCGGCCTCAAGCTCGACGCGGTGATTTCGGGCGGCGTGCGTATCCCGCCGGCAAAGCTCAAATTCTCGATCTACGAAGCCGACCCTGGCAGCGACGGCGAACGCGCGCTGGTCATCCCCAATGTCGCGCCCAATTCGGTGGTGCGCCTCAACTCCGGCACCTACCACGTCGTTTCGACCTATGGCAGCGTCAACGCCGTCATTCGCTCCGACATCCGCGTCGAGGCAGGCAAGCTCACTGAAGCAACCGTCGAACACCGCGCTGCCGATGTCACCTTCAAGCTGGTGCGCGAGGCCGGCGGCGAAGCCATCGCCGACACATCATGGTCGGTGCTGACCGAATCCGGCGACCCGCTGCGCGAAGCTGTCGGCGCCTTTGCCTCGATGGTGCTTTCGGAAGGCGACTACACGATCATCGCCAAGAACCGCGACCGCATCTACCAGCGCGATTTTACCGTCGTTGCCGGAAACAACCAGGACGTCGAGGTGGTTGCTTCAGAAGACGCCGCGATCGACCCCAACGAAGGTGCTGATTGATCTGGCGGAGGGTCGCCATTTTCCCCGGCTGAACGCAGCAGACAAATAAAAAGGGCGGCATCACAGCCGCCCTTCTTGTATCTGACCACTCAACCCTGCACTTCGCCGCGCCGATCCGGTGCCGTCGCTTCGTCGCGAAGCGAGGCAACCGCCTCGTCAAGCGTCATCGAATGCTGGTCGCGCGAGCCGAGACGGCGCACGTTGACAGTTGTCTCTTCCGCCTCGCGCTTGCCGCAGACGAGAATGACCGGAACCTTGGCCAGCGAATGTTCGCGGACCTTGTAGTTGATCTTCTCGTTGCGCAGATCGGCCTCGGCCGAAAGGCCGGCTGCCTTGAGCTTGGCCACGACAGAGCGGACATAGTCATCGGCGTCAGACGTGATCGTCGCCACCACCACCTGCAGCGGCGCAAACCACAGCGGGAAGTGACCCGAATAATTCTCGATCAGGATGCCGAGGAACCGCTCCATCGAGCCGCAAATGGCGCGGTGGATCATGACCGGCTGCTTCTTTTCCGAATCCGAGCCGATGTAGAAGGCGCCGAAACGCTCGGGCAGATTGAAGTCGACCTGGGTCGTGCCGCACTGCCATTCGCGGCCGATGGCATCACGCAGCACATATTCGAACTTGGGACCGTAGAAGGCGCCCTCGCCCGGATTGATCGATGTCTTGATGCGATTGCCCGACTGCGCCTCGATGGTCTTGAGCACATTGCCCATGATCTCTTCGGCGTGGTCCCATGCCTCGTCCGAGCCGACACGCTTGTCGGGACGGGTCGACAGCTTCACGGAAATCTCATCGAAGCCGAAGTCGGCATAGGTCGACAGGATCAGGTCGTTGATGCGCAGGCACTCGGCCGCCAGCTGCTCTTCGGTGCAGAAGATGTGCGCATCGTCCTGCGTGAAGCCACGCACGCGCATCAACCCGTGCAGCGCGCCCGACGGTTCGTAGCGATGCACATTGCCGAATTCGGCAAGCTTCACCGGCAGATCGCGATAAGACTTCAGGCCATGCTTGAAGATCTGCACGTGACCCGGGCAGTTCATCGGCTTGAGCGCGAAGACACGCTCATCGTCGGTGTCGTCACCAGCGACAGTCACCTTGAACATGGCATCGCGATACCAGCCCCAGTGGCCCGATGTCTCCCAAAGCGACTTGTCGAGCACCTGCGGCGCGTTGACTTCCTGGTAGCCCTGCTGGTCGAGGCGGCGGCGCATGTAGCTGACCAGGTTCTGGAACATCTTCCAGCCCTTGGCGTGCCAGAAGACGACGCCCGGCCCCTCTTCCTGGAAATGGAACAGGTCCATCTCGCGGCCAAGCCGGCGATGGTCGCGCTTTTCGGCCTCTTCCAGCATGTGCAGATACTGGTCGAGCTGGACCTGATCAGCCCAGGCCGTGCCGTAGATGCGCGTCAGCATCGGATTGTTGGAATCGCCGCGCCAATAGGCACCAGCCACCTTCATCAGCTTGAAGGCGCTGCCGATCTGGCCGGTCGACGCCATGTGCGGGCCACGGCACAGGTCGAACCACTCGCCCTGCGCATAGATCTTGAGATCCTGGTCTTCCGGGATCGCGTCGATCAGCTCGAGCTTGTAGGCCTCGCCCTTGTCGCGGAACACCTGCTTGGCCTTGTCGCGCGACCAGACCTGCTTGGTGAACGGCTTGTTGCGGCCGATGATCTCGCGCATCTTCTTTTCGATCGCCGGGAAATCCTCGGGCGTGAAAGGCTCGTTGCGCGCGAAGTCGTAATAAAAGCCGTTGTCGATGACAGGACCGATGGTCACCTGGGTACCTGGCCACAGCTCTTGGACGGCTTCCGCCAACACGTGTGCGGTATCGTGACGGATCAGCTCCAGTGCGCGCGGGTCCTCGCGGGTGATGATCTCGACCTTGCCCGATTTGCCAAGCGGGTCGGACAGGTCGCGCACGGTGCCGTCGACGGCGTAGGCGACGGCCTTCTTGGCAAGCGACTTCGAAATCGACTCGGCCAGGCCAGCACCGGTCAGCGCCGCGTCATATTCGCGGACGGAACCATCGGGAAATGTCAGGGAAACGGAATTCGACAAAGCTCTTCTCCTATCCAGTCCCGCAAACGAGCGCGGGTGGTTAAAAGCCGGATACGTCCGGCAGCGAGAGGTCTTTTATGGCGAGTTTTCCGCCTCGTAAAGACTGACGGCGATGAGATTTGAAATTCGCTACGACGTGAAACTTGGCCTGCCTGCAGACCTCACTTCTTCACCAGCTTCGGCAGCTGCTGCAGAAAATCATCGCGTGCCTGGAGGCCCATACGGGTCTTGGCCCGCTCGTTGCCGACGACCAGACGCGCGAACACCAGCTTGCGGCCATCCTTTTCGGCCCAGCCGATGAACCAGCCGAAGGGCCGGTTCGCGTCGACTTTGCCGGCCTTGTTGGGGAGCCAGCCGCTGCCGGTCTTGCCTTGCACATGCCAGTCGCCGGCCTGGAATGCCGGCATGATGGCATTGGTCATGTCGTAGGCCTTGGCCGACACCGGCAGTTTGCGGCCAACAATGTCGCGCAGCAAGCCGATCTGCTCAACCGGCGAAATCTTCAGCGACGAGCTCAACCAGGCATGGGTAAGGCCATCCTTCTTGCCGGCATTGCCTGAGATGTCCTTGTTGCCATAGCCGAATTTGTCGATGTAGGCGGCGAAACGCTTGTCGCCCAGGCGCCGGGTGATCTCCTGCGAGAACCAGACAACCGAATCCCTTTCCCAGATCGTCGGATCGACGGTCCTTTGGTCTCGCTGGAACGCCTTGAACTCAGGCTTGTAGTCCCAGCTCGGCGTATGCTCGTCGGCAAGAATGCCCGCGTCGTAACCGACAAGCGCCAGCGGCAGCTTGAAGGTCGAGGCCGGGCTGACCCGCTGGTCGCAGACACCGCTCTGGTAAACTGTCTCGCCACTTGCCGCATCGACGATCAGATTGCATTCGAAGGCCTGGTTTGGCGTGGCCGACTTTGCCGAGGCTGGCATCGCTGCCGCCAGCGACGCCGCGATGAAACCTATTGCAGCGACGAACGGGAGGCGGAGATCGGCGTGGCGCACGTGGCAATTCCCTCTGGCGGTTGGTGCCAGAAGTCCTAGACTGTCGCCTTGTCTCGAATATGACTAAACTTGGACCGTCTGTCTTTACGCTAACCAAATCGTAAAGCGGCCCGCAGGCCGGCTAACCTGCGGCAAACGTACTGCCGTCACGTACGGTTTTCGGGCGGCTTCTTGCTGATGAGCCAGTAGCGCCAGGGCGTGTACCAGGCGTAGCGCCGGTCAAGTTTTTCCGGCACGCGGTCGATGCCATGGGTGCCCCACGGGCCGCAGCGAACAACACGAAAGAGTCCCATCCAGCCGCCGGCCCACAGGCCGTGGCGAGCGATCGCCTCGTGGGCGTATTCCGAGCAGGTCGGCAAGTGCCGGCATGAATTGCCGATGAAACCCGAAAGCGTCAGCTGATAAAGCCGTACCAGCGACGTGCCGAGCACGCGGCCCGGCGTCTTGCGCCATGGCCCGGCCCAGTTGCGGCCGCGGGCGGCAATGCTGTGTGTGTGGTCGTGGCCGTGGTCCATCGTCTCCGCCGATCGGAATTTCATCATCATAGATGTCAATTCCGACATGCATACGCAATGTTGAGCCTCTAGGACCACGGCGCTGCGGCGCCATGTCACGCAAGCCAGCCAAGCTTCGCCCAGCGGTGGGGGCACCGCCGTTGCGGGGTGGCGAACTGTTTCCACTCGGCGCCGCAGCGCTTCGCGCTACGGGTGGAATGGTCGGGCTGAAACGTCGCGATGCGGAACATCTCGGCGTAAGCGTTGAAGAGCGTTGGCATTGTTTTGCCTCCTTGGATGGGAGGATTAGACTGCCTCTAGCTGTCTGCTTCAAACGAGTATAACGTCCGCCTTGGATAACCTGAGATTATGCGAATGAAGCGCGGGCGGCTGCCGCTGACGGCATTGAGAAGTTTCGAGGCGGCCGGCCGGCATCTGAGTTTCAGCCGCGCGGCGGAAGAGCTTTTTGTCACCCAGGCCGCCATCAGCCGTCAGATACGCGAGCTGGAAACATTCCTGCGCCTACCGCTGTTCGTGCGTTATCACCGCCGCGTCGAGCTGACAGAGCCGGGCCAGAAGCTGTTGCAGCAGCTGATCAAAAGCTTCGACGATATCGATCAGCTGCTGTCGGAATTGGCCGGCGCGCGTACGCAATCGGTGGCCGGCGTCAGCGTCGAGCCGTCGCTGGCGGCCAGTTGGCTGGTGCCGCGCCTCAACAGGTTCCGCGAACTGCGGCCCGACATCGACATCGTGCTCGATGTCGATCCGCGCCTGATCGATTTCCGCAACGACCAGGCCGAACTCGCCTTGCGGTTCAGCGCGCACAACACGTCGTGGCCGCGCAGTGAAGCGGAACTGTTGGGGCCGGTCGTCGATTCGCCAGTACTCTCGCCTGCCCTGCTCGCATCTGGCCCGGCTTTGCAAAGCCCTGGCGATCTGCGCCGCTACACGCTTTTGCATGAAGAAAACCGCCAGGGCTGGGCGCGCTGGTTCGAGGCCGCGGGTGCCACCGAAGCCCCTGTTCCCGATCGCGGACCGCTGCTGGCCGACGCCGCGCTGTCGAAACAGGCAGCGATGCTCGGCCACGGCGTAGCCCTTGGCGACCTGTTGCTTGTGCGTGAGGAACTCAAGGCTGGAACGCTGGTCAAACCGTTTGAGACCAACGTCGTGTGCGGCGGCTACTGGCTGGTGGCAAAAAACCTGCGCAAACTATCAGAGCCCGCACAGGCCTTCGCCGACTGGATCAGGGCCGAGTTCGCCGAAAGCCTGCGCGATCTCGAGGATTGTTAAGCCGCGGCCTGTTTGCGCTCGATCTGGCCGATGGCATCGACCACCGCGTCGAAGGTCAGCATGGTCGACGTGTGGCGTGCTTTGTAGTCACGCACCGGCTCGAGATACTTGAGGTCGCCAAAGCGGCCCTCGGGCGGCGTGCCACCTTCCTTGAGCATGCGCAGCATGGCGTCTCTCACCGCGCGCAGCTCATCGGCGCTCGCACCAACCACATGTTCGGCCATGATCGATGACGATGCCTGCCCTAGCGCGCAGGCCTTGACCACATGGGCGAAGTCGGTGACCACGCCATCTTCCATCTTGAGATCGATAGTGACAGTCGATCCGCACAGCTTGGAATGAGCCGTTGCGCTTGCATCGGGATTTTCGAGACGCCCGAGCCGGCCGATATTGCCGGCGAAACCGAGAATTTTCGTGTTGTAGATGTCGTCGATCAACTTTTTTCACTCTGAGTGCGTGTGGTGAACAACTCTTGTCGCTGATGCATCTTTCAATCGTCGTCTTCACCCATATATAATGGCTGTGCTCGCCTTCCGACAAGGCAGTAGAAATGCCGTCGGGAGGAGGGCAAGATGAGCAGCTTTGGGTACGGCACTGGTCCGGTGATCCCTAAAGTGGCTGTGTCCGTTCAACTCGTCCCTGCTTTGACAGGGACTACTGGAGACGCCTGATATGGATGCCGTTGCCAAGAAGCTGATGCCGCAATCAGCGTATATGGATATGCCTGCGACTGACCGCCCGAGCGAGGCGGAGGTCGAAGCCGCGGTTAAGGTGCTTTTGCGCTGGACGGGCGACAACCCGGCGCGTGAAGGCCTGATCGACACGCCCAAGCGCGTGACCAAGGCGTTCCGCGAAATGTTCAACGGCTACGACATGTGCCCGGCCGACGAGCTTGGCCGCACCTTCGAGGAAGTGGCCGGTTATGACGACCTCGTCATCGTGCGCGACATCAAGTTCCACTCGCATTGCGAACACCACATGGTGCCGATCATCGGCAAGGCGCATGTCGGCTACCTGCCGGATGGCAAGGTTGTCGGCCTGTCCAAGATCGCCCGCGTGGTCGACATCTTCGCCCACCGCCTGCAGACGCAGGAAGCGATGACGGCGCAGATTGCCGGTGTCATCCAGGACGTGCTAAATCCGCGCGGCGTTGCCGTGATGATCGAGGCCGAGCATATGTGCATGGCCATGCGCGGCATTCGCAAGCAGGGTTCGACGACCCTGACTTCCACCTTCACCGGCGTTTTCCGGGATACTCCCGAAGAACAGGTCCGGTTCGTGACCATGGTGCGAGCCGGCGGCGGGATCTGATTTCCTATCGCCGGTGCCCCCGATTTAGGACCCGGCGATGACCCTGCAGTTTCCCCAAGCTTCCAACGACAAGCGTGCGCTCGAAGAGGGCGCGACGTTCACGCCGCGCTTCGACGCCAACGGCCTCGTCACCGCCGTTGTCACCGACGCTGCGGATGGCACGCTTTTGATGGTCGCGCACATGAATGCCGAAGCGCTGGCGCTGACCATCGAGACCGGCATCGCCCACTACTGGTCGCGCTCGCGCGGCTCGTTGTGGAAGAAGGGCGAGACATCGGGCAATTTCCAGCACGTCGCCGAATTGCGCACCGACTGCGACCAGGATGCTGTGTGGCTGCGCGTAAAAGTTACCGGCCACGATGCAACCTGTCACACCGGCAGGCGTTCCTGCTTTTATCGGACGGTGGGGCTCAAGGACGGCGTCGCGACACTCAATTCAGACGGCAGCCTACCCCTGTTTGACGCAGACGAAATCTACCGCAAAGAATAGTGAACCCTCCTGACGCCCCTGCGACACTAAGATTCACGATTTCGATACGGCCTGGATGTAGTCTGGGTGTGGGACTGTGCATGCTCCGAAAGTTGGACTCGATTTTCGCGAGGGATCATGCACCGATTCAAGGTGTCGCAGCGTCGTTAGCGCGTCCGAACGGGTGCGCGGCGCTGCAGGGAGATTGTGATGCTCGAGTGGGCGTCATTCCACGCGCGCCAGAACGTCCGGGAAGCCAATGGCTTTTCCTCGGGCGGCAGTTCTAGCGACAAAAAGAATCCAAAAGAGGCCGGCATTTCCCTTGCTCTGGGCGGCGGCGCCGCGCGGGGATGGGCCCATATCGGCGTGCTGCGTGCGCTGGATGAAGCCGGGATCCGCATCAACATGATCGCCGGCACCTCCATCGGCGCACTGGTCGGCGGCTGTTACCTCGCCGGCCGGCTCGACGAACTGGAGCAGTTCGCCCGCAGCCTGACCAAGCGCAGGCTATTCGGCCTGTTCGACCTGAAGCTCGGCGGCAACGGCCTGTTCGGCGGCATGAAACTCGACGCCCGCATGCAGCAACACATGGGCAGTGTGACCTTCGAGGACCTGCCCAAGCCGTTCGTCTGCGTTGCCACCGAAATCCGCACCGGCCATGAGATCTGGCTGTCGAGCGGTTCGCTGATCAAGGCGATGCGCGCGTCTTATGCCCTGCCCGGCGTGTTCGAGCCGGTCAGTTGCAACGGGCGCGTGCTGGTCGACGGTGCTTTGGTCAATCCGGTTCCGGTCTCGGTCTGCCGCGCCAACGAGCAGCCACTGGTGGTGGCCGTCAACCTTCACTACGACCTGTTTGGCCGTGCTGCTGTCATCAAGCACAGCGCTGGCGAACTGGTGGTCGAGCGTCCGGCAAGGCCAGGTGAGACGCCCGGCTACAGCGAGCGCGAGACAAGGCTTGGCATCACCGGCGTGATGGTCGAGGCCTTCAACATCATCCAGGACCGCATTTCGCGCGCCCGCCTGGCCGGCGATCCGCCCGATCTTTCGATCCAGCCCAAGCTCGGCCTTATCGGCCTGTCGGAATTCCACCGTGCCGACGAGGCCATCCGCCTCGGCTATGAGGCGACCAAGGCCCAGATGGAAGAGATCCTCCGGCTGCAGGCCGTGCTCGGCTAGGGCCCAGCCAACGCTGCGTCGATGATCCTGAACTGGGCTGTGCAGCTGCCATTCCAGTGATTGACCGAAATCGAGCCGGCAACATGAACCGTGCGGTCGCGGTTCCTGAACAGGAAGTCGCCGATCGGCGTTTCCGCTGCCCTGAAAGCGATGCCCTGCAGGCGGCCACCACTCTCTGAGCGCAAATCGACGCGGATATGTGCCGTACCGACAAGCCGGACGTCGGCAATGCGGTGGCGCGGCAAGACGAAGATGGGTGCCACATGCCCTGCCCCGAACGGCCCGGCCTTTTCCAGCGCATCGACAAGGTTCAAGGTCGCGCCTTCGGCTGCCAGCGCGCCATCGATCTTGAGGCTTTCTTCGTCCTGAAGGCGGAACACATCCGCCGCGGCCCGCTGCTCGAAGAAGGCACGCAGTTCGCCGAGCTTTGCCCGCTCGACCGTGATGCCGGCCGCCATGGCGTGGCCGCCACCCTTGACCAGCAGTCCGGCGTCGACCGCCTCGCGCACCATCCGGCCAAGATCGAAACCCGACACCGAACGGCCAGAACCGGTGCCGATGCCATTTCCGTTAAAGGCGATAGCGAAGGCCGGACGCCGCGCATGATCCTTGAGCCGCGAGGCCAGCAAGCCCACGATACCGGGATGCCAAGTCGTGTTCGCCGTCACCAGCACGGCGGGGCCGGGCCCCGCGCCAATCTCGGCGTCGGCTTCGGCGCGCGCCTCGGCCAGCATCTCGGTTTCCATCGCCTGCCGCTCCTGGTTCAGGCGATCGAGTGTCTCGGCAATCGTTCCGGCCTCGACCGGATCGTCGGTGGCGAGCAGCTTGCTGCCCAAAGCGGCATCGCCGATGCGCCCGCCGGCATTGATGCGGGGCCCAAGCAGGAAGGCGAGATGGAAGTTGTTGAGCGGCTCGCCGATGCGGGCAACGCGGGCAAGAGCGGTCAAGCCGACATTGTTTTGCTGGCGCATCGCCTGCAGCCCTTTGACGACAAAGGCGCGATTGACGCCGGTCAGAGGCACGACGTCGCAAACGGTCGCCAAAGCCACGAGGTCGAGCAGCGACAGCAGGTCCGGGCGCGGGGCGTCAGGCAGTTTCTGCCTCAACACCTTGGCGGTCTGGACCAGCGTCAGGAAGGTCACGCCGGCAGCGCAGAGATGGCCTTGGCCGGAAAGATCGTCATCGCGGTTCGGATTGACCACCGCGCGCGCATTCGGCAACGGGCCGCCGACCTGATGGTGGTCGAGCACGACCACATCGGCACCGGCTTCGTTGGCCGCATCGATCGAGGCCGCACTATTGGTGCCGCAGTCGACAGTGATGATCAGGCTGGCGCCGCGACCGATCAGCTCGCGCATCGCGTCTGGATTGGGGCCGTAGCCTTCGAAAATGCGGTCGGGAATATAGATTTCGGATTCGATGTCGAAATGCGTGAGAAAGCGCTTCATCAGCGCCGAGGATGACGCACCATCGACGTCATAGTCGCCGAAGATCGCGACCTTCTCCTTGCGCAGCACGGCATCGGCAATGCGCTCGGCGGCCTTGTCCATGTCGGTCAAGGACGCCGGATCGGGCAACAGGTCGCGGATCGTCGGATCGAGAAAGCGCTCGGCATCCTCAGCGGTGACACCGCGCCCGGCGAGTACGCGCGCGACGATGTCGGGCACGCCATGCCCCTGGGCAATGGCGAGCGCCAACATATCCTGCCGTTCGGTCAACCGGTGCTCCCATGAAACACCGGTGGCCGAACGCCTAACGCCGAGGAAATTACGCTTTTCAGTCGCCATTCAAACCTGGTCCACCCGCTTCGGATCGACCATAGGCGACCGGAACCAGCGCGTAATCAGAATTTTTCCAGATCCTGATGGCGTGCCTTGATCTCGCGCACCGTCTTGGACGACGAACGCAGCACGATGGTGTGGGTGGTGATCGAATCGCGGCCGAACTTCACGCCGGCAAGCATGTTGCCGTCGGTGACGCCGGTTGCGGCAAACAGCACGTCGCCCCGCGCCATTTCTTCGATGCGATAGACCTTGTTGGGGTCGGTGATGCCCATGGTGGCGGCGCGAGCGACCTTTTCGGCGCTGTCGAGCAGCAGGCGGCCCTGCATCTGACCGCCGGTGCAGCGCAGTGCTGCGGCTGCCAGCACGCCTTCGGGCGCACCGCCGGTACCGAGATAGATGTCGATGCCGGTTTCATCAGGGTTGGTGGTGTGGATGACGCCGGCAACGTCGCCATCGCCGATCAGACGGATGGCGGCACCGGTGGCGCGCACGGCTTCGATCAGCTTGGCGTGACGCGGGCGGTCGAGAATGCAGGCAGTGATCTCTTCGACCGGCACACCCTTGGCCTTGGCGACGCTGGCGATGTTTTCGGCCGGCGAAGCGTCGATGTTGATCACGCCGTCAGGGTAGCCTGGGCCGACAGCAATCTTGTCCATGTAAACGTCGGGCGCGAACAGCAGGCTGCCCTTTTCGGCAATCGCGATGACGGCGAGCGCGTTGGGCAGGTTCTTGGCGCAAATGGTGGTGCCTTCGAGCGGGTCAAGCGCGATGTCGACTTCCGGGCCGCCCGAGCCGACTTCCTCGCCGATGTAAAGCATTGGCGCTTCATCACGTTCGCCCTCGCCGATGACGACGGTGCCCTTGATGGCAAGGCGGTTCAATTCCTGGCGCATGGCATCGACAGCGACCTGATCGGCGGCCATCTCGTCGCCACGTCCGCGCAGCCTTGCTGCGGCGACAGCGGCACGCTCGGTGACGCGCACGAGTTCCATGGTGAGAATCCGGTCGAGGCCGGCAACAACGCTTTTCGCCATAATTCTGGGTCCTGAAGTCAAAGAATTCGGAGCGCCCGAACCGGGCCGGCCCTTATTGTCAAACCCACATGACAACGGCAAGACCTGTTGCCCGCTTTATCGAAAGCGAAACAATATCAATCGATTGAAAGGGAAACGAGGCTTGACTGCCCGAAGGGCGACGCATTTCCGCCCTCGCCGTCAGGCCGGCTTTAGCCGGCACGTTCGATGCGGATGACCTGCGGCTTGTCGGTCAGGTGACCGTCCTTGGTGATGCCGTCGACAGCCTTGCGCACGGCGGCTTCGGTGGTCTCGTGAGTCACCAGGATCACCGTCTTCTGCGCCGCACCGTCCGAGCCATTGGCGTGCTGGACGATCGATTCCAGCGAAATGTCGTTGTCGGCCATGCGCTTGGCGATCGCCGCGAACACGCCGATACGGTCATGCACCGTCAGACGGATGAAATACCCGCCGGCATGGCTGCGCATCTGCGCCTTCTTGTAAGGCTTCAATTCCTTGGCCGGGCGGCCGAACACCGGCCCATGCTGGAAGCCGGGACGGCTCTTGGCGATATCGGCAATGTCACCGACAACGGCCGATGCGGTCGCGTTACCACCGGCGCCGGGGCCGGACAGCAGCAGCTCGCCCAGAATGTCGGTCTCGATGGCGACCGCATTGGTGACGCCGTGCACCTGCGCGATGACCGAGGCCGTCGGCACCATTGTCGGGTGCACACGCTGCTCGATGCCGCTTTCGGTGCGCTGGGCAACGCCGAGCAGCTTGATGCGATATCCGAGCTCGGCAGCAGCGCGAATGTCGGCCTGGGTGATGTTGGAGATGCCTTCCATATAGATGTCGTCGGCAGCGATCTTCGAGCCGAAGGCCAGGCTGGTCAGGATGGCGAGCTTGTGGGCGGTGTCGTTGCCTTCGATGTCGAAGGTCGGATCGGCCTCAGCATAACCCAGCCGCTGTGCGTCCTTGAGGCAAGCGTCGAAGGTCAGTCCCTCTGCTTCCATGCGCGTCAGGATGTAGTTGCAGGTGCCGTTGAGGATACCGAAGACCCGGGTGACCGTGTTGCCGGCCATCGCCTCGCGCATCGTCTTGATGACGGGGATGCCGCCTGCCACGGCCGCCTCGTAGTTGAGCAGAACGCCCTTCTTCTCGGCGACTTCGGCGAGTGCCACGCCATGTTTGGCGAGCAGCGCCTTGTTGGCGGTGACGACATGGCGACCGGCATCAAGTGCTGCACGCACGCAGGCACGCGCAGCACCCTCGTCGCCGCCGATCAGCTCGACAAAGACATCGATGTCGGCTTTCTCGGCCAGTTCGATCGGATCGTCGAACCACTTGGCACCGCTCAGGTCGATGCCACGGTCGCGCGAACGGTCGCGGGCTGAAACAGCGGTGACAACGATCTCGCGGCCGCACTGGCGGGTGAGCTCGGCTCCCTTGTCGCGCAGCACGCGCGCCACCGAAGCACCGACCGTGCCGAGACCGGCAATTCCAACACGCAATGCTTCAGCCATGGTCGACGGCGCCTCTTATTTCGGTATTTCAGGATTATCGCGGTGCGCTCAGCGATGTGCTGCGAGCGGAACCACGTTGTTGGGCTGTTTGCCGGTGGTCGTCAGGAAGCGCTTGATGTTGCGCGCCGCCTGGCGGATCCGGTGCTCGTTTTCGACGAGTGCGAGACGCACATAGTCGTCGCCATGCTCGCCAAAGCCAATGCCCGGAGCCACCGCCACGTCGGCATGCTCGATCAACAGCTTGGAGAATTCGAGCGAACCAAGATGCTTGAACGGCTCGGGGATCGGCGCCCAGGCAAACATCGTTGCCGCCGGTGCCGGGATTTCCCAGCCGGCGCGGCCAAACGCATCGACCATCACGTCGCGGCGCTTGTGATAGACCTCGCGCACTTCCGCGATATCGGTGCCATCGCCATTGAGTGCGGCGGTCGCGGCCACCTGGATCGGCGTGAACGCGCCATAGTCGAGATATGACTTCACCCGCGTCAACGCGGCGATCAGGCGTTCGTTGCCGACCGCAAAGCCCATGCGCCAACCCGGCATCGAAAAGGTCTTCGACATCGAGGTGAATTCTACGGTGACGTCGATCGCGCCCGGCACCTGCAGCACCGAAGGCGGCGGATTGCCGTCGAAATAGATCTCCGAATAAGCGAGATCCGACAGGATGATGATGTCGTTCTTCTTCGCGAAGGCGACGACGTCCTTGTAGAAGTCGAGCGTCGCCACATGCGCCGTCGGGTTCGACGGATAATTGAGGATCAGCGCCAGCGGCTTGGGGATCGAATGGCGCACGCCGCGTTCGAGCGCCGGAATGAAGCCGTCATCCGGCTTCGCCTGGAGCGAACGGATGACACCGCCGGACATGATGAAACCGAAGGCATGGATCGGATAGGTCGGATCGGGGCACAGCACCACGTCGCCGGGTGCCGTGATCGCCTGCGCCATGTTGGCGAAGCCTTCCTTCGAGCCGAGCGTCGCCACGACCTGGGTGTCGGGATTGAGCTTCACGCCGAAGCGGCGGGCATAATAATTGGCCTGGGCGCGGCGCAGGCCCGGAATGCCGCGCGATGACGAATAGCGGTGGGTGCGCGGGTCGCGAACCACTTCGCACAGCTTGTCGACTATGGCGGTCGGCGTCGGCAGATCGGGATTGCCCATGCCGAGATCGATGATGTCGGCACCGCGCGATCGGGCGGAGGCCTTCAGCCGGTTGACCTGCTCGAAGACATAAGGCGGAAGGCGGCGGACCTTGTGAAATTCTTCCATGTCAGTTCCAGGTAAACGGGGGCGCTTTGCGTGCGCGATATACACTCATTTGCAGGCAGGGTCGATAGCCTGGCACTCGCCTTCGATGGCCTTCAGCGTGTCGTCGCCATGCTTTCTGGCCAGCGTGGTCATCGCTGCTGAATTGTCTGCAGCAACGCCCGCCCTGGCGCCCTGGCGCCCCTGCGCGGCATGAAGGCTGGCCAGCTTGGCCGCCTTCTGCTCCTCGGTGAGTTGAGGGGCCGCGGACTGCGGCGGGATGTTGAGATTGGGAAATGTGCCGGTGTCTTGTGCACCGTGGGCGCCAACCGGCGTAGGGCTGGTCGCCGCAGTGCTGGTGCAGCCGCTGGCGGCAACAGGCAAAGCCAGCACGCCGGCAAAAAGAACCGCGCGGGCGCAGAAAAAAACATGCCGACCAACACTATATGTCATAAAGTTTCCCCGACAGGCGCGGTAGAGCGCGTTGGACCCGGTAAGACGTCACATGATAGTATGTCAATAAAGGGCCCTTTGGGAGGACCTGCAAAGACCATGGCGAAGGTAGACGATTCGGACAAGCCAACCGGCGATTCCCCCTCCTCCGTCGAGCAATATCTCGTCAAAGATCCCGAACGCTTTGCGCTCAATATGGCGCGCATGATTGAGCAGGCCGGCAAGGCGGCCTCCGCCTGGGCCGAACCGCGCGAGAAGGGCGAACTCCGCGACACCGTCGCCGAGCCGATGACCGATATGGTCAAGACCTTCTCCAAGCTCACCGAATACTGGCTGTCCGACCCGCAGCGCGCGCTCGAAGCCCAGACGAGGCTGTTTTCCGGCTATCTCGAAGTGTGGAGCAAGTCGGTCCAGCGTATGGGGGGCGACGAGGTCGACGACGCGGTGAAACCCGCCACCGGCGACAAGCGTTTCCTCGATCCCGAATGGGGCCGCAACGCCTTCTTCGACTTCCTCAAGCAGGCCTATCTGGTCACCGCGCGTTGGGCTGGCGATCTGGTCGAGCATGCCGATGGCCTCGATGAACACACACGCCACAAGGCCGGATTCTATGTCAAGCAGGTCGCCAATGCGATCTCGCCGTCCAACTTCATCCTGACCAATCCGGAGCTGTTCCGCGAAACCGTCGCCAGCAATGGCGAAAACCTGGTGCGCGGCATGAAGATGTTCGCCGAGGACATCATGGCCGGCAAGGGCGACCTCAAGCTCAGGCAGGCTGACTATTCCAGCTTCGAGATCGGCAAAAATATCGCCATGACACCCGGCAAGGTCGTCGGCCGCAGCGATGTCGCCGAGATCATCCAGTATGCGCCAACCACCGACAAGGTGGTGAAGCGACCGCTGCTGATCTGCCCGCCATGGATCAACAAGTTCTACATCCTCGACCTCAACCCGCAAAAGTCCTTCATCCGCTGGGCGGTCGAACAGGGCCACACGGTCTTCGTCATCTCCTGGATCAATCCCGACCAGCGCCACGGCCTGAAGGACTGGGAGGCCTATATCCGCGAGGGCCTGCAATATGGTCTCGACACTGTCGAGCAGGCGACCGGCGAGCGCGAAGTCAACGCCATCGGCTATTGCGTCGGCGGCACGCTGCTGGCCGCAGCGCTCGCGCTGCTGGCGCAGGAGGGCGATCACCGCATCCGCTCGGTTACCTTCTTCACCACCCAGGTCGATTTCACCTATGCCGGCGATCTCAAGGTGTTCGTCGACGAGGACCAGATCACAGCGCTCGAAGGGGCGATGAAGGACAAGGGCTACCTCGACGGCACCAAGATGGCGACCGCCTTCAACATGCTGCGCTCAGGCGACCTGATCTGGCCCTATGTCATCAACAACTACATGCGCGGCAAGGACCCGTTGCCGTTCGATCTGCTCTACTGGAATGCCGATTCGACGCGAATGGCAGCCGCCAACCACTCCTTCTACCTGCGCAATTGCTATCTTGAGAACAACCTGTCGCAAGGCAGGATGGAACTTGCCGGCCGCACCATCTCGCTCGCCGACATCACCATCCCGGTCTACAACCTCGCTGCGCGCGAAGACCACATCGCCCCGGCACGCTCGGTCTTCCTTGGCTGCCAGTATTTTGGCGGCGACGTCGACTATGTCGTTGCCGGTTCGGGGCATATCGCGGGCGTGGTCAATCCGCCTGCCGCCGGCAAGTATCAATTCTGGTCGAACGGCAAGCCGACAGGCGATTTCGACGCATGGCTCAAGGGCGCAGCCGAAACATCTGGCTCGTGGTGGCCGCACTGGCAGCGCTGGGTCGAAGCCAAGGACGATACCCGCGTCGAGGCGCGCAAGCCTGGCGTAAGCGGCCACGTGCTAGGCGATGCCCCTGGCAGCTATGTGAAGGTCCGCGTGTAACTCGCTGTAATGCGTGGTGAGTTGACGCCCTTAACAAAGGGGGCGAAAACGTGGCGCCTATCATGATCTTGCCTTATTTGGCGCCTAGCTCCGTTGCTGGGGGATCATCGCCATATGACTAGGTGCCGCTTCTTGCTTTGAAGCGTGGTTGCGTAGATTTCAATCGCCAAGCGTGATCGTTGGCCTGCAGTGCATGAGAGGGGACCGCTTTGACGTCAGGACAACTGCGATTCGCAGACCGGCGATGCGGCGTTGCGCTGACCGTACTGGTTTCGCTGCTTGCTGTTTCTTGCACCGCAACGGGCGAGCCCAATCTGCAGCTCGCAAACCCTGCCCTCACCGCCGATGCCACCAGCCAGGCCACGTCGCCTGGAGCCGCGACCGCCACCGGCGGGACGCCCGCGGCCGCCAATCTTGCGATGAACGCTGACGGCAACACTGCCCTTCCCGACCAGGTCGGCTACGTGCCCCTTGCCAATCCAGCTGCTACGACACCAGCGGAAGTCGCGCTCGCCAGCGCTGAGCAGCAGGCAGCACCCGTCGCCGCAGCGGAGCAGCCGAAGACGGAAGCCGCAGCCCCCCAGACCGCAGAAGCCAAGACAGCAAAGCCGCCGGTGCAGCAGGATACGGGCTTTTACCTGACCAACGGCCCGGCAGCCGAAAAGCCCGAACCGCCGCAGAAAAAGGGCTTCCTTGCTTCGTTTTTCGGCTCAGCTCCCGCCAAGGCAGCTCCTGCCGAGCACAAGGCCAAGCCGCTTATCGCAACTGCCGCCGCAGCGCCCGCCCCCGCAGCCACCGAGCAAAAAGCCAAGCCGATCATCACGCTTGCTTCGGCCAAGTCCGATGCCAAGCCGGTGGCGCTGGCCTCGCTAGGCGGTGCGTCGTCCGGTGGCGACTTTGCCCTTCCCGGCGTGCGCACCACCGATCTGTTCGAAATCAAGCGCAAGTCGGGCATTGACGACGACAGCGACGTCGACCTGCACGAAGAAGAAGATCCAGGCCTCCAGGTGGCCTCGGCTGCCGGCATGGCGCGACTCGCCCCCAACGGCTTGCTCCGGCAGACCGAAAGCGTCGACGTCGCCTGCCTCAAACCGTCTCTGGTGCGCATTCTCAAGACGGTCGAGCAGCGCTACGGCAAGAAGATGATAGTCACCTCCGGCTATCGCAATCCGGAACGCAACCGTCGCGCGCGCGGTGCCAAGAACTCGCAGCACATGTATTGCGCGGCCGCCGACATTCAGGTTCCCGGCGTCGGCAAATGGGAACTGGCAACCTTCCTGCGCTCGATGCCGGGCCGTGGCGGCGTCGGCACCTACTGCCACACCAACTCCGTTCACGTCGATATTGGACCTGAGCGCGACTGGAACTGGCGTTGCCGCAGGGGCAGCTAAAAAAACTTTGCAAGCAGCAAAAAGACGGGTTGCCTGCTGCGAACAAGCCAATTATACACCGCTTCACCTGAGCGCGCCCATCGTCTAGCGGTTAGGACACCGCCCTTTCACGGCGGTAACAGGGGTTCGATTCCCCTTGGGCGTACCACTCCCCCGCACCCCTCCAATGATTTCAAGCTCTTGCGGGCGGAATGTGCTAACCGGGTGTCTGGGTTAGCAGATTTCTGTTCTCCCGCCGTTCTCATCCGGCCATCGTGGACAGCTTGTCCATGCCCTCTTGTGCCAGCTTCTTGCTGTTCACTGCCGCGATGTAAGTCTGCACTTCGGCAAGGTTTTGGTGGCCGGTGATTGCCATGATGCGGAGCGCATCGCATCCGACTTCCGCCAGCCGAACACATATGGCCTTGCGCAATCCGTGCGCCGATCTATGCGGCGGCAAGTGAGCGTCCTTCGCCGCATCGATGACGTAGTTTGTGAACGCCTTAGATGACCGCGAACGGCCTTGCTTCGTAGCGAGATAGGTCAGGTGCTTGTCGGTGATCGCATCCAGTACCGGCAAAAGTTCGGGGTGCATTGGAATGTTCACCTGTTTCTTGGTCTTCTGGGTGACGATGGTGTGATAGCCATTCTTCAGATGTTGCGGCCCCAGCCTCACAGCATCGCTGACACGCAAGCCTGTGTTCAGGAGGATTTCAAACGCAAGCCGTTGCGTCGTGCCGATGTTCCAATGCTCGCGGAACTTGGTGATGTCTTCCTCCTCCCACGTCTCGTAACCCGTGGTGGTGTGCTGTACGCGGTCGGCAAGCAACAAGGGGTTGTCTTCGCGGAACTCCCATTTCACAGCCAGCCGGAACAAGAGTAAGAGACGCTTTCGGAGGTTGTGCGCCGCCGATGTCGAGCGGGCGGCAACCTCGCCAAGGATGGCGTCAATGTGCTTGGTCTTGATCTCCGCAACGGGACCGTCACCATGTTCCTTGCGGAACGGTTCCAAAACGGATTTGTAATTCCGTTGCGTGGCCGCTGCCTTCGACGTGAAGCCCGCCGAAGCGTAGTAGCGGGCGATCAGGTCATTGACGCTGCCCTTGATGGTCTTGGATGCCCCAGCTCCTTCCGTGGCCTTCGGAGCGCCCGCCAAGGCCGCGTGATAGGCAATGAAGAACGCTTCCGAATAGAGCGGCCCTGGCAATGGGATTTTGGGTTGGCCCGGTTTGTTGAAGTAGATGCGTGGCCTGCCGTGCCTGTCATCGTAGGCGTGAACGTATTTCGGGCGCTTGTGCTTAGCCATCCTTCAGCACCTTCTCCCAATAGCCCGACTTCTCGGCTTTGGCCGGTTCGGCAGTGGTCACGGTAAACCCGCCGTCGCCGTTGACCGTGAAGCCGGTGACGGCTTTCCCCATGCTCTCGGCCAGCTTCGCCACCTGCTTCATCTTCGGAAGGGTGAATGCGGGCTTCTGGGGCTTCGGCGGCTTGATCATCTTCAGAAAGCCAAGCCCCCCGGAAGGAGGGGACTTGTGCTGCGCGAGCTTGTCGAGGGAGCTATCAGGCATTGGCTGGTTCTCCGCCGCCGACGTGATCCACGATGATGATGCCAAGCCGTTGAGCCTCGGCAAAGCATTTCTCGTAGGTATTGAAAGCCAGCATGGCGACCTTGCGCGAAGCGCCGCTGGCCTCGTCTTGCTCTTCGATTTCCAGCGCATAGCGGATGGTCGCAATGTGGCGCTGCTTGTCGGCAAGATTGACGATGTTGTCAGGCATGGGCTGTTCCCGTGAAATCTTCGGTTTCAAAACGGATGGCATTGCGGGAAAGGCCAAGTTCTGCGGCCTTGCCGCGTGCGGCGACGAACGCCTTTTCGCGGTCTTCCGTCTCTAAGAAATCCCCGTCGAGCGAGACGGCGACGCTGTAGAACTTGCCATCAGGTGCGTTGCATTCGCGGACGTAAATGAGAAGCGGGTCGCGCTTCATTGCCTCACGAATGGCGTCAAGGACTTCAGCGTTAAAGCTGCGGTTGTTCTCTTTCCTGCGAATCTGAAGCCAAAAATCCATATCCGGAGATACGCGAATGAGCTTCTGTACTTGTTGGCTGGTAGGCATTTGGCTCCCTTCAGTCTGTGCATTATGCTAGCTTTAAGATATCGATGAGATAGTTAGTCGTCAACATCAGTGAGATAGCTTTGAGATAGGGATGAATATGGCTAACGAACGACGCAAGCAAACCGGGCAACAACTGCTCATACGATTTCCGGAGGGGTCGGACCTGCGGGACCGGCTGGACGAAATTGCCCGCACAAACAATCGGTCATTGACCGCTGAAATAATTCAGCGCCTTGAAATGTCACTGAAGATCGGGAACGGTGCCGTTCCTAATTTTACTGATGTAAAACGCATGGAAATGCTTGAAGCCAACATAGAAGTGTTGGCAAACGAGATCGTCGCCATCAAGAAAAAGCTGAAAATGGTAACGGCGGAAGAAAATGAGGGGATTACTTGACGCTTGAAGACGGCAAGCCGGAAACCGTGGTCATAGACGGCAGAGCGCCCCTGACCATCGAAATCCAGTA
>NZ_JBXARL010000012.1:79436-114615 GCF_058808215.1 Aminobacter sp. GW821-FHT11F06 | reverse complement strand
CGGTGTCGGAGATGTGCATCTTGGCCCGATCGACCTTGATCTCGTCGGCGCTGACTGCGTTTTCGATGGCCATGGGCACGCGTTTCCTTATTCTGATGATATTCCGTCGCGCTAAGATTGGTCTGTCGGCTCGGGCATTCGCGCTGAGAGCGGCATGACTACTGGTTGGATTGTCAGCCATGTTGCAAACGTCGTTCCAGCGAGCGGCTGTAACGCGAGATGAAGAAGCAGAACGCGACATAGATCAATGCGACGAAGATGTAGCCTTCGAGCGCGAAGCTACGCCATTGCGGGTCGCCGAGTGCCTGCTTGGTGGCGAGCAGGAGGTCGGTGAGGCCGACGATGCCGACCAGCGACGTATCCTTGAACAGGCCGATGAACAGGTTGGCGATGGCGGGTATGGCATGGCGCAACGCCTGTGGCACGACGATCAAAAGCGAGGTCTGCCAGTAGGTCAGGCCAAGGGCTTCGGCTGCCTGACCCTGTCCTTCGGGAACAGCCTGGAGGCCGCCGCGAATGGCTTCGGCGAGGTAGGCGGCGCTGAACAAGGTGATTGCGGCGAGCGCGCGCAACAACGCGTCGACTTGTACCTTGCCGGGCAGGAAAAGCGGGATCATGAACGAGGCCATGAAGAGCACGGTGACCAGCGGCACGCCACGCACCATCTCGATGAAGGCGACGCAAAGCGATTTGATCACGCGCAGGCGCGAACGGCGGCCAAGCGCCAGTACAACGGCGAGCGGAAACGCGCCGACCATCCCCCCCAAGGCGAGGAAAACCGTCAGTGGCAAGCCGCCCCACAGGTCAGTCGGCACATATTCAAGGCCCAGCGCTCCGCCGCGCATTAAAAAGATAATCGCGGTGACGCCGATCGTCCAACCGGCAACGACGGCACGCCAGCCGAAGCGCAGCGAACAGCTAGCGAGGACAAGGATGATGGCGAGAGCAAGGGCTGCGAGCGGGCGCCACTGCTCGGCGTATGGGTAACGACCAAACAGGATCAGCCGGTACTTTTCATGCACGAATGACCAACAGGCGCCGCCATTGGCGCGGCAAACATCCGGAGCCGCTGCGACCCATGTCGCATCGACAAAGGTCCAGCGCAGCAGCGGTGGCACGAACATGACAAAGGCCGCCAGCATCGTCAGCGTCAGCAATGAATTACCGACACTCCCGAACAGCCGCTGACGCAGTTTGGGAACGCTAACGCTCATTTCACACCAACCAGCGCAACACGCGCGTTGTACCAGTTCATGAAGGCCGAGATGGACAGGCTCGTGGCCAGATAAACACCCATCAGGATGGCGATGACCTCGATGGCCTGGCCGGTCTGGTTGATGATCGTGTTGCCGATCGACATCAGGTCCGGATAACCGATGGCGATGGCAAGCGAGGTGTTTTTGGCCAGATTGAGATACTGGCTGGCGAGCGGCGGTACGGCGACCTTCATCGCCTGCGGGATGATCACCAGGCGCAGCGTGTGAGCACGGCCGAAGCCAAGCGAGGCAGCCGCCTCCGACTGACTCCGGCTCACCGACATGATGCCGGCACGTAGGATTTCGGCGATAAAGGCAGCGTTGTAGAGCGACAAGCCGATGAGCAGTGCGGTCAGCTCAGGCGTCACCTGCCCGCCTCCGGAAAAGCCAAAGCGGGTCGGCTGCGGCACGTCGAAGGGTGTGGCCGCGGCCAGCAAAACCAGCGCAGCGATCGCCGGGCCCAACAGCAGTACGGCGCGCGGCCAAAGCAGAGCAGGAGCGCCCGTATGTTCGGCACGGCGGCTCGACCAGATAGCGTAGATGACAGCAGCAATGGTACCAACAATCAGGGCCGCAAGGACGATGCCTGCGCCTGAATGCAGGATAGGGAAATGCAGGCCGCTCTTGGCCAGATATAGGCCAGGCAGCAGCTGCGGTGCGGCCGAGGCAGCAGGCAGCATCTGGGTCAGCACAGCGTACCAGACATACAGCTGCAGCAGCAGCGGCACGTTGCGGACGAGTTCGACATAAGTGGTGGCAAGCGGAGCAACGAGTGGATTGCGCGACATGCTGGCAATGCCGACCACGGTGCCTAAAATGGTCGACAAAACGATGCCGAGCACGGCAACGACCAGCGTATTGAGCAGACCGACAAGCAGCGCCATGCCGAAGGTGGAATTAGCGCTGTAGGGAATGAAGCTCTGGCCGATTTCGAAGCTTGATGCCTGCCAGAGGAAGCCGAACCCGGTGCGGATCGAGCGTTCTTCGAGATTGCCGATCAGGTTGATGGCGAGGAACGCGATAATGCCCGCGACGAGCGCGAGCACCATCACCTGGCTGGCGATAGCGCGAAAGGCCGGATCGTTCCAGCCTCCCGCCGAACGCATTGATTGAGTTGCGCCCGTCATCGTCTCATCGCACGGGAAAGGCGTACATCTGACCGCCCTGCGACCACAGCGCGTTGGCATTGCGCTCCATGCGCAGTGGCGTCTTCGGGCCGACATTACGTTCGAAGATCTCGCCGTAGTTGCCGCCCCGCTTTATGGCGCGATAGGCCCAGCCGGCATCGAGGCCAAGCTTTTCGCCCATGTCGCCGGAAGTGCCGAGCAGCCGTTGGATGCTCGGATCCTGGCTATTCTTCATGCTGTCGATGTTGGTCTGCGTAATACCCTTTTCCTCTGCCTCGATCAGCGCCATCAGCGTCCACTTGGCGACCGTGTACCACTCGAGATCGTTGCGGCCGACGACTGGGCCAAGCGGCTCCTTGGAGATCATCTCGGGCAGAATCTGCCATTCGTCTGGGTTCGGCGCGTCGGAAGCGCGGACCGACGACAGATACGACATATCAGCAGAGAAGGCCTGGCAGCGACCGGAGAAGAAGGCGGCGCGCGCCTCGTTCTGCGATTCGAACACGACCGGAGTGAATTTCTTGCCATTGGCGCGGAAGTAGTCAGCGAGGTTGAGTTCGCTTGTGGTGCCGGTGGCAGTGCAGATGCTGGCGCCGTCGAGATCGAGCGCACTCTTGAGATCGAGCGACTTGGGCACCAGGAAGCCCTGGCCGTCATAGAAATAGACGCCAGCATAAAGCAGCCCGAGCGAAGCGTCACGGGTCAGCGTCCAAGTCGCGACGGTGGTCAACATGTCGATTTCCCCGGACTGCAGGGCGGTGAAGCGCTGCTGAGGGCTGAGCGGAACAAACTTCTCCTTGGCGGCGTCGCCAAGCACGGCGGCCGAAACAGCGCGGCAGAAGTCAGTGGTCAGGCCCGTCCACTGACCCGAGCTGTCGGCGATCGAGAAGCCGCCAATGCCGGTGCTGACGCCGCAGACGACTTCGCCGCGCTGGCGCACGGCGTCAAGCGTCGGGCCGGCTTGCGCGGGCGCGGTGATTCCGGCGGTGGCCGCCATTAGCATGGCGCTGGCCAGGCCGTTCTTGAGCAGATTGTTCATTGGATTCCCCTCCCTTGATACTCCGCGTCATCCTTGGCCACTGCAGCCAAGAGTTGCGGAAAATTGCGCCGTCCTCCAGAACGGCACGATCCGGTTCGCCCGGTTTGGATCGACGCGCCAGGTGGGGCGCGCCGAAGTATCAGGTGACGGCGCGGCGCGTGGCAAAACGCTCGTCACGCCAGCTTCCGGACGTCATCACATCGTTGAAGGCATCGGCCGCACGGTAGACGTCGGCGAAGCTGAGGTAGGCCGGCGCAAAGCCGAAGCGCATCATGTCGGGGGCGCGGAAGTCGCCGACGATGTTGCGCGCGATCAGGGCCTGGATGACCGAGTATCCCTTCTCGAAGGTAATCGAAACCTGGCTGCCACGGATCGAGTGGTCGCGCGGAGTGACCACCGTTGCCTTGTGGGCGCGGCACGTCTCGTCGACGAGTTCGATGAACAGGTCGCTCATAGCCAGGCTCCTGGCGCGGATGTCGGCCATATCGACGTCTTCGATGGCGGCAAGGCCGGCATTGAGGGCGCGCAGCGACAAGATCGGCTGGGTACCGCACAAAAGGCGGCGCGCACCATTGTCCGGGCGGTATCCTACCTCGAATGCAAAGGGTGCGGCGTGGCCCCACCAGCCCGAAAGCGGCTGGCGCAGGGTCGCATGATGGCGTGTGGCGGCATAGATGAAAGCGGGTGAGCCCGGGCCACAGTTGAGATATTTGTAAGTGCAGCCGACCGCGAGATCGGCGCCGGACTTGTCGAGCTCGACCGGAATCACGCCAGCGCTATGGCACAGGTCCCAGACGGCAATCGCGCCCGCCTCGTGGATGAGGCGAGTGAGGGCCGCCATATCGCGCAGCTCGCCGGTCTTATAGTCGACATGGTTGATGAGAACGACTGCGGTGCGCGCGTCGATCAGGTCCTCGATCCTGTCAGCGTCGACGCCTTCCAGCAGCAGTTTAATGTCCGGACGGCCGGCAACCACGCCTTCGGCGACATAAAGGTCGGTCGGGAAGCTTCCGGCTTCGGCGACGATAGTGGTGCGGCCAGGGCGGAGCGAAAGGCCCGCGTGCAGAGCCTTGTAGACGTTGACCGAAACCGAGTCGCAAGCGACTGTCTGGCCAGCGCCTGCGCCGATCAGCACGCCGATGCGGTCGCCCAGACTGTCAACGAGCGAAAACCAGCCCGCATCGTTCCAGCTGCGGATCAGGCCCTCGGCCCATTCCTTGCGCACGGCGGTTTCAATGTCGTCAAACGCGGCGATCGGAGCGGGGCCGAGCGAATTGCCGGCAAGGTAAACCATACCTTGAGGAAGATGGAAGCGCGCCTGCACGTGGCGCAACGGGTCCGCCGCGTCGCGCTGCTCGATCTCAAGCGGCACGCTTGCCACCTTCATGGATACTGCCTGGTTCATCGCGCCTCTGCTGTTGTCACTGCGGGCGCCCACATTGCGTCTCCCCACAGCTTCGATCATTCTGCCTTATATCGAAGATGTCAATGCATATATATAATTCGACATGGCGGCGTGTGTTATATATAACGTATTGGATTATATGAGAGGATCCAATGGACGCAGCTGACGTCACGACCAAGACCGAGTTCGCGTATCGCACCCTGCGTCAGGAAATCTTGGAAACCCGGCTGCTGCCAGGGGCGCCCCTCAAGCTGGGCGCCATGCGTGACGCCTATGGCATTGGATGGACGCCGCTGCGCGAGGCGTTGTCGCGCCTCGAGGCAGAACACCTCGTCATTTCGAGCGCCAACAAAGGCTACACCGTCGCGCCGGTGTCACTGGAGGAGTTGAGCGACCTGACCAATGCCAGGCGCCTTGTCGAACTGCCGATGCTGGCGGACTCTATCGCCAATGGCGACGAGGAATGGGAGACAGCCCTTGTGGCCGCCCATTTCCGCCTGTCGCGCTGCAAGCCGCCGGTGGAAAACCCCGAAGAGCATGTCATCACCGACTGGAAGGAGCGGCACGAGGCGTTTCACCTGGCGCTGCTTTCGGCAAGCAAATCACAGTGGCTGATGCGCTTTTACATGCAGATCAAGGACCAACTGCGCCGTCACCATCGCATTTTGGCGATCACGCCTGGCCTTGCGGCATCGAAGGGGCCGGAATGGCGGGAAAGCACAACTTACCATGCGCTGCGCGCCGCCCTGGCGCTTGAGCCGCATACCGAGCTGATGAACGCAGCGCTCGATCATGACGTCGACCGTGCGGTCGCATTGCTAGGCGCCCACATCGAGCTGACTAAGCTCGTATTCGTTGCAGTCGATATCAACGACAAACCCGATCTTGGCACCTGAACGGTTTTAGGGTGCCGGTCGCCGCCCTTTCCCTTGTTTGCGACATAACACGCCCGCATATTTCGAGGACTTCCATGGCCACCGCGTTTTCCAATTGCAGCCCGACGCTCGTGCTGCTCAACGGCAAGGTTGTCGCTGACGACGGCATTCATGAAGCTGTGGCAATCGCCGGCCAGCGCATTGCCGCACTGGGCACATCGGCTGCCATAGCAGCGCTGGCAAACACGGGCACCGAGATCATCGATCTTGCCGGACGAACTGTCGTGGCCGGGCTTATTGACGGCCATGCCCACATGGATCGCGAAGGCCTGAAGAGCACGCTGCCGTCGCTATCGGGTTGTCGTTCGATCGAAGACATAGTCGACAAGATTGCAGCGATTGCCGCTACCAAGAATCCGGGCGAGTGGATCGTGACGATGCCGATCGGCGAACCCCCGAGCTATGAGGACGTGCTGTCGGGCATTGCAGAAAACCGCTTCCCCGACCGTTGGGATCTCGACCGCGCTGCACCCGATAATCCGGTCTACATCCGCTCGATCTGGGGTTACTGGCGCTCGACGCTGCCGCTGGTCTCGATTGCCAACAGCGCAGCACTCAAGCTGGCCGGCATCGACCAGGCGACGGTTGCGCCGACCGAATCTATCGAGATCTGCCGTGACGCGGCGACCGGCGAACCCAACGGCATCTTCATCGAGACCAACAAAATGCCGGTGGTCGAAATGAGCCTGATGCGGCAGGCGCCGCATTTCACCCCGGCGGAACGTGTGTCAGCCCTGGCTGCCTCGATGCGGGCATATAACCGCGCCGGCACGACCAGCGTGTTCGAGGGCCACGGCGTCGCTTCGGAAGTGCTCGACGCTTACCGCCAGGTTCGATCTTCGGGACGGCAGACGGTTCGCGCCTCGATGATCTTCAGCCCTGCATGGGGATCGACATCGTCCGACGATTGCCGTGCGCTGCTGAAATCCTGGGGCCATTGGCTGGCCGGCCGCGGGCTCGGCGACCAGTGGCTGGGCATGGCCGGCCTCTATGGCGAGATCGACAATTCGGTGGAGCGCGAATTGCGTAGCGCTGCTTTTCCACAGACTGGATGGGCCGGCTTCCACTACAACTCATCGCTGCCACGCGATGCGCTCAAGACAGTGCTTGTCGAGGCTGCCCGCAACGGTATCCGCGCCGTCGGCATCTTGCCCAACATGCTCGACCTGTTTGCCGAGGTCGACGAAATCGTGCCGATCACCGCTCAGCGCTGGGTACTCGGCCACATCGTCAGCCTGACACCGGACCAGGTGAAGAAGGCCGCCGATCTTGGCCTCGCCGTCACAACCCACTTGAGCGCCTATCTCTACAAGCGCGGCAGCGAGCTGATCGAAAAGTTGGGCCAGGATCGCGCCAGCGAGATCGTGCCGTTGCGCTCACTGCGCGAGGCCGGCGTGCCAATCTCGTTCGGCAGCGACAACGCACCGCTCAGCCTGTTTCATTCAATCGCGCATGCCGTCAACCGTCGCGACCGGACCGGGGCGCTGATCGCACCCGACCAGGCCCTGACGCGCGAGGAAGCACTCGAATGCGCCGCGCTGGGTGGGGCGGCTCTGACTTTCGAAGAAGCCGAGAAGGGCAGTATCGCCGCCGGCAAGCTGGCCGACATGGCCGTACTTTCGACCAATCCCCTGGCCTGCGCCTCTGACGAGCTGGCGCTGATCGACGCCGAGCTCACCATTGTTGACGGTCGCGTCGTCTATCGACAGTGAACCTGCCCTTTCCAATACTGAAAGCCAACCATGAGCCCAACGACCGCCCCCCCGGTGTTTCTCGACTACGATCAGGCAAGGCTTGACCTCAATTTTAACCAGAGTGCCTGGGCGCCCAATGCCGACGAGATCATCGCCTGGTATCGCAGCGCCACGATTGTCGCGCATCAGAGGCTGGCTTCACTTAGCCTTGCCTATGGTGAGGGGCCATTCGAGCGGATCGACCTGTTTCAGGCGCATGAAGTGAATGCGCCGCTCGTTGTCTATGTCCATGGCGGAGCCTGGCGCTCGCTCAGCCGCATGGACAGCGCGTTTGCAGCCGAGGCCTTCGTTGCTGCCGGAATCAATTTCGCGGTGCTCGATTTCGCCAGCATCCCCGACGCGAGGCTGCCAGACATGGTGCGTCAGGTGCAGCGTGGGATCGACTGGCTATCGCGCAATGGAAGCGAACTGGGTTACGACGTCGGACGGTTAGTCGTCGTCGGCCATTCTTCCGGAGCACATCTTGTCGCGGCTGCACTCAGTGCCGCGACCGATATCCAGATCGCGCCTGGCACCGTCAGTGGGGCCATCTGTGCCAGCGGTGCCTACGATCTCGAGGGTCCCATGCTGAGCGCACGCAGGGCCTATCTGCAATTGAGTTCCGCCGAGGTCGATACCTTCAGTCCGGTGCGGCATCTGGAGCACATAGGCTGCCCGATGATCGTTGCCTATGGCGACGGCGAAACCGATGAGTACCGCCGGCACGCGAAGGCCCTGCATCAAGGGCTGGTGGAAGCAGGCAAGGCAAGCCAGCTCATACTTTCCAAATGCCAAAACCACTTCGAGGTCAGCCGGACGCTGGCCGATCAAGACGGTATTCTGTTTCGTGCCGCATTAGATCTGGCTTTCAACGGAACTCGCTGAAGCGGGGCCGAGATGCTCATGCACAATCGCCGCCCTAAGGGTCGACGCTCAAATGCGTCAGGCAAGCCGCTTCCGAAACGGAAACGCAGCATCGTGAGCGGCTGCCGGTTTCGTGGACACCGAGATAAGGTGTTTGACGGAGCTGGAGAGTGGGAATGCCGAGAAGGAAGTTCAGCCGCGAGTTCAAGCTTGAGGCAGTGAAGCTGGTTAGGATCGGGGCGTTACGGTGGCACTGGCGGCTTAATCCTCCGAAAATGTCAGAGGCTCTCCTTGCCACAGTGCCAGTATTCAAAACGTTGCAGCACAACCGCGCGAACTCGGTATATTTCGCGCGAACGGCCGCCCGACGATGATGAGGTCCGGACCGGGCGCGCGGTTCGAGGCTCACGTCTGAGTTGGAAGCTAGTTGATAAAGTCTGAGGTTTGGTGCCCGCGAGATGGTAGGACCGTCTTCATCATTTCAGCTGCCACGCCTGCAGTTTCTTCCGAGCCGCTCCGAAATTGCCGAGCTGATAAACCGACAACGCGGCGGAGGAGAATGTGAACGTATCGAACGGTTCGGCGACCATCTTCTTTAGATAATCCGGGGAGGCGACGCCGACCGTGACGTGTGGCACGAGTTTTTTGCCGCTTGAAGCCGGCACGTAGTGAGCCACGTAGTCAATCGTTGCCTGGTTGATTTCGGGGTCTTCCGCTGTGGTGAAGAACGCAGCAGCAGTCCCTTTCTCGACGGTAAAGGGGGCAATCGCATCGATGAGCTTCTGTTGGAGCCGGATAAGTTGGTCAGTTGGCTCGATCAGGATCACGGTCACACCGGTCTTGTCCCATACGAGGAAGTCGTACTTGAACGCCTTCAGCGTCAATCCGGCCGGTTTCTCCGCAGCCAGGACATCGCCAACCGCGGCGTAGACTTTGTCGAGGGCTGCCGTCTGGACGAAGCGCTGTAGCATCGTGATGTGCGGGTGGTGTGTTGCATCCAAAGCGTAGCCCTTTGGGAAAACCTCGCGTAGGCGGGCATTGGCAGCCTCCGCATGTTTGATCATTGTTGCGTCCGGTTCCAGCGCGATGTCGATCGCCGTGACGGGATTTTCCTGCGCCGCCCCTGGGCCAACCAGCAATCCCAAGCCCGCTACGAGCGCGGCGATGAAGTTCAAATATTTATGCATTTTACGTCCTCCGCTTCAGACTGATGTCATCGAGCATGGCACGGCTCAACGGATCACAATCGGCCGTCGATCAATGACGACAGGGCGCGGGCGAACGACTGTGCGAGGAACGACTACAACAGGCCGGGGAGCGACGACGACCGGGCGAGGAGCGACAACCACGGGTCGCGGCGCAACGACGACGGCCCCGCCAGCCCGAACGCAGCCGCCGAGCGGTCCGCGATAGAAGCCGACGCCGCATCCGCCCGCGACCTTTGTGACGTCGTATGCCCTTGCCTGTGACAGGGCGGATGACGTCGGCATGGCCTGCGCCCCGAATGATGTCAGGGCGAGGAACGCGACGCCCATGGTGGCCAGAGCAATCTTTGCGAGCATCATCGAATTCCCTTTCGTGCTTCAGCAGCCAGAATGTGCCTCCGCGCGGCTCCGGAGAGTGGCGTTTCCGCGCTGTCGGATTTTGAAAGGAGGCGGCGAAAATCGTGTTCGCCGCCTCCAGCTGGTCGGCGCTCAGTCCAGATATTCGACCTTCAGATGCCGGATCGAGCCATTGAAGGCGAAGGGCTTGCGGTCGAAATAGGCAAGCGAGACGGGGGAATAGCTATCCCGGCCGACGTCAAAGGCGTCATTGGCGGTAAAGGTAAGCGCCGCCGAGCGTGGGACACGCCCCTTGCTGACCTCTTTGCCGTCCACGCGGATGACGATGTCGAGAGGCGCGGGGCGGGCACCGTCAGCCTTGCGCGTTTCGACCTCGATCTTGACCTTCCCGGTCGGGAGCGGGGCGGACGTTTCCAGCTGCGTCCGTTCGATCTCGAACAGGTTGTACTCGTAGCTGAGCTTCCCGTTCTCGACCCACAGGGCGACACCGCCCGAGACGGCTCCGAGCGCGTAGAGCACTCCCTTCGAGTCAGGCTGCAAATCCGCATCGATGGTGACAAGGTTGCTGCGTGATCCGAGCCGCGGTGCGGTAAACTCGGGAACGCCGACGACCTCCTGCGTGTAGTTGAAGGTCTTGGCAGGATTGGACGGTGCGTCTTCCGGGTGGAAGACCGCGGACCACAACCCCCCGCCGACCGGGTCGACCTTGTTATCTTTCGCGCTCACGTCGAACCCGTTCTTCAGCTCATCGAGCTTGCCGGGATGAGCGGCGGCGATGTCCTTCGCCTGCGAGAAGTCCTTTTTGAGATCATAGAGCTCCCAAACATCATTCTTCGGCGACCAGCTCATGATCGAAGGATCGACGCCTGTTTGCCAGGGCACTCTCGGCCCGAATGCCGAAGCGATCCAACCGTCCTTGTAGTAGGCGCGACTGCCCATGACCTCGAAATACTGCTCTTTCTTGTGCTCCGGCGCCGTCGGGGACGCGAAGGAATAGGTCATGCTGGTACCATCGAGCTGATCTTGGCTGACGCCGTCGACGGTCTTCGGCGGCGTGATGCTGAGGATGTCGTAGATCGTCGGGACGATATCGTTGACGTGGTGGAATTGCGGACGCGGTGTCTTGTCCGCTTTGATCCTGCTTGGCCAGGACACAGCGAGCGGCGTGCGTGTTCCACCAAAATGCGCGGCAATCAGCTTTGTCGACCGGTATGGCGTGGAGCCAGCCCAGGCCCAGCCGGCATGGTACATGTTGTCCACCTTGGGCGACCCGAGCACGTCCAGACCGCCAAGCTCGTTCATGGTGCGGATATGATCCTTGATCTCGGATGGAATGCTGTTCTGCGCCAAGAGCTCGCTGATCGTGCCGTTCTGGCCTTCCGCACTCGAGCCGTTGTCGCCCCAGATGTAGAAGACGAGCGTGTTGTCACGGATGCCCAGCTCGTCCAGGGTATCGATCAACCGGCCGGCCTGCGCATCGGCATGTTCGGTGTATCCGGCGAACACTTCCATGAGCCGGCGCTGGAATGGCTTTTCATCCTCGGGAATATCGGCCCATGCGGCAAGCGTCTTCGGCCGTGGCGTCAGCTCGGTGTCTTTCGGGATCCAGCCGAGTTCTTTCTGGCGGGCGAAGACATCCTCGCGCATGACGTCCCAGCCTTGGTCGAACTTGCCCTTATATTTGTCCGCCCATTCCTTGAAGATATGATGCGGACCATGGGACGCCCCGGGGGCCCAATACATGAAGAACGGCCGATCCGGCGTCAGCGCATGGACCTGCTTCATCCATGAGACAGCCTTGTCGGTCATGTCTTCGGTGAAGTGATATTCCTTCTTACCCTCGGACGGATTCACCCGGACCGTGTTTTCGACGACCGCAGGCTCCCATTGCGAGGACTCTCCCGCAAGGAAGCCGTAGAAGTAGTCGAAGCCGATCCCCTGACCCGCCGGCCAGTTCGTATAGGGACCGACGGCGGTGGTCTCGTTGGCCGGCGTGTTGTGCCATTTTCCGAAGGCGCTCGTCGCGTAGCCATAATAGCCCAGCACTTTCGCAGCAGTCGCGGATGTGCGCGGGATCCGGCCGGAATAGCCGTCCCAATCGTTCGCCAGTTCGGCGATCTGGCCATAGCCGACGCGGTGGTGATTGCGCCCGGTCAGCAGCGCTGCGCGCGTGGGTGAGCACATCGCGGCATTGTGGAAGCGGCTATAGGTGACCCCGTCTCCGGCGACGCGGCTCAACGTGCGTGTATCGATCACGCCGCCGAAGGTGCTCGGAAGTGCCGGACCAACGTCGTCGAGCATGATCACGACGATGTTCGGCGCGTTGGCTGGGAGATGCGACTGCACTGGCAGGGGGCTGTAGGTCGACTCCGCGATCGTCGGTCCGGCCTTGCTGCCTGAGGGTGTTGGCGGAAACGGCAGCGATTCCTGGGCCAAGGCCACTGCGGGCGATCCCAACATCAAGAGCGTCGTGCTCACGCCGAGCCAGCGCGTTCGAAATTGGTGACTAAAAGGCCGTTTCATTCGATTCTCCGTTTCGAATAGCGCATCTGAACCCGACATGGCTTGTCGACGTATCGATCGCTTCTGCATGTCGGGCCGCAGGTCGGTAGCGGCCAGCACACTCGTGAGCCGACCGAACGACGCCGTCACTGCCCGGACAGAGCCGCGGCCTCGGCGGCGCGCACCACTTCCGCAGGTGCCAACGGCTCGCGCCACCGTGCCTGGGCGCGCGCTTCGGGTCGCTGCAGCACGCGATCGCGGCCCGATCGGTCAGCGACTTCGTTGCGAGCATTTCGTGCATGGGCAGCTTGCCCGTCTTGCCATTTCACGCCAATCGCGATCGGCTATGCTCCGCCCCGCCGGTCGCGAAACCCCCGAGGTTCGGCCTTGCGAAAAGCGTCAACGCGGTGATCGCGGCGAGGTCCGATGGCTGATATCCCTTTGACGCGCGGCCAGTTCCCGCTGCCCTTCGTCAGCAAGCCCTCGTAGAGCATGAAGCGAGCCGACGCATATTCCTGTTTCATCTGGTTAAAGAAACCGACCACTGGCGGTGGCATCACGACGCCCGGTCGCTCGTCGAACCTTTCGCTTATGGGCGGCAGGACGAGATCGTCACATGCCGCTCCTGTCCCCATTCAAGTGCGACATGTGTCGCGAGCGCCAGATCCTCCTGAAAGGCCAGGGCGAACATTCGCGCGGCGGCACTCCCGCGCAGCGCCGAAAACATCGTAGGCGCTTGAATCAACGCGTGTTTCCTTGAATCGAAACGCGAACATTTGTCGTGACGAAGTCGTTACGGCTCGTTCGACCCGGATTTCTTGATTATTATACTCAACAATGTTAGAGGCCGGCTCACTTGGAAGAGCCAGGTGACGCGACTGCCTGTACTGGTCGCCTCAAAACCACCTCGGCTTGCGATCGGGAGACGTGGGACATGCAAGACAACAGGGCAATCGAACCCGCCGGCAAGACTGTCAAGTCAAAGGCTCTGGGTCGGTACGCGGGTGCAGGCATAGCACTGTGGGTGGCACTGAACGCAGGCGCGGCCCTGGCGCAACAGGCTGCGCCGGCAACCGCCCCAGTCACAGTGCCTGGCCAGAATCTCGCCAGCCAGCCGGCAGCAGGCCCATCCGGTGGGGCGACACAGCCACGAACTCAGGCTGAGCCATCGGCGTCCAGCACCGCTCCCACGATAATCAACGGTTCCAGCGCACCCGCCTCCCCCGTTGGCGACGACGCCGGCAATGCCAACTCGGCTGACCCGATCGACACGACCGTTGGCGCACCTGTCGACACCAACGTCCCCAAAAATCTTTTGCCGCACGATTTGTCGCCCTGGGGCATGTTCATGGCCGCAGACTGGGTGGTCAAAGGCGTGATGATCGGCCTGGCCATCGCTTCGCTGGTGACATGGACGGTGTGGCTCGCCAAGTCGCTCGAGGTCGCCGCCAGCAAGGCGCGGCTGAAAAAGGCACTGCGCGGCATTCTTGGTGCCCGCCGGCTTGAAGATGCCGCCCAGACCCTTGGCGATCGCGCGGGCATCGGCAGCGTGCTGGTTGGTGCCGCCGTCGAAGAGATGGAAATGTCGGGACACGAATTCGGCCATGGCGATGCCTCAGGCCTCAAGGAGCGCGTCGAGTCGCGGCTGATGCGCATCCAGGCGCAAGCCGGCCGCCGCCTTGGCCGTGGCACCGGCGTGCTTGCCACGATCGGCTCGACGGCGCCCTTCGTCGGTCTGTTCGGCACCGTCTGGGGCATCATGAACTCGTTTATCGGCATCTCGGAGTCCCAGACCACCAATCTGGCGGTTGTCGCGCCGGGCATCGCCGAGGCACTTTTGGCAACCGCCGTCGGCCTGATCGCCGCCATCCCGGCCGTTGTCATCTACAACGTCTTTGCCCGCTCGATCACCGGCTATCGCCAGGGACTGGCCGACGCAGCGGCGGGCGTGCAGCGGCTCGTCAGCCGCGATCTCGACCGCCAGCCGTTGCGCGGCGAGCGTGCGCACACAGCTCCCGAGGCGGTGCATGCCAACGGGCGCTTCGCGCCTGCCGTCGCTGTCTAGGAGACGGAGCCATGGCCGGCGGCATCAGACAATCGCCTGACGAGGACGACCTCCAGGAAAACCACGAGATCAACGTGACGCCGTTCATCGATGTCATGTTGGTGCTGTTGATCATCTTCATGGTTGCCGCACCGCTGGCAACGGTCGACGTCAATGTCGACCTGCCGGCATCGACGGCGACCCCTTCGCCGCGGCCCCAAGAGCCGCTTTACGTTACGCTGAAGGATGATCTCAGCCTGGCCATAGGCCAAGATGCCGTTGCCCGCCCGTCATTCCAGCAGAAGCTGGACCTGCGCGCCAAAGGCGACAAGCAAAGCCGCATCTTCCTGCGCGCCGACCGCAGTGTCGATTATGGCGAGCTGATGGAAGTGATGAACCTCATGCGCGGTGCCGGCTATCTCAAGATAGCCCTGGTCGGGCTGGAAGCCGTACCAACCACGGGACAGCCGCAATGAGCACGGCAAGGCACGACGACTTCAGATTCGATGGCGTTAACCACAGGGAAGCCGTACTCTGGTCGGCGGCAGCGGCAGTCATCGTTTCCGCGCACATGGCCGGCGCCTGGTACCTCCATCAGCAACCCGTCATGACGATGGACGAGCCGCAGGGGCAGACGGCCGTGATGATCGACCTTGCACCGATGGCACTGGCGCCCGAAGCGGTTCCGCAAGAGACTTCCGATCTGGTCGACAGACAGGCGACAGAAACCATCACGCCCGATCCGGTCGAGCCGGAAACGACGCCTGTAGAGGAAGTCGCCCAGGAAGTTTCTGAGCCCGTGGAAGAGATTGTAGAGAGCGAGCCAGTCGAGGAGGTCGTGCCCGATCTCGTCGAGGCGCCGCTGCCGGAAGTGGCGATGGCTATTCCCGAGCCGCGTCCGGAGGTCGAAAAGCCCAAGCCTATCGCCAAGCCAGTGCGCGAGAAAAGGAAGGTTGAGAAAAAGCCGGAGCCGGTCAGGCAGGCCAAGGTCGAAAAGAAGCAACCAGCCAACAGCCCAGCAGCCCAGAAATCGGCTCAAAACAGCGAAACCGCCCGCGCACCCGCAGCTGGCCAAGGTGGCGGCAAAGCCGTCTCGCCGGCCCAATGGAAGGCAAAAGTCCTGAGCCGGATCGCCAGGCAAAAACGTCACGCGACCGGCAACGGTTCAGTCCAGATCAGCTTCACGTTCACCGCCGCCGGCGAAATCCTCACAGCCGTTGTCGCCTCGTCTTCCGGTAACCCGAAACTGGATCAAACCGCACTCAACATGGTGCGTCGGGCGTCGCCGATACCAGCACCCCCACCATCGACACCTTTGTACCTGGTATCCCCTATTACCTTCACATCCCGCTGATCTGGCCCGGCCGCCTGGCTTCCGTTCTATCTCGCGCCAAAAGTGACCAAAATGGAACTCACAAGGCTGCTTTCCAGTTTTGCCGCGCTACGCCCGCGAATCGAAGCGCTGACGCGCGGGCGCGTTGGCTGCGGCGCGACTGCCGAGGATATTGTCCAGGACACCTGGATCAGGCTGTCCAAAGTGCGCAACGAAGAGACCATAGACAACCACGCGAGCTTTGCCATGCGAGCGGCGAAGAACGCCGCCATCGGGCATTTCCGCAAGCAGAAGCGGCGCAGTGAAATCGACGCCGAAGTCAACGAGTTGTTGTGGCAATCGGTCGACGAGATATCGCCCGAACGCATCATGATGGGCCGCGACATGCTGCGTGCTGTCGATGCGGCACTGCAAACCATGCCGGAAAAGAGCCGGCGCATTTTCCTGATGAACCGCCTAGGCGGCATTTCCCACCGCGAGATCGCACGCCAACTCGGCATCTCGGACGAAGCCGTCTACTACCACATTCGGCGTGTGGTCGAACGGCTTGCCGAGCTTCGCGATAATCTGGGCTGACCTTAAAACCATATTTTTTTCGCTGCAGAGCTTAGGTGTAGTGCTGTCTCGCATGTCTATGATAGGCAACTGGTTGAGGTGCCCGACGCGGGCACGTGCTGCGTGACAGGCGATGGGCAAAGAACGATCCGAGATCGACCGCAAGGTGGCGCTCGATGCACGCGACTGGATCGTGCGGCTGACCGCCGGCGACGTCAGCCGTGAGGAGTTCGACCGCTTTCATGCCTGGCGCGCGCAGTCGCCGGCGCACCAAATGGCGTTCGCCCGCGAGCGGGAATTCTGGCAGCTGCTGCAAGGCGTGAACAACGAAAACGCGCGCCCCGCGCCAGTGCGACGCCGCCCCGTCAGCCGACGCACATTCCTTGCGGGCTCCGCTGTGGCCGCAACCGCCGCTGCGATTGTTGGGCCGCGTATCGTCACCTGGATGCACTCGGATTTTGCCACCAGCTCGGGCGAGCAGGTCCACGCCACCCTGCCCGACGGCTCGACAATGTTTCTCAACACCAACAGCAGCGTGGCGGTGGACTTCCGTTCCGACATGCGGCTGGTAAACCTGATCGACGGCGAGGTCGAATTCACAGTGAAACCCGTTGCCGGCCAACCCTTCCGGGTCGCAGCACGCGGTGGCCGCAGCGATGCGGATGTCGGTGTCTATGCCGTTCGCCGCGACGCCGACAATGTCATAGTGACCGTGGCTGAAGGTGCTGTAGCTGTTGCTGGCGATAATGCTGCCAGTTCGTCGAACGAAGTGTTGCTGTCTGCTGGTCAGCAGACACGCTACAGTAGCGGAGGCGCGCCGTTGCCTGCGGCACGGATCGACCTCGACACCGAGCTTGCCTGGCGCACGGGGCGCGTGGTTTTTCATGGCAAGGCTTTCGGCAGTGCCGTCCGGGAACTCGGACGCTACGTCCCCGAGCGCATCGTCGTGACCACCCATGCCCATGACGAAAACCCAGTCAGTGCCGTGTTCCAGACCCGCGATGCTCATGCGGCGATCGAAGCACTCGCTCACACCCAGGGGCTGTCGGCGCGCCGTGTCCCAGGCATCGTCATCGTGATCTCCTAGAACCCCATTCCGATTGAAATGCGGCTCTATCTTCTTGTTGGAGCATGACCCCGGAAATTTCGGGATCATGCGCTCGCCCAACGTCCAGCCGGCATCTTTTTTCAAGAAAAATGAAAACGGCCCCTTAGGCGCTGGCTGCTGTCGCGCGTCAAACGATCGAGGCGTTCAGTGCTGACGCCAGATTTGGGGATTGAATATGGTCGGAAATCGCAGGGATGAGTACAGTTTAGCGTCGAACCGGCTGCTGTTGAAGCTGCTGATCGGAACCACGCTCGGCACTGGCTCGGCGATTTTCGTTGCGCCCCACAGCCAAGCTCACGCGCAGGCGGCACCGCGTGTCCACGCCATCAATCTGCCGGCACAGCCACTTGGACGTTCGCTCAGGCAACTCGCCGAGCAGACTGGCCTGCAGATCGCGTTCGGAACCGCGGATGTTGGCAACGCCCGGGCACCGGCAGTGGCCGGAACGATCTCGTTGGAGCAGGCATTGGCACGTCTGCTTGCCGCCAGCGGCATGAGCTACAGGTTCACCGGTCCCAACACGGTTTCGATCCAATCGGCCACATCAGGCGCGTCAGCCGCTACCGGCGGTGCTGCCCCGGCCGGCAGTTCGCTAGTGTTGGACACGATCGACGTGACCTCCCAACGCGCCAATGGCAGCGTCAACCACGTCGAGATCACGGCTGAGGACCTTGCGCGCAAGAACCCGACGGACCTTCAGGAAGTCTTTGCCGACGAGCCCAAAATCTCCGTTGGCAGCTCCGTACCTACGTCGCAGAAGGTTTATGTCCAAGGTATCGAAGAGACCAACCTTGCGGTCACTGTCGATGGCGCGCGGCAGAACAACAAGGTCTTCCATCACAACGCAACCAACCTGATCGATCCTGCTTTGCTCAAGGCTGTCAGCGTTGACGCCGGCGTCGCGCCCGCAGATGCCGGCCCCGGTGCGCTTGGCGGCGCCATCGAGTACGAAACCAAAGACGCACGCGATCTGCTCGATCCCGGCAAGAGCTTCGGCGGCCTGGTTACCGGAACCTACGACTTCAACTCCAAGACGCACACGACCGGACTGTCGCTCTACGGTGCGCAGGATGGCTTCGAATATCTCGGCTATCTGAATTTCTCCAAAGGCGACAACTACACGGCCGGCGACGGGCGGGTCGTGGACGGCACAAGCGTCAATCTGCTCAGTGGCCTCGGCAAGATCGCCTATGAGGCCGAGGGTGGAAACCGCTTTGAACTGAGCCATGAACAATTGCGCGACGATGCGCCTCGTCCCTTCCGCGCGAACATGGGCTCGATCTCCAATCCCAAGCCGTGGGAGCCGCTGATCCGCGACTACACGCTCGACCGCAGCAATACCGTCTTCACCTACACCGATACATCGCCGGAAGGCTGGTGGGATCCGAAGGTCGTCGTCGCGTACACCCGCAGCGAGGTCGAAACGCTCGTATTCCCCAAGGTAGGCAGCCCCTACCCCGGCATTGGCACAACCGAAAGCTTCAACGGCAAGGCCGAAAACCGCTTCGCGCTGGACATGGGCAGCATCACGGCCGGCTTTGACTTCTACAACGACGATGCGGCACTCGACGACAAGTACGAATCCGCGACCGAACACGCCAGCAATGTCGGCCTCTATGCCCAGGCACGTATCGAGCCCTGGGAGCGGACGCGGCTTTCGTTCGGAGCGCGCGGCGACAACCAGTGGTTCGAAGGTACCACCGGCCAGAAATGGACGAATGCCGGCCTGAGCGGCAACCTCTCCGGCGAATACGACCTCGTGCCGGACTTCCTGACCGCCAAGGCTGGATATTCGCATGTCTGGGCCGGCGTGCCACTGGGCGAGAATTTCATCTTCAATCCGAAGTGGAACTATGGCGCCGGGCCAGAGGCGGTCACGGCCGACAACGCCACTGCCGGTCTCGTCGCCACCTATCAAGGCTTCTCGCTTGAAGGCGGCATCTTCCGCACCGACATCTACAACGCGCGCACCGCCCGCTATGCCGTCGCAAAAGCCATCGAGGCACATGATGTGCGCTCACAGGGTTTCGAGATCGGCGGCGGTTATGACTGGGGCGCGGGAAATTTCAGCGTCAAATACGCCAACATCGACGTCACCATCGACGGCAAGCCGGCTGATTCCGACATCGGTACCTATCTCGCAACGCCGGTGGGCCAGATCATCGCCCTGGCGGCGACACATCGCTTCGACGATTGGGGCGTGACCGTTGGCGGAGACGTCGAGATCGCGCTTCAATATGACAAGGTCGCCGCCGGCACGCCGCCATTGAAGGGCTATGAGGTGGTCAATGCTTTCGTCGAGTATCAGCCACCGTCGAACCCCAACCTGACATTCCGCGGCGAGGTGAAGAACCTGTTCGATGAGACCTACGCCAACAGGGCGACCTACGGCCAGGAATTCGTCAATGTAAAGCCGCTGCTGGAGCCAGGCCGTTCGTTCCGCCTGAGCGCAACGGCCAGGTTCTGATCCTGTGCAACCAACGACGAAGGAAACCGCCATGGTTGAAACGACGGGAAGGTTCGCGACCGAGCGCGGCCCAACTGTGCAAGCATTTCGCCCGCAAGATAGAGGTCGCATATGCAGACCGCCACGGCGAATGCCACTTTCCCTTCGGCAAGGCCGTGCTGGATGCCAACGATTGGTCACTGACGATCCGTCTGACCGCGCCGGATGCGGAGCAATTGTCGTAGGCCAAATCCGTTGTCGATGACCGCCCGCTTCGCCTTCCGCGAGGCCGGCCACATTGTTGCACGGAGTGCCTGAGGCTCTCCAGCACAAGCTTTCGGACATCCGCCAAAAACCCAGCCGCTGCAAGGGATCGGTCAACCAGATGGTGAAGACAGATGAAGCCCACGTTGCGGCAGGTTGCCGAGCACGCCACGTTCCAGAATTTTGCCAATTGCTATTTCCGTGAAATCTCGCCCGGCAGGGTGATCCTGCACAGAAGCGGGCCAGAAGAGGCTGTCGAGTGCATCGAATGGACGCTGGCCAGCCAGCACCTGATGGTGCGCGCGCAACTGGTGTCCCATTCGCTATGTGGTCCGCACCGCTTCGGACAGGCGTGGGTTCGCCGCGCGTCGGACGCCATCTGGCGCCATAGCGAGCCGTTCGCCGCACTTCAGCTATTGCTGCACGAGGCCTACGCGCAACTGCACGATGATCGAACAGACGTGTTGCGCGGTTACGAACTCGAGCTTCTGGGACGCGCGCTGCAGAGCTACCAGCAGACGCTCCGCTACATCGGGGCCCAACACCCTGGTCAGGATGACGACACATTCATCTGCGCCGAGCAGTCGCTGGTGTTCGGACACTCGCTTCATCCGACGCCGAAAAGCCGGCAAGGCATGAGTTCGTGGCAGGAGCCAAGCTACGCGCCCGAACTTAAAGGCAGTTTCCAGCTTGTCTATTTCGCCGCCGATGCCTCGATCGTCAGCCACAAGTCCATTGCCAATCAGTCGGCGTTGGAGATCGTCGCTTCGCTGATGGGCCTGGTACCGCTTGCGACGCGCGACAGCGAGATGCCGCTGCCAATGCATCCGCTGCAGGCGGACGCACTGCTGCTCGATCCAGAGATTCGTAACCTCGAACGACTTGGCAAGCTAAGGTTCATGGGACCGGCGGGGCCTGCCTTCACCGCTACTTCTTCGGTGCGCACCGTCTACAACGAATCCTTGCCATGGATGCTCAAATTTTCGCTCCCGGTGCGCATCACCAACTCGCTCCGGCTCAACAGCCGCAAGGAACTTGAGGCCGGGGTCGCCATGGCCAAACTGCTCAAGCAGACTGCTATCGCCACCGGCAATACGCGTTTCAATGTCATCCTCGATCCCGCCTACATCACGCTGGACCTGCCCGGCCACAGTGAAAGCGGCTTCGAGGTCATCCTGCGCGAAAATCCTTTCGTTGCAGGCAACGGACGCGGCAAGATCACCGTTGCAGCACTAACCGCCGAACCACTTCCCGGCGAGCAATCGCGGCTCGAACGTATCATCAGAAAGCTGAGCGTCCGCGACAGGGCGCATCCGGCGATGGTCTGCCAGCATTGGTTCCAACGCTATCTCGACTGTGCTCTTGACCCTCTCGTCATGCTCTATGACGATTTCGGGCTGGCGCTGGAGGCCCACCAGCAGAACAGCTTGCTCGATGTTGGCGCGGGCTATCCAGCCGCCAGTTACTACCGCGACAACCAGGGTTTCTACCTCTCCAAGCGCCATCGCGCTCAGCTCGGACGGTATGTGCCTGAGGCCGCCGGGATCGACTCGCTCTATTACGACGAACGCGATATCCAGGATCGCTTCGCCTACTACCTGATCGTCAACCAGATCTTTGCCGTCATCGCCCGCATGGGCCATGACGGGCTGATCGGCGAAGACGTTTTGCTGCGGATGCTGCGAGACCGGCTGGAAGTGCTGTCGCGCATGACATGGGGTGTCGGTCGCGAATTTGTCAGAAGCGTACTCGACCGTCCGACTGTGGCCTTCAAGGCCAATCTGATGACACGCCTGTTTGATGTCGATGAGCTGCAGACCAGCAACGAGCGCGCGCTCTACGCGCGCCAACCCAACCCGATCTTCTCCGCATTGGCTGGAACCCATCAGGGAGACGGCAGTGCCCTTGCCTCTTGACCTGCCGCAACGGCCCGGCGAACGCGTCGTGCGACAGCTGGTCGAGGCCGCGTTGTTTGAGGAACTGATCAACGCCACGGTCATCCATGACGGCCTTCAACTGCGTTTCGAGTGGCTTCATGAAGGCAGACTTTTCCGCTGCGCCGGCGTCGAAGGCGCGTTCGACCGCGTGCGCCTCGCACCGAATTCGATCAAAGTTCGGGGCATCGACAAGGCCTGGCGCCCGGCATCCATGGCGGAACTGGTGGGGTCTCTGCCTGGCTCGCAGGACAGCAAGGACCGGCTGCTCGGCGAACTTCAGAGCACGCTTGCGCATTGCCGCTGGAACGACGGCCACCTGGCGCGTTCGCCGCGCCGGGCGCTTGGCTTTGCCGCGCTCGAAGGCGCGCTCCACGAAGGCCATGCCTACCATCCCTGCTTCAAGGCGCGAACCGGGTTCGGCGAAAGCGACCATCGCAACTATGGCCCCGAAGCCGCCAGCAGCTTCCAGCTCGCCTGGCTGCTTGTGGACCGAAATGAGGTGCGCCAGCGATTGCCCGCCGACGAGACGAGCTTCTGGATCGCCGAGCTCGGTCACCATGCATTTTCCACGCTCGACCGCAAACGCGCGGCACTTGGCCTGGATTGGGACCGATTTGCGCTTTTGCCGCTGCATCCCTGGCAATGGGCCGCGCTCAAGGACGGCCTGCTGGCGCAATGGCAGGCGAATGGCACCGCCCATTTCGCCGGCATTTCCGGACATCGCTACACGGCCAGCCAGTCGATAAGGACCCTTCTCAATGCGGATCGCCCCGAGGCTGCGAACCTCAAACTGTCGATGAACATGATCAACTCCTCGTCGCTGCGGACCATCGAGCCTCATTCGGTCTGCACGGCACCTGTGATATCGCGCTGGCTTGGCGACATCGTCGCCGGCGATCCGCTGTTCGAGACCAGCTACCCACTGAACATCCTCGACGAATATGCTGGCATCATCGCAGGCAGCGACGGCCCCCTCGCCGGGCAGCTCGCCGCGATCTGGCGCCGGAGCGTCTGCACGGTGCTGGGCGAAGGCGAAGCTGCGGTGCCGTTCAATGCACTAATGGTCACCGAGCTGGACGGCCGGCCGTTCGTCGACGGCTGGATCCGGCGCTATGGTTTCCAAGCGTGGCTCGGGCAGTTGCTGCAGGTTGCGGTCCTGCCGGTCTGGCATCTCCTTGTCGGGCATGGCATTGCCACCGAAGCGCATGGCCAGAACATGGTGCTTGTCCACCGCGACGGCTGGCCGGTGAGGCTCGTGCTGCGCGACTTTCACGACAGCGTCGAATACGTGCCCCACTTCCTGCGCGACCCCGACAAGGCGCCCGATTTCCACGTGCTCGACCCCGTCTACCGCAGCGCCCTTGCAGACCAGTTCTACTGGATGGAAGAGGTCGAAAGCCTGGGGGAACTGGTGATGGACGCGCTGTTCATCTTCAACCTGGCCGAGATCTCCCATCTGCTGCAGACCTGCTACGGCCTTGCCGAAGCCGACTTCTGGAAGACGGTCCGGCAGATGCTGGCCGACTACGCCGCCGCACATGATCTCACGGCACGCCAAGACCGGCTCGGCCTCGCCCGGCCAAGGGTCGCAGCAGAGTCCCTGCTTGGCCGCAAGCTCAACACCGGCCGTTCGAGCCACCTCGTGGCGAACGCTCTCTCCTCCCCCGACGCCTGAAGGGAATGACGATGATACAGATCGACCACAGGTACTACGACCGGCAGACGTTCGAGCAGATGGTGGCGCAAAGCGCCGACCAGGCCGGACTGGAGAAAAATCCTGGCGGGCGCTACGCGGTGTGCTTCTCCGACACCGCCGCCTGGCTCGCTCTGTTTTTCGCCATCCGCGGCATCGGCGCCAGCGTATTCCCGATCCATCCCGCGACGCCGCATGCCGCAGCCATTCGACTGGCAAAGGCAGCCGGCTGCCATTTGTTGTTCTACAACAAGCTTGAGGCGGAAGCGCTACCGGGCGAAGTCCAGCCGACGCCGGGAGGGCAGCTGCTGCAGATGAGCTCCGGCACCACCGGCGCACCCAAATGCATCGCGCGGAGCTGGCCGGAAATCGACACTGAGGTGGCGAGCTACGTCGCGACCTTTCGCGAGCCCGAGGACATGACGCCTGTCATCGCCTGCCCATCGACGCATTCCTATGGCCTGATCTGCGGCATCCTGGTGGCTCTCAAGCGCGGCAGAACACCTGTCATCGTCGATGCCGCCAACCCGAAATATCTGATGCGGACACTCCGCGGCATTGAGCATCCCCTGCTCTACTCCTCGCCGGCGGTGCTGCATACGCTCGCCCGACTGATGCCCGAGGACGAAAAGCTGCACGCGGCGATGACCTCGGGAACGGTGCTGCCCGAGCCATGGTTCGCGCGCATCCTGGCGCGGACGACGCATCTGTTTCAGCAATATGGCTGTTCGGAAACCGGCTGCATTTCGGTAAATCCCGACCTTGCTGACGCCGCCGACATGGGCTTCGTCCTGCCGCATCACAACGTCGCCTGCAGCAATGACGACTTGGCTCCGGCGGAGATCGTCGTCACCGGGCCGGCGGGGCAAGTCTCCACCCGCGACCTCGGCTACTTCAGGCCGGACGGCATGCTGGTGTTTGTCTCGCGCCTCGACGACACCATCAATGTCTCCGGCCTCAACGTCTATCCCAAGGAGGTCGAGGACGTGGTGATGGCGATGCCTGATGTCACCGATGCCGTCGCTTTCCGCAAGACAGATACGCTGGCCGGCGAGCGCGTCGGCCTGCTGTTCAGCGCCAACTCGAAACTGGACGGCCATGCAATACGCAGATGGTGCGCGCAGAACCTCGCAAATCACCAGCTGCCGATGGAGATCCTGCAGGTCGACGCCATCCCGCGCCAGGCTAACGGCAAGATCAGCCGGCGCGAGGTGGCGGCACAGCATGCCCTTGGCCGCTTCACTGTTCAGGCACAGGAGCATGCGCAATGACCCGCGACGAGGTGATCGAAGCGATCCGCACCGTGCTGCGCGATCACATGAACCATGCCCATCTCGACCGCTTCGCCCCCGAAGCGCGGCTCAACGAGGACCTCTATCTCGACTCGGTGCTGATCCTCGAGATCTTCCTCAACATGGAGCTGGAGTTTGGCCTCCCGGCGCCCGAGGAGGCGATCAACCGCCAGGACATCGCCACCGTCCAGGAGCTGGCCGCGCTATTTACGGGCGAGCCTATTGCCGCAGCCGAAGCCAGCCCTGCGCCTATGGGCGAAGGGGTGCATGGCGAGGACTATATCGACATCAAGGTCCACTGTTTCGTCAGCAGCGTCTGCGATGCGCTCAAGCGTTCGGCAATCGACCAGCGCCCGTTTTACTTCAGCGTCTGGGACGCCGATTTTGCCATCAACGAACGCTGGCAGCTCGCCTACCACGACAGCTCGATCAACCATGAGTTCTTCCGCTCCTGGTACCAGCGGCTCTACGGCGTGCCCATACACGAGTGGTACGACCCGGCACGGTCGAAGGACCAGAATCTGGTCACCATGCTCGACCTGCTCGAACGCAAACGCGACAGCGAATATCTGATGGTGATGCTCGACCTGTTCCACTTGCCGGAGCGCGAGAACAAGTTCAACCAGAACCCGTTCCCGCATTACCTGATGGTCGAAAAGACGGACGATCCCAAGGTCTGGCAGGTCAACGACCCCGATTTCCGCTGGGAAGGCCAGATCGCCAGCGACAAGGTCATCCATGCCATCCGCCAGCCGACCGTCGGTGGCGGCTACATCTTCGATCGCAACGAAGCGCGAATACCTGCCGATGCAGACCTGCGTGACTTTTTCCTCGCCTGCTATCTGCCTGATAGGAACCCGCTGGTCGACGGCGTCCGCCATATCGTCGTCGCACATCTGGAAGGTCGCGACGGCGTGCAACTCGCCGACCTTGGTGCTGCGCTGCGCGAAGTGCCCGTGATCTCGATCCGCAAATATGCCTACGAGCACGGCTTCGCGTTCTTCTGGCGCGAGCTGAAGCTTTCCAATGCCGACTTCGACTTCTGGTGCGACGAGATCGAGTGCGTGATCCAGGAGTTCAAGGCACTCCACTACGCCGTCATGAAGCTTGGCCAGACCGAGGATCGCAGCCTCGCCGGGGATGTGCTCCGCCGCCTCGACACGCTGGACGGCCTCGAAAGGCGGATCAAGGCCAAGCTAGGCGAGGTTTTTGAGGTTTGGTGCGCCGCCAGGAACATTCCTGCCGCACCGCCGGCCGCACTGCTGGGAGCTGCCGAATGAAGATTTCGCTGTGCACCATCACCTTCCGCCATCACCTGGCTTCGCTTGAGGACATCGCGAAATGGGCCCGCGCCAACGACTTTCAGGGCATTGAACTGTGGGGCGCGCATGCGCGCAATCTGCTCCACCAGCCGGACCGTGATGCAGACTGGCTGGCCGAGTTCGGTCTTATGGTGCCGATGGTCAGCGACTACCTGCCACTCGATGGCGACGTGGAGGCGCTGCGCGACAGGACAATTGGCCTCTGCCGCCTCGCGCAACGCTGGGGGGCCGGAAAACTTCGCACTTTCGCGGGAAGCCGCGGCAGCCGCGACACGCCGATGGACTTGAGGCGCACCATCGCTGCCCGGCTGCGCGAGATGTCGAAGGTCGCAGCCGACTTCGGGCTCGAACTGCTGGCCGAAACCCATCCAGGCACGCTTGCCGACTGCGGGGCTTCGACGCTCCGCCTGATCGCCGAGGTCGACCACCCGGCATTCAAGCTCAATTTCGACACCCTCCATGTCTGGGAAGGTGGCGACGATCCGGTCGCCGCCCATCGCGCGATGCGGCCTCATATCCGTCACTACCATCTCAAGAACGTGCGCTCGCGCGCCGAGTTGCCGATCTTCGAACCGGCCAACGTCTACGCCGCGGCAGGCAGCCGCGAAGGCATGACACCGCTGTTCGATGGCAAGGTCGACTATGTACGCTTCCTCGACGAACTGCGGAACGATCCCAACGCCGAGGCTTCGCTCGAATGGTTCGGCAATGATTGCTTCAACGTGCTGCGCACCGACCGCCAAGCAATCAGGCGTCTGGAAATGCACAGCGAGGCCTCGTTCCATACAGGCAGTTTCTGATGGTGCAAAACAAGGATCTACGAAGCCGGTAGGGCAGCTTCGACATGCTACGCTTCGGTCCCAATGCCGCAAAGCGAGTTACCGGCCCGCAATTCCTATGCGCCCCAGCTTCCATGAATATTCAGGCGTTTCAGATGGCTGCGACCAAGATATCGAATTACACGGGGTAGATGACGGTTGCAGAGGCCTATTGCGCGCATCCGAAGCGGCCTTAGCATAAGCCTGTATCGGGTCGCGACTTGGCAAATGTCCTGCTGGATAGAATTTTTGATACAGGTCGCAATAGCAGCACAGAAGGTGGCACATGAACGAGAAGACCATTCACGTCTGCCTTTTGGCGCTCGCGAGCGTCGGCCTTGTCGCCGGGCTGGCTACACCGTTGCTCGGCTGGCAACTGGACGCTGGGCTGATTTGGAGCGTGGCGACCATCCCGGTCATCCTCGCGCTGGCTGTCTCGATCATTCGCGATTTCTGGATCGGCCGGTTCGGCGTCGATGCGATCGCACTTGTATCGATGTCGGCGGCAGTTGCCATGGGTCAGCCTTTGGCCGGCGTCGTCGTCGCGATCATGTATACCGGGGGCAATGTTCTGGAGGACTATGCGCGCGGAAAGGCCGAGCGCGATTTGAAATCGCTGCGGGACCGGACACCGCGCGTCGCGCATAAATGGGTAGGCGACGACCTGACCGACATCGACGTCGGCGATGTCGTCGTTGGCGATGAACTACTCGTGCGCGCCGGCGAACTTCTGCCGGTGGACGGGTATCTGCTGGACCAGCATGCTTCGATCGACGAATCCGCCGTCACCGGCGAGCCCTTGCCGGAAACGCGCGGCCACGGCGACCTGCTCAGAAGCGGCACCGTCAATGCCAGCGAGGCATTTCGCTACCGTGCGTCCGCCGCCGCCAGCCAGAGCACTTACGCCGGCATCATCAGGATGGTCGAGGCGGCGCAGACCGCGAAGGCGCCCTTCATCCGCATGGCGGATCGCTTCGCGCTCTTCCTTTTGCCGTTCACCCTCATCGTTGCCGCTGCTGCCTGGTGGTTTTCGGGCGACAAGATCAGGGCGCTGGCGGTCCTCGTCGTCGCCACCCCCTGCCCATTGATCCTGGCGGCCCCGGTCGCCTTCATCGGCGGGGTGTCGCGGGCGGCACGCGCAGGAATACTGATGAAAGGCGGCGCAGCCCTCGAAGCGCTCGCTCACGTGCGTACGGCGATATTCGACAAGACCGGCACGCTGACGGAGGGGGGCGCGCGCCTCACCGCATTGGTGACCGCACCGGAGGTCTCCCCCGACGAGGCCCTGCGTTTGCTTGCCTCGCTGGAACAGGCTTCCCATCACGTCCTTGCCGAAACCTTGGTCGATCTGGCACGCAGGAAGGGAATGCCCCTCTCAACCCCGACCGGGCTGCGCGAATTTCGCGGCTCCGGCATCGAAGGCATTGTCGATGGAAAGCACATCCGCGCCGGATCGCGTTCCCTCATTTTGGGCGAAGCGGCCATTGCCTGCTGGGCGGAGGCGGCCGCGACGTCGGCGGCAACCAGCTCGGCCCTGTCCATCTACCTCTCGATCGACGGCCGCTTCTCGGCATTGGCCCTCATGGCCGACGCGATCCGCGAGGACACGCCGGCGGCGCTGGCGCACTTGCGGGCCGCAGGTGTGTCGCGCATCATCATGGTAACCGGCGACGACTCCGAAACCGCCAATGCGGTCGCGGCGTCCCTCAAGCTGGACGACACGCTGTCCAACAGGAGTCCTGCCGAGAAGGTCGCTGCGGTCGAGAGCGAGAAGGCGCGCCAGCCAACCATGATGGTCGGCGACGGTATCAACGACGCGCCCGCGCTCGCTGCGGCCAATGTGGGGGTCGCCATGGGAGCGCGAGGCTCGACAGCCTCCTCGGAGGCGGCCGACATCGTCATCCTCGTCGATCGGCTCGATCGCGTTGCAGAAGCCGTCTCCATCGCCCAACGCACGCGCGCCATCGCCTTGCAGAGCATTGTCGTGGGACTGGGCCTTTCCGCAATCGCCATGATCGCCGCGGCCTTCGGCTACATCACCCCGGTCGCCGGCGCCCTGCTCCAGGAAGGGATCGACATCGCCGTGATACTCAACGCGCTGCGCGCGCTGGAGCTCCGGATTTTCAGGTCAAATCGATAGGCGGTGATTTTTCGCGGAATGAGCCCCTGTTTGAAGGGTGATTTTTGTCCAAACGGATTTGCTCAGCGCGCGATGTCAGACGCGAATTGAAGGGCGCAATGGCTACAAACGCCTCACGCCAATCAGGCGGTGTATCGCACCTGCGACACCAGCCAGGCCTGAAATGCTTGAGCCGTCACAGTGTCTTGCTTGCCTTCCGGCAACACGGCGTAATAGCTGTTCGGCGTTTTGATCGGCCTGTCAAACACGATCGAAAGCAGGTTCGAGGAGAGCTCCGGCTCGATCAGATATTTCGGCAACAACGCAAAGCCAATGCCAGCGACTGCGGCTTCAATGATCATATTGAACTGATCGAAGCGGCTCCCGTTGAAGGCGTTTTGAGGATCGCATTCGTTCGATTGGAGCCATTCGCTCCAAAGTCTTGGCCTTGTAGCCAGGTGGAGTAGTGGAGCAGTTTCCAGATCCGCAACTTTTTGAACATCATACGCGGTCAAAAGCGACGGACTTGCCACAGGCACGATAACTTCACTGCATAGATAGGTGCATGTTGCGTGTGCCCATATTGGCTGGCCATAGTGAATTGCGAGGTCGCAGTCCTCGGCACCGAGATCAAATGGCTCTGATCTGGAGACCATGTTCAGTACGATCTCTGGATGTATCTTTAAGAAATCCGGCACTCTGCGCATCAGCCACCGGCTCGCGAAGGTTGGCAATGTTGCGATTGTGAGCGTCTTTTTGCCATCCGACGACGCTTTGGCGCGAAGCACCATTTCCTCTGTTTGCTGAAGAAGCCTGCTGACTTCGGGGAGGAGCGCCTGACCTGCAGCTGATAGCACCACGCGCTGGCGAACTCGTTCGAAGAGTTTGACGCCAAGCTGCAGCTCCAGCGTCCTGATCTGGCGGCTGACCGCACTTTGAGTCAGGTTCAGTTCCACGGCTGCTTGTGTGAAGCTCGCGTGGCGCGCCGCGCATTCAAACGCCTGCATTACCGACATGTCAGGTATAAGGGTTCGACCCAGCCTCATTCCAATCTCGCATGAACCAAGTCGAAAACGTCGCAACATGCGACCATTTCCTTGCAGTATCATGAAAAAATAGAATGTGTCAGCAGACTCTGGGATGCAAAGCCATGGAACGCAGCAATTTGGTATCGGCGAATGAAATTCGCTCCAAATTCTCGGCAGCGATGTCTGAAATGTATCGCCACGAAGTGCCAGCCTATGGCACGCTGATGTCGCTTGTCGCCAAGGTGAACGACGAAACGCTTGCTGCCGATCCTTCCTTGAAAGACCGCCTGGAAGCGACGGATTCGCTTGAGCGCATCTCCGAGGAGCGTCACGGCGCCATCCGCGTCGGCACAGCCGATGAGCTTTCCATGATGCGCCGCGTCTTTGCGGTCATGGGCATGTATCCGGTAGGCTATTACGACCTGTCGACGGCAGGTGTTCCTGTCCACTCGACCGCTTTTCGTCCGGTCGGCGAAGAGTGCCTGAAGCACAACCCTTTCCGCGTCTTCACCTCGCTGCTCCGCCTCGACCTGATCGCCGACGAGACGCTGCGCAAGCAAGCCGCCGAGATTTTGGCGGCCCGCAAGATCTTCACCAACGAAGCTGTGGCGCTCGTGAAGAAGGCAGAGCTGAACGGCGGCCTCGCTTCAGGCGACGCCGCCCGCTTCGTGCAGGAAGTTCTGGAAACATTCCGCTGGCATGACCATGCGATCGTCAGCGCCGACATGTACAGGCGCCTGCACGACGCGCACCGGCTGGTCGCCGACGTCGTCTCCTTCAAGGGCCCGCATATCAACCACCTGACGCCGCGCACGCTCGATATCGACAAGGTGCAGGCTTTGATGCCGGAAGTGAGCATCAGGCCCAAGGCCGTTGTCGAAGGCCCGCCGACCCGCAAATGCCCGATCCTGCTGCGCCAAACCTCGTTCAAGGCGCTGGACGAAGCCGTTTCCTTTGTCGGCGATGATGGCACCTGCCAGGCAGGATTCCACAGTGCCCGCTTCGGCGAAATCGAACAGCGCGGAGTGGCACTAACGTCCAAAGGCCGCGCGCTCTATGACAAGCTCCTCAACGACACCCTCGCCCGCGTTCGCCCGGCCGCAGATGGCACCAATGCCGCCGAATACGAGGCAGCGCTTGCCGAAGTCTTCAAGGTCTTCCCCGACGACTGGAACCTCATCCGCAAGGCCGACCTTGGCTACTTCAGCTACTCGCTGACCGAGAAGGGCAAGCGCGTGGCCGGCCGCAAGCTGGATCTCGAAACGGCGATCGAAGAAGGCTTCGTCCAGTTCGACCCGATCGTCTACGAAGACTTCCTGCCAGTCAGCGCCGCCGGCATCTTCCAATCCAACCTCGGAGACGAGGCGACGCAGGAATTCGTCGCAAGCCCGAACCAGCTGGTGTTCGAGCGCGATCTCGGGGCGAGCGTCCTGGACGAGTTCGCACATTATGCCGACATCGCACGCGCATCGCTCGAAATGTGCTTGAGCGTCGTCAACATGTCCGCCGCTGCCGAGTGAAAGACGGGACATGTTCGACGTAAGTCACATCGAGGCACTGAAGAGGCTACTCGGCAAGCAAGGTCTTCTCGACGCGGCAGCCGACATGGTGGCCTATGAGACCGGCGCACGCTACGACCTCGGAAACGCGGCCTTCGTAGCGCGGCCGATCTCGACGGAGGAGGTATCCGCCGTCATCGCCTATTGCGCGAGCAGCGGCATCGCGCTCGTGCCGCAATCCGGCAACACCGGTCTGGTCTCAGGCTCCACGCCGGATCAGAGCGGCCGTCAGGGCGTGCTCAGTCTCGACCGCCTCACCGGTGTTTTCGAACTGGATCGCGTCAACCGTACGCTGACCGCCAGTGCGGGGCTGCGGCTCTCAGAGGTCAACCGCCGGCTCGAAGAGAGCGGCCTGTTCTTTCCGATCGACCTGGGTGCGGACCCGTGCCTCGGCGGCATGATCGCGACCAATACCGGCGGCTCCCGCTTCCTGCGCTACGGCGATGTGCGGCGCAACACCCTCGGCCTCAAGGTGGTGCTCGCCGACGAGGGTGGCACCGTGCTCGACCTGTCTTCGGCGTTGCGCAAAAACAATACCGGCGTCGACTGGAAACAGATTTTCATCGGCACGTCCGGTGCCTTCGGCATTGTCACGGAATGCGTGCTGAACCTCGAGCCCCTGCCGCGCCAGACGGCGACGGCGCTGCTCGTCCCCACCTCGGCCAAACAGGTCCCGGCCCTCCTCATGGCAATGGAAGAGGCACTCGGCACCTATCTTTCCGCCTTCGAGGGCATGTCCGCAAATGCGGTTCGCGCCGCACTCGATCACGTGCCGTCGCTGCGCAATCCGTTCCAGGGCGGGCCGTTCCAGGGCGGGATCGTGCCGGATTTCGTAATTCTTGCGGAGATCTCACGCTCAAACCCACCGCGCGACGGCGAACAGCCCCTCGATGCCGTTTTGGAGGACGTGCTCGCCGGAATCTGGGAGGGCAGCCAGACACTGCTCGCTGACGCCTTTGTCGGCCCGCCGCACGAGATATGGGCGTTGCGCCACGCACTGTCGGAAGGCGTGAAGCATCAAGGACGATTGATCGCCTTCGATCTGTCCTTCCGTCGCGGCGATATCATGCGCTTCCTCGAGCATATGAAGGCCGAGTTGCCGAAGCACTTTACCGGCATCACGATCTGCGAATTCGGCCATATCGGCGACGGCGGCGTGCACTTCAACCTCGTGGTGGCGAAAGATGATCCGCAGCTTTCGGATACCGGCTTCGAGCCGGCGCTGCGCGACTGGGTGTTTACGGTTGCCGTGGAACAGTTCAACGGCAGCTTCAGCGCCGAGCACGCGATCGGCCGCAAGAACCAGGTCATCTACGACAAATACACCCCGGACAAAATCCGCAAGCTGGCGTTCGGGCTGAAAGCCATCACCTCGCCGGGCTCGCTCGGCACCATGACCTTCTAGAAAATTCGCGGCATCCGTCGCGTTACCAGACAGAAAGAACGGAGAAACGCCATGACCAAGACCGTCGATGTGAAGCAGGAAACGCAAAACCTTCTCGACAAGCTCGGCGTGCCGCGCGCGGCCTGGACCGGCGGTGACATGGCCTCCTACAGCCCGGTCAGCGGCGAGGAGATCGGCAAGTTGAAGACCGTTTCCGCCGCCGACACCGCCAAGGCGATCGACGCCGCACACGAAGCCTTCACGCAATGGCGCGTTGTGCCGGCCCCAAAGCGCGGCGAGCTCGTGCGCCTGCTCGGCGAAGAGCTGCGCGCCGCCAAGGCCGAACTCGGGCGCCTCGTCTCGATCGAAGCCGGCAAGATCACCTCCGAAGGCCTCGGCGAAGTGCAGGAAATGATCGATATCTGCGATTTTGCTGTCGGTCTCTCCCGCCAGCTCTACGGCCTGACAATCGCCACCGAACGCCCCGGCCACCGCATGATGGAAACCTGGCACCCGCTCGGCGTCGTCGGCATCATCTCGGCCTTCAACTTCCCCGTCGCCGTGTGGTCGTGGAACGCCGCGCTCGCGCTTGTCTGCGGCAACTCGATCGTCTGGAAGCCCTCCGAAAAGACCCCGCTGACCGCCCTTGCCTGCCAAGCGATCTTCGAACGCGCCCTCGCCCGTTTCGGCGACGCGCCGAAGAACCTGAGCCAGATCCTGATCGGTGACCGCGCCATCGGCGAAGCCCTGGTCGACCATCCCAAGGTCGCGCTTGTTTCGGCCACCGGCTCCACCCGAATGGGCAAGGAGGTCGGTCCGCGCCTTGCCAGGCGTTTCGCGCGCTCGATCCTTGAGCTCGGCGGCAACAATGCCGGCATCGTCTGCCCCTCTGCCGACCTCGACATGGCGCTTCGCGCCATCGCCTTTGGCGCCATGGGCACCGCCGGTCAGCGCTGCACCACGCTCCGCCGCCTGTTTGTTCACGAGAGTGTCTACGATCAGCTCGTGCCGCGCCTGAAGAAGGCCTATGAGAGCGTTTCCGTCGGCAACCCGCTCGAAACCACCGCCCTCGTTGGCCCGCTGGTGGACATGCATGCCTATCACGGCATGCAGGCGGCGTTGGCAGCAGCGAAGGCCGAAGGCGGCTCAGTAACAGGCGGCGAACGCGTTGCCGAAGCGGGCAAGGACACGGCCTACTACGTCAGGCCGGCGATCGTCGAAATGCCGAAGCAGGCTGGCCCTGTATTCGAAGAGACCTTCGCGCCGATCCTCTACGTGATGAAGTATTCCGACTTCGACACGGTGCTCGACGCGCACAACGCTGTCGGTGCTGGCCTGTCGTCGTCGATCTTCACGCTGAACATGCAAGAAGCCGAGCGCTTCTTGTCGGTCGAAGGCTCCGATTGCGGTATCGCCAACGTCAATATCGGCACCTCGGGTGCGGAAATCGGCGGCGCGTTCGGCGGTGAGAAGGAAACCGGCGGCGGCCGCGAGTCCGGCTCCGACGCCTGGCGCGCCTACATGCGCCGCGCCACCAATACGGTGAACTACTCCAAGGCGCTGCCTTTGGCCCAGGGCGTGTCGTTCGATATCGATTGAGCCGCGACAAAGAGTACGCGGGTTGTGGGTCCGACCGGACATGGAGGCGCAGAGCGTCAAGTCGGCCTCGCGCATCACTGCGCTGGGTGTTTCAACGATCCTTGAAACACCCAATGTCACCGAAGCCGGGAAGCAATCGCTGGTGCAAAGCAAAAACGTCGGGCTGGGGAGATCCAGTAGAAGGCACGTCAATCCGCTGGATTTAGCCTGACTTTAGCGCTCTCTTGCTCCGCCTTGCGGTCTCGGGCACGAGCT
>NZ_JBXARL010000012.1:0-79337 GCF_058808215.1 Aminobacter sp. GW821-FHT11F06 | reverse complement strand
TCGCCCAGTTCAGATACATTGTGGTGCCCTGCGAGCGCATGGCCAAGACCAGAGCCGCGCTTGGGCTCAGCTCATATAGAAGGCACGTCAATCCGCTGGATTTAGCCTGACTTTAGCGCTCTCTTGCTCCGCCTTGCGGTCTCGGGCACGAGCTGAAGCGAGCCAGGCTTCTGTTGTCGAGCCTTCTGTCTTCCCATTCTTCTTCGCCCAGTTCAGATACATTGTGGTGCCCTGCGAGCGCATGGCCAAGACCAGAGCCGCGCTTGGGCTCAGCTCATATCGCTTCCGGAAAGAACGGCTGAAATGTGCTTCGCTGCGAAAGCCGTGCTGGTGGGCGATGACCGAAATTTTCAGTTTGCCCGCAGATCGTACAATGGCTTGAAGGCTGGCCGTCAGTCGCTCGCCAAGCAGCCAGCGTTGCACCCCACCATGGGCCGCAAACGAACGAAACAGTTTCGATCGCGAAACGCCCAGCGCGATCGCCAGTTCATCAGGGCCGAAGTCCGGATCGGACATTCTCCTTTTGGCCAGCCGATGGGCGCTATCCAGGACTGAAACCTTGTCGCGCTTCTTTTTCGGCGAAGCGACAGCAAGAGTGGTCGCGGCAAACCGCAAGATGCCGTCGACGGCCGACTGAGCCTGGTCGACGCTGAGCCCGTCGATATGGTCTACAAGCGACCTGATCTGGATCCCGAGCAGGTTGCCGGCGCTGCTGTTGGCAGGTAGCACCATGCCGTGGACTAGGCCTTGAAGCGCCGACGGTGCGCTGGCTCTGTCGAAGGTAAGCGTTATCCCTTCGTAGCCAGGCGTGTGGGATTCGTAAGGCAGTGAATAATCAACGGCGACGATGTCGCCTGGAACATGGGTTTGCTTGCGGCCGTCGTAGTCGGTCACAACGCTTCCGCCTGTGAGCAGATAAAGCGACATCTGAGAGATCGGTCTGTCGTCAATGACGCGCTGGGTCCGAGACATCGTCATTGCCGACCCGCCATTGACCTGTACGAAGGCCTCAGGCAGCTGCCACATACAGCCATGAAAGTCGAACAAAGCCGGGTCCGCGTCGTCCGGTATAGCGCAGTCAACCAACCGCGAGAGTGCCGTCTTCCAGGCGGCGAAGCATTCCGCGCCAGGAGGAAACGGCCAAACAATACCGCGCGACACGCGTGTCTGAGGATTGGCTTCCAACATCCAGTACCGGCCCGCAAAATGGTCTACCCGCATGAGCATCCAAGTTCATTTTCAAGTCATAGCCGGGTAAATCGATGTGTTGCAACGTTTCGATTATTTGGCGGCAATCTTGAAGACAGCATCACGCGGCGCAAGCGAGATTATGCTTATCTTTGGAGCGCTGTGATCAGCCTGCGCGCGTGCGAAATATAATCGCGGCGAACATGAGTACGCCGGCGAATACCACCAGAGATGACACTGCGACAACTGGCTCCAACGATGGGTTCCCGGTCAGGAGCAAGTAAAGAGCAGGCGTCATCACAATCACACCGCCTGTGTAGACATAGTACTGCACTTTTGCCAATCGTGTCCCGGCTCCACGCGGGTTAAGCGCGTGAAACGCGCCGAATATGGACATCGTCACCCAGCCGAGAAGATTAATATGCGCGTGTGCGCCGGCTGCGACGTAGTCATGAGCAATCGACATCTGCAGACCGACCAAAATCCCGGCGATCAGAAAGCAAATTGCAGTGATGAAATACAATCTGGAAATGTTTGGCACGGTTCCCCCCATGTTTTGTGAGCAATTGCGATAGATGACAATTCGTAAATGGCGCAAACAGCGCGGCATCGCCGAGCGGGCGCTCAGTGCTCCAGAGCGCCTCAAAGCCCAGATGCGCTCCCCTTTTGGGACCATCGGCGAAGGCCGGGGATGGCGACGGTGTCACCAAGGCGGCGCCAGCCAGCCAATGAGATATGCATTCTGCCGGGCTCACATTCCAAATGAACAGATGATCGCGCTTCGCAGTAACTTAACTAGTAAATTTAGTTGTTGTGATGCGAGATGCCGACGCGACACGACAGTATATGTCGCGCGCGCCGGCCACCCAGCAGAGCATTTCGGGTGAACTGCTCCAGCCGGTCTGGCACGGCCAGATTGTGCTGTCACCGTCCGAGCGGCATTTTGGGACGTTCAGTCATGAAGATGAGACGCACAGTCATGGCAAGCGGGTGCGGTTGCATTTTCAGGCAAGGAACTTGGGACGATGGCGGGCAACCCAACGGTGCAATTTCGACTGCCCCTTCCTGGTACTGGGCAGCCGCGTGAACAGGCCACGCCCCAGGCACCTCGCAAATCTGCTATCAGGCAACATCTTTCTGATTCCCAACGAAGGCGACTTTGACCCCCGACCCCGCACATATCCTGAAAGCCGTTTACGGCTACGACGCCTTTCGCGGGCCTCAGGCGGAGATCGTCGAGCATGTGATGGCCGGCAACAACGCCTTTGTCTTGATGCCGACGGGCGGCGGCAAATCGCTGTGTTACCAGATCCCGGCAATGGCGCGGCCGGGCATGGGGCTTATCGTCTCGCCGCTGATCGCGCTCATGGCCGATCAGGTCGCCGCCTTGCGTCAGGCAGGGGTCAAGGCCGCTTCACTCAACTCCGACCTGCCAGGCGATGAACGAAGCGCGTTGTGGCAAGACGTGTCCTCCGGCGCGCTGGACCTTCTCTATGTGGCTCCGGAAACGCTGCTGCGGCCCGAAGTCCTGGAGCGGCTCAGCCATGTGCCCTTGTCGCTGATCGCCATCGACGAAGCGCATTGCCTGTCGCAATGGGGACATGATTTCCGACCCTCATATCGTCAGCTCGACGCGCTGGTCAGGCTGTTCCCCGACACGCCGCGCATGGCGCTGACGGCGACCGCCGACGCGCCAACCCGCGCCGAGATCCTGGCGCATCTCGATATCGCGGAAGGCGACGCCTTCATCGCCGGCTTCGACCGCCCGAACATCCGCTATGCCATCCAGGAGAAAGACAATCCGCGGGGCCAACTGAAGCGTTTCCTGAAGAACCATGAGGACGAAAGCGGCATCGTCTACTGTCTGTCGAAGCGAAAGACGGAGGAAACGGCCGCCTGGCTTTGCACGCAAGGCTATGATGCGCTGCCCTATCACGGCGGCATGGACAAGGCTGCACGCGCGGCCAACCAGGCGCGCTTCCAGCTCGATGAAGCCGTCATCATGGTGGCCACCATCGCGTTTGGCATGGGCATCGACAAACCGGATGTACGTTTCGTCGCTCATGTCGACCTGCCAGGCAGTATCGAGGCCTATTATCAGGAAACCGGGCGTGCCGGGCGCGACGGCCTGCCTTCCGACGCGCTCATGCTCTATGGCCATGAGGATATCGCGCTGCGCAGCCGCTTCATCGAGGAATCGGACGCGCCCGATCAGCGCAAGCGCATGGAACGGCAGAAGCTCGATGCGCTGCTTGGGTTGGCCGAGACGGCGGGCTGCCGTCGCCAGGTGCTGCTGTCTTACTTTGGTGACCACAGCGAGCCCTGCGGTAATTGCGACACCTGCGTTGAGCCACCACAATTGTTCGACGGAACGATTGCCGCGCAAAAAGCCCTGTCTTGCATTCACCGCACCGACGAGCGCTTCGGCCAAGCCTACATCGTCGATGTGCTTTTGGGGGTCGAGGACAAGCGCATTGCCGACTTCGGCCACGACCGCATCTCCACCTACGGCATTGGCAAGGAGCATGACAATCGCACCTGGCGCGCAATCTTGCGCCAGTTGATTGCCCTGCGGCTGATCGCGGTCGACCTGACCGGCCATGGCGGGCTGTCGATCGCGGAGGCAGGGCGGCAGTTCCTGCGCGAAAAACGGACGCTTATGCTGCGTGTGCCGCCACCGCCGCGCGCCGGACGGGAAAAGCTCCCGCGCAACCAGGCATCAATCGCCCTGCCCGATGCCGACCGCGCTCTGTTTCAGGCGCTGCGCGAAAAGCGCATGGAAATCGCCCGAACGCAGAATGTGCCACCCTACGTGATTTTCCATGACAAGACGCTCATCGAGCTGGCCGCCGCCCGCCCGGCCTCGCGCAGGGAGATGGCCGCGGTCCCAGGCGTCGGTGAGGCCAAGCTGGAGCGCTACGGCCCCGCGTTCCTGGCAGTGATTGCCGAACACGCGATTTGAAGCGATCCACCAGCCCGGATTTTGTGGTCGATCGGCGGCTCGCTTCACACATCCACGGCCAGTCGTTGGATCACGCAAGGGAAACTGCGATTTCTGAGGCATGGAGAAGATTGCTATAGCTCACCATTTGTTCCATTATGAGCTATAGAAAGGTGCTCTATAACTCATGGCATGGAATTGGCAGCAGGCTGACTGGCCTCATTTTGCCTATGACAAAAAGGTCCTGGAACCACTGGAAAGTGAGTTTCTGTTGCGATCGGGCGAGTTCCTGGGCGTCTTTCGCCATGTCGGTTCCGACGAACGCGACCAGATCCGCATCGATCTTATCAGCGAAGAGGCATTGAAGACATCGGCGATTGAGGGGGAGTATCTCAACCGCGAGAGCCTGCAATCATCCCTGCGCCAGCAACTGGGGCTTGGCAGCGAGACCAGGCGCATCCCCCCTGCCGAGCGCGGCATCGCTGAAATGATGGCCGATGTCTATTTGCATTTTGTCGATCCGCTTTCCCATCGCACCCTCTACGCTTGGCACAAGATGGTGATGTCGGGCGAGCGTCGTGTCGAGACCATCGGCAGCTATCGCCACCATGCCGATGCCATGCAGATCGTTTCCAATCGGCTGGACAAGCCCAAAGTGCATTTCGAAGCGCCGCCTTCGGCGCGCGTGAAAACCGAAATGGACGCCTTCGCCGCTTGGTTCAACGATACGTCGCCCAAAGGCAAGACACCGCTTCCTGCGCTAACGCGTGCCGGTATTGCGCACCTTTATTTCGAGAGCATTCATCCGTTCGAGGATGGCAACGGCCGCATAGGGCGTGCCCTTTGCGAAAAGGCGTTGGCACAAAACCTGGGCGAGCCCAGCCTCATCGCATTGGCGTACACGATCGAACGCCACCGCAAGGCCTATTACGACAGCCTGGAGGCCAGCAACAAGGGCAACGCGGTTACGGATTGGCTGCTCTACTTCGCCAACACGATCCTTGAAGCACAGCGTGTCACGCTCGCCCGTGTCGAATTCTCCGTCGCCAAGGCCAAGTTCTACGAGCGCCACCGCGGTCAATTCAACGAGCGTCAGGAGAAGGTCGTCGCCCGGATGTTCCGAGAAGGTATCGACGGCTTCAAGGGCGGTCTCAGTGCCGAGAATTACATTGCCATCACGCAGGCATCCCGCGCCACTGCGACAAGGGACTTGCAGGACCTGGTTGCCAAAGGTGCGCTAGCAAAAACCGGAGAGCGTAGGCATACGCGCTACGCACTCCAAGTATCGGGCTCCGACGGGTAAGTCTCCTACCATTCCTGATCGATGATCCCGCACGAACGCCCCATGCTGTCTGTGTCCATGGAGATTCTCTTCCATTTAGGCTTGATGCCGTCCCCGGCACCGTTTGGCGGGTGCCGAGTTCTTATCGTCAATCCACTCGAGACCCCGTCACACCAGCCCTGGCACAACGAAGACCAACCAGGCGACAATCGGTCCGATGATGGCGATCAACCCGCTGTAGATCAGCAGCGTCTTCAGCACGCTCTCGCGCTCGGCCTCCTGTGCGTTGGCGACCACCAGCGCGCCATTGGTCGAGAACGGACTGGTGTCGACGATGGTTGTCGAGATCGCGATCGCCGCAACCAAGCCTATGGCGCTGATTTGACCTTGCAGCAGGAACGGCACGGCGAGCGGGATGATGGCGCCGAGCAGAGCTGTCGACGAGGCGAAAGCGGAGACAATGGCGCCGGTGAAGCACAACAAAAGCGCCACCAGCAGCGGCATGCCGAGGCTGGAAATAGCATCGGCGACATAGTCGATGGTGCCGATCTTCTCCATCACGCCGACATAGGTGATGATGCCGGCGATCAGCAGCACGGTCGACCAGCTGACCTTGTCGATCGCCGCTTTCTGCGTCTTCGGCGACAGCAGCGCCAGCGCCACCGCAACGGTGACCGCCACCAGGCCGACATTGAACTTGAAGACCAGCGCGCCGATCGCCAGCGCGGTGAGCCCAACCAGCGTCATCAGCCGTTCAGGGGTCAGGCTGGACATCAGCGGTATGGTTTGCTTCTCGAAAATATGGTGGCTGATCGGTGCCGCCGGCGTGCCGCCATGACCCCGGATAGGCTCGGTCACGCCTTCGGGATGAAGGTCCGGCAGCAGACCCGACGCCGACGGCTGCTTGCCCAGCACTTTTGCGCCACCGAAGATCCCGAACACCAGCACCGCGATCGCCAGATTGAAGAAAAAGCTCGATAGGAACAGCGTCGTCGGCACGAAGGGCAGTCCTGCCTTTGCGACGATCTGGTTGGTGATTCCCCCATAGATGCTGATCGGCGAGAAACCGCCCGCCTGCGCTCCATGGATGACCATCAGCCCCATCATCACCGGGTTGATCCGGTATTGAAAGGCAAAACCCAGCGCCACCGGTGCCAGGATGGCGACCGCCGCCGGTCCCAGTGCGCCAAAACCCGTGATGATGGCGGCGACAAGGAACATCACCCATGGGATCCAGGCGACGTGACCGCGCACCAATTTTACGGCACCCTCAACCAGCCAGTCGATGGTGCCGTTGATCTGGGCGATGGCGAACAGATAGGTGATACCGACGAGCGTCAGGAAAAGGTCGCTGGGAAAGCCCGCGAAGATCTCGGCCGGCTTCATGGCCATGATCAGCGAGCCGACGAGGAACGCGCATGCGAAGGCCAAAGCGCCCATGTTGATCGGCTGTATCGTCGCAACAACGAACATGCCGGCCAGCAGCAGGATCGACAGTATCTGGATGTTCATAGGGTCCTCCCTCGGGGAACGCCGACAGGCGCCCGTTCTCACTTTCATGCGTTCGGTTGATGGTTCCGCGCCGGCCTCGCTCCCAGGCGCCACCGCGGAACCGTTGGGCTTCCTAGGAAGCCTTCGTGTAAAGGCTGCCATATTGGTCGCGCAGAAGGTTCTTCTGCACCTTGCCCATCGTGTTGCGGGGCAAATCCTCGGCGAAGATCACCCGCTTGGGCTGCTTGTAGCGCGCAAGGCGATCGCCCAACGCTGTCAGCACGGTCTTCTCGTCAAGCGAAGCATCGGGCTTGAGCACGACAATCGCCGTGACACCCTCGCCGAAATCCGGATGCGGCACGCCAATCACCGCGCTCTCGGCAACGCCGTCGATCTGGTCGATCTCGCTCTCGACCTCTTTGGGATAGATGTTGTAGCCACCGGAGATCACCAGGTCCTTGCCGCGACCGACAATGTGGATGTAGCCCCCAGCATCAATTTTGCCGAGGTCGCCGCTGACGAAATAGCCATCCTGAGTGAATTCGGCCGCCGTCTTCTCCGGCATCCGCCAGTAACCCTTGAAAACATTCGGGCCTTTGATCTCGATCATGCCGGTTTCGTCTGATCCAAGTCTAGCGCCCGTCGCTGGATCGGTGACCCTGACGGAGACCCCCGGCAGCGGCAAACCGACCGTTCCCGCCTTGCGCTCACCGTCATACGGATTGGAGGTGTTCATGTTCGTTTCAGTCATGCCGTAGCGTTCCAGAATGGCATGACCGGTGCGCTGCTTGAAGGCGACATGCGTTTCGGCAAGCAGCGGCGCCGAGCCCGAGATGAACAGCCGCATCGTCGCGACAGCTTCCTGGGTCAAGCCCTCGTGCTGAAGCAGCCGCACATAGAAGGTCGGCACACCCATCATCAGCGTCGACCGCGGCATCAGCGACAATATCTCATCCGGCTCGAATCTGGGCAGCAGGAACATCGAGGCGCCGGCGATCAGCGTGACATTGGTCGCGACAAACAGCCCGTGCGTGTGGAAGATCGGCAGCGCATGGATCAGCCGGTCGCTTGCGGTCATATGCCAGCAGTCCCTCAGGGCCAGCGCATTCGACAGCAGATTGTCATGCGTCAGCATCGCGCCTTTCGATCGCCCGGTCGTTCCCGACGTATAGAGGATGGCGGCAAGGTCGTCGGGCGCGCGCGCCGCATCGATGAAATCGGCGGGCTCGTCCCGGGCCAGTTCCATCAGCGATCCGGCGCCGTCGGCATCGAGCGTCTCGACGATCGCGCCGTAGTTTTGCGCGACCGGCTCGATGCCTTGCCTGGCCTTGGCTGAAACGATGACAAGCCTGGGCTCGGCATCGCCGATGAAGTAGTCGAGTTCGGCCAGCGTATAGGCGGTGTTCAACGGCAGATAGACCGCCCCGCAGCGTACGCAGGCAAGATAGAGCATCAGGGCCAGCGGGCTCTTGTCGACCTGCACCGCGACACGGTCGCCGGGGCGAACGCCCAGCACATCAATGGCGCTAGCGATCTGGCCGGAGAGCCGCAGTGCGTCCGCATAGGTCCAGCGCCGACCATCGATAGTCTCGATGAAAATGGCGTCGCCGGATTTGGCGGATGCCCGAATGGCGTCGAACAGATGATTGCTCATGGAACTCCTCCCGATCCTTTTTGCGTCAGGCCTTTTGTGTCTGGCGCAGCCTGCGGCCGACCGGCGCCGAATGGCCTGCCTGCTCAGCCGCGGCCAGGCTCTTCACCTTTGGCGAAGCGGCGACTTCGCCGTGTTGTGCCAAGGCCTCGTGATTGGCCTCGATGTCTTCAAGTTGGTAGAGATAGTTGACCATCAGGCCGTGCGATTGGCGCATCGCCTTGGCCGAACGGTCGGCGAGAAAATTCAGCCGTTCCAGCCTTGCGCCATTGCCCAGGTGGAAACGCGCCACCGGATCGACCGGTCGCCCGCCCTCGCTGCGCTCCTTGATGAAATAGCGCGCGGCGAGCGGCATCAACACGGCCTTGAGCGCCTGCGACCGCTGCGGATTGTCGCCCCAGTCCGGATCGTCGAGCAGCCGCAATGTTTCCAGCGTCGCCGCGTCGATGCCACTGCTCTTGCGCAGCCTGGCCAGCCAGCCGGCAAAGCCCGGCACCGGCGACAGCGTCACGAAGGTCTTCAGCCCCGGCAGGTCGCGGCGCAAATCCTCGACGACCTGCTTGATCAGGAAGTTGCCGAACGAAATGCCGCGCAAGCCGTCCTGGCAGTTGGAGATGGAATAAAACACCGCCGTGGTGGCGTCCTGCGCGGTGATCGGCGAACGTTTTTCGTCGAGCACGTCGGCGATGGTAGAGGGTGTCGTCTTGGTCAGCGCCACCTCGACGAAAATCAGCGGATCGTCGGCCAACCGCGGATGAAAGAAGGCAAAGCAGCGGCGGTCAGACGGTGCCAGCCGCCGGCGCAGCTCTTCCCACCCGGCGATCTCATGCACCGCCTCGTATTTGATGATCTTTTCCAGAATGTCGGCCGGCGTCGACCAGTCGATGGGACGCAAGGTCAGGAAGCCGCGATTGAACCAGGAGCCGAACAGATGCGAAAAATCGGCGTCGACGGCACGGAATTGCTCGGTCACGTCCTTTGCCGCCAGCAATCGCTCGCGCATCTCCACCAGTTTCGCCGTTCCCTTCGGCGCGAGGTTCAGCCGGCGCACGAGTTCCTGCCGGCGTGGCTCGGCCGCCTGATGCAGTTCGATGACGGCGTCGGAACCTTTGTCGCCACGGTAGCGGTCGACCGCCTTGTCCAGCCTGGCAATGTCCGGACCGAACTGCTCGTGCAACAAATGCACGAAGCCCTGCTGGCCGGCCGCATCCAGTTGGGTCCAGCGCTGCAGGATTTCCGCCGCCAGTGCCATGCCCGAGGCTTCGCCCCGGCTCGACAGCAGCATGTTGCAAAGGGTTTCGATGGGAGGCTCGGCCTTGCCGAGCTCGCTTTCACCACGCGTCCCGACTGCCAACAACCGCCGGCCCCTGTCGGTAATGCTTTGCACCATATCGTTGAAGAACGAGATACCTTGCATGTCATCCTCCTGGCGAAGCCTGCTCAGTGCGAACAGCGTCCCCCGCGCGCATCCGATCTCCGGATCCGCTCGCCTGATTGTGTGCGACCTGCCTGCTGTGGTAGAGGTTTGTAAGGTATCTTGTGAGCACAGTCAACGTTCTTGTATGCAAGATTTCATCTTTTGTATTGGAAAGCCAGCAAGCATGTCCGAGAATGTAGTTCAACGCCTGCGTGACGACCTGGAAAACGCTATTATTTCCAATGAGTTCGCTCCAGGCGCGCGATTGGATGAGGTGCAACTGGCAACGCGCTTCGGCGTCTCAAGGACACCGGTGCGCGAGGCGTTGATGCAGCTGAGCGCCATCGGCCTTGTGGAGATCCGTCCACGCCGCGGCGCGGTGGTGATCGATCCTGGACCACACCGCATCTTCGAGATGTTCGAGGTGATGGCCGAACTCGAAGGCATGGCCGGCGCGCTGGCGGCACGACGGCTGACCGATGAGGATCGTATCGCGATCTTGGCCGCGCATCGCGCGTGCGAGCGATCATCTTCTGCCGGCGACAGTGACGCCTACTACTACGACAACGAGCGGTTTCACAAAACGATCTACGCCGCGAGCCATAGCGGGTTCCTGGCTGAGCAATGCGCAGCCCTGCACCGCCGACTGCAACCGTACAGGCGTCTTCAACTGCGTGTCCTCAATCGCGTGGCAACGTCGTTTGCCGAGCACAACTCGGTTGTCGAAGCGATCTTGGCCGGCGACACCGAAGAGGCCAGATCATTGCTTCGACAGCATGTCAGCATTCAAGGGGAGCGCTTCGGCGACCTGGTGGCGACGCTCGCAACTAGGTAGGCGGATCGTTCGCAGTTGAAGAAACACTTTGCGTCAGGCCGCGCTGACGCCGAAATGCGAGAAAGCAAATCAATCCGCCACATTTACCTGGCGCACGAGATGACGTGCCTCTCGATCACGTCAGTCCTCGTCAGAGTGCTTTCCCTCGGCGGCGGCCGGTTTTTGGAAGACGGCTTGCCGCAACGCCTCGTTGATCCTGTCCTGCCAGCCCGGCCCATCCTCCTGGAAATGGTCAAGCACAGCCCGATCGATCCTGATTGAAACAAGCTCCCTGACGTTTGGAGCGGTCAAGGGTGCGCGAACCTCTGCCGCCGGCTTCTTGATTGGCTTGAACGCCGCTTCAGCGGCAGCCATCGGGTTTGTCGGTCGGCGTGGGGGACTTGCCATTGTGGTAAACCTGTTTTGGAGATGATCCCCCCGCTTGCCCGGGAGACTGCACAAATGTGCCAGCACAATAGCCTATACTGGGTGGCCCGATATATCATGCCGTAGACGATTCCTGCCTTCTCGACCGGATGATTTGATGAACGCACTTTCTGGACAGTTCGACCTGTTCGACCTGGACCCTGGCTATAGGGAAACACCGCGACGCATTGCGCCGGCTCGGCGCGGCCGGCCACAAGGTGATGTTGCCTCTGGGACTGAGGATGAACTCGCGCGGCTCCTCGAAGACACTGGGCGTTTCAAGGTCCTGCGGAAGCTGGTGCCCCGTCCGGTCATCGATCGCACAAGCAGCAGATTTCCGCGGCTTGCCGTCTTGGTCGACGTCGAGACCACCGGTCTCAACCATTCCCGCGACGAGGTGATCGAAATCGGTGCTGTCGCCTTCACCTATTCCGATGCAGGGGTGATCGGCGACGTCGTGGGCGTGTTCAGCGCGCTGCGGCAACCCTCAGGTCCGATACCCGCGGAGATCACCCGCCTCACCGGTATCACCGACGAGATGGTAGCCGGACAGGCGGTGGATGTCGGCGCGCTCGATGCACTTATTGAGCCGGCCGATCTCATCATCGCCCACAACGCCGGTTTTGACCGGCCTTTTTGCGAACGCCTGTCGCGATCGTTCGCCTCGAAATCGTGGGCTTGCTCGGTCACGGAGATCCGCTGGGCGGATCACGGGTTTGAAGGCAACAAACTCGGTTATCTCGTCGGACAGTCCGGCTTGTTCCATGACGGACATCGCGCGACCGATGATTGCCATGCCCTGCTCGAAATTCTTGCAAGGCCGATCGCCGGCAGCGACGTAACGCCATTCGGCGAGCTCTACGCTGCAAGCCAACGACTCCGCGTCCGGGTGTGGGCCGAAAACAGCCCCTTCGAGATGAAGGACCATCTGAAGGCGCGCGGATATCGATGGTCGGATGGCAGCGACGGTCGACCGAAAGCCTGGTGGGTCGAAATCGCCGAAGAGGATCTCGACGACGAACTACGGTTTCTGCGCGAGGACATTTATCGTTGGCCTGAAGCGGAGCCACTGATGCAACGGCTTTCAGCAGCGGATCGCTTCAAGGCATCATAGCTTGTCGCGTCTTGAGGCGGTGAGTACGCTGGTCGTCGACCTCGCCGGCGAGACGGTCATTCCCGGGCTGATCGACACCCATGTGCATGCGATCCATGGTAGCCAGACTTTCCAGTTCGAGACCTACTGGTGGGGTCAGCCCGTTGCCAAGCTTGGCGCGGCCGCACAAAAACACGGGCCAGACAAATGGGTGGCGGTGGCCGACCCTCGTGTTGCTGAGGACCGACAGCATGGGCTTCGGCCGTAGCCTGAATGTGGTCCAGGCGGCCGAGCTGCTCGGTCTCAGCCGCAGTCAGGTTCAAGGCTGTTGCAGGCCTATGACCAGGCCGGCGTCGCCGAAGAAGCGCGGCCGGCCGAGCAATCGGCGTCACAGCGAGGCTTTCCGCAACCTTGTACTCGACCTTGCGCGCGAGCATTACGCCGACTTTGGCCGGACGCTTGCCGCCGAGAAACTGCTCGAGCGCCACCGGATCAGCAGAGACGAACTCACCTTCGCGCCCGCTCTGCTTACGTTGAAGTAAAAATGGACGAGCCATCACTTTAAAATAGACGATGAATGAGTTAAGAATAGTCGCATGACCGCTTCAGCATCGCCGCGCCAAATGATAGACCGCCGGATACAGCCACTTGTCGAGGCAGCACTCACGGACACGCGTGTTGTCCTGATCGTTGGCCCACGGCAGGCGGGAAAAACGACTCTTGCCCGACAGTTTGCCGGAGCGGATCGGCCTTACATCACGCTTGATGATGCAGGTGCCTTGAGCGCCGCGCGTGCGGATCCAGTCGGTTTCGTCAGAGGGCTCGAAAGCGCCGTGATCGATGAAGTCCAGCGGGTGCCGGAACTCATGTTGGCGATCAAGGAAAGCGTGGACCGCCACGATCAGCCGGGCAGGTTCCTGCTGACTGGTTCCGCCAATATCGCCACAGTCCCAGCCATTGCAGACTCCCTTGCGGGCCGAATGGCGACGATCTCGCTGCTCCCATTCGCCCAATCGGAAATCCGCTCCACACCCGGGCTGCTACTGGACCGACTGTTCGCCGGTGAGGAACCCGTAGCAGGAACGGATTCGTTATTCGGCGACGAACTGATCGCGCTTGTACTGCGTGGCGGCTATCCGGAGGTTCTGCGCCGAGCAACGGCGACCCGCCGCACGGCGTGGCTCGAGGATTATGTGACCCAGATCCTCGACCGAGACGTTCGCGACATCGCCAACATCGACCAGCTAGACCGTCTGCCACGGCTGTTGCAAGTGCTCGCTGAGCATGCAGGACAACTTGTTAATCATTCAAGCTTTGGCGCAGCACTCGGTCTGTCGAGCGTGACAGCACAAAAATATGTTGCGATCCTTGAGCGGCTGTTCCTGGTCAGAACGCTGGCGCCTTGGTCGAGCAATCGGTTGAGCCGCCTTATCAAGACGCCGAAACTGCATTTCCTGGACACCGGGCTGCTTGCGACTTTGCGGGAGGACAACGAAGAGACATTCAGGAAGGATCGCTCCCGGTTTGGAGCGCTGCTCGAGAGCTTCGTTTTCGCAGAACTCCTGAAGCTGGCATCGTGGTCCGAGCGCCGAATGATTTTCACGCACTACCGGACCAAGGACCAGGATGAAGTCGACATCGTGATCGAGGATCGACGTGGACGGATCGTCGGCATCGAAGTGAAGGCTTCGGCAACGGTACGGCCACAGGACTTTCGGGGATTGCGGCAGTTACAGGAAGCGGTAGGCGATCGGTTCGTGCGTGGACTTGTGCTGCATGACCATGATCGCGTGACGCCGTTCGACGAAAAATTGCAGGCAGCCCCCCTTTCGATCCTGTGGTCGATGTAAATCGCGTAAGATGTTTTCTGGTACGGGGTAACTGATTGCTTTGTTGAAATGCAAGAATGAAAATCCTTTAGAGCGTTTCCTATTTTGAGAGAATCTGGGATTGAACGAAGCCGCTGACGCGGCATCTGCCTATGCGGACCGCAACAAGGCCGCCAAGACGATGCGCGGCATAAAGGAAGAGCCGGTGCGGCGGCGCGACGGCGATGACCGGCAGGTTCTGGGCGATTGACGGCCAGCGCCAAGCGCGTCGAGGCGGCCGGCGTTCAGAACCAACTCAAATCTGACCTCGCAAAAAATCAGCCAAGGATATCGGCCAGTCTTTCCGGTTTTTGTCCGGCGCGGTCGAGGTCCAGCCCCGACAGCAGATCGACCATATGGCTCTTCATAAGCGCCGCTGCCTCCGAGGCAACGCCAGCCTCGATGGCATCAACCAGCGCGTGGTGGGCATGGCACTCGCAGGTGGTGTCGCGCCGTTTCCAGTAGAGGGCGATAATCAGCGAGGAGTGCGAAACAAGATCACGCACAAAACCCGTCAGGATGGAATGATCGGCGATTTCAGCGACACCGACATGGAAGCGTGCCGACAGCATGATCGCGTCGCTGTCACGACCGGCATGCAGCGCCTCGTGCTCCTTTTCGAGGTGCCGGCGCAGGAGAAGAACGTCTTCCGGCTTGGCCACTTCGGCGGCAAGCGCTGCCACCTTCGGTTCGATCAACGCACGGGCCTCGAACACCTCACGCGCCTCCTTGGGCGACGGCTGGGCGACAAAGGCGCCACGATTGGGCTCGAGCCGGGCGAGCCGGTCATGGGCAAGCGCTTGAAGTGCTGCACGGATGACGGTGCGGCTGACCGAATAGATCGATGCAAGTTCGTCCTCGGGCAGCTTCGTGCCCGGCGCGAGGCGATGTCCGACAATCGCGTCCCGCAATCCGTGATAGATCGGCGACCAGCGGGCCGCTGGCTTGTCGCTGTCGTTTTCGGGTCGAAGAGCAGTCAGCATGTTCATCGTTTCTGGCGAGCGCTCCGTTAGGCGCTCGCCGTTGCAATCTGGTCGCGCGCCTTCGCAGGAATCCCACAGATGGCGCAGGCCGGTCAATCCCGTCCTAAGCCCCCTAAGCTTGGACAGTTGCCTTTGCCTGCGGCGACAGCGATGCATAAGACCCCGCGTAACGCTTGGCCAATGGCGTGGCATAGCCACCGGTCTTGGATGTCTTGAGCCCCAGGGCTGCGACTGCCTCGGCAAGCCTGACCGCGCAGGCGACTCCATCCAGCACCGGCACGCCATGTTCCCGCGACAATTCTTCCGCCAGGTCGGTCATGCCGGCGCAGCCGAGCACGATCGCCTCGGCGCGGTCCTCGGCGATGGCGCGCCCTATCTCGTCGGAGATCTTGCGGCGGGCATCCGAGCCAGGCAATTCGAGGTCGAGCACGGCGACATCCGACGCCCTCACCTTGGCGCAGCGCGAGGCCAGCCCATATTTGACCAGGTTTTGTTCAATCGCCGGCACGGAGCGCGCAAGTGTGGTGACGACACTGAACTTGCCGGCGATCAGGGTTGCAAGGTGAAATGCCGCCTCACCTACACCGATCACCGGCGCATTGGTGGCACAGCGCGCGGCATCGAGCCCGGTGTCGTCGAAGCAGGCAATCACATAGCCGTCCATGTCGTCTGCCCGCGCCATTTCGGCGATGATGCCCGGCACCACGAAGGCCTCGTCGAAATAGCCTTCGATGCTGGGCGGCCCATCCCTGGGATTGACGGCGATGATCTCGGTTCCGGATGAGGCGACGAACTTCGCAGCCTTGCCGATCTTACGGGTCATCGAGGCCGTGGTGTTGGGATTTATGACGAGGATTCGCATGTTCCGTCCCGCCTAGACTTCGCCGCCAAGATAAAGATGCCTCACCCGCTCGTCGCTCAGCATCTCGGCCGAGTTGCCGCTGAGCGCCACCTTGCCGGTGGACAGCGCGTAAGCGCGTTGCGAAATGCGCAGCGCCATGCGCGAATTCTGTTCGACCAGCAGCACGCTGACCTTCTCGTCGCGACTGATGGCAACGATGGAGCGCGCGATGTCCTGCACCAGCTTGGGTGCGATCCCGAGCGAGGGCTCGTCGAGCAGAAGCAGCCGCGGCCGGGCCATCAGCGCGCGGCCGATCACCAGCATCTGCTGCTCGCCGCCGCTCATCGTTCCGGCTTGCTGCGAATAGCGCTCCTTGAGCCGGGGAAATCGCGTCAGCACCATGTCGATGCTTTGCTGAACCTCGGCCTTGTCAGTTCGGGTGAAGGCACCCATCAGCAAATTGTCGCGAACCGTCATGTAGGAGAAGACACGACGCCCTTCGGGCACCATGGAAATGCCCATGCGCACGATCTCGTCGGGTGCAGCGCCATCGATGCGCTTGCCGTGGTAATGGATTTCGCCCTTGTGGACCTTCTTGAGGCCGGTGATGGCGCGCAGGATCGAAGTCTTGCCGGCCCCGTTGGCGCCGATCAGCGCTACTGTCTCGCCCTCGCGGACCTCCAGCGACACCCCCTTCAGCGCATAGACGTGGTCGTAGTAGAGTTCGACGTCATCGAATTTGAGCAGCGGCTCCATGGCTACATTCCGATCGATTCATCTTCGGCGCCCAGATAGGCTTCGATCACCTTCGGGTCCCGTTGGATTTTGGCCGGCGTGCCTTCGGCGATCTTCTGGCCAAAGTTGAGCACGACGATGCGGTCGGAGATGTTCATCACCGCGGCCATGTCATGTTCGACCAAAAGCACGGTGATGCCGCGTTCGCGCAGCTTTCGCACCATCTCGACCGCGCGCCTGGTCTCGTCATGGTTCATGCCGGCGAACGGTTCGTCGAGCAGGATCACCGACGGGTTCGTGGCCAGTCCGATGGCGATGCCGAGCGCCCTGAGATGGCCGTGCGGCAAAGTGCTGGCAATCTCGTTGCGCATCGGCGCGAGGCCGAGGAAAACGAGTATCTCGTCCGCCGATTTGCCGAATGCTTCCAGATCCTGACGGGCGGCCGTGCTGCCGAGATAGAAGCCTGCGAGGCTGGCGCGAGAGCGCAGGTGATGGGCGGTCACGACATTGTCGCGCACCGTCATGCTCTTGAAGATCGTGGTTTCCTGGAAGGTGCGCACCACACCTTTTCGGGCGGCGATGTGCGGTGCGAGCCCCGAGATCCGTTCGCCCTTGAAGCGCACTTCGCCGTCGGTCGGCCGAAGGAATGAAGCAATCAACTTGAACAGCGTCGACTTGCCGGCGCCGTTCGGCCCGATCACGGACAGGATTTCGCGTTCGCCCACCGAAAACGAAACGTCGTTGACAGCAACGAGGCCGCCGAAACGCTTGGTGAGCCCGACGATTTCGAGAATGTCGGCCATGGCCTCAGACACTCCTCTTGGCCGACAGGGTCAGGCTGAGCAGGCCGTTGGGCAGGACCAGAATGAGCGCGATCAGCACAGTGGAGAAGATCAGGAGCTGGAATTCGCCGGTCTGGAACAGCATGTCCCAGCCGAAATAGAGAACGAAGGTTCCGAGCATCGGTCCGAGCACATAGCCCAGCCCGCCGAGGAAGCAGTTGAGCATGAAGTTGACGGAGTCTGCGACGGTGAAGCTCGATGGGTAGATCGACTGCGAGATCGAGGCGAACATCGCTCCACCGACGCCGCCCAGGAAGGACGAGATGGCATAGGCGACAACGCGGAGATAGGCGATGTTGACGCCAATCGAAGACGCGAGTTCCTCATTTTGCTGAAGCGACTGGCAGAGCTGGCCGATGCGCGAATGGACGAGCCGATAAAGCCCGGCGAAGCACAGGGCCATCAAGAGCACGGCGACGATGTAGAAGGCGAGCCGCGGATTGGCGAGCGTGGCGAAATCCGGAACCAGCGTGATGCCGAAAAGGCTGATGCCGGCCGGCAAGGGTATGCTGACGATGCCCTTGGCGCCGTTGGTGATGGGCAATGCCAGCGCGAGCAGGCGGGCAACCTCGGTCAGCACCAGCGACACCATGGCGAAATAGACGCCGCGCAGCCTGAGGATGGGCAGTCCGATGAGCACGCTTGCAGAAGCACAAAACAGCCCGGCAAGCGGCAGCGTGAACCAGAAGGACACGCCGTAGGTCGTGACCAGGATGGCCGAGACGTAGCCGCCCATCAGCGCATAGGCGCCCTGGCCGATATTGATGCGGCCGATGTAGAAGGTGATCCACACGCCAGCGCTGATGATGCTGAGAAGTGCTACCGAGGTCAGTGTGTAATAAAGATCGCTGCGGCCGGTGGCGTTGATGAAAAGCGGCACGCCAACGAGGAGCACAGCTACGAACAGGACTGCCGAGACGATCTTGGTGGTTGGGGCTTTTGTCATCGCGTCAGCCCCAAGGTTTGCCCATCAGCCCGTTCGGGCGGATGCTGAGGAAAACCATCAAAAGCGCGAAGATGACGAGATAGGTGACGTCACCATATTCGCGCAGCACGGTGAGGCCGACCGATTCCATCATGCCCAAGATGAGACCGCCGGCGATCGCGCCGCCAACCACGCCCGCGCCACCGATCATCACCATCAGGAAGGCCTTGATCGAGATCGGGCCGCCGATGCCGGAGTTGATGCCGGTGATGCTGACCAGGAGCCCGCCGACGACACCCGCGAGCATCGCTCCCAGCGCAAAGCCGAGCATCGAATAGCTGTTGACGTTCACGCCCATCAATTGCGCGGCGATGCGGTCCTGCGCCAGCGCCCGCATGGCGCGACCGGGCTTGCTGTATTGCATGTAGAGCATGAAGGCGGCGATCATCAGGATCGCGACCACGCCGACGACCATGCGGTCGTAGGGCATGATCAAGCCGTCGGAAACGAAGACGCCACTGACTATCTTGGGCACGCCGCGCTGCTTTTCGCCGAACAGCAGCAGGATGACGGCATCGAGAAAGAATGCGGTGGCCGCCGCAAGCAGCATCGTGCTTTCTTCACGCTTGCTGCGCCTTATCACCGTGCGGAAGAGAAATTTCTCCATCAGCGCGCCGATGATCGCCAGTGTCACACCCGAACAGATCAGCGCAACGGCGAAGGGCAGCTTGAACTGGCCGTAGACCGAGTAGGTGACGAAACCGCCCAGCACATACATCTGCCCATGGGCGAAGTTGAGCACGTTCATCAGCGCAAAGATCAACGTCAGACCGAGCGCGATCAGTGCGTATTGGGCGCCGAGATAGAGCCCGTTGGCGATCACCTGTTCCATGACGGCAAATCCGGTCAGCAGGAGGTTCGGGATAGCTCCCGAACCTCGGTTGAAGTGCTGTGACGAACGTCAGTCCACTTCGCCGACGAACAGCGTCTTGAAGGCGCCGTTCTCGAACTCGGTCACCACCATCGGCACCGAAACCTGCCGCTTCTGGCCAAAGGACGTTTTGCCGACATATTTCAGCGTACCGTCCTTGGCGTAAGGATTGGGCGCCGAGAAAGTGTCCATGGTCTTCTTGAACTCGCCGACATCGTCGATCGCCTTGGGGTTCGCCTTCAGCGTTTCGATGATGTATTCGAGCGCATAGACCTTGGTGTTGGACTCGTCGTTGTATTCGCCGAATTTCTTGGTGTAGCGGTCGATGAATTGGTCCATCATCGGCGTGCGGATTTCGGGCGTGGAAGCGCCGCCAACCGAGATGAAGCCGTTGGCGAGTTCGCCCGCACCTTCCTGCAATACGCCCGCATCCTGCGCCGTTTCGGCCGAGATCAGGCCCTGATATCCCAGTTCGCGCGCCGCGCGGATGAGCAGCGGCGCATTGGCCGGCGCGACGCCCGAAAGCACGAGCAGGTCCGGCTTCAACTGCACGATCGGCGTCAGCACCGGCGTGAAGTCGCGCGTATCGTTCTGGTAGGTGTCGGTCTCGGCGACGACGTCGAGACCGAGCGCCTTGGCCGCGGCGACACCACTGTCACGCTGGCTGAGCGGATCGGACTCATTGGCGGCGATGAAGGCGATCTTCTTCACCCCCTTCTTTTCCATCAGATATTTGTAGATCGCCGGGCCGGACTGGTAGTTGGCGACCATGCCAAGTACGGCGTTGGAAGCTGGCGCCACATAGAGCGATTTCGGGAAGGCATAGGGGAAATAGATGATCCCCTTTGACTCAGCCACCGGACGGACGGCAGCCGCGCCGTCGTCGACATTCGGGCCGACGACATAGTGGATACCTTCCTGGGCCATCTTCTCCATGCCGGCGATGGCGCGCTTGGGGTCCTTCTGGTCATCGAAGGTCACGATATTGATGTTGTAGGTATCGCTGCCAATTTTCACGCCGCCGGTTTCATTGAGCCAATCGGCGCGTGTCTGCATCGAGCGCACGTTGGACGTGCCCCAGGCCGCGGCGGGACCACTGGTCACGCCGACGAAGCCGATCTTGAGCTCCTTGTTTGCGGCCTGCGCCGAAAGCGTGGCTCCGGTTGCAATTGCCAATACCGAGACGGCGCCGAGCGCCAACAATTTCAATGTCGAGCGTCTGTTGATCATGTCACTCCCCATTTTTGGCATCCGGCGCGGTGTTCCCTGTTTTCTGCGGCTCGGATGACGTAAGGGAAGGCCTAAAATACATGCTTGTCAACATAATCATTAGCATTTGTATACAACGATAGGATCCGGAAAGCTGACGCCTTCCATCGCAGCAAAAATGACCCGATGACACGGAAGTCCGCAGCTGCCCGACGTAGGGACGATCTTCGTCTCGGCTTCTAGCGCCGCCATACTCCGCACGTCGAAGCCTCCACAATAGTCGCCCAATCAGCCGAAAATTGTCGACAAAGCAGTTGACAATTTAGACCGGCTTTAGAATATGGCGGTACGATAGGTAAGATGCCGCAATGAGCGAATGCTCTGGTTGGGTAGTCAACGAATACAGCGACCGCCGGAGCTGGGAGGCTTGTTCCGCCAGATAGCCAATCGGCTTTGGGGGAAGCCCGCCCGCGTCGCGTCGGCTTAAGAATTAAGAACAATGACCTTCGAAAACGGAGGCACCAAGTGGGAGGATAGAGGATGTTCAAGACCTTGCCCTGGCAGCGAACGCCATTCGTGGCTCTCGTTACCGGCGACCGCGCTCGGGTGCCCAGCGGTGACACTGTTGCCCTTGGCCGCTTAGCGCATCAGCCCGCTTGCACGCTGAGCGAATTCCGCTCCCTGCCTAACTGACGAGGCTTCATATGCTGGTCTTCATCATCAGCCGCATTGCCAATGCCATCATGGTCATGCTTGCGGTTGCTATGCTCGCCTTCCTGATCTTTCGTCTTGCCGGCGATCCGGTCGAGCTCATGGTCACCGAGCAGACGACGCAGGCGGACCGTGACGCAATCCGCGAGCGGCTGGGTCTCAACGACAGTGTCGCCACGCAGTTCGTACGCTTCGTCGCCCATGCGGCGCAGGGCGATTTCGGCATCTCCTACCGCAATGGCCAGGATGTGCTCACCCTCATCGGCGAACGCTTCCCGGCAACGCTGGAGCTGGTGCTGGTGGCTACGCTGATCTCGCTGGTCGTCGGCCTGCCGCTTGGCGTGCTTACAGCAATCAAACGTGGGCGATGGTACACGGAGTCCCTGCAGTTTCTGTCGATCATTGGCGTTTCACTGCCAAGCTTCGTCGTCGGCATCCTTCTGATCCTGGTCTTCTCGGTCATTTTGGGCTGGTCGCCGTCCTTCGGCCGCGGAGATGTCGTCCAGATCGGCTGGTGGTCGACGGGCCTGCTGACGCCCTCGGGCCGCGCAGCGCTGATCCTTCCGGCAGTGGCGCTGTCGCTTTACCAGATCACTTTGATCATGCGCCTCGTCCGTGCCGAAATGCTGGAGGTATTGCGCTCCGACTATATAAAATTCGCACGCGCCCGGGGCATTCCGCGCTGGCGGGTCTATTTCCGCCACGCGCTCAGGAACTGCCTGATGCCTGTCGTCACCATGACGGCGATGAATATCGGTTCGCTGATCGCCTTTGCCCTGATCACCGAGACCGTCTTTCAGTGGCCGGGCATGGGCATGCTGTTCATCCAGGCCGTCACCTTCCTCGACATCCCTGTGATGGCCGCCTATCTCTGCATCATCTCCTTCATCTTTGTCGCGCTGAACACGATGGTCGATATCGCCTATGCGGTGATCGATCCGCGCCTGCGCTCCGCGCACTGAACCCGGGGACACGTCGATGACAACCGACACTTCCAAGCCAGCCATCGCGCCGCGCCCAGGCTTTATAAAGCGCCTCCGCAACAGCGATGTCTGGTGGTCCTTCACCCACAGCAAGTCGGCGATGATCGCGGCCATCGTGTTTGCGGTGCTGATCGCAACGGCGATCTTCGCTCCCCTGGTCGCGCCGCAGAACCCCTATGACGCCGCTCAGCTCGACATGTGGAAGGCGGAGCTTCCGCCGATCTGGGAACAGGGTGGCGAATGGCCTTATGTGCTGGGCACCGATACGCAGGGCCGCGACATGCTTTCGGCCATCCTCTACGGCACGCGCATTTCCATCGTGATCGGTCTTGCCTCAGTGGCCCTGTCGCTTCTGATCGGCATGACGGCTGGTCTTGTCGCTGGTTTTTTCGGCGGCTTCATCGACAACATCCTGATGCGCATCGGCGATATCACTCTGTCGATCCCCACCATCTTGATTGCGATCCTGGTGTCGACGGTGGTGCGGCAGTTGCTTCCCGCCGACCTGCGAGAGATTGGGGCCTCCGCCGTGCTGGTGCTGGCCATCTCGCTGTCGTCGTGGGTGCAATACGCGCGCACGGTTCGTGCGCAGACCATCGTTGAGCGCAACAAGGAATATGTCCAGGCGGCCAGGCTGCTGAAGGTGCCTTCGCGCCGCATCCTGGCACATCACATCTTGCCCAACACGCTGACGCCGGTGCTGGTCGCCGCCACGCTGAATTTCGGCATGGCGATCCTGACCGAAGCGACGCTGTCGTTTCTTGGCATCGGTATGCCTCCGGGGCAGCCATCCTTGGGAACGCTGATCCGCATCGGCAATCAGTTCCTGTTCTCCGGCTCGTGGTGGATCGTGCTGTTTCCGGTGATCCAGCTCTGCTTGCTCGTCGTCGTCGTCAACCTTCTGGGCGACTGGCTGCGCGACGTGCTCAATCCGAAACTGAGGTAAGCGTTCATGACTAATCTGTTGTTGCGCAACGTCCGCCCGCATGGGCGCGCGAACTGCGACCTGCTGATCCGCGACGGGCTGATTGTCGGTCTTGGTCACTTTGAAGCAGAGCCGGGCATGCCGGTCGAGGACGGTGGCGGCGCCATCGCCATTCCGGGCCTCATCGACGCGCATACCCATCTCGACAAGACGACCTGGGGATTGCCCTGGCACGAAAACAACCGCCGCGCGGTCCTGCGCGAACGCATCGACTTCGAGCGTGAAAACCGCATCGCTGTCGGCATCGATCCGCATCGCCAGTCGATGCGTCATGCGATCGGCCTTGCCGCGCATGGTGCGACCCATATCCGCAGCCATGTCGACATCGACCCTACCCACGGCCTGTCGATCGTCGAAGGCGTGATGGAAACCCGCGAGAAGCTCAAGGGCGTCATCGATATCGAGATCGTCGCCTTCCCGCAGTCCGGCCTCATGGTGATGCCCGGCACACTTGAACTGCTCGACGAGGCTTTGCGCCAGGGCTGCGAAGTGTTGGGTGGCATCGACCCATGCGGCATCGACCGCGACCCCAAGGGCCAACTGGATGCCATCTTTGCGCTGGCGGTAAAGCACCAATGCCCGATCGACATTCATCTGCATGAGGCGGGCGATCTCGGCGCCTTCACCATGGAGCTGATGTTCGAGCGCATCCGCGCCAATGGCATGCAAGGCAAGGTCGCCATCAGCCACGCTTTCGCGCTTGGCATGAACGACTATCTCCGCGTCGGCCAGCTCATCGACCAGATCGCACAACTCGACGTGGCGATCCTGACGACCGGCGCCCCGTCGGCGACGGTTCCATCGATCATGCGCCTGAAGCAGGCCGGCGTGCGCGTCGGTGCCGGCTGCGACGGCATCCGCGATACCTGGGGTCCCTGGGGCCAGCCCGACATGCTCGACCGCGCCAAGATCGTCGGCATGAAGAACGGCCTTCGTTCCGATATCGAACTGGAGCATCTGCTCCATATCGTCTCGCAAGGCGGCGCCGATGTCATGCGCATCGACGGCTATGGTTTGGCCGAAGGCTGCAAGGCGGACCTGACATTGCTCACCGGCGAGACGCTCGCGCATGCCGTCGTTGACGTTGCGCCGCGCCCGCTGGTCATCAAGGGCGGCCGCGTCACCGCGCGCAACGGCCAGGCCACGGTGCAAATGCCATGACGAAACAGGTTCTCGACACACTCGAACTCGGCAAGCGCCCTGAAGGGCGCACGCTGATCTCTGCTGCCTGGGTGCTGGGCAACAGGGATGGCGGACACCGCCTCATCCCCAATGGCCAGGTCGTCATCGACGGCGGCCAGGTGATCTTTGTCGGAACCGATTTCCCCGGCGAAGTGGCCCGCCGGATCGAGTTCGGCAACACGCTGGTCAGCCCCGGCCTCATCGATCTCGATGCGCTGTCGGATCTCGACACGACCATCCTGGGCATCGACCATCACCCGGGCTGGGCGAAGGGCCGGGTCTGGCCGCGCCACTATGTCGAGGCTGGTCCCTACGAGATGTACTCGGAGGAAGAACTGGCCTTCCAGAAGCGTTTCGCCTTTGGCCAGCTGCTTTTGAACGGCATCACGACGGCAGCACCGATCGCCTCGCTGTTTTACCGCGAATGGGGCGAAACAGTCGCAGAATTCGACGCGGCAGCCGAAGCCGCCGGCGAGCTTGGACTTCGGGTCTATCTCAGCCCGGCCTATCGCGCCGGCGGTATGGTGCTCGAAGCGCCGGGCCAGATGGAGGCGGTGTTCGACGAGGCGCGCGGCCTTGCCGGCCTGCGTGACGCCGTCGACTATATCGGCCGTCAGACTGGCCGCCACGGCGACCTCGTGCGCGGCCTTTTGGTACCGGATCGGGTCGAGACCTGCACCGAAGAACTTCTGCGCCAGACCCAGGCGGCGGCGGCCGAACTCGGCTGCAAGATCCGCCTGCACATGGCGCAAGGCGCGATGGAGGTCGAAACCGTACGCAAGCTGCACGGATCGACAGCTCCGGTCTGGCTGGCCAGCGCCGGCCTGCTCAACGACCGGCTGATTGCGCCGCATGCCACCAACGCCACCGACGAAGACCTCGGCCTCTACGCTGCCAACGGCGTGTCGATCGTGCATTGCCCGCTCGTTTCGGCGCGCGGCGGCAGCACGCTGGACTCGTTTTCCAAATGCCGCGAGCGCAGCATCAACATCGCCATGGGAACGGATACCACGCCGCCCGACATGCTGATGAACCTGCTTGTTGGCCTGATCGCCTGCCGCATCAACGACCGCGCCCCCGACCGCGTGCGCTGCGCCGACCTGTTCGACGCGGCGACCCTTGGCGGCGCCAAGGCGCTCGGCCGCGATGACGTTGGCCAGCTCGCGCCCGGTGCGCGCGCCGACATTGCAGTGTTCGGTCTTGATGACGCGGTCATGGCGCCGTCTATCGACCCCATCACGACGCTGGTTGTCGGCGGGTCGGGCAAGGTCACGCAAGCCGTCTTCGTCGACGGGCGCTTGTCTATGCGCTTCGGCGAAGTCGCCGGCATCGACATGAAGGCTGCGCGCCAGCGTGCGCAACGGCAGTTCGACGGCCTCATCGCCAAGTATCCGGAACGCAGTTGGGGCAATCCGCCGGTTTCGGAGATCTTTCCGCCCAGCTACCCCATCGAGGTCAGCACCAATGGCTGAAGCAGAAAAAGCCGTGCTTGAGGTCCGCAACCTCAAGGTGGAATTCCCCGGCCGCCGTGGCATCGCGACAGCACTCTCCGACGTCAGCCTGTCGATACGTCCAGGCGAGATCTTGGGTGTCGTCGGCGAGTCCGGTGCAGGCAAGTCGATGGCCGGTCTTGCGGTCCTGGGCTTGCTCGAACGGCCCGGCCGTATCGCCGGCGGCGAGATCTGGCTCGGCGACCGCCGCATCGATACGCTCGGCGACCGGGAGATGGAAAAAATCCGTGGCCGCGAGATCGGCGCCATTTTCCAGGATCCGCTGACCTCCCTCAACCCGCTGTTCACCGTTGGCGCGCAGCTGACCGAAACGATCCGGCTGCACCTTGGAATGAACAAGGCCGAAGCCACCGCACGCGCGATTTCGCTGCTGAAGGACGTCGGCATTCCCTCGCCCGAAGAGCGCATCAACCAGTACCCGCACCAGTTCTCCGGCGGCATGCGGCAACGCGTGGTGATCGCACTGGCGCTCGCGGCCTCGCCGAAGCTGATCATCGCCGACGAGCCGACCACCGCGCTTGACGTTTCGATCCAGGCGCAGATCACCTCGCTTCTGCGCAAGCTGTGCAAGGAAAAGCAGACAGCGGTGATGCTGGTGACGCATGACATGGGCGTCATCGCCGAAACCGCCGACAGGATCGCCGTGATGTATGCCGGTCGTCTCGTCGAGGTCGGGCTGGTCGAACAGGTTCTGCACGCCCCCCAGCACCCTTACACACGCGGCCTCATGGCTTCGATCCCAGCTCTTGGCGCACGTGTCGAGCGCCTCAACCAGATTGACGGATCGATGCCGCGGCTCGACGCGATCCCGGAAGGTTGCGCCTTCGGCCCCCGCTGCAAGGACGCCGGGCCGCGTTGCAGGCGCGAGCGGCCGAGCCTGCTTCCGGCAGGCTCCGGAGTCAGCGCGTGCTGGATGAATGCTGGAGGAACCGCATGACCGCCATGTCCGCGCAGAAGAATTCGGCGCTCAGCGTCGATCGGCTCGTCAAGACGTTCGACGTGTCGGCGCCATGGCTCAATCGCGTGATCGAGCGCAAGCCGCGGCAATATCTGCAGGCCGTCAACGACATCAGCTTCGAGGTTCCAAGGGGCGGCTGCCTGAGCCTGGTCGGCGAAAGCGGTTGCGGCAAGTCGACCGTCGCTCGCCTCGTGACAGGGCTCTATACGCCAAACAGCGGCAAGGTGAGTTTCGCGCTGGATCACGATGGCGAGCCGCTGTCGGCCCAGATGATCTTCCAGGATCCCTATGCGTCGCTCAACCCGCGCTGGCGGGTCAAGAACATCATCGCGGAGCCGATCCGCGAACTGAAGCTGCGCAACACCGCAGCCGAGGTCAACGAGCGGGTGGTTGAACTGCTGAAGACGGTGGGCTTGTCCGCATCGGATGGCGAGAAATTCCCGCACGAATTCTCCGGCGGCCAGCGCCAGCGTATCTCGATCGCCCGCGCCCTGGCGGGCGAGCCGCGCTTCCTGGTTTGCGACGAGCCGACCTCGGCGCTCGACGTGTCGGTGCAGGCCCAGGTGCTCAACCTGATGCGGGCCCTGCAGGACGAGTTCGGGCTGACCTATCTGTTCATCAGCCACGACATGAGCGTGGTTCGCCACATGTCCGACCGCATCGCCGTGATGTATCTCGGGCGTATCGTCGAGGAAGGCGATACGGAGGAGCTTTTCGCGCAGCCGCGCCATCCCTATACGCAGCTTCTGCTGCAGACGATCCCCAACATCGTAAGTCCCAGCAGGGATCGCGAGGTTGCCGGCGGCGAGGTGCCAAGTCCGCTCAAGCCGCCGTCAGGCTGCCCGTTCCATCCGCGATGCCCCATCGCCACAGCACTCTGCTCGGCAGAGCTTCCCGAAGTGCGCACGCTGGCCAGCGGAACGCGCGTCGCCTGCCACCTGGTGCGAGACGAATGATGTCGGCGCGGGCCGAACTACGCCAGCGCGGCCCGCAGATCGTGGGAGATGTCGCGCACTTCCCTCAGATCGAGTTCCGTTTCCACGTGCTCGAGATGATGTTCCATCAGGGCTGCCGCTCTCTTGAAGTTGCCCTTCGCAATCTCCTCGACGATTTCATCGTGCTCATCCGGTCCGCAGTTGAAACGGGCCGTGTTGCGGTAGACGGCAGTGATCAGGGAGGTGCGCGAGATCAGGTCGCGCATCATTCCAAACAGAAAATCGGAGCCGGAAATCTCGGCAAGCAGAAGATGGAAGCCGCCGGACAGCTTGATGATGTCGGTGGTGACATCCTTGGCACTAGCGGTCCGCTCCTGGGCAACGTGGCTGCGCAGGCGCGCGACATCAGCCTTCGAAATCGCGGTTCCGATCCGTTCGACAACGCAGGCCTCGACCGCACGGCGCACGGCGAATACGTCCCTGGCCTCGTCGACAGACGGCTGGCAGACAAAAGCGCCACGATTGGGGATGATCGTCACCAGCCCTTCGCGTTCGAGCGCCGTCAAAGCCTGGCGGATGCGCGCACGGCTGACATCGAAAATCGCGGCCAGTTGCCCCTCTTTGAGCTGTACACCCGGACGCAGCCGGCGCTCGGCAATCGAAAGCCACACTTTTTCGACAATCTGCTGGGTCGAAACGCTTGCTTGTTCGGTCATGAAACTATGCCTCCACCAAGGCCGACATTCGCCATGCGCAACAAAAAGTCAACATTTGCGTAGATTACCTGAATCGCATTTTGCTGACAATTATGTATCAGATTGTCTACCAAATAAAACAGGACTGAGAGGACGGATGGAGTTCGATTTTACGAATCTGGAGATGGAAAGCCGCTATCGCCTGCTTACCAACTTCATTGGTCCTCGGCCGATCGCGCTTGTCACCACCCGCTCGGTCACCGGGCGAAGCAACGCCGCACCGATGAGCTTCTTCAATGTCTTTTCGCATGAGCCCCCTATCGTCGTGCTCGGTATCCAGCCGCGCTTGTCGGGCGAGGAAAAGGACACGGTTGCCAACATCAGAAGAACCGGCGAGTTTGCGGTAGGCATGGTCGACATGGCCTTGTCGCAGCAGATGCTCGTTTGCGGCCTGGGGTTCGAAAGCGACGTCGACGAGCTCGAGATCGCCGGGCTTCCTACTGCCAAGGGCGCGCAGATCGATGTCGACTACGTCGCCAGCGCGCCTTGTTCCTTCGAATGTCGGGTCGAGCGGCTGATCGAGTTCCCGCGTCGCGTGCTCGTGCTGGGTGAAGTGGTCCACATGCATGTTCGCCGCGACTGTCTCGACGAGGCCGGGCGCTACGTCAACCCAGAGGTCTATCAGCCGATCGCCCGGCTGCATGCGGACAATTACATCACGTCCGATCGTCAGTTCGTGCTCAAGGCGCCGGCGATCGCGGATGTGCTCAAGGCAGCCGAAAGCGGCGAATAGGATTTACCAACGTGCATATTCGCCTGATCAATCCGAATTCAACGGCTTCCATGACCAAACAGGTGCTGGAAAGCGCGCTGCGTGTCGCAAGTGCGGGAACGCATGTGACAGCGGTGAACCCGACCAGGACGCCTGTCAGCATCGAGGGCAGCGTCGATGAGGCGGTGGCGGTGCCCGACATGCTGTCGGAGATCCGCAAGGGCGAAGAGCTGGGCGTCGATGCCTATGTGATTGCCTGTTTCGACGATCCGGGCCTGCACGCTGCCCGTGAAATGGCCAAGGGGCCAGTCATCGGCATCTGCCAGGCAGCCGTTCAGGTCGCCATGACGATCAGCCGCCGCTTTTCGGTCATCACCACGCTTCCGCGTTCGGTGCCAATCATCGAAGACATCGTCCAGGCTTATGGCGCCGGGCATCATTGCCGCGCCGTGCACGCGATCGACTTGCCCGTGCTTGGTTTGGAAGAGGATCCGGAAACCGCCGAGCGGCTGCTCATCGAGGTGATTGAGCGCTCAAAGGTCGAAGACCGGGCGGAAGCGATCATTCTGGGCTGCGCCGGCATGTCGAGCCTGTGCGAGCGCCTGGCCAAGGCAACGGGCGTTCCGGTCATCGACGGGGTGACGGCCGCGCTGAAGATCGCCGAAGCACTCGTCGGCGCCGGCTACTCCACCTCGAAGGTCAACGCCTATGACTATCCGCGCAAGAAAGAAGCGCCTGGCGCGGATATGCAGCCCCAGCGTCTGGCGGTGAACAGCTAGGGTCGGCGGCTGGCCCAAGGATCGCGCCGGCTCCGGCTGCCGGCAACGACCATCGCTCAACAATCGGTCCGCCGGGGTTACCCCAAGCGGACCGATTGGCGTTCAACCGGACACCGATTTCAGACAGCCGGAGGCGCAGGCGGTACCACCGGCTCGTCGAATGTCCGGCTCAGCTGTCCCCATCCGGGGCTATGCATATGCGCCTGCAAGCCCGCCCGTTCGACCAACGCCTGGGCTTCGTGCTCGCCGAAATCGAGCGCCTGCTCGACGTCAGTCGTCAGCACCTTGCCGCCTTCCATCAGGACCTTGCCATCGACGATGACGGTCTCGACGTCGCTGCCGAGAACCTGATGCGCGAGCCGATGGATCACCATCCAGTTCGGCGTCAAATGCGGCTGGCGCATGTTGATGATGGCGATGTCGGCCTTCTTGCCGACTTCCAGCGAACCGATTTCGTGCGCCATGCCCAGAGCCTTGGCCGCATCGATGGTGATCATCTCGAAAAGTTTGCCGGGGGGCAGCAGGTAGCGGTCGTGATTGGCCAGCAGATGCTGGGTATATTGCGCCAGGCGAGCCGTCTGGAACATGTCGAAGTGACGGCTGGGGGACACGCCATCGGTGGTGATGGCTACCGGCACGCCCCTGGCTATCATGTTGAGGATCGGCGTGGCACGGCCGGGCGGTGCGTGGGTGACATAGGTTCCGGTCTCGGCGAGGATGTCGATCTCCTGGTGCGAAATGCCCCAGCAGTGCTGCAAGTGCACATCTGGGCCGAGGATTGCATTTTCCTTGTCCTGGAATGCCATGCGGATCTGTCCGGCAAAGGCGTCGGAATGGATGCGCACGCCCCATTTCCGCGCTGTCTCGCGCACTCGCCGCGCCTGCATGCGGTCGTCAGCTGTCAGCTTGACCGCCTGGTCGGGCGTCGACATGTTCGACGGGTCGAGCGAGGGCACGATGGTGAACGGCGTCACGAACACCTTGATGCGCCCGTCGGCACTGCCGTTCAGCTCCTGGATCGTCGCCTCGGTGCCCTCGATCATCTCCTCGAACGAGACGTGCCGCCGCACCGGACTTCCAGTCTCCCAGCGCGTCACCGAATGCGGCCATGGCAGGCCCGCCGGGCCGACGCAGATGACTTCCCGTAAGCCGATCTCGCTATACGCCTTGGCGTGATTGCTGGCAAAGACCGGATCGTCGCTTCTTGGCATGGACGAGATGATGCTGACGCCTGTCGTGACGCCGGCGCGCAGGCGCTCGAGACCCGAAACGAGTCCGTCTGCATACCAGTAGTCGCGGGTCGTATAGTGGTGATAGGTCGGGGTTACGATCCGCATCCACATCGAATTGGTATCCGCCGCGATGCTGCGGATGAGCACATGGCCGGCATGTCCGTGCGCGTCGATGAGCCCGGGAATGATGAGCTTGCCGCGGCAATCCAGAACCTTCTTGTCTGGATGCCTCGGCTTGAGATCGCTGGCGGCGCCAATGTCGACAATCCTGTCGCCCGAAATGGCGATTGCCCCGTCTTCGATGATACGCCTGTCAGGATCGACGGTGACAATGGTGCCGTGGAGCAGTAGCAGGTCGTTCAAGCGATTTCCTCCCATTTTGCCGGGCCGCAACGTAATTGCGGCCACCGCCAGGCCCGCAGGCCCCGAATGGCCGCGCGCAGCTTTCGACCATTTTGCTACCGATGTCGGCAATTTGCGTCAACAATATTGTTGACAATCTTGCCATTCGTTACGATGCTGCAAGGCAGGAAGCGTGATCCTGGGAGGAAAAATGGCTCGCTTGAAAAGACTCATTCTCGGTGCAATGGCCGCAGCCGTCATGGCCGGACCGGTCAATGCGGAAACCCTGCGTTGGGGCGGTCGCGCCGACATCTATTCACTCGATCCGGACTCGATCGCGTCGACGTTCAACCTTTCGTTCCTCAACCATATCTATGAGGGGCTGGTCCGCTACGACGCTAGCTTCAAGATCGAGCCGGCGCTTGCGACCGAGTGGAAGCTCATCGACAACAAGGTCTGGCGCTTCACCCTGCGCAAGGGCGTCAAGTTCCACGACGGCGCGGACTTCACCGCCGACGACGTGATCGCCTCGCTTAACCGCGTCACCGATCCGACCTCGCCGCTGCGTGGCAACATCCCGCTCTACGTCAGCAGCAAGAAGGTCGACGACTACACCGTCGACGTCGAGGTCTCGGCGCCGACGTCGCTATTCCTCAATGACATGACCAACATCTTCATGTTCAGCGCGAAATGGCTGAAGGACAACAACTCCGAAAAACCGACCGCCGTCGACACGAAGACGGAGGGCTACGCGACCCACAACACGAATGGCACGGGCCCATTCAAGCTGGAGAGCCGCGTTGCGGACAGCAAGACCGTGCTGGTCGTCAACGACGCCTGGTGGGACGAGAAGAAGCACAATCTCGATCGCATCGAATACATGCCGATCGCCTCGGCGGCGACGCGCGTCGCAGCGCTGCTGTCCGGTGAAGTCGATCTGGTCGATTCCGCACCGATCCAGGACCTTCCCCGTCTCGAAAGCTCTCCGGGCCTCTCGGTCATGAAGCGCACCGAGTTCCGGACGGTCTTCCTCGGCTTCAACCGCAAGGAGAAGCTGCAGGACGGTCGCGCAAATCCGTTCAACGACGTGCGTGTGCGTGAGGCAGTCGAAGCGGCGATCGACCGCGACCTGATCAACGCCAAGGTCATGCGCGGGGTGGCCCGTCCGTCCGGCTCGCTGATCGCCCCTGAAATCTCGGGCTACGCCAAGTCGCTCGACACCTATAGCCCAGCCGATCCGGAGCGTGCCAAGAAGCTGCTTGCCGAAGCCGGCCAGGAAGGGCTTCAGTTCACCTATATGTGCTCCAACGACGAGAGCATCAACGAGGAGGACTTCTGCGTCGGCATCACAAACATGCTGAAGCGCGCCGGTTTCAATCCGTCGATCGATATCGCGCCGCGCGCCATCCAGTCGCCCAAGCGTACGCAGGGCCAGGCCGACATGTTCAACCTGAGCTGGGCAAACGAACCGACGCTGGACGCCTATTCCATCCTGGCCCAGGTGCTCTCCACCAAGACCGGCAAGGTCGGCGTGTCCAACTATGGCGGATGGTCCTATCCGGAGCTGGACAAGCTGGTCGAGCAATCGGTGCAAGAGCCCGACGTCACCAAGCGTCTGCAGCTGGAAGAAGCGGCCCTCAAGATCGCCAAGGACGATACGATCCTGATCCCGCTTCATCAGCAGCCGATTGCCTGGGCGATGCAGGACAAGGTCAAGAGCGTCGACTTCCGCTCTGACAACAAGCCCCGCCACTGGCTGACCCAGATGGCCGGCAAGTAAGCGCGGCCACCTTTCTCCCAAGCTACTGGGCGTTTCATCTCCTGATGAAACGCCCTTTCTTTTTGACCTCGCCATCCCCCGAGGTTGCGAGGACGCATCCAACGGAATGAACTGCCATGATACGCGCTACCGATCTCATCCTTGGCCAACGACCGGCAGGCCGCACGCTGATGACGGCCGACTGGCTGCTCGCCTATCACGGCGACGGCCATTGCCTGGTGCCCCGCGGCGAACTGGTGATGGAGGATGGCAAGGTCGTCTTTGCCGGTCGTCGCTTTGACGGCGAGGTTGCCCGCCGGATCGATTTCGGCAGCGCGCTGATCAGTCCCGGGTTGATCGATCTCGACGCGCTCTCGGATATCGACACCTACGGCCTGGTCACCGACAACCAGCCCGGCTGGGCCAGGGGCCGGATCTGGCCGCGCTCCTATGTCGAGCGCGGCCCCTACGAGATGTACTCTCTGGAGGAACTGGCCTTCCAGAAGCGTTTTTCCTTCGGCCTCCTGCTGCTCAATGGCATCACCTCGGCCGCCCCGATCGCCTCGCTCTATTATCGCGAGTGGGGCGAAACCGTCGCCGAATTCGATGCCGCGGCCGACGCGGCTGGCGACCTTGGGCTTCGCGTCTTTTTGAGCCCCGCCTACCGCTCCGGCGGCATGGTGCTGGAAGCGCCGGGCAAGATCGTGCCTATGTTCGACGAAGACAGAGGCTTTGAAGGATTGGCCGATGCCATCGGCTTCATCGAGCGCCAGCATGGCCGCCACGGTGGCCTGGTCAATGGCATGCTTGCTCCTGATCGGGTCGAGACAAACACCCTTGGTCTGCTGCAGCGGACGATGGACGCCGCGCGCGACCTCGATTGCCGCGTGCGGTTGCATATGGCTCAAGGCAAGCTCGAGCTGGAGACCATGAATCTCCTGCATGGCGCGACCGGTCCGCAATGGATGGCTGATCATGGCCTGCTGAACGAGCGCCTCATCGCGCCGCACGGCACCCACGCTTCGCAAGCCGATCTCCAGCTCTACGCGGAACACGGCGTGTCCATCGCCCACTCGCCACTGGTGTCGGCGCGCATGGGCAGCACGCTCAATTCGTTCGCGGCATGCCGCAAGCTGGGCATCAATATCGGCATGGCGACCGACACGGCCCCGCCTGACATGCTGATGAACCTTTTGATGGGGGTGGTGGGCTGCCGCATCAGCGAGAAAGCCTCTGACGCCGTGCTGAGCGCCGAGCTTTTCGATGCGGCGACCCTAGGCGGGGCGAAAGCGCTGGGGCGAACCGATATCGGCCGCCTCGCCCCCGGTGCCAAGGCGGATATTGCCGTGTTCCGCCTCGACGATCCCTACATGACGCCGACCATCGATCCGATCACCACGCTTGTGCTGGGCGGTTCGGGCAAGGTCACGCAGGCGGTCTTTGTCGACGGGCGGCTGTCGATGCTGGACGGCGAAGTAGCAAACCTCGATATCCGCACAGCGCGCGAGCGCGCGCAGCGCCAGTTCGAGGGCCTGATCGCCAAATATCCCGACAGAAGCTGGCAACACCCGCCAGTGTCCGAGATCTTTTCACCGAGCTATCCCATCCTGACCTGATGGGCAAAGCGGCTACCTTCCGAGTACGGGCAGCGACATCGGCGCCAGTTCGGCGATGTCGCGACGCCGCGGATCGAGCAAGCCCGCGCGGGCGGTGGCCCAGTCCTGCAGCGACTGCATTTCCCGCACAGCCCCATCGTAGTCCAGTTGCGTCGGCTTGCCCCGATCGACCGTCAGCCGTCCATCGACATAGACCCGTTCGACCGCGCGCTCGGCAGCACAGTGGAGCAGGCTGCGCAGCGGGTCGTAGACCGGACGCATCGACGGGGCGTCGAGGTCGATCACCAGCAGATCCGCCTTCGCGCCGACGCTCAGCCTGCCGATGTCGGACCGGCCGAGCGCGCGTGCGCCGGCAAGTGTGGCGGCATCGAAAATGTCGCCCGTGGTGATGTCGAAAACGCTTTTGCCGCCAAGCCGCGAGCAGATCAAGGCTTGGCGCATCTCCTCCAGCATGTTGAACGGGTAGCTGTCGGTGCCTATGGCAACGTTCACGCCGCCGCGGCGATAGTCGCCCAGCGTCTCCAGCGCCATGCCGCTGCGGGCAAAGGTCACCGGACAATGCGCGACAGACGTTCCCCGCCCGGCCAGCGTTGCAAGGTCGTTGCTGGTTCGCTGCCGCGTCCAGGAATGGTGGTCGGCGAAGATGCAGTGACCCAGAATGACATCAGTGCCGAGCACGCCGAGCTGGTCGAGATATTGCACCCCGGTCAGCCCGGTGCGGCGCAAAAGCTCTTCATGTTCTGCCATGGTCTGTGCGGTATGGATCGTGATGCGCATGCCGCGTTGCCGCGCTTCGCCGGCGGCATCGACCAGAAGGTCCGGACGGCAGGTTTCCACCTGCGACGGCGAGATGACGCCGTCCAGCCGCCCGCTCGGATGCGCCCTTGCCCGATCGGCAAAATCCAGCGCCCGCGCGAAGGCATCCCGGCCGGCCTTGTCGTCCCACACGTAGTCGAGCCGGTGGCTGTCGTGCACCACCCAGTCCGCCTGGCGGAAACCGGGCGCGAGGTAACCGCGCACGCCGCTTTGGGCCGCAATGTCGAGCCAGATGTCATGGGCGCCGGCGATATCGAGCACGGTTGTCGCGCCCGAGCGCATCAGGTCGCCCAGCATCACAGTCAGGCAGGCCGCGCGCGCGTCTTCGCCGCCGTCGATGACGCTGGAATACTCATACATGGCCTGGCCCCACAGGGCCGCGGTGCCGACATCCTCGAAAATGCCCTTGGCCATCGGCTCGTCATGCGAATGGCAATGGATGTCGATCAGGCCGGGCATGACCATCCGCGACCTGCCTGACAGCTCCGTCGTTGCCTGGCCCTCGAAGCGTGTGCCGACGCATATCAGCCCGGTATCGTCGAAGGCAACGTCGCCGCCGTGGCGGTAGACCTGCCGGTCGCCATCCGGGTCGTAGGCAACAATGGTTTCGACGTCGCGAATGACCGTGATTTCAGTCATGACCCACCCTGAATCGTTTTTCGAGATAGCGGCTATACGCGCCCATGAGCGCGCTGAACACGAAGTAGACCACGGCTGCGAATACATAGCCTTCCAGCACGGCGATGCCCTGCCAATTGGGATCGCGCAGTGCGGTGCGGACGGTACTCAGAAAATCCAGCAGGCCCACGATGGTGACCAGCGTCGTGTCCTGGAAGAAACCGATGAACAGCGACACCAGCGGAGGGATCACCATCTTGAGGGCCTGCGGAACGGTCACGAGCACGGTGTATTGCCAGTAGTGAAGTCCCAACGCCTGCGCGGCTTCCGTCTGGCCTCGCGGCAGCGCCTGCAGTCCCGCCCGCACGATCTCGGCGATGTAGGCGGCCGCAAACAGGATGATCGCCACCTGCGCCCGCAGCAGTTTGTCGATGGTCACCCCTTCGGGCATGAACAGCGGCAGCATGACCGAGGCCATGAACAAGATGCTGATCAGGGGAACGCCGCGTACCAGCTCGATGAAGGTGACCGCCAGGATGCGGATTGCCGGCAGGCTCGACAGCCGAGCGAGCGCCAGGAGGATGCCGAGCGGCAGCGCGCAGGCGAGCCCGATAAAGGTGAGCATGAACGACAGCGGCAGGCCGCCCCATTGCGACGTCGGCACGGAAGTGAGCCCGAACGCACCGCCGGCCATCAACAGGAACAAGATGGGCAGCAACACCACCCAAGCGACCAGCAGGGATCGCCCCCACAGGCGCGGAATGCCTGACACAGCCATGGCCGCGATGAATAACAGCGTCGCCAACAGCGGCCGCCATTGCTCGTCGAAAGGATAAATGCCGAACAGCATGTAGCGCAGCTTGGCGGCGAGGTAGGGCCAGCAGGCACCCGAGCTTGCCTTGCAGTCCTCGGGCGTGCCGTCGAACACCGCATTGACCAACAGCCAGCCCACCGCCACCTTGGCGGCGAATACCAGGACGGCAAGGCAGATTAGCGTCACGACCGTGTTGCCAGGCGTCCCGAAATAGGTCTTCGCCAGCGAGTTGCGGCGAGCAGGCGGGCGCGTGATGCGCTGGTCGGCCAATGTCGCGGTACGATCGCTCATGGCTAGCGGCCCTTCAGCGCGACATGCGCGTTGTACCAGTTCATCAACAGCGACGTCGCAAGCGAAAGGAACAGATAGACCAGCATGAACAGCGCGATCGGCTCGATGGCCTGTCCGGTCTGGTTCATGATGTTGTTGGAGACCATCACCAGGTCTGGATAGCCGATGGCGATCGCCAGCGAACTGTTTTTGAATGTCGTCACATAGACATTGGTCATCGGTGGCACGATGATCCGCAGCGCCTGCGGCAGGATGACAAGCCGCATGGTCAGGCGGTCTGACAGCCCCAGCGCTTGCGCGGCTTCACGTTGCCCCTTGCCGATCGCCAGGATGCCGCTGCGCACGATCTCGGCCACGGTCGCGGAAGCGCCGAGCGTCAGCCCGAGCAGCAAAGCGACAAATTCCGGCTTGAGATGCGCCCCGCCGGTCAGCCTGAACCGGCCCAGTTCCGGCCAGTCGAGCTGGGCACTGATGTCGAACGACATCGCAGCGACAATGACCGGGGCAACAAGCAGCGTGAGTGCAATCGGCCAGCCCGGCTTTGCTTTGCCAGTTGCAATGCGCCTGCGCTTTGCCATTGCCTGCCATGCAAGGGCGGCCGCCAGCCCCACTCCGACGGCTATGGCGACAGCCCAGAAGCCCGAATTCCAGACGACTGCCGGCACAACCAGCCCGCTGTTCGACACGTAGACGCCAGGCAGAAGCGTGATCGCCTGCTTGACCGGCGGCAGGGTGAAGATGATCGCCGAATACCAGAGGAACAGGTAAAGCAGCAGCGGCACATTGCGCAGCGCTTCGACATAAACCAGCATGAGCCGCGAAAGCAGCGGATTGCTCGACAGCCTGGCAATGCCGACAAGCGTGCCGATGATCGTTCCCAGCACGATCGCCAGCAGCGACACCTTCACCGTATTGAGCAGACCGACCAGCACGGCGCGCGCATAGCTGTCGGATGGCTCATAGGCGATCGGCGCTTCGCTGATGATGAAACCGGCCTCGCGGCCGAGATAGCCAAATCCGGTGGCAATGTCCTGCTGGGCGAGATTGCCGAGCGCGTTGTGAAGCAGATACCAGCCACAGGCGACGACGGCCGCAACACATATGACCTGGTATGCCAGCTCGCGAGCGCGCCGGTCTCTTAAAAGAACTATGGGCGACAAGCCGGCTGTCCTCAGGGAGGTCTGTTCCAGAAAACACGGCGCATGTCACACAGACATGCGCCGTATCGCCTCAAAACCTCACCTGAAGGGCGGCGGGTAAAGCAGACCGCCCTTGTTCCACAAGGTGTTCGGTCCGCGGCTCAGACCAAGCGCGGTCTTTTCTCCGAGGTTGCGGTCGAAGACCTCGGCATAGTTTCCAACATACTTGACGATGTTGTAGCCCCACGCCTTGTCGAGGCCGAGCATCGGGCCGAGTTCGTCGGTGACGCCAAGCATGCGCAGGATCTCCGGATCCTCGCTCTTGAGCTGCTCTTCGACGTTGGCCTGAGTGAGGCCCTTTTCTTCAGCAGCCATCAGCATCCACGCCGACCACGAGACGATGTCGCGCCAGTTGGAATCGTTCTGGCGCACCGCAGGGGCCAGCGGCTCCTTGGAGATGGTCTCCGGCAGGATCACATAGTCGTCCGGGCTTTTCGAGGCGGCGCGAATGGAGGCGAGGTCGGAGCGATCCGACGACACGGCGTCGCAGCGGCCCGAGAAGAAAGCGTTGTTGTTTTCATCCGGGTTTTCGAACACCACCAGCTCGAACTTCTTGCCTGTCGCGCGGAAGAAGTCGGCCAGGTTCTGCGCGGTCGTGGTGCCTGGCAATGTACAGACGGCGGCACCGTCGAGGTCCCTGGCGCTCGTGATGCCGAGGCTTTTCGCGACCATCAGGCCCTGGCCATCGTAAAAGACAGCAGGTCCGAAATCGATCCCGAGCGAGGCCTCGCGCGAGTAGGTCATTGTCGTCTGGCGCGAAAGGATATCGATCTCGCCCGACTGCAGGATCTGGAACCGCGTGTTGATGTTGGTCATCACGAAGTCGACCTTGTTGGGGTCGCCGAATACGGCTGCTGCGACAGCGCGGCAGACATCGACGTCGAAGCCGGCGAACTTGCCTTGCGCGTCCGCGAGGGCAAAACCTGTCGTGCCCATCGAAACGCCGCAGATCAGTTTGCCGCGCGCCTTGACCGCCTCCAAAGTCGACGCTGCCTCGGCTGCTACGGCGGAAGAGCCCAGTAGCAAAGCGGCAGCCGCAGCCATGCGGCATGCCCTACGGAACATTACCATTTTTATCCTCCCATTACGGTTCTGACGGATGCCCCGCCGACCGCTCCCTCTTCAACAGCCTGATCCAATCAAATTGCCGACAATTCTTCAACAGAATAATCGACAATAATTGTGCTCAATCTGCTTGGGCTCGATCAGAACCGTCCTGGCTCCGCGAGGAACGGTTTCCCTCCTTCCGGCAAGCACTCGCCAGGGGGAAATATCGTTTGGACGGCCGCGCGACGCCAGGAACTGTGCCGACTCAGGACCATCCCAACCTCGGCTAAGGAGCGCAAAGCCATGCGATCCCTCATAACGGGTAAAGTTTGCAGCGCACCCCTCGGTCGAGCAAAATTGGTCCGTCGAGCCTGCATCCCCTTCAACTGAAGCTGCCAAACTGATAAAGTAGAAGTTGTAATGCACCTCGGTGCACCCTGCGAGAGATGTGGGTTGCGACAACCCACGATCCGCGTGTCGATGTTGATGCTTTGGCGGTCCCAAGTGGCCCCTTGCGCTGACCACACATCCCCTTCTTACGTTGCCGATTGCAGCGGAGCTGCTCATGCGCTTCGTGATTGGTCAACGGTGCCTAGAAGCTTGTGCGTTCGAATGGACGCACAAGGGACACTCCAAGCCTTTGAATCTTCGCAGTGGAATCGATCGAGAGCAGAGCGGGCACAGAAGCAAAAAAACGAGCCGTCCGTCCCACTGCATGACTTGAGCGAGCGCCCTTGGGGCCCGCCCGACAGGCTGGAGCGGCAATGGGCAGCTCCGGATCAGGAGATGGGAAAGGGAGGAATACAATGATCAGCAAGCTTCTTTTCTCTGTAGCCTTTGCGCTGTCGTCGCTGATGGCGGCAAACGCCTGGGCCGATATAACCGTGCTCGTCCCTTCAGGAAGCGAGGGCGACGGCCTCAGGGCAGCCGCTGCCGACTATGCCAAGCTGAAGGGCACAAAAGTCGAGATCGTCCAGGCGCCCTACAGCAACGTCTTCGAGCAGGCCGCCAACGCCGGCCAGACCAAATCCGGCGCCTTCGACATCGTGCTCATGGACGATCCGTGGATTCCGTTCTTCGCGGAAAACGCCCACCTCGTGGACCTGACCTCGTACTTCAAGAATGCCGGGCTCAAAGGTCCTGACAGCGACTTCCTGTCGAAGTCTCTGGCGATCTGCCGCAATCCCTACAATACGGGCCCTTACGTATGCCTGCCCTATGTCGGAAACGCGCAGATGTTCTTTTATGACGCCGCCAAGTTCAAGGAATCCGGCGTCACCGCGCCCAAGACCTGGGACGACGTGCTCAAGGCAGCCAAGGCACTCTCCGACAAGGGCGGCGGCCGCTACTTCGGCTACGTCTTCCGGGGCGGCCAGGGCAACCCCGTGGTTGCCGACTTCATGCCGATCTTCTGGTCCTACGGTGCCGACATGTTCAACGCCGACCGCACCAAGGTGACGATCGACACACCCGAGGGTGCTGCCGCGATGAAGACCTTCATGGCGCTGCGCGACGTCTCGCCAAAGGGTGTCGAGAGTTTCAACGCCAACGAGGTCGGCCAGGCCCTGGCGGCCGGCACCGCAGCCTCGTCGATCAACTGGCCGAACTGGGTCGCGACTTTTGAAGACCCCAGCCAGTCGAAGATGGTCGGCAAGATCTCCTACTCCGCCATCCCGGCCGGCACCAAGCCGGGCAGCTCGGAAATCGGCCACTGGACCATGGGCATCATGGCCGCGGCCAAGAACAAGCAGGAGGCGTTCGATTTCATGTTGTGGGCGACCTCGCCGGAACAGATAAAAATCTCGGCCGAGCGCGGCAACCCGCCGGTGCGCAAGTCGGTCTTCACCGATCCCGGATTGACCAGCCAGGAAAAATTCCGGCACTATCCCGTCCTCATGCAAGCGATCGAAGCCTCGACGCCGCGTCCGCGTCATCCGAAATGGCCGGAAATCGAGAATGCCTTCGGGATCGAGCTATCAAAGGCCGTGGCCGGCACGGAAACGCCTGCGGAAGCGCTGAAGAAATCCCAGGCGGCGGTCGAAGCGATAACCGGCCTCAAATAGCAGGCCGCTCGGTGATTGAGTGGAGCGGTAGCAGAGATGCCGCTCCATTTTGCCGAGACCTTTCGTACCCGACGCACGGGACCACGCCAGCTATAGCCCTCGTCTTGCCTGTGCTATGATCAACCCGATTAGACGACAGAACTTCCGATGACCGTCGCTGCCGATGCGAAGTTCGGAAATTCGTTCGAACGATGGTTCGAGCGCCACCTGCGCGTGCTTATGCTCGCGCCGGCGATGATCGTGCTTTTGACGCTCACCATCTTCCCGTCGATCTACATGGTCGTTGCCGCGGCAACGCGGATCAGCCCGAACCCCGACGTGGCCTGGCAATTCGCCGGCGCCGACAATTTTCTCAAGCTGCTTACCGACGAGCAGTTCCATGTCGGCCTGTGGAATACGCTGGTGTTCGCCATCTTTGCCGTCGGCGCCGAGTTCCTTCTCGGCCTTGGCCTTGCCCTGCTGCTCGACCGCCATATCCGCAGGATGAATTTCCTGAAGACGATCCTGATGCTGCCGATGATGCTGCCGCCGGTCGCGGTGGCGATCACCTGGAAGCTCATCTACGAGCCGCAATTCGGTGTTCTCAACGAGATCATGTTCCGGCTCGGCCTGCCGCTCCAGGCCTGGGCTGGCGACGTCAGCCTTGCGATGTTCTGCGTCATCGTCGCCGATGTTTGGCAGTGGACGCCATTCATCTTCCTTTTGATGCTTGCCGGGCTCGCCAGCCTGCCGAACGAGCCATACGAGGCCGCAGCGATCGACGGGGCGTCGGCCTGGCGGCAGTTCTGGGACCTGACGCTGCCGTTCCTGAAACCGGTGATCGCCATCGCGCTGCTGTTGCGGATGATGGATGCGCTCAGGCTCTTCGACCTGGTCTTCATCCTGACAGGCGGTGGTCCCGCCGACCGCACCAAGACACTCAGCCTCTACATCTACCAGGTGGCCTACCGCTTTGCCGACCCAAGCTACGCGGCGGCCATTTCGCTTTTCGTGCTGTTTGCGACTGTCACGTTCAGCACGTGGTTCATCAAGCGCATGCGGCTGGCCGATTAGGAGCCCGGATATGACGCGCCGCCGAACGAGCCTCAATGTCCAGCGCCTCGCCGCCCATGTGACGATTGCGATGGCACTCGTCGTCACCTTGTTCCCGGTCTATTGGATCGCGGCCAATTCGTTCAAATACGACATCGACATTTTCTCGATCCCGCCTGAATGGGTGCCGGCCAATCCGACGCTGAAGCACTACCACGCCGCCTTCATCGAACGGCCATTCCTCATCTATGCGTTGAACAGCCTGATCATCGCGGTCTCGACCACACTCGTCTCGGTCGTCTTCGGCTCGCTGGCCGGCTACGCGCTTGCCCGGTTCCAATATCCCGGCAAATGGCGCTACCAGATATCCTTCTGGATCCTGTCGACGCGCATGATGCCGCCGATCGTCACCATCATCCCTCTCTACATCGCCTTCAACTATCTCGGCATGCTGAACACCAAGCCGGCCGTGGTCATCGCCTACACAGCGTTCAACCTGCCCTTCGCGACCTGGATGATGAAGAGCTACTTCCAGGACCTGCCAGTCGAGCTTGAGGAAGCCGCGATGGTCGATGGCGACACCCGGTGGGGCGCGTTCCTGCACGTCGCCTTGCCGCTCGCCCGCCCCGGCCTGGCAGCCACCGCCATCTTCTGCCTGATCATTTCGTGGAACGAATTCCTGCTCGCCCTCATCCTGACCCTGACCGAAAGGTCGCAGACCCTGCCGATCGGCATTGCCGGGCGCGTGACGCAATACAACACCTATTGGGGTGAAATCAGCGCCGCCGGCTTCACCGCCTGCATCCCGATCATGATGTTCGCCTTCGTTGTCCAGAAGCATCTCGTGCGCGGCATCTCCTTCGGCGCGGTCAAGGGGTGAATCATGGCCTCAGTCACCTTCAAGGGCGTGGTCAAGAAATTCGGCGCCTTCGTCGCCGTGAGCGACCTCAACCTCGAGGTGCGCGACAAGGAGTTTCTCGTCCTGCTTGGCCCCTCGGGCTGCGGCAAGACCACGACCATGCGCATGGTCGCGGGCCTGGAAGAGGTCAGCGCAGGCGACATCTTCATCGGCGAGGACCTGGTCAACGAAATGCTGCCGAAATACCGCGACGTCGCGATGGTGTTCCAGTCCTACGCGCTCTACCCGCATCTCTCCGTTGCGGACAATATCGGGTATCCCCTGAAGATCCGCAAAGTGCCCGATGACAAGCGGCGGCAGATGGTCATGGAGGTCGCGCGCCGTGTGGAGCTCGATGGCCTGCTCAGCCGGCTGCCGAAGGAGCTTTCCGGCGGACAGCGCCAGCGGGTGGCCCTCGCCCGCGCCATCATCCGGACCCCAAAAGTCTTCCTCATGGACGAGCCGCTCTCCAACCTCGACGCCAAGCTTCGGGTGCAGATGCGGGCCGAACTCAAGCACCTCCAGCACGAGTTGCAAGTGACGACGATCTACGTCACCCACGATCAGATCGAGGCGATGACGCTCGCCCACCGGGTGGCGGTGATGAACAAGGGCGTGATCGAACAGCTTGGCACGCCAAAGGAGATCTACAACAATCCGCGCACCCTTTTTGTCGCCGGCTTCATCGGCTCGCCGCCCATGAATCTGATCGACGGCGACGTGGTCGAGGGCGCCTTCGCAAGCCCCGGCGGCATCAGGATCGACGGCCTTGGGCGTTCGAACGTCGCAGGCGCGGTGCTCGGCGTGCGCCCGGAGGACGTCCATGTCCTTCCTGCCGGAAGCGGGAAGGCCAATGTCACCGCCCCGATCTATTCGGTCGAACTGACCGGCGAAAGCACGCTGGTCACGGTTAGAGCCGGAGACTCGCTTCTCACGCTTCGCGCCGACAAGAACTTCGTTGGCGATTTCGACCAGATGGTGGATGTCGGCTTTGCTCCGGAACGGGTGTTTCTCTTTGATCGCAAGAGCCAGGAACGCGTCGATTTCTAGAATGCTCGCGGTTGCTGCGGCGCTCACACCGACCGCCGGCGCCGTGGCCCATGATACGATTCCCGGCAACCCGCTTATCGAGATACCGGCAGGCCCGTTCGTTTTCGGCAACGACACGGGCCAGGAGAACGAGCGCCCCCGCCGCACCATCGACGGCAAGGGTTTCGCCATGAACGAAACCGAGGTCACCAACGCGCAATACAAGCGCTTCGTCGAAGCGACCGGGCATCGCGCCGCTTTCTACAGCGAGCATCCCATTCTCGGCCTGCCCGACCGGCCGGTCGTCGGCGTAAGTTTTGCCGACGCTGCGGCTTTCTGCACCTACTACGGCCTGCGGCTGCCATCCGAACAGCAATACGAGCGTGCCGCGCGCGGTACGGACGGTGCTCGCTTTCCCTGGGGCGACGCGCCCGTTGACGCCACGCGGGCGAACCACGGAAGCGACATTTGCTGCGGCGCCGACGACAGCGACGGCTATGCCATGACCGCGCCGGCACGTTCATTTCCCGACGGAGCGAGCAAGGAGGGTCTGTTCAATCTTGTCGGCAATGTCTGGGAGTGGACCCGAGATTTCTATGCGCCCTATAGTGGCGAGGTGCTGCCCGGCATCGCAGGCAAATTCCGCGTGCTTCGCGGCGGCGCGTGGAATAGTGATCCAAGCCGGCTTAGCGCCACCTACCGGCTCGCTTATGATCCCGATTTCCGCTTTTCTGCCACCGGAGGCTTTCGATGCGTACGATCGCAGGATTGATTGCCCTTGCCTTGATGACGACGAGCGCCTTGGCACAGCCGAAGGCAGCGCCTGGATACGAAGTGGACATCATCCGCAAGCCAGGGGCGATCTTCGCCGGCTTGGCGCGTGACGGCGACGCACTTCTCGTTACGAACCTTGCCGACGGGCGCCTCTATCGACGCACACCGGACGGCCGCTTCACCGCCTTCGGCCCGACCCTCCCCCATGGCACGGATGTGATGGGCGATCCGACAGGTCCCTACCGTGTCCTCCGCTTTGCCAACCACTATCTTGTCACCCAGGGATGGACGCCAGCGGACCAAATGGAAGGCCCCAACGGCCACGCAGTTATCGAAGTCGACGAAAGTGCAATGGTCAGGCTCGTCAGCAGCGATTTCTGGAACCCTTACGATTTTGCCCTGTCGGGCGACACACTTTATGTCGTCGATGCCGCGCGGAACTCGATCGAACGACTTTCTGTCGATGGCAGCGGCCAGGCGTCGCTTTTCACTTTCGCCCAGCTGACAGTCAGCGGCCAGGTAATGACCGCCCTGTCGCCGACCGAGTTCAACAATAGGCAGACTTACCAATTCGACGCTGTCCCGACCGGCATCGCCGCGCATGGGGACAGGCTCTACGTTTCCCTGTTCGGCGGATTTCCCTTTGTCGCGGGCAGCGGCCGGGTCGTCTCGCTACCGCAAACGGGGCAGGCAAGCAGCGCCCGCATCGAGGCGGCCGACCTGAATGCTCCAGTCGATGTCGCTTTCGAAACGAAAGGCGAGATGCTGGTTCTCGAGCACGGCACCTTCGACCAATCTGCTGGATGGGCATCCGGCAGCGGCAGGCTCATCGAATTGGACCTCGTCTCCGGAAATAGACAAGTGCTTCTCGACGGGCTGACGCGACCCGTCGCAGTGCTCGGCCCTGACAAGGGCACCATCGTTGTCTCACAACTCGACGGCACACTCGTCTTTCTCAAACAGGCGGGACCGCCGCAGAGGGAACCTGGCCGGTGAATGGCGCGTTCTCGCTGGGCAGAACAAGCCCCGAGCCCGGCAATCGGCGAAGACGCAATCCATTGATTAATCTTAAGCGGCGCGCGGAGGCCGCGACCTGATCGCGTCTCAGGAAGATATCCGCATCGAGGTGCTTGTTAAGGACAACTATTGAACGACATGTGGTCGATTTGGAGACGGGCCACGTAGCGGACTGCGCGGTCCTCTGCACGAATTGTATCGCATGGTTCATCTGAAGACCCCTCCGATATCGATCAGTCGAAAGAGTTGCGGCTCCAAAGGGCGAAATTGATCAATGCGCGCGACGCGAGGTCCTACGCGTAGAGATATCCCACGCCGCGGATGGTCCTGATTACCTCCGGCTTGGAGGGATCGTGCTCGATTTTCTTTCGCAGCCGGGAAATCCTGATGTCGATGCTGCGATCGAAGGGATCCCATCCGCGATCGTGGGCAAGCTCCAGCAACTGGTCACGGTTGAGCGTTCGCCCGCGATTGTCGGCAAACACTTTCAAGAGCTGGAACTCCATCGGCGTAATGGCAATGTCGGCACCATCGGCGTCGAGCAACTTGTGGGTTTCCAGGTCCAGCCGGCAGCTGCCGAACTGGGCTATATGCGGACCCAGATGATCCCCCCTCGCCTGCTCATGCCCTGAGGTTCTGCGCAGCACTGCCTTCACCCGGGCAAGCAACTCCCGCAAGTCGACGGGCTTGGCGATATAGTCGTCGGCACCAATCTCGAGACCAACCACCCGGTCAATGATCTCGGCTGAGCCCGTCAGCATGATGATGGCAACCTTGGAATGCTCGCGCAGAAAACGCGCCAGCGAGAGGCCGTCTTCGCCAGGCATGCGGATATCGAGTATGACGACATCAACAGGCGGCTGAGCGTCGATGAGCGCGCGCAGGGAAGGACCTGCATCGGCGGTTGTGACGGCGAAACCATTGCGTTCCAGATACTCGGCGACCGTGTCGCGTATATCCGGCTCGTCATCGCAGACAACGATGTGCGGGTTGGCGTTCAACGCGTCCTCACCTCGGGGTGAAAATAGCCCTCTTCGAAAGGGCAGGCAAATCCTTCGTGCTTCAGCCGTCCCTGTTGACCAGTTTCGAGACAAACATCCGGAGTTCGAACGGCTTTACGGGCTTCTCGAGGTAAGGCCGCCTTGTTGCGCGCAAGAAGACCTGCGCGTCCGGGCTGATTGTGTCACCGGTCAGGAAAGCGAGCCTGTCAGCCTGCGCGGGATAGACGTCGGAGACATGGTTGTAGAGCCTGCGGCCATCCATATCAGGCATTCTCAGATCGCTGAGAATGATGTCGAACGTTCGCAGCTTCAGCTGCATCAGCGCCTCTTTACCTGATTTGGCGATGATCACCGTGAAGCCGTCCTGGGTGAGAATTTCGGCTATCAACTCACCAACGTCCTTTTCATCTTCCACCACCAGGCAGACGCGCCCTGTCGATTTGGACGGTTCAGCTGTTACGCTCTCGGCCCGTTCTACGTGCCGGTCGGAAGCCGGAAGCGTCACCACGAACGTTGACCCGCCGCCGTGAGTGGTTTCAACCCGGATCGTGCCCTGGTGGGATTGGACGATGCGATGGCAAAAGGACAGGCCGATGCCGGTTCCCGCCCCGACCTCCTTGGTGGTGAAAAAGGGCTCGAAGATACGGGGCAGGATTTCTTCTGATATTCCAGGACCAGTATCGGCCACCTTGACGACGATATTGCCGTTCTCCGCGTGGCGACAGGTCGAAACCGTGATCTGTCGTTGGCCGTCCCAGTCATGCAACGCGTGCTCGGCATTGACCAGCAGGTTGATCAACACCTGGCTGAGCTGATCAGGGTCGGCCCAGATCGCCGGCAGGTCGGGTTCGAGTTCAAGCGACAGCTTGATGTCGGACGACTTGATGGAATAACCCACAACCTCCGTCGCCGCCGTCACGATGTCATCGATCGAAACATTCGAGGTCCGTGTCGGTTGCTGCCTGGCCATCGCCAGGAACGTCCTGACGATCCTGGCGCAGCGTTCCGCAGCCTTGCTGATCTTGTCGGCACGCTCAACCGTCTTGGGATCGGTCGCCGTCTCCTTGAGCGTCAAGGACATGCCGAGCACAACGGACAGCGGGTTGTTCAACTCGTGTGCGACACCCGCAAGCAAGCCGCCGAGCGCCGACAGCTTCTCGTTTTGGTGCAGCGTTTCGCGCTGGCGCTCAAGTTGCTGCTGCATTTCGATACGGTCGGAAAGGTCATAGCTGTGCGAGACAATGACCTTCTCACCATGAAAATCGATGAGCCTTGCCGAGATTGAGCACCAGCACGGTTGACCATCCTTGCGCTTGAGCTGCGTCACGAAATCATCGACCGCCCCCTCCCGCAAAAGACGCTCGACAAATTGCTTGCGATGCAACGGGTTGAGGTAACTGTCGAAGGCGCTCTCGACGTGGCCATGCAACTCCTCCGTAGCCGGGCTCCGATAGAGCACCTTCCCATCGTCTGCCCTGGTCATCTGGATACTGGCCGGGCAGGCCTCCAGGACCTTGCGCACCAGTTCATCGGCCTCTTTCGCAGCCAGCTCAGCGCGCTTGCGCTCGGTGATGTCGAGCCGGGTGACAACGAAGCCGCCCTCGCGGGTCGGGCAATTCGAAACAAAGAACCAACCTCCATCGCTGTGTTGGAATTCCTGCTGGCGGAATTCTCGCCGATCCTTGGCCCGTTCGACCAGCCAGTCGTCGATCTTGTCGTCTGAAACGGGAAACTGGTTGCGTTGCGCTGTCACGCGCAGGAAGTCGAACCAATTGACCCCGGGAACCAACACGTCGGCGCTGACGGAATGCATCTTTCGATACTGGCTGTTGGCCAGAACCAGGCGATCGTCCCTGTCGTAAAGCGCAAATCCTTCCGCCAGGGATTCGATGCCGTCGGCCAACCGCTCATTGGCCTGCCGGGTCTGGTCCTGGGCGACGATGATGTCGGTGATGTTCGTCGCGTTGGAGACGATCACCGACCGTCCCTGGAAGTCGATCAGCCGCGCCGAGATCGAACCCCAGAAGATGTTGTTGTTGGCGTCGCGTTGGCGGACTCGAAAATCATCGATGCAGCCCTTATCCAGCAGGACGCGGACCAGCGTCTTGCGATCGTCGGGATCGACGTAATAGTCGCCGATGTGCGCGCGGTCGCCATAGAGTTCTCTGCTGGCGGGATTGCGATAGAGCGTATCCCCTTCGATGGTCGACATACGCGTCGGCACCGGGCAGGCATCGAGCACTTTTTGCATGAGAGCTGTCGCTTCACGTTCAACCGCCTCGGCAGTCCTGCCGTCAGCTTGCATGCGTCATCTCCTCGATGTCAGGTAGAAGCCTCCGCATCGTCTTCACGGCGGCGTGATTGCATACAAGCCCTGTGTTTCGGTTTTAGGTCGAAAGCCTTCCGTTTTGTTTCAATTGCTCCACTTCCGCGCAGAACAGTGAACAAACGAAACATTTTCCCTCGATTTTGGAGGGCAGGCTGAAACAGGGCTGCGTTAGCTTCCACTGCGTCGACTTCGCTCGGCCGCTCTGGGCAGCCCGAGGCAGTCTACCAAAAAACCCGCGCTCTGTTGATGGGCTGCGCGCACGACAGGACGCGCGACGTCAACCAACCGAACACCTCATGAGGAGATGGAAGATGAGACTGACCCTTCTCGCCTTAACCGCTGTGGTGCCGACATTCGGCGCAGCACATGCCAATGATTTCGGCTCGCTCATGCTGTTTCCGAGCTTTGACGGATTGTCCGTCAGGCAGCCGCACTCGGCACCCTACACAACCATGCCAGGCGAGGTCTCCGACTTCTCTTCCCAAGCCTCGCTGGGTGCATCGCCGGGAAGGATGCGGCACCTGTTTTGGGAAGCACCGGTACGTTCCACGACCCGCAGCGCGCCGCGCAGTTTCGGTCTCACGTCATCCGACACGCTGACCGGTAGCGCTGCACGTCTTGGCGCCAAGCCGCTCATTCCGTGCGCAGACAGCACGCCGCGTGCCGACTGAGCCCCGACGGGAAAAGGCGCGGACGTCATCCGTTTGAAACAAACGAAACACTGCACGCCAATTCCAGAAAACGAGCTGAAATAGGAATGAACTAGAACAGAAACGTCGCTGGTCTGGCGTCGCTCACGGACGGAGGTCCCAAAATGCCCACGCTCACCATACGATCTCCAGCTTCTGCTCTTGCCCCATCCTGGGTTGCGAAACTTCGCCTTGCCTTTCAGGCATACCGCGCACGGCGCGCACATCACCGCGCCGTTAAGCATCTGTCCGAACTGGACGACTTCCTGCTGAAGGACATTGGCGTTCCCAGGTGCGAAATAGATTGGCTTGCCCATGGTTCTTCCGCTGACCGGAGACGTGGCCATGAAGACGACCTGGGCTGACTTGAACAGGCTTGATGTCGCGGAGGTTGATTTCAGACCACCCGTGCTGGCGCTCCATGGTGCTGCCAGTAGCGGGCAGCAATGGCATGGCCTCTCGGACTACCTCAGGGCCCGCTACCGGCTGCATGCACCAGATCTGCCCGGATATGGCGATGCGCAATTGAATGTTGCGCGCGGCATGGAGCAGATCGCCGCAAGCTTGATCGCAGCCATGCAGCGCAACGACGGGCAGATGCACGTCGTCGGCCATCTGCATGGCGCTGCACTGGCCATGGAAATCGCAATGGCGCGGCCGGATCTGGTGCGCAGCCTGACGCTCATCGAACCGGCGGTCTATCACCTGCTGCGCGATGGCGATCCGAACGACGTGGCCTTGTTTGTCGAACTAGCCACACTCGCAGAAGATATTCATGCCGCTGTCGCTGCCAACGAGTCGGCAGCGGCCATGCGCGCCTATATCGACTTCTGGCATGGCCACGGCGCGTGGGAGAAGTCCAGCGCGGCTCTCCGCCGCAAGCTTGCCGCGCAAGCGGCCCAGGTGGCCTCGAACCTCGCCGCATCGCTTGCCGGATCATGGCCGTTGGCAAACTGCGCCCGACTGGCTTGCCCGACCCTGGCTGTGATGGCGCTCGAAAGCCCGCTCGCCAGCCTGCGCGTCACGGAGATGGTCGCGGAAACGATTCCGGGCGCACGCCTGGTCATGGTCCCGGATGCGGGACATATGGCGCCGCTGACCGATCCCCACATCATCGACCCCTTGATTGCCGCTCACCTGACAGCTGCCGATCGATCAGAACGCAATTTGCAGGCGTGGCACACAGCCCGCGCCTGGAGTTCAGCCGCGCGATAACCGGGCAACCGCCGTTTGCCGTTTGGCCGCCGAGGCGAAGCCCGTAACCTACGTTCACTCCCCAACGATAACGTATTCGGCCGGCCGGTCGGCCCAACGGCTCACCCGCCAAAACAGGCATGGCTGCGGGCCCCGCCTCCATCCAGCGACACGACCAACTCGCCCGAGCCCGCCTCTTCACCGCGCTACCCAATCGCGATCGCAGCGCCTCCGCCCGGCCGCCATGGTGCTTGGCCCCGTCGTGAGGCTGAGCCCGAAATCGTTCCAGATCGTACGGAAACGTCTTTGTGACGGCCTGGCCTTTCATTTTTCTTCGCTTCTCTCCAGATTGAAACAAACGAAACATTTATCGCCTGGCTCGGAAAACGGCACGAAACAGAGGCCCGCTAAAAAAGGGACGTCGCCGATATTGGCGTCACCTCCCAAGAAGGAAACACGCAATGAAGACCCTTGTTCTCGCAGCCGCTTCACTCGCCTTCATGTCGGGCGCCGCCTTGGCGTCATCCTCGAACGGTATGATCACCAAGTTCAACCCGTATACGCGCGTCGTTACGCTCGAGAGCGGCAAGAGCTTCACCATTCCGCGCGATGTTGCGCTTCCTGCCCTGCAAGTCGGCGAAAAGGTTTCGATTCAGCTCAACGACGAAGGTGACAAGGTCACCAGCGTATTGCGGTAGATCTGATCCGCACGGATCTCCGCTGCAGGCAGCCTGACAGGCAGCCGCAAAGCCATGGACGCCCGCTCCGTCCATGGCTTTTTGATCAGCCTTGGGCCGGCATGAGCAGCGCCCGCCGCTGCTTCGGGCAGCGACCTGCTGGTCCCCCTTGGCATGTTGATCGAATCCGCTCTGAACCATCTGTTTGTTCACGTGACCCGCGAGGACAGCAGCCTGCAGAGCGCACAAAAGCTGCATGAAAACATCGAGAAGTGCATTCGCCTGAAAAGGCCGATGCCGCGCGCAACGCGGTCCGCAGCTTCTGGTGAATACCGATGAAATCATCGGCCGACGATCAAGACAGAGGTCAAATTTCAGTCACATTGCCGAGCGCTTGGAACAGTGCTCTTTCTAGTTCGAGAGACCCCGCCTTTAGAGGTCACCCGCGCAGCGAAAACCCCGGGTGGCTCGACCTGCCGCCGGGTGATTGCAGGTCTCACTGCACCAGCAGCGTGATGCCCTCGACGATCGACTGGGCAATGAGAATTCGATCAAACGGATTCTTGTGGATGGGTGGAAGCCCATCCATAGCGACAGCATGCTCACTCGTGACGGCCAGTTCGTGATGACTATTGTCGATCAATCCCGCCGCAGCAGACACGGATCGAGGGTAAAATCGGCACGACCGAGGCCTCGCTTCGGCCCGACAAGAACAATACCAGTTTAACACCTGAAAAAAATTATGCATAAAGGGGCGACTTTCCACAGGTGACACCGATGGGCGATCAGGCAATCCTCGACTTCCTCGCAAGGCAGCTTTCCGGCGAGAGCGGCGAACCGCTCTACCGCCGGCTTGAAGACGCCATCAAGCAAGCCATCACCACGGCCCAACTCAAACGCAATGCCGTCATCCCCAGCGAGCGCACCCTATGCGATGCGCTTGGCATCTCGCGCGTCACCGTGCGCAAGGCCATCGACGGCCTTGTCTCAGATGGACTGCTGGACCGCCGCCAGGGCGCCAAGACCGTCGTGTCGTCGCGCCTGGAGAAGTCGCTGGCAACCATGACAAGCTTCTCCGAAGACATGCGCTCGCGTGGGCTGGAGCCCGGCTGCGTGTGGATTTCGCGTGAGATTTCACGGCCATCGCCCGCAGAAATGATGGCTTTGGGCATCTCCGGCAGCGAAAAGGTCGTGAGGCTGCGCCGCCTGCGCACTGCGGACGACACGCCGATCGCCATCGAGATCGCCACGCTGCCGGCCCGTTTCGTGCCCGATCCGCAAGCTGTCCAAGCCTCGCTCTACGAATATCTCGAGGCCACCGGCGCCAAGCCCGTTCGCGCGCTGCAGCGCATGCAGGCCAAGCCTGCGAGCGAAGAGGAGCGCCAGTTGCTCGGCACGCCCGACGATGCCAGCCTGCTCATCATGGAGCGCCGCTGCTTCCTCGCCGACGGCCAGATCGTCGAGTTCACCCAGACCAAATATCGCGGTGACGTCTACGACTTCGTCATCGAATTGATGCGATAATACCAGTTCAAAGCCTGTTGCAATCTGGTCTTAGACTGCTACCGTCTGGGCATCACAGGAGATGCCCGCGTGCCGCTTGACTTCAAAGCCCTCGACAATGGTCTCATCGTGTCCTGCCAGCCCGTGAAGGATGGCGCCATGGACAAGGCAGAGATGGTCGTGGGCTTTGCGCTGGCAGCCATCGACGGCGGTGCGATAGCACTGCGCATTGAGTCATCAGAATATGTCGCGGCCGTGCGCGCCGCCACCGACAAGCCGATCGTCGGCCTGGTCAAGCGCGACCTCGACGACACGCCCGTCCGCATCACGCCGTGGCTAGAGGATGTCGATGCGCTCGCCGAGGCCGGCGCCGACATCATCGCCTATGACGCCACCCAACGAATCCGCCCGGTTTCGACCAGGGCGCTCATCGAACGCATTCATTCCCACGGCCGCGCCGCCATGGCCGATTGCTCGGTCATCTCCGATGCCGAGCAGGCACTGGCCGAGGGAGCCGATGTCGTCGGCTCCACGCTTGCCGGCTACACCGGCCCGGTCGAGCCAACGGAACCCGATTTCGCGCTGATTTCGGCGATGCGCAAGCTAACGCGGTACGTAGTCGCAGAGGGCAACGTCCGCACCCCCGCCCAGGCGCAGCAGGCGCTGGCATCGGGCGCATCGATGGTTGTGGTCGGCTCGGCCATCACCAGGCCGGAATATGTGACCTCCTGGTTCCGCTCTGCCCTCGACGAAACCATCGCCAAGGCTGGGGCCTGATCGCCATGGCCGACACCGTTCTCGCGCTCGACATCGGCGGCACCAAGATGCTCGCCGCGCTGGTGCGCGGGCCCGAGGTGGTCAAAACTCACAAAATGCCGACCCCGCGCAGCGGCGACCCCGAGCAGTGGCTGACGGCCCTGTTCGACGCAATTTCAGGCTGGAAAGGCCGCTACGACACAACAGGCATCGCCGTCAGCGGCATAATCGACGACGGTTGCTGGTCGCCACTCAACCGCAAGACGCTCGACGTTCCGGAGCGCTTCCCGCTGGTCGCGACCGTCAGCAGGCTCGCAGGAACCGAGGCCGTGCTCGCTGCCAACGACGCGCAGGCTGCCGCCTGGGGCGAATTCGCATTCGGCGCCGGCCAGGGCCAGGATCTCGTCTTCCTCACCATTTCGACGGGTATTGGCGGCGGCATCGTCGTCAACGGCCGCCTGCTCGGCGGGCTCGCCGGTCATTTCGGCCTGCTGCGCAGCCTTGATGAGAACACAGGCGTTCTCGAGGACAACGTCTCCGGCAATTGGATGGCTGCACAGGCAGCACCTCACCAGGCCGGGGCCACTGCGCGCGAGGTCTTCGAGGCGGCCGCCGCCGGCCACGCCTGGGCGAAGGACATTATCAAGGCGTCGGTGCGCCAGACCGCCCTTTTGTGCCGCAACATCAAGCTCATGCTCGACCCCGCCCGCATCGTCATCGGCGGCGGTATCGGACTTGCGCCTGGGTATCTCGAATCCGTCCGGCAGGCGCTGGGAAGCCTGCCGCCACGGCTCGCCCCGCAGCTTCACGCCGCAGCGCTCGGAGAGCGCGCCGGCGTCGTGGGCATCGCGGATTTAGCAAACCGTCAGAACTGACTAAGAGGGAGAACACGACGTGACATTTTCGAAGATCAGAAAGGGCGGCCTGATCGCTGCTGCGATCGCCAGCCTGCTGGCGAGCCCCGCCTTCGCCAAGGTGACCGTGCTCGGTTGGCCGGGCGGCCCCGAGGAGACCGCGCTGCGCGCGGCTGCCGATGCCTACAACGCCAAGGCCGACGTATCGGCCGACAACAAAGTCGAGCTGCTGTTTTTCAACCGCGACGGCTTCTGGGACAAGGTGCAGGCAGACCTCGCTGCCGGCACTACGGCCTTCGACGCCAACCTGCTCGCGACCTATTCGATCGGCCGCTATGCCCCGTACATGGAACCAGTCGAGCTGTCGGACGAGGCCAAGGCCGTCTACGGCGACTCGGTGCTCACCACGATGCAGTATCAGGGCAAGCAGTACGGCGTGCCGACCGACCTGTCGCTGCACTTCATGTATTACCGCAAGGACCTGATCGAGGCGCTGCTCAAGGACGACGCGGCCAAGGCCAAGTTCGCCGAGATTTCCGAAAAGCACCTCGGTAAAAAGCTCGAGCCAAAGAACCCGGACGAGTGGACCTGGGACGATTACGCGGCGACCGCGCTGTATTTCACCCAAGCCGTGAACCCCGACAGCCCGACCCGCTATGGCACCGTGCTGCAGCTCAAGAACCTGCTGTTCAACATGATGGTGTTCCAGTCGCTGCCGCGTGCCTATGGCGCCAACTGGATGGACGCGAATGGCAAGGTGACGGTCAATTCCGACGCCTATCGCAAGGGCCTCGAGACCTACAAGCTGCTCTATGACGCCGGCGCCACCCCGCGCGACTCGCTGTCTTACGAGTTCGCAGAGGCCAATGCCGCCTATGCGTCGGGCCAGGTTGCCGCGATGATGCAGTGGAACGCAGCCGCTTCCGACCTAACGTCGAAGGACAAGTCGCCTGCCGTCGCCGAGGTCACCGAGACCGTCGCGCCGCCTACCGGCCCCGAAGGTCGCTTCACCCACATCCATGGCCTCGGCTTCGGCCTCAACAAGAACGCACCCAACAAGGAAGGCGCCAAGGCCTTCATCAAGTGGCTGTCGTCCAAGGAAGCAGCGCTTATCTACGCCAGGAACAGCGGTGCTCCGGCGCTGACGCCGGACGTCGTCAAGGAAGTCGCTGCCGAGCGTCCGGACCTGGTCAAGCTCGGCGAGTTCGCTAGCAAATATGGCTACGTCATGAACGGCGGCACCTCGGCCAACGCGCAGTCCGTCTACCAGCTCCAGGCCAAGGAGTTCACCGGCTACTGGTCGGGCGCGCAGTCGCTCGACGATGCGCTGAAGAACACCGAAAAAGGCATGACTGACCTGCTCAAGTAAGCGTTTGGCCGATGGCGGCGCCTTTGCCGCCATCGGCCATCTCAACAGGTTCAGGATTCGGCACCTCCCCGCGATTTCGTGCCTTGAGCATGTCGAAGGGGCGATCCTGGCACCATTTTCCCGCCCCGCCATGCGGGTTCGAGGTGCCGAGTCCTGAGCCTGCCAAAAGAGCAAGTTGGCGAGGCACCTGGCTTCGGCCCACCAGCCACTATTGCTTCTATTAGGAAGCCAGCCGTAGATCGATTGATGACAACGCTTTCACAACGCGCCCCCTCGCCCGAATTCAGGCTGCTGGCTCTCCCGGTGGTGCTGTTCCTGCTTGTGTTCCTCGGCTTCCCGGCGATCGTCAATCTCGTCTATTCGGTCTCGGAGGTTAACTTCGAGAACCTGCGGCACCCCGAGATCACTGGCTTTTCCAACTTCGCCGCCGTCTGGAACGACTCATCGTTCTGGCAGGCGACGTGGTTTTCGCTGCGCTTCGGCTTGCTGACGGCGCTGCTCGAATGCGCGCTCGGTCTGTTCCTCGCTATCTTCTTGTCGCCGCTCATTGAAAAGCGCAGCTGGCTGATGGCGATCCTGATGCTGCCGCTGATGGTGGCGCCGGCACTTGTTGGTCTGATGTATCGCCTCGTGCTGCACGAATTCGTCGGCCCGGTGCCCTATTATCTCTGGACCTGGTTCGGCGCGAGCTTCTCGTTCCTTGGGCCGGCCTCTGCCTTTTGGACGTTGGTCGTGGTCGAGACGCTGCAGTGGACGCCCTTCGCCTTCCTGCTGTTTTATATGGCCTACCAGGCCATCCCCAAGGAGATCGTCGAGGCGTCCGCCATGGACGGCGCGCGCTACCGCCACCGGCTCTGGTACATCGAGCTTCCACTGATGGCGCCAACCATCGTTGTCGCCCTGCTCATCCGCTTCATCGACGGCTTCCGCGTCTTCGACAACATCTATGTGCTGACCGGCAGCGGCCCTGGCGGCTCCACCGCCTCGCTGTCGATCTACATCTACGAGGCCTTCTTCAAGCAGGGCGCCATCGGCAAGGCGGTCGCCGCTTCCGTCATCCTGTTTGCGGTGTCGTTCACCGTGCTTTACGGCCTCAACGCGCTTGCCGCCCGCCGCAAGAGAGCACGCTGATGATCAACGCCCTTCGCTGGATCGTCTTCGCCATCGTGGCTTTCGCGATGAACTTCCCGATCCTTGTCACGCTCTCGACATCGCTCAAGAGTGCGCGCGAGCTGTCGACCAATCCGGGCCTGTGGGTGTACGCACCGACGCTCGACAACTACGCCGCGGTCTTCAAGGTCTCCGACCGGCTGAACATCTTCCTCTATCTCGCCAACAGCGTCGCGGTCGCGGCACTCGGCACCTTGCTTGCCGTAGCACTCGCTCTGCCCGCGGCTTATGCGATCGCCCGCGGCAAGGTCGGCGAGCGCACATTGTTGCCCTTCATCGTCAACCTGCGCGCCGTGCCACTCATCATCTTCGCCATCCCGCTCTACATGATGTTCCAGTGGCTGGCGCTGCTCGACACACGCCTCGGCCTCGGCCTGATCCTCACCATCGTCAACCTGCCGCTGGCGCTCGTCATTCTGGTCAACGCCATACGCGACCTGCCGGGCGAACTCGACGAGGCGGCATTGATGGACGGCGCAACGCGCTTCCAGATCCTGACCAGGGTCATCGCCCCGCTCTGCCGGCCGGCCATCGTCACCAGCCTGATCTTCGGCTTCATCACCGCCTGGAACGAGTTCCTGTTCGGCCTGATGCTGACCACATCCAAGGCCGTTCCCATCACCGTTGGCGCCTCGTTCTTCTTCGCCGCCAGCGGCGGCGGCGTGCAATGGGGCGTAGCCTCGGCCGTCATGATCGTCGGCGCGCTGCCGCCGATGCTGCTCGGCCTCATCATGTATCGCCAGATCAGCGGCTCGATGACGGCAGGCGCGGTCAAGGGTTGAGACAGTTTCTTCGGAGAATTCAATGAGCACGATTTCACTGGAAAAAGCCGGCAAGCGCTACGGCGGCACAGAGATCATCAAGGATCTCGATCTCGACATCGCCAATGGTGAGTTCGTCGTCATCATCGGCCCATCCGGTTGTGGCAAGTCCACGCTTTTGCGCATGATCGCCGGCCTGGAGGAAACCACTTCCGGCCGCCTGCTCATCGACGGCAGGGACGTCACCAAGGCACCGCCGGTCGAGCGCCAGCTCGCCATGGTGTTCCAGTCCTATGCGCTCTACCCGCACATGACCGTGCGCCAGAACATGGGTTTTGGGCTCAAGCTCGCGAAACTCTCGTCGGATGCGATCAAGGCCAAGGTCGACCAGGCCGCCGACACGCTGAAGCTCACCCACCTGCTCGAGCGCTACCCGCGCCAGCTGTCGGGTGGCCAGCGCCAGCGCGTCGCCATCGGCCGCGCCATCGTGCGCCAGCCGGTCGCCTTCCTGTTCGACGAGCCGCTGTCCAATCTCGACGCAGCGCTGCGGGTCGACATGCGCCTCGAGATCGCCAAGCTGCACCGGGCACTCGGCGCCACCATGATCTACGTCACTCATGACCAGGTCGAGGCGATGACGCTGGCCGACCGCATCGTCGTGCTCAAGGAAGGCCGCGTCATGCAGCACGGCAGCCCGCATGAACTCTACGAGCGGCCAGCCAATTTGTTCGTCGCCCAGTTCATCGGCAGCCCCAAGATGAATGTGCTCGCCTGCGCGCCCACTGGTGACGGCAAGCTCGACCTGTACGGCCAGGGCACGCTCGCCCTCGCTTTCTCCGGCACGCCGACCCAGCTCGGCGCCCGCCCCGAGCATCTAACGCTCGTTTCGCCCGAGGCCGGCAACTGCCGCGGCACCGTCGAGGTCGCCGAATATCTCGGCGGCAACACCTGTGTCTTCGTGCGCAACGACCGGCTTGGCCTGATCAACGTCAACGCGCCCGCGGATACACCAGTGCGCATCGGCGAGACTGTTGGCATCGCCATCGACGGTGCGCGCGTGTCGCTGTTCGACGCCGAGGGTGCTGCTATCGCCCGCGCTGCCTGATCGCGAAATCGAGTGGTTGTCCGATCTCGTTCTGTCATCCCAACACCACGAGCGGCTACCGCCGCAAGACAGAAGGCAAAGCATCGGGGCGGTGACCGGCGGAGATCTGAGCGCCGCCAAGGCACGCGGCAGCTATCCGGGCTGCTCGGCCGGAAAGCGCATCGTGACGGAGACACCGCCACCGTCCCGGTTGCCGATCTCCAGCCCACCATCATGCGCCCTGACGATCGCCTGCACCACGGAGAGGCCAAGACCGGTACCGCCCGATGCGCGGGATCGAGAAGGATCGCCGCGCCAGAAGATATCGAAGGACCGCGAGGCGATGTCGTCCGGCAATCCAGGCCCGCGATCCAAAAAGCGCACAAAAGCCTCGCCATTGCCGATCAGGCCGGTCTCGCAGCGGATGACGCCTCCGGAAGCGGTATAGCGTCGGACGTTTTCGATCAATGCCAGCATCGCCTGGCGCAGACGCTGCTGGTCGGCCACCGTTTTCGCCGGCTGGAGGCTGACCTCGATTGCGACGCCAGCCTCAGCCAGCATCGGTCGCGCCGTCTCCAGCACATCGGCCGCCTCCGTCGCCAGATCGACGGGGATGCGTTCCATGACCAGTTTCTGGCCTGCGGCCAGCGACAGCGTGCGCAGATCTTCGACCAGCCTATTCAATCCTTCGATCTGCGCCAGCAGTAGGTGAAGCTTTTGCTCTTTGAGCGGAAACACCCCGTCGATCATGCCCTGCACAGTTCCCTGCAGGACCGTGAGCGGCGTACGCAATTCATGCGCCACAGCCATCGTGTTGAAGCGCAGCCGCGTTTCCATGTTCTGGAGATTCGCCGCCATTGCGTTGAAGGCCTCGATGAGGATCGTCACCTCGCGCGTTCCATGGTCAAGCCCGGCGACGCGGATACCAAAATCACCGTTACGCAGGTCTTCGGCGGCGGCGGTCAGCGTCTCAAGTGGGCGACTGATACGCCGGGCCAGCCAGTAGCCGATGAGGCTGCAGATCAGCGCAGCAAGCAGGCCGCAACCGGCGATCGAGGCGTAGACGATAAAATCGAAGTTGCTGCCTGCGACTGAGAGCTCAGCGAAGAAAATCTCCAGATCGGCCAGCTTGGGGATTATGCCGGCTTCCATGTCCTGATAAGCGCGCCTTGCGCCCTCGGGCAGAGACGCCAGTAGTTGCGCCTCCGCGTGGCTGGTAAACCAGGTGACGCCGCCATAGACGATGGCGACGCTGAGAAGCAGCATCGCCGCGATCGTCGCCGCCGTCAGCGTGCTCAGCGAAAGGCGGGGAAACTTCATCGCGGCTCCATGAAACGATAGCCGACGCCGCGCACCGCTTTCAGAAAGCCGCAAGCCCCATGGTCCTCAAGCTTGCGGCGCAGGTTGGCGACATGCGTGTCCACCGTGCGGGCCAGCGCCTCGCTGTCGGGCAGGCAAGCGTCGAGAATATCGGCTCTTTCGAAGACGTGGGTGGGCCGGCGGATCAGGTGGACGAGAACGCGAAATTCGCTAAGCGTCAGCGGAAGCGCCCTTCTGCCTCCGCCAGCGCTGACAAAAGCGGCGTGGGCGTTGAGATCGACCTCCACGCTGTCGAAACGCAGGATGGTGGCCTCGCCGCCGTTGCGCGTGCGCCGCAGTACCGCATTGACGCGGGCGACCACCTCCTGCGGGTTGAATGGCTTGACGACATAGTCGTCGGCGCCGAGACGCAAGCCCGCCAACCGGTCGATATCGTCGGCCAGCGCGGTCGCCATGATGACCGGCGTGTTCCCCTCGCGCCGCAACCGCGCCAGAACCTCGAAACCGTCGATCCGCGGGATGCCGACATCGAGCAGAACAAGGTCTGGCGCCAGCACCGCGTGGTGGAGCAGCGCTGTTTCGCCATCGGCCGCACGCACGGTCCTGAAGCCGTCACGAACGAGATAGGCGTCGAGTATCTGCGCGATCTCCTGCTCATCCTCGACGATGAGGACGAGGCCCTTGTCGATCATAAAGTGCTCCAGAGAGGCTTCATTACGGCAGACTTATGCGGGGAGAAGCCCAGTGTTGCAACCGTGAGCGGGACCAAAGCCCCCCGCCAAACGCCCCTCCGCATCAAACCCCGGCGGTTTCTCCGCCAAGTCTTGACAATGCCCGCATTCCTTCGCCCGCCACCCGTCATTCCAGATCCGCGAGCGAAGCATGATATCCGGCCCAAACGAGCCGCCTTTGTCCTTGACTGCCGAGAAAGGGAGACTGTTTGCCCTGAACCGGGAGACATACAACACGATCCGACGCGCCACGCCGTTGCCGAAAACGCACGCGCTCCAGGCTTTTGTTGCGGGCGATCCTGCCCGCTTTGCCGGATCACTCATCGTACTCGCGAGCCTCTTGTTCGTGGCTATGCCAGGGCTCGATCTCCGCGTCTCGCGATGGTTTGCAGCCGACGCAGGCGGGTTTCCGCTGGTAGCGGAGCCATTTCTTCTGGCAATCCGCGACGTCAACCGCAATGTACCGTATCTCGTCCTCCCAGCCCTCGCCATCGTGCTGGTCGTGCATGCCTTCTCACATGCGACCTGGCTTCTGAGACCGCACAAGGCAATCTTCATCCTCGTCTTTTATGCGCTCGGCCCTGGGCTCTTCATTCAGCTGACCAAGTTCGTGATCGGGCGTGCGCGTCCAAACGAGATCGTCGAATTCAGCGGCACGCTGCAATTCACCCCTGCATGGCAGATTTCCAGCGAGTGCTGGCGGAGCTGCTCCTTCTTGTCAGGTGAATCGGCAATGGCTTTCGCGCTGCTGAGCCTGCCTTTGTTGCTGCCTGCGCACTTCAGGAGGCCGATGCTTGCCGTCCTGCTGCCATTGGTCCTGATCTTCTCCGTCAACCGAATTGCCCTCGGTGCCCATTTCGTCTCCGACGTCGTGCTCGCATGGCTGTTCATGGGCTGGATAATGGCCTGGATGTGGCCGGCCTTCTGTCGCGCCAGCCGGCGGATCGACCGCCTCGTCATTGGAGCTGCACGCCGTTTCACAGCGCCTCGATAATGGGACCCACTCTCGACGCCGAAGCTCGGGCACAACTAACCTTGCAGATCGCGACCGATGCCGTGCGTCGCTATTTCGATGCGGGTTTCACCGTCGTGTACCAGGACATTCTCGTCGGGCATGACCTGGTCGCCGCTGTCGAGCGCCTTTGCGACCTCAATCCGCGTGTGGTGGTATTGGCCCCTTCGGCAGAAGTACTGGCTCAGCGGGATAGAGACCGGCCAAAGACCGGATACTCAGACGGGTTCCCTCCTTCCGTCCTTGCCGACGCCCTTGTCCGCGAGACGCTTCGCATCGGTCATTGGATCGATTCATCCGCCATGAACGTAGAGCAGGTGGTAGACACCGTACTCAGGAGATGACACTCCCATCGTGCCTCGATCTGGCGAACTCATCCAACAGACGGCACAGTGACAGGTCAGTCATCATGGACGTTTGAGAAAAGCTCCCTGCTCTGCTCCTCAACAAGCTTTTCAAAGGCACTGTAGCATTCACTGAGGCATATGCACTGCTGCTTCAATGCCGGAATAAGCATATCAAGCGTGAGTGGCAGACTGCCGCTCAGATGATTGATTCCATTGGCGAGGTCGCGCGCGGCCTCATCAGCCGAGTCTCGGTAGGCCATTTGCTGCAATCCAAATTTGGCATCTAGCCGGATGGTTTGCGGCGCGCGAAACCAACCATATGGCATGAACGAGACGCATGGCGCGGCATTGCGCAGGAACGTGCGATATTCAGCAAATTTTGTGGTGTGAAAGCTATCACCCTTCTCATCCATCACACCGTCATTATGTGCCGATAGCCGCCGAGGAGTTCACATGCTCCAGGAGCCAGTTTTGCGGGGTTTTCATAGGTCATTTCAATATCCAGCGCACGCATGTCTTCGCTGGGCCACGCCAATACGCGCGCATCCACACGCCCGTGCGCCTGCTGCGGAGGCGGCTAGCCGTTCTTACGGAGACAACTGCCGTGCGCACGATCACGCAATTCTGCAAGATCCGAGTATGCACCTTAGCAAGCATATGGCGGGCCTCGATGTTTCCCGTCCCACTTGCAGTGCTATGGCAAGCACAAGCTGAATCGCAGTTGCACCAGCCGCATTCACTGGTGCTGCTCTTTCCCCCAGCTACACCCACATGCCGCAACGACACAGCGGCAAGAACCGCGAGCATAAAAACGCTTGCCGCACTCAAGATTGCCGCGCTGCTGAACCCAGCAGTGAAAGCAGCTTGCGCTACCTCCATCAGACCAGCGGGCAGTTCCGAAGTGATTGAGGTTGCCGCCCACAAACTATCACCGAGCGCCGCTTTTACGTCATGACCGAGACCTTGAGGAATACGGTCAAGCATATGTTCGCGATAGATGGCGGTTGAGAGGCTGCCGAGGACGGCGATGCCAAGTGAAATGCCGAGGTCCTGAACCGTTTCGGACATAGCCGAAGCGGAGCCTGCCTTTTCAGGGGGGGCTGATCCAACCACAAGGTCTGTGCCCAGCGCTGCTATCGTACCAAGCCCAAGATAGGCAAGCGAGAAGCCGGCGACGACAAAGGCTACGCCAAAAGTGCTGTGTTCGAGCTGGGCAAGCATCAGATAGCCTATGACAGACAGCCCCAATGCCCCCGCGACCACAAAGCCCGGGCGAACACGCCGCGCAATCAGCGGCGCTGTGATGCCGGCAGCGACCATAGCAAGTGCAGGCGGCCCCATCCACAGCCCCGCGACAAGCGGGGAAAACCCGACCACGAGTTGCAGATACTGGGTGACCAGCAGCATGGTGCCGCCCACCGCGACCAGGCCAAACAAAAGCACGATCAACGCCACGCTGAAGGCCTTGTTGGCAAACAGCGACATGTCGAGCAGCGGATCGGCGAGCCGTCTCTGGCGGCGAACAAACAGAGTGGCGAAGACGAGCCCGATTGCGGTTGCACCGAGCTGATGCAGTCCAAAGCCATATTTGGCGATCTGCTTGATGCCATAGATTACCGGCAGCATGGCAACGAGCGAAAGGCCCACACTTGCAAGGTCCAGCCTGACAGCGTTTGGCGCGCGATACTCCGGCAGCAAGACGGGCCCCAACACAAGCAACAGGCCAACGACAGGCACTGCTATGAGGAACGCCGCCCCCCACCAGAAGCGCTCAAGCAGCACACCGCCGACAATCGGCCCCAACGCCATGCCGAGCGCAAACATTGTCGCCCATATTCCAAAGCCAAGCGCGCGCTGCCTTGGATCGGCGAACATATTCGTAATCAACGCCAGTGTTGATGGCATCAAGGTTGCACCGGCCATGCCCAGCAGCGCCCTGGCGACAATCAACATGACGGCACTTGTCGAAAACGCGGCAATCACCGATGCAACCGCAAACGCGGCCGCACCTGCCATCAGGAGTTTGCGACGGCCGATACGGTCGCCAAGCGTCCCCATGGTGATCAAAAAAGCCCGCAATCAGGAAGCCGTAAGCATCCATGATCCAGAGCGCTTGCATGCTGGTTGGCTTAAGATCGGCGGCGAGTGCTGGCAGCGCCAGATGCAGAAGCGTCAGGTCAAGGCCAAGCATGACAGTCGGCAAAGCCAGTAGCGCAAGCCCCAGCCATTGCCGCAGCCCGGCTTGCGGTGGTGTGATCATTTCGGCGGTGATCCTGGCATGCGGAAGATCAAGTTCGTTTTCGGAAATCATGCGGCCTCCTTGTCGCGATCCGACATTTGGGGCACGATGATCCTGTTACAATATTGGAAATTATCCTGTTACTAGAGGTAACAACTTGTCTGACCGTACGCTTGCGCGCACGCGAGCCGAACTCTCTGAGTTCCTGATGCGCCACAGGAAAAAGCTTACCCCCCTCGATGCCGGGCTGCCCTTGACCGGCAGCCGCCGCACGCCTGGTCTGCGGCGCGAGGAAGTGGCCGCAATCGCAGGCATAGGCCTCACCTGGTACACATGGTTTGAATAAGGACGTGACATTCAGGTCTCGGAGAGCTTCCTGCTCAAGGTGGCCAAGGCGTTGAGACTGGACGATGCTGAATGCAGCCACCTGTTTTTGCTAGCTCACAAGCGGCCTCCGCCACTTGAAGCTTATCAATCACCGTCCGTCAGCCCCCTCATCCAGAATTTGCTGGACGATCTCGCCACGCGCCCAGCCTATGTTGCCAACTTGCGCTGGGATGTCGTTGCATGGAACGCGCCCGCAAACGATCTGTTCGGCTTCACAAGCCGAGAGCAGCCAGATCGCAACGTCATGCGCCTGATTTTTGCCGATCCGCAGTTTCGTCGAAACCTTGTTCACTGGAACGACCAAGCGCCAAGGATGCTTGCGCAGTTTCGCTATGATCTGGCAGCAGTTCCCAACGATCCGGCGATGCTTGCGCTGGTCGATGACCTCAAGAAGCTCTCTGCGGATTTCCGCCGATGGTTCACAGAGCCGGGCATGGAAAATTACATGCGGGGCATCAGCTCCATGCTGGATCCGCAAAACGGCTCGCCCTTGCGCTTCTTGCACGAGACGCTGACCGTTGACGAGTATCGGCACTTAAGGATGGTCGTCTACTTTCTGCAATAGCCTCAAAGGGAAGCGTTTGCAGGCGATCCAGCCCACAAACATTCGCATCGAAAGTTGCTGGTCCGTGCTTGCATGACGCTGGAATCAAGACCGTATGCCAGCAAGATGATCCTTGAAGCCTACAATGAAGGCGCCAGAGACGGCATCAAGGACCAGCCTTGTGCCTTCGAGCTTGATCGCAGACAATGCGTAAAGCCGTCTCGAGCAATTGCGCCCGGCGATCGGCCTTAGGCAGCTTCTCATCGAACCAACCGTCATGGCAGCTTTTCCTCAAACTCTGAGGGCTCTACGCATGTTGCAACTGATAGCCAGCCAAGGAGATGGAGCGCGCCGCAAGCCGACGTCTCCACCGCCATCTCCCGGCCGTCACCGCAAGCCATGCCGCTTGGCCCCTGAATGATGCTGCTCAACCTTCAGGCATGGACCTTCAACGGCATGATTGCGACACAAGTAACGGCTGCGACGTCCCTGTTTGTAAGGGGGAAGAGATCGAGCCACCCTTCACGATTGCAAAGGGCGGCGCCAATTTCGCCTTCAAGATCACCAATTCAACGAATGGCGTCCAAGAGGGTCATGTTGCTCGTGGCCAATCGACCACGATGCAATGTCAATTCGCCTCGACCCTGACGCTACGTGGCATCAGGCTGACAAGCCCAAGCAGCGCCAGCGCGACACCGATCCAAAGCGGTGAACTCAATCCGTAACCGGCCACGATGCCAATGCCGCCGAACCAGGCGCCAGCGGCCAGTCCGATGTTGATGACGGAGGTGTGAACGGTGTTGACCAAGGGACCTGGGTGCACTGTTTTCATGACCCTTGAGATCATCGCCGGGTTCATTGGCACGCCCACGAGCCCTATGACAATGAACGCAATGACGCTGATGACGCTGATGACGCGGTGATCGGCAAAGAGCGCAAATATCGCGAGCGTTACAGCCAGTGCCATCAAGCCGCCAATGAGGATCGGGATCGTGTGCTTGTCGGCAAAACGTCCAACAATCGAGTTACCGATCACGTTGGCAGCGCCATATACACCGAGCAACAGGGGAACGGTGGCTGGAGCAAAGCCGGTGAGCTCGGTAAAGATCGGCGAGAAATAGCTGAACGCAGCAAAAGTGGCGCCAATGATCAGGCCGCTGGTGGCGTAAGCCGCCCAAAGCTTGCCATTGCGAAACGATGCCAGTTCCGTGGCGAGGCTAACCTGGGAAGATTTCTTCGAAGCAGGAACCAGCATGCCAATGACACCGGCGCACAACACAGCCAGAACGACAACGAGCCAGAAACTCGCGCGCCAGCCAAAGTGCTGATCAATGATGGTTGCTACGGACTCGTCTTACGTCACGATCAGCAGACAGTCCCGCCCCATGTCGAGTACAGGCTCAGCGCAACGGGCCTGTCGCTTAGCGAAACACTTTTCATCCTTGACCGATGGGCAGAGCAGAACTTCCCCGAGCTGGACAAGGCCAAGGCGCAGTTTGACGCCGCCCATCTTGAGGCGGCGGCCAAAAAGCGACACAAGATCCGGGCGCGATAGCAAGACGTAGCCGCCAAGGTACGAACGACGACGCCTTTCTACCCCCAGACACGTCCCGATCTCGGCGTATCTATCTGATAGTCTGACGCATGAGCGTCAAAGAAGGCGCGACCAAAGGATCGCGCGCGCCCTACAGGATCGCCAGGATCTCGGTGAATGTCGCTCCGTGAATTGCCGTAACCATGAACCGCACCAACAAACGTCGAGCGCGTATATCGACTGAACTCCTGAATTTGGTGTACCGGTCCGGCTGATACCGAGGGAAATGTCTCCTCGGAACTCAGGACCAGTCCTATCCGCTTCCCAGTCATCTGAGCGACCACGGTGGCCGGTTCTGGACGAGAGGCAGCCACATAACAGAACATTCTGTCGAAAAATGCCTTCAATTGCGCCGACACGCCGTACCAATAGATCGGAGTTGCAGCCACGAAGCCGTCGGCGGGAAGGTAAGACTGGAAAAACGTCTGGCGAAACCCATCGTCGATCGCGCACTCTCCATCTTGTCTGCGACACGCACGACAGTCTCTGAGCAAAGCTGACAAGATCTCGTCAACGTGAAAAATGTCTACCTCGTGCCCAGCCTCAAGCAGCCCCTGCGCCACGGCTTTCGCCATCGTCGTTGAATTGCCGTCACGACGAGGGCTTGAACAAAGAACCATGGCTTTCATGAATGCCGTCCCGTGAATTGCAGACCATGCCTTGTCTCGCAGGAAACATGCGAGAGCTGCCGCGTAATTGTTTCACTTCGGACCAGCTAGCAAGTACGCACTTTTTGGTTCCTGCGCTGAAGCTCCTCAAGATGGAGCGACAGATCGCGACAGCTGTTCCCGCGCCCTGGACAGAAGACCGTCGGCTCAACACCGCCTTGCGCGGCCACTGCTCCGTGGTCTTCGTCGATCACGCAGCGCCGGTTCTGCCGGCAATCGCCGCGGCTGTTTGCTCAGGAGACCATCCGGTCGCGTCGAGCCTTTCAAAACCCAGCTTTCGATACTCGGCCGCGTCCAGGACGGCAGAGACGATATCTTCTTGAGTTTCACCTCTGCCAAGAAGTCGCCTTCTCCGCTCATCGTCACTACAGTCAAGGACCAGCCAGTTGCCGTCGGGCCAGTCGTCAAGTTCTGACGGTGTGCAGACACCGAGCATCACGACCCTGCAGGGATCGGCTATTTCGACCACCTGTTTCATGAGCCGCCGATATGTCCAAGTCGCCTCGTCGTCGCGGATGCTGCTTTGCGCCAGCGCTCCGGCAGGCTCCATCAGTGAATCCCAGTCGAGGATCACGTTGCTTGGCAGCAAGCGGCGCAGATGGGGGACAATGCTCGTCTTGCCCGATCCGGGCGCGCCGAGCACATAGAGCATTCTCCCTTGTTCACAGAACCCAGTGCCTGCATGACGTTTGGTCAAATCGAACCCCTGCTCATCTGGCGACATGGATCAGGCGGTCTCGCACAAGCACCATAGCGAGGCAACCGGAAGCCAATGTACCAGCCAATCAAATCGGTGGCCGGCCCGTGATCGCAAATCCATGATGCTTTGCTGTTGGTCATCAATTTCCGAAAGCATAACGGCCTAGTCCCCGGCCCTAGTCGAAAAATCCGATCGCTCCAACAACAAGCTTGTTACAACCCCAAACACGATGCCCCAGAAGGGCGCTCCGATACCAAGGAGCGGCGGGCCACCAAGCGTCACCAGAAATGCGACCAGCGGTCCCAGGGAGAACTTCTGACTGAAAGAGGCTTTGAATGTGACCTACAGGATACGCAGCAACGCCAGGCCAGCAATACAAGGCGCCCCGAATGAAGCGGCTTGGTCCTAACCACCTTGCGAGCGCTTCAAGGTAGAATGACTAGAACAGGCGGCGCTGGCATTCCGTGAGAGCTGGTGCAGTTCGGGCCCATGAAAGTCGGGAGAGCTGGCAATGCTCTTCACTAGGGAGGGCATTGACACAATGCTGGCACTTCGCGAATTACATCGCAAGCGGAGCTCTTCTCCAGAAGCGGTCTACCACGCCAAAACAGTGAGCGATCATCGTGCTTGACCTCCAGGCTAATATCATCCGGACCCTTGGAGTGGCTCGGGTCTTCGACATCGCTGCGGAAACCGAGCGGCGCATCACATTTCTGGCCGATTATCTCAGGGCATCCTCGATGCGTGCCTGTCGCTGGGTGAAGGGCTGACCGCCCTTCCCCCGGCAGAACGGCTCCGAGTGACGATCGACATGCCGCGGCTTTGGCTGAAGGACGAAGGCCGCAATCTGACCTGGTCGCAAAGACCGCTTTTCGACACTGGCGGTTTCGGCAGCCCGCGTACAGGGCGCGGCGGTTGTTGCCAATGAAGAAGAGGCGCCTCCCCTCGCCTAAGCGTGCAGACACGCTTTCGCTGAATGTGTTGCGCTCTCTGGTGAGTGGGCTGGTTGATCAGGTCAATGCGCTGAAGGCTGAGGTCAACGAGCTTCGCGCCGACAACGCAGCCCTTCGTGAGGAAAACGAGGCGCTTCGTCTGGAAAATACCCGACAACCAGCTTTTGCCCGATGAGATCGCGCGGCTGAAGAACCTGCCGCCGCGCCCACCGTTTCGGCGTTCGGGAATGGACAACGCGACGGACAGCAAATCGGACGACAGCCTGGCAAGAAAAAGCCGCGCGGCCCAAAGCTCGATGTGAAGCGGGTGAGCCGGGAAGAGGTCCTGCGCTGCAATGTTCCTGAGGGTTCACGCTTCAAGGGCTACAAAAGCTGTTACGTACGCGAGCTGGTTGTGCGGGCAGAGCTGGTTCATTACCGGCGCGAATGCTGGGTCACACCCGATGACAGGATCGTGATCGCTTCGCTGCCACCCAATCTGCCCGGTTACTCGCCGGATCAAGCGGCAAAGGAATTTGTTGATCTCGTAAGTCATTGTAATAACAGAACATATTATTTGATACTGAAGCTATAACAGCTTATGGTTCCGTTACATCGATAAGTTTTTCTCGCCCACGTACTATATGGGCGCAGCAGCCCTTCGGACGGAACAGCGTATCGCCGCCAGAACCTCAGATCAACGAGAAATCCCATTTTACCAGGGTTTGAGCGCCATGACGAGGGACAGAAGAGTCACAAGAAACGTTTGTATTTGAACGACCGGCTTGCAGCTCACCATATGTCGATAGATTGCGTTTCTATCGACACGATCTAACCACATGTCGATACCGACGACATATCCGCCGGGCCGTCCCTACAATGACCTCCCTCCCCTGCCCCCCCCCCCGCGAGGATGTGGAGACGAAGGCTGTACTGAAGGCCTGCATCCAGGCACGGGCGGCGCTGGCCGAACTTCGCATATCCGGCCAGCTTATTCCGAACCAGGCCGATCTGATCAACTCGATTCCGCTGCTTGAAGCACAGGCGAGTTCGTTGATCGAGAACATCGTTACCACGACCGACAGGCTGTTCCGCTTCGCCAATGAACCCGGCAATCAGGCCGATCCAGCGACAAAGGAAGCACTGCGCTAACGTACGGCCCTCAGCGAGGGCTCCCAGACGCTCAAGCAAGGGGCCCGTGTCGACGTCCACGGCAATCGCCGTCTACCGGACCATCAAGGGTGTCGAACTGGATATCCGGGCAACACCGGGAACATCCCAGTGCTCTATCTCAGCCGCTACATCATCGGCAACAAGCGGGCCTACTACGACCGGATTCTGGCCGTCACGACCGAGGAGGTATGGGAGGACTGGATTCTCTACATGCTCGAGGTGGTGCGCGAGACGGCAAATTGGTCGACGGCGCGCATTCGCGCCATCGGGGATTTGCGCGACCAAACCGCGGACCATATCCGCCGTGAGCTGCCTAAGATTTATTCGCGCGAGTTGGCCGAGGTGATCTTCGTGAACCCCTATTGCCGCATCGGCGATCTGGTGACGGTCGGCATCGCAAAGCGACAGGCGGCTTCGGTCTATCTCAAGACCCTCACTGAGCAAGGCCTGCTGCAGGAGATGAAAGCCGGCCGTGAAAACCTCTACATCAATCCGGCGCTGCTCGCGCTTCTCGGCGACAGGCCTCCGCCTCGGCCCGATCGATGAAACGCCCAAGCGCCAGGCAGCGCCTGATCGGCTACGCGCGTGTCCACCGACGAACAGGCCACGGAAGCGCAGAAGATGGAGCTGCGCTCGGCCGGTTGCGACCTGATCGTCCAGGAGCATGGTTCCGACGCTTCGCGTGCACGCCCCGCCCTCGCGAGCTGATACGCGAGATCGAAGCCGGCGCGGCACTCGTCGTGGTGCGGCTCGATCGCCTGGCGCGATCGGTCAGCCATCTGCTCGAGGTGATCGAGACGGCGGCGACAGCGTTCCCGCACTGTCAGGCAACAGGTCCGCCAGTGATCGTCGTTGCCAGTACACCATGGTCCAACTTTCTTCACCCAACTCCTGTGGCTGGTCCAGCATCTGTGGGCTATGGAGTTCGCGAACCGGCCAGTTGGTAAGGCTTCTAAGCCACGCGTCATTGTAAACTGTTTGCTGATACCGGTTTCCCTCGTCTGGAAGTATGACCGCAGTTGATGCCGAAGGGTTTTGGCCTGCGTACCATTGTGCAACCAGTGCAGCAGCCCCGCTTGTTGGTCCCAGATAGGCTCCGTACCTGCTGTTGAGTTTCCGGGTAGCCATGAAGGCTTGAAACGCCCCGATCCAGTGGACCTCATCGATCTCGCTGGCAAAGATTGAGGGGCACCAGACTGTTGCCCAGGCCGCGCAGGAGACGAGGGCCGGAACGATGCCCGAAGAGCGCGCTGCGATTGGTGTTAACTGCTATCACGTGAAGGTCGGGAAAAATCGGCTTCAGGAATTGGGCAGTACCGCACAGGGAGCCTCCCGAACCCACCGTCCCAACAAGGCAATCGACTTGCCCGTTTGCACGGACCAGTCGTTCCGCGAGCCGCGCATAGGCGGCCGGATTGTCAGGATTGTCGTATTGTCTTGGCCAATAGGTGCCTGGCCGTTCAGCCATGAGTTGCTCGAGTATCGCGAGGCGGCCCTGCTGGTCACCTGACGCGGAGGGGGCTTCATTCACGATCAGCTCGGCGCCCAATTGACGAACCCGGACCATGAAGGGCGCATCAACCAGGCTGGATGCACTCACTAGGGTCAGCGAATAATTCCGCTCCGCAGCCAGCATGGCGAGCGCCAGGCCGAACGAGCCAGACGAGGACTCAACAATGTGCGCGCCTTTTTCGATCTCGCTCGATTGCTCTGCTCGATCCAGCATCAAACGCGCTGGCATCAGTTTCATCAGCGCAAAGCTGGCAGCTACGAGATTGGGCGCCAGATGGAAAAGTCTTGGCGTTTCGTAGGCGTCAAGAAACGAGTTCATGTCCCCTCCCTGTCGGCTCTGCGTCGCTAAAAACAGAGTATGCCGCTGCCATGCCAAGCCCTTGGGCCTGCGCGGCGCGTACCGCGTTCAGCAACCGATCTCGCGCCTCGGGCCATCGTGCGTCGAACAAAATGCCGACAAGCGATCCGCTATGGGATACCTGTACGCCACAGGCTCTGTGCTGCCTGCTCAGCTCGAGCGCTACATCAAAGCTTGGCTGTGGTAGATATTGTTGGCTGATTGTCGCACTTGCGGTGGCAACACGGCCGAGCAGGCCTGCGTCCTGGCGTTCGATAGCGCGCCGTGCCAGCCCCCGCAAGACACCGAATTGCATTATCTGCGTGCTGCTGTATCGCGCCCTTGGGAGCTTGAGTGTGTCGACAACCGACACAGGATTGTGCCCAGGCTGAGCAGGTAGAGACGTGGAAACGACCCACCCAGCGGCTCTATTACAACCCCTTCTCTTTGCGCAAACAGTACGGCTTGGTGCCCGAACACTGTCGAATCGCTTGCAAGTTCGGCGACCACGGCCATGCTGCCGATCGTTGCCGGGCGCAAGAATACTGCGAACGCAGATGCAGCCGCGCGTTTGGACGCAACGACATCGGCAGTGGATGAGCCATATCCAAAGCCGACCGGGATGGAGCTTTCAATCACAAGGTCCCCGCCAAGTTGCCCGCGGCTGAGTTTTTGCAACGCAAGCCGTGCAGCCCGGCGCGCCTTTGTCTTCGTCGGTGGCTGGACGCGCACCGTTCCACCGCTTGATGGGACAAATCGAGCGGTGGTCGTAAGGTGCGGCAAGGGCAATGTGACCAGCCTGCGGACAAGCCGCATGACCAGCTTCATGGCCGCCCAATTTGCAGAACTTGACGCACACAACCATCGCAAAGCCTGTGCCGGCCCTCGGGAGGCGGGTATCGTCTGCTGCGAAGAATGTATCTGACATTGTCGCGCCAATCCGGTTGGAACGCGCGCATTTTAGGAGCTTGAGGGCGCAAAGCGCCTCGTCAAATGTGAGGATGGTGTTTATTTGATCCGGCGACGATTGTGATTGAGAGATGCGCTCAACATCCGAGTTGCCCGCGGGCAACTTTTGGATCAGGCCGGCTTGTGATGCGTTTGTCGAATGTGGTGTGTCGCGCTATCCTGGGGCAGGGGTGAAAAAGTGAGCGGCGCGGCGGTTCGAGGTGAGTTGCCCGCGGGCAACTCACTAGAAGGGCGCTTATGGTTAAGCGTTTGTCAAATCTTCACGAATCGGGCCATACTGTAACTGCGCAGATTGGCTACTTCTTTCGCAAAATGCGTAGTTTAAGGTTCAGGGGATGTTGCAGAGCAAGATACACCAAGAGCAGGAGCACCTTCCGTCGATGTTGTCTGCGGATTCGCGGGAACTGTCACGGCAGTTGCAGCTCCATCAGCAGAAGATATTCCCCCCTACCTCCCAGAAGACAATCAGGCAGTTCACGCCTGCCGAAGCAGCCTACTATATCGGGATAGGGGAGGGGTATCTTCGGCAGGTCGCATCCGAGGGGCATGGACCAGAGCCTTTGGCCAACGGCCGGCGGATGTACTCTCCTGAGGACATGGACCGGATTCGGACCAGCCTTGACGAAAAAAATGGCGCTCAAAAATACTTGCCTCTGCGCCGGCCTGGCGAAAAGCTCCAGGTCATTGCCGTCATGAATTTCAAGGGTGGGTCGGCCAAGACCACCACGTCAGCCCATCTTGCCCAGTATCTGGCCATACGCGGGTATCGGGTGCTTGCGGTCGACCTTGATCCGCAGGCGTCCCTGTCTGCGCTGTTTGGGCATCAGCCCGAGTTGGATGTCGGCGAAGGAGAGACCCTGTACGGTGCAATCCGGTATGATGAGCCGCGATCGATCGCCGATATCGTCAGGGCCACCTACACGCCTAATCTCCATATTGTTCCTGGCAATCTTGAATTGATGGAGTTCGAGCACGAAACGCCGACCGCAATTGCCTCAGGGACTGCGGAAACGATGTTTTTTGCGCGCATCGGTGAGGCCCTTGCTCCCATCGAGGATCTTTACGATGTCGTCGTAATCGATTGCCCGCCGCAACTTGGCTTTTTGACAATGTCGGCCCTGTGCGCGGCGACTTCGGTGCTGATTACAGTGCACCCGCAAATGCTCGACGTCATGTCGATGAGCCAGTTCCTGGCCATGACCAGCGAACTGATGTCTGTGGTCGAAAATGCAGGGGGGCGCACGAGTTATGACTGGATGCGCTACCTCGTCACCCGCTTTGAACCCAATGACGGGCCGCAAAGCCAGATGACAGGCTTCATGCGGGCGATCTTTGGCAATCGCATGCTTCAGTATCCGATGCTCAAGTCGACCGCGATCTCCGATGCAGGGGTGACCAAGCAGACCCTCTACGAAGTTGACAGGGCGCAGTTCACCCGAGGCACGTATGACCGGGCAATGGAGTCGCTCAACCAGGTCAATTCGGAAATTGAGGCACTCCTCAAGAACACGTGGGGTCGCAAATAATGGCCCGAAAAAACCTTATCGAGGTATCCGCAAGCACAGAATCCCTGCGGCCATCTGAACCGCTGGCCGCTTCGCGGCCGATCGCGGGCCTGGCAGCTCCCAGCCTGCGGGGCAACTCTCCGGTTGGTGGCATTGCCAAGACGCTTGGCAACATCACCCAAAAGGTGGAGCGCGTTAACGATCTCGAACGCCAGATGGCCGAAGGCCAAACGATCGTTGATCTCGATACGGCACTTGTCGACGCTTCGATTGTGCGTGATCGCCTTGCCATGGATCCTGTTGAACTTGCTCAGCTGATTGAGCAGATCAGGGATCATGGGCAGCAAGTGCCGATCCTTGTTCGTCCGCACCCCGATGCCACGGGGCGCTTTCAGGTGGCTTATGGCCATCGCCGGTTGGCCGCGGTCTCCCAGCTTGGGATCAAGATTCGCGCGGTCGTGCGAAACCTGTCAGACGACGAATTGGTCGTAAGCCAAGGACAAGAAAACAATGCGCGAACCAATTTGTCCTTCATCGAACGCGCACTCTTTGCAACTCGCCTCGAAGACCGCTCTTTCTCGCGGGACGTCATCATGTCTGCGCTTGGCATTGAGAAAACGGCGGTGTCGAAGCTGATCGGTGTTGTGCGCGATATCCCGCTCGAGCTGATCGAGGCAATCGGGCCGGCACCTGAAGTGGGACGCCGCCGCTGGATGGAGCTTGCTGAGGTTATGAGACCGTCGGCTGTGCCTTCGCTTCTGGCCCGTCTTTCGCAAGACAGCATCAACGATACGTCGAGCGACGCCCGGTTCCAGTTGGTGTTTGGAGCGCTTACGAAGAAGACCGCTAAGGCCGCAACACCCGCTCAAGCTCAGCGTTGGGTAGCAACTGACAAAATGGTGAGCGCGACCGCAAAAGCGGCCGGCAAGACCTATACGCTTGCTCTCAAGGACAAGGATGCCGCCGGTTTTGGCGGTTGGATTTCAGAGAATCTCGAACGCCTCTACGAGACGTACAGAGAGTCTGGGAAGCTGAAAACAGGAGACTGACGCAAAAGAAAAAGGCCCCCAAACGTTGCCGTCGTGGAAGCCCTTCTCATCAGTGTTGCAGCTAGAGAATCGCATTTCCCCGAATCACTGTCAAGAGTTCCGGCACCGTATTGGTGAGCAGATTTCTTTTGCCTGATTGAAAGGCGAAGGAACTATGGAGACGCATATTACGACGACGCCCTTTGGGCGGCGGTCGCTGACGCTTGCGATGGTGGCGGGGCAGATGTCGGCCGACAATTGCGCGGCGGGCGCCAGCGCCAACAAATGGCAGGTGTTTCGCGCCGTCTGCGAGGCCAAGGGACTGCTGGGGGCGAGTGATCGCGCGCTGGCGGTGCTCAACGCGCTGCTGAGCTTCCATCCCGACACCGATCTGGTGGAAGGGGAGGGGCTGGTGGTGTTTCCCTCCAACACCCAGCTGGCGCTGAGGGCGCATGGCATGGCGCCGGCGACATTGCGGCGGCATCTGTCGGTGCTTGTCGACTGCGGCCTGGTGGTCCGCCGCGACAGCCCCAATGGCAAGCGCTACGCCCGCAAGGGCTTTGACGGGGCGATCGAGCAGGCCTTCGGTTTCGACCTTTCACCGCTTCTGGCCCGCGCCGAAGAGTTCGAGCGTTTGGCCGAGGCTGTCAGGGCCGAGCGGCGGGCGCTATTGCTGGTGCGCGAGCGCATCACCATCCTGCGCCGCGACATTGCCAAGATGATCGCGTTTGGGCTCGAGGAAGGCATAAACGCCGACTGGCAGCGCCTGCACCTTCAATATCGCGAGATCGCAGCCGCCATTCCACGCACCGCGAGCCGGCTTGAGCTCGAGCCGATTGCCGCTGATCTCGCTCTGCTTGCCCAGGAGGTGCGCAAGACGCTGGAAAGTCACGTTAAAACTGAAGAAACAAGCGCCAATGAGTCTCATTTCGAGCGCCACATACAGAATTCAAATACACAACCTCATGAATTTGAACCCGGCTTCAGAGAAGACCAGGGGGCGACCGCTGCGGTGAAACTGGAAACTAGGAGCCAGCCACCAACCGGATATCCGCTTGGCATGGTGCTGCGGGCCTGCCCTGACATCGCCGATTACGCACGCAACGGCATTTCGGGCTGGGCGGATCTGGTGGAAACGGCAAATCTGGTGCGCGGCGCGCTCGGCGTCAGTCCCGATGCCTGGAACCAGGCCTGCGAGGCGATGGGGGCGGTCGATGCCGCGATCATGGTGGCGGCGATGCTGCAGCGGGGTGAGGCAATTGCAAGCCCCGGCGGCTATCTGCGCAGTCTGACAGCCAAGGCCAATGCCGGCGAGTTCTCCATCGGGCCGGTGCTGATGGCGCTGCTGCGCGGCAGGGGAGGGGCCCAGGCCAAAGTAGGATGACCGGAAGTCGCCGCGCCGCTTGGCGCAATTGCATGAGCACACCGGAAACGGCCTCGAGACAGATACGGTCATGGCACTGGTGCGGGGTGACAGCGTCTGATGGTCTTCAGACGAAGGTCTTGGACGCACACGCCCCCATAGGGTAGGCAAGATGACAGAGAGTCAGCTCAAGGACGCCAAGGCGACGCATTCCGCAGTCGTTGGCCAGGCCGTTCGCGGTAATCCGGCAATCATCACTCGGCACGGCAGGAAGGAAGCTGCTGTGCTTTCTTCCGATGAGTACGAGAAGCTTTCGCACGTTCCAAGTTCCGGGCGCTTGCTAGCGTCATCTCCGGGGGGTGAAGAAGATATCCCTGCTCGAACCGGAAATGCGAGCAGGGCTGTCGATCTCCAATGTTCCTGGTTGGTACAAACGTGATTTCAGCGCTCGCACCGTAAAAACGGGGTGTGAGGGACGACTGATCGATTGGCTGGATCAGGCTAGTCCACACTTGTTCCTGTCCGTGATATCAGCGCCCAGGTGATGTCCGGAATTACAAAGGCCGCGCGGGAAGGCGCAAAAACTGTTGCCATACGACTTGAGGTGCGCCCATGCTGCTGGCCAAATCCTTGATCATGCTCGCGCTCACCAACCGGGCTTTGAAGACATCGCGATTGCTGCCACTGCACAAGTGCATGGCCTCACGGTTCTGACCAGGAACATGCGACATTTCGAGCCCTTGGGGTTCGCTCGCTTGATCACTTTTTAGCACTGCCGCCCTTGCCTTGATCTTGGGGGAGGCGCGCCTTTCTTCGACTAGATGTGAGCTTTCAGGAGGTTGTCCATTCGGTCCCGGCCGGGAAAGCTGAGGTTGTCAAAGCTTCAGTGAGTCT